>JBBSFB010000001.1:0-212396 GCA_038239145.1 Acidimicrobiia bacterium
AGATGGTGATGCCGGGGGACAACACCGAGATGTCGGTGGAGTTGGGGAAGCCGATCGCGATGGATGAGGGCTTGCGTTTCGCGATCCGTGAGGGTGGCCGTACTGTGGGTTCCGGCCGCGTCGTCAAAATCGAGAAGTAGGGATTCCGCATGGCAGGTCCGTCGGGACAGAAGATCCGCATCAGGCTGAAGGCGTATGACCACGAGGTCATCGACCAGTCGACGAAGAAGATCGTCGAGACGGTGATCCGTACGCAGGCCAAGGTGCGCGGTCCGGTGCCGCTCCCGACGGAGATTCGCAAGTACACGGTCATCCGGTCGCCGCACGTCGACAAGGACAGCCGCGAGCACTTCGAGATGCGGATCCACAAACGCTTGATCGACATCGTCGAGCCGACCGGAAAGACCGTCGAAGCGCTCCAGCGTCTCGACCTCCCGGCCGGTGTCGACATCGAACTGAAGATGCAGCAGGCCTAGACACCTCCCGCGCGTTCTGCGCGCGAGAATCCTCCGGTGGACGAGGCGGTTGCGGGCGAGGGTCCTCCCACCGTCGGCCCCGACGCATCGGCCGCCGAAACTGCGGTCGACCCGGAATCGATTCCGTCGCCGCGCCTCGGGCATACGGTCGCGGGATGGGGCGCACCCGAAGGTGTGCTCGCGTTTCTGGTGGCGGTGTGGTCCTTCGAGTTCATCCACCTGCCGATGCTGCGGTACGACCGCTTCGGCACGTTTGGTTTCGACCTCGGCATCTACGACCAGGGCACGTGGCTGCTCTCCCGGTTCAAGGATCCCTTCGTCACGATCCGCGGGCTCGAGCTGTTCGGGCATCACGCCAACATCTTCCTGCTCGCGCTTGCGCCCTTCTATTGGCTCGGAGCGGGGCCGATCTTCCTGCTCGTCGTCCAGGTGCTCGCGCAGGCCAGCGGGGCGGTAGCGATCTTCCTGCTCGCCCGGGACGTGCTGCGGTCGAAGTGGGCCGGGGTTGCGCTCGCGGCCGCTCTTCTCCTCAACCCGACGTACCAGTGGTTGACATGGGAGTTCTTCCACCCCGACGCCGTCGCCATCGGACCCTTGCTCTTCGCCTACTGGGCGGCCCGGAACAAGCGTTGGAAGGTGTTCACGGTCGCGGCGGTGCTTGCGGTCCTCTGCAAGGAGGATCTCGCACTCGCGATCGCGGCGCTCGGGATCATCCTCGTGTTCCGCGGCGACCGCCGGCGGGGCGCGATCGTCGCTGCGGTCTCGACGGTGTACTTCCTTTTCGCGACGCGGGTGCTCATCCCGAGCCAGAACGGGATCGGACCCTTCTACGACAGCTTCTTCGGCGACCTGGGCAAGTCCCCGACCGAGGTCGTGTTCAACTCGGTGCGGCACCCGAACAAGACGTGGCGCCTGGCCGAGGCGAAGGATCGCAAGAACTGGTATTGGAACGTCTTGGCCCCGTGGGCGTTCGTCCCGTTGCTCGACTGGCGCGTGCTCGCCGTCGCGGCGCCGACGATCTTCATCAACGTCGTGTCGTCGTTCCCGTACACCCGCGACTACCGATTCCACTACTCCGCGATCGTCGTCGCGGGCTGTGCGCTGGCCACCGTCGAGGCCATCGGATGGATCTCGAAGCGGTCGAAATACCGGGTCCTCACTCTGACGACGATGGTCACCGTTGTGCTCGTGGCCGCGATGATCGCCAGCTTGACCTTGGGCTGTGCGCAGTACTCGCGCCACTACCGCGACGGAACGTGGCCGCTCCAACCCGATCCGCGCGTTCCGGTGAGGGTCGCGGCGATCAAGTCGGTACCCGACCAGGCGTCGGCAAGCGTTGCGTACAACATCGACACGCACATGACCCACCGGGCCGGCATCTACGAGTTCCCCGTCCCGTGGTGCAACGTCAACTGGGGCGTCCGGGGCGAGAACCTCACCGATCCGGCCACGGTGCAGTACCTGGTACTCGATCGGGCCGTCCTCACGAGCCCCCGGGACCAGGCGTTGCTGCAGGACCTGTTGGCGAGCGAGTTCGAGGTCGTATCGGACACCGAACAGATCCTGGTGGCCAAACGGACCCACCCGCCGTCCAAACCAAAGGGCTCGAACCCGCCCGAAGGAGAGTGCTTTCCTCGCCCCTCGCTCGACGGCTTCCAGCCTGACTTGCGAGCGGGCTAGGCCTGACTTGCGAGCGGGCTAGGCCTGACTCGAGGCGGGCCGGTCCTGATCAGGGTGCCGGGTCTCGGCTGGGATGGCGGGCGGGTTGGCGACTTGATAACCTCATCGGGCTCTAACGGGCCGCATATCGCGACCCGTCGCGTTGCCCTCCCGGCCTCGGGTGCGACGCGACTTCAACCGAGGCCCGCGTAGGCCCCGTTTCCGGCGGAACCGCGCGGCACAACCGAGATCACGCTCCGCCCGGACACTCCGAGCGGAGCGTTCGCGTGGGCGCGGACCATCCGCCGCCGGCGTGACCCAGTCCGAGCAACATGCAACCCGGAGTCGACAATGGCGAACAAAGGGATCCTGGGCCGAAAACTCGGCATGACCCAGGTCTTCGACGAGGGGAACCGGATAGTTCCGGTGACCGTCATCGAGGCCGGGCCCTGTCGTGTGGTCCAGATCAAGACTCCCGAGCGCGATGGCTACGCCGCGGTCCAACTCGCCTTCGGCGATACCAAGGCCCAACGGCTCTCCAAGCCCGAGCTGGGGCATCTGAAGGCAGCGAACGCCGACCCGACCAAGTACCTCGCCGAGCTGCGCGTCGTCGATCTTTCGGGCTTCGAGCTCGGGCAGATCCTGAAAGCCGACGTATTCACGGCGGGCGAACGGGTCGACATCACGGGTATCAGCAAGGGCCACGGCTTCGCGGGTGTGATGAAGCGTCACAACTTCTCGGGCCAGGGCGCGTCGCACGGTAACCACAAGAAGCACCGCGCTCCCGGTTCGATCGGCGCCTGCGCCACGCCGGCTCGCGTGTTCAAGGGCATGAAGATGGCCGGGCAGATGGGCAACGTGCGCACCACCACGCTCAACCTGCAAGTGGTCGAAGGTGATGCGGAGCGCAACCTGCTGCTCATCCGGGGCGCGGTTCCCGGCCCGTCCGGCGGCATCGTATTCGTACGCAACGCGGTGAAGTCGGGGGTGAAGGCGTGAGCTCGCTCACGATGAAGACGGCGACGGGTGGCGACGGCGCCACGATCGAGTTGCCCGACCGCATCTTCGGCATTGAGCCGAACGTCGCGGTCATGCACCAGGTCGTCACCGCGCAGCTCGCGGCCAAGCGCTCGGGTACGCACAGCACCAAGACCCGCGCCGAGGTGCGGGGCGGCGGTGCGAAGCCGTGGCGGCAAAAAGGTACGGGTCGCGCCCGTCAGGGTTCCATCCGAGCCCCGCAGTGGCGGGGTGGCGGCGTGGCCCACGGCCCGAAGCCGCGCGACTACTCGCAACGGACCCCCAAGAAGATGGTGCAACTCGCGCTGCGTTCGGCACTGTCGGATCGGGCGTCGGAGGCGAAGGTCGTCGTCGTCGACGACTGGGCGATCGACGCACCGAAGACAAAGGACGCGGTCAAGCTGCTGCAGGCGATCGGCCTGCGCACCAAGGGTCAGCGGGAAGACCGCGTGCTCGTGGTGCTCTTCCGCTCCGACGAGAACGCATGGAAGTCGCTGCGCAACCTCGGCGACCGCGTGCAGATCGTCCTGCCGGAAGAGCTGAACACCTACGACGTGCTGCTCAACGACTGGCTGGTGTTCTCTCAGCCCGCGCTCGAGACCACGATCGCCCGGCTCAGTGGCTCGAAGGCGAGCGTCTCGAGCGGCGCCCCGACCGATGAGGCTGGCGACGATGAGTAAGGACCCGCGCGACATCATCATCAAGCCGGTCGTGTCCGAGAAGTCGTACGCGGGCTACGACGCGAACGTCTACACGTTCATCGTGGCGCAGAACGCCAACAAGATCGAGATCCGTACCGCGGTCGAGCAACTGTTCGCCCGCCGGGTCGAAAAGGTCCACACCATCAACCGCAAGGCGAAGCGCACGCGCAATCGCAGCACCGGCGCCTACAACGCTCCGGCGCGCCAGAAGCGGGCCATCGTCACCCTCGCCGCCGGCGAGGAACGCATCGACATCTTCGGGAGCTGACGATGCCCATTCGCAAACGCAAACCGACGAGTCCCGGGCGCCGCTTCCAGAGCTCGTCCGACTTCGCCGAGGTCACGAAGACGAAACCCGAGAAGTCGCTGACGAAGCCGAAGCCGAAGACCGGCGGACGCAACTCGTACGGCCGCATGACTGCGCGACACCGCGGTGGTGGCCACAAGCAGCGCTACCGCATCGTCGACTTCCGCCGGAACAAGGACGGTGTCCCGGCCAAGGTCGCCGCGATCGAGTACGACCCGAACCGCAATGCGCGCCTCGCGCTGTTGCACTACCTCGACGGCGAGAAGCGTTACATCATCGCCCCTCAGGGTCTCGAGGTCGGCGCCTTGGTGCAGAGCGGCCAGGGCAGCGAGATCCGGGTCGGCAACGCCTTGCCGTTGCGCTACATCCCCGTCGGCACGACGGTGCACAACGTCGAGCTCAAGCCGGGCGGCGGCGCCAAGATGGGCCGCGGCGCGGGAACGGCCATCCAGCTCATCGCCAAGGAGGGTCTGTTCGCAACGTTGCGACTCCCCTCGACCGAGATGCGGCGCGTACCGATCGACTGCCGGGCGACCGTCGGCTCGGTCGGCAACAGTGAGTCGGGGCTGATCTCGATCGGAAAAGCCGGCCGCAACCGTTGGAAGGGCAAGCGCCCGCACACCCGCGGTGTCGCGATGAACCCCGTCGACCACCCGCTCGGCGGTGGCGAGGGCAAGAGCTCCGGTGGACGGCACCCCGTGTCGCCTTGGGGAAAGCCCGAAGGTCGTACCCGCAAGAAGGGCAAGTCGAGCGACAAGCTCATCATTCGCCGGCGACGTACGCGCGGCGCACGGAGGTAGTTGTTCCGTGCGGATGCAGCGAAGCGAAGGAGACATATAAATGCCCCGCAGTTTGAAGAAGGGTCCGTTCATCGACGACCACCTTGCCGAAAAGGTGGATGCGATGAACGCGGCCGGCGACCGCAAGGTCATCAAGACGTGGTCGCGCCGGAGCACGGTGACGCCCGACATGGTCGGTCACACGCTCGCGGTGCACGACGGTCGCAAGCACGTGCCGGTGTACGTCACCGAGGCGATGGTCGGCCACAAGCTCGGCGAGTTCGCGCCGACGCGGATCTTCCGTTATCACGCCGGCCAAGAGCGATCGAGCCGGCGCTGATGGCAAACACCACGACGAGCGCCACGCCGAACCCGAGCGTCCGCGCCACGGTCCGGTACCTCCACACTTCGCCGTACAAGATCCGTCAGGTCCTGGAGCTCGTGCGCGGCCTTCCCGTCGACGATGCCGACCGGGTGCTGCAGTTGTGCGAGAAGGACGCGGCCGCCGACGTGCAGAAGCTGCTGCGCTCGGCGATCGCCAACGGCGAGCACAACAACGCGTTCGAAGCCGACGAGCTCTTCGTGGCACTGGCCTGGGCCGACGAAGGCCCCACCCGCAAGCACGGACAGCCCCGAGCGCGCGGCCGTTACTTCCGCATCCGCAAGCGCACCTCGCACGTGACGATCGTGCTCGAGCGCTTCGCCGTGGAAGAGCTCGAAGAGCGGCGCCGGCGTGAAGAGGCGACCGGACGGGGCGCCGCGGTGTCCCAGCGCCGGCGGGCCGAGCGCGTGCGCAGGTCACGTGCGCCGGAGCCCGAAGTAGCAACCGAAGTGGAAGAGCCGGAAACCGCCGTCGCCGAGGTCGGGGAGCCCGAACCGGAGATCGCCGAAGCGATCACCGACGAGGCGCTGGCCGCCGCGGAGACCGACGCATCAGCAGAATCCGAAGCCGAGCCCGAAGCCGAGCCCGAAGCCGAGAAGGAATAGTCATGGGTCAAAAAGTCAACCCGTACGGGTTCCGGCTCGGCATCACCACCGAGTGGAAGTCCCGGTGGATCGCGCCGAAGAAGGAATACCGAGAGTTCCTCATCGAGGATTGGAAGATCCGCGACTACCTGCGCAAGCAGCTGGAACGCGCCGCGGTGAGCCGGGTCGAGATCGAGCGCACCGGCGACCGCCTGCGCATCGACGTGTACACGGCCCGCCCGGGCATCGTGATCGGTCGTCGCGGCGCCGAGGCCGAGCGCTTGCGCGAAGGACTGCGCAAGATCAGCGGCAACCCGAAGATCCAGTTCAACATCCAAGAGATCAAGCAGCCCGAGATCGACGCGATGCTGCTCGCCCAGGGTGTCGCCGACCAGCTCACCGGTCGGGTGTCGTTCCGCCGGGCGATGAAGCGCGCGGTCCAGACCGCAATGAAGGCCGGCGCGCTCGGTGTACGGGTGCAGTGCAGTGGTCGTCTGGGCGGGGCTGAGATGAGCCGCAAGGAGTGGTACCGCGAAGGACGGGTGCCGCTGCACACCTTGCGCGCCGACGTCGACTACGGCCTCGCCGAAGCCAAGACCACGTTCGGTCGTATCGGGGTGAAGGTCTGGATCTACAAGGGCGACATCCTCCCGTACAAGAGCGCGGTCGAGGACAAGATCGCACGCGAGGCCGCGATGGCCGTCGGCGAGACTGCCGGTCAGCCGGGTGCGCGCCGGGTCGTGAGCGCAGGCGGCGGACGGCGGAAGCCCGATGCTCCCGAGGGTGGCGAAGCCGGTACCACGCCGGAAGGCGCGCCCGACGCCGTCGAGGGTGGCGACGACGCGCCGGCCAAGCCGCTGTTGGGCGAGGCCGATCCCGAGCTCGAGCGCCTGCTGGCCGAAGAAGAAGAGATCGAGCGCCGCACGCGTGAGCACCACGAGACCCCGCACTTCCGCGGCGGCGAGGAGTAGGTCGTCCGATGTTGATGCCCCGCAAGGTTCGGCACCGCAAGGTGCAACGAGGCCGTATGACCGGCATGGCCAAGGGTGGGACGCGTCTCGCCTTCGGCGAGTTCGGCATCCAGGCCCTGGAGCCCGGATGGCTCACGAACCGTCAGATCGAAGCCGCTCGTATCGCGATGACCCGCCACATCAAGCGTGGCGGCAAGGTGTGGATCAACGTCTTCCCCGACAAGCCGATCACGCAGAAGCCCGCCGAGACCCGCATGGGTTCCGGAAAGGGGAACCCGGAGAAGTGGGTTGCGGTCGTCAAGCCAGGACGGGTGCTGTTCGAGCTCTCCGGAGTCCCGGAGCCCGTCGCCCGCGAGGCGATGCGCCTCGCGATCCACAAGCTTCCGATGCGCGCTCGCTTCATCGTGCGTGAAGAAGAGGTATAGCGATGGCCAAGGCGAGTGAGTTGCGGGAGCTGACCGACGAGACGCTCGTCGATCGCTTGTCGGAGGCGAAGCAGGAGCTGTGGAAGCGCCGGCTCGACCTTGCGACCGGCCAGCTCGACAGCACCACGGAGATCACGAGTTACAAGCGCGAGATCGCGCGCATCCACACGCTGATGCGTGAGCGCGAGATCCTGGCGCACGAGGCAGATCGGCAGGAGGCCTGATGGCCGACGACAGCACTACGAACGACAGCACTACGAACGACAGCACTACGAACGACAGCACTACGAACGACAGCACTACGAACGAGAGCGTCGACGAGCGGGGTAACTCCCGCAAGGTCCGTGAGGGCATCGCGGTCTCGGTGAAGATGGACAAGACCGTCGTCGTCGCGGTGGTGGACCGCGTGCGTCACCGTCGCTACCAAAAGACGATGCAGCGCACGAAGCGGCTCTACGCCCACGATGAGGCGAACGACGTGCGCGAAGGTGATCGCGTCCGGGTGGCCGAGACGCGTCGGCTCTCGAAGAACAAGCGCTGGCGGATCGTGGAAGTCCTGGAGCGTGCCCGATGATCCAACAGGAGTCGCGACTCAAGGTCGCCGACAACTCGGGCGCACGCGAGGTGCTCTGCATCAAGGTGCTCGGCGGGACCCGCCGGCGCTACGCGAGCATCGGCGACATCTTCGTCGCCACCGTGAAGGACGCGGTTCCGGGCGCCTCGGTGAAAAAGGGCGACGTCGTCAAGTGCGTGGTAGTGCGTACGAAGAAGGAGAAGCGCCGTCCCGACGGTAGCTACATCCGCTTCGACGAGAACGCCGCAGTATTGATCAACGACCAGATGCAGCCGCGAGGCACGCGCATCTTCGGTCCGGTCGGACGCGAGCTGCGCGACCGCCGCTTCATGCGGATCGTGTCGCTCGCGCCGGAGGTGTTGTGAGTATGAAAGTGAAGAAGGGCGACGACGTCGTCGTGCTCGCCGGTAAGGACATCGGTCGGCGCGGCACCATCACGCGCGTCATTAACGCCACCGATAAGGTGATCGTCGACGGCATGAACATGGTGAAGCGTCACACCAAGCCCAAGGGCCAGGTCATGCAGGGCGGCATCATCGACAAGGAGATGCCGATCCACGTCTCGAACGTGGCGTTGTGGTGCAAGGAGTGCGGCGCGACCCGCATCGGGTACCGCTTCGCCGACGACGGCGCCAAACACCGCGTCTGCCGTAAGTGCGGGGGCGATATCTGATGGCATCCACTGCCACCGAGACCCCGCGCTTGAAGCAACGCTTCGAAAACGAGCTGAAGCCGCAACTGCAGAAGGACCTCGGTCTCTCGAACGTGATGCAGGTGCCGCAGCCGGTCAAGATCGTCGTGAACATGGGTGTCGGTCGGGCCACGCAGCAGCGGTCGCTGCTCGATGGCGCGGTCACCGACTTGACGATCATCACGGGCCAAAAGCCGCTGGTCACCAAGGCGAAGAAGTCGATCGCGAGCTTCAAGCTCCGCGAGGGCAACGAGATCGGCGCCAAGGTCACCTTGCGCGGCGACCGGATGTGGGAGTTCTACGACCGGCTCGTGAGCCTGGCGATCCCGCGCATCCGAGACTTTCGTGGGATGCCACCGAAACAGTTCGACGGTCACGGGAACTACACGTTCGGTCTCACCGAGCAACTGGTGTTCCCGGAGATCGACTACGACAAGATCGACAGCGTTCGCGGCATGAACGTAACGATCGTGACCACAGCGGAAACCGACGACCAGGGGCTCGCGCTCCTGCGGGTGCTCGGGTTCCCGTTCCGCCGCGACGGGCAGGGGTAAATCGATGGCCAAAAAGGCACTCGTCAACAAGCAGCAGCGCACACCGAAGTTCAAGGTGCGCGGATACACGCGGTGTCGCCGGTGCGGTCGGGCGCGCTCGGTCTACAAGGACTTCGGTCTCTGTCGGCTCTGCCTGCGCGAAATGGCCCACGCCGGGGAGATCCCGGGCATGACGAAGAGCTCGTGGTAATGGGCCTCGTGATCATGGGTCTCGGGGAGAAGGGGAGGTACTCGCGATGACGATGACCGACCCGATCGCAGACATGCTGACGCGCATCCGGAACGCGAACGTCGCGTTCCACGACGACGTCGCCATGCCGTCGTCGAAGCTGAAGGAAGCCGTCGCGGTGATCTTGGAGCGCGAGGGCTACATCACGGGCTTCGATGTGGCGGCCGATCCCAGCCGCCCCGGGAAGCGCCTGACGATCAAGATGAAGTACTCGAGTGACCGCCGCCGGACCATCTCCGGCATCAAGCGGGTTTCGCGCCCCGGCCTCCGTGTGTATTCGAAGGCCGACGGCGTCCCCCGTGTTCTCGGCGGTATGGGAATCGCAATCGTGTCCACCAATCAGGGTCTATTGACCGACCGCGAGGCGCGCGAGCGCCGCGTCGGCGGCGAGATCTTGTGCCAGGTCTGGTAGCGGAGCTGCGTCATGTCGCGTATCGGTAAGCAAGCGATCACCGTCCCGAGCGGCGTCGAAGTGACGATCGACGGCTCCGCCGTGCGCGTGAAGGGCCCGAAGGGCCAGCTCGAGTACAGCATCGTCGGTGACATCGCGATCGAACGCGACGGCGACGCGCTCAACGTGAGCCGCGCCGACGACTCGCGCTCGAACCGGTCGTTGCACGGTCTGCAGCGGACGTTGATCGCGAACATGGTGATCGGCGTCTCCGACGGTTTCTCCAAGGAGCTCGAGATCATCGGCGTCGGCTACCGCGCCGCCGCGCAGGGCCCGAACGCGATCGAGCTCTCGGTCGGGTACTCGCACACGGTCAAGTTCGACGCCCCCGACGGTGTGACGTTCGAGGTGCCGCAACCCACGCGCATCATCGTGCGTGGTCACGACAAGCAGCTCGTGGGTCAGGTCGCGGCCGACATTCGCAAGGTCCGCAAGCCCGAGCCCTACAAGGGCAAGGGAATCCGTTACGTCGGCGAGCACGTCCGGCGCAAAGCCGGCAAGTCGGCGAAGTAGCAGAGGGTTTCCGCCATGCGCCTCACGAAATCCGATCACCGCGACCGGCGCCACCGCCGGGTTCGCAAAAAGGTCACCGGCACGGCCGAGCGGCCGCGCCTTGCGGTTTTCCGGTCGAGCAAGCACATCTACGTGCAGGCCATCGACGACCTCGCGGGCATCACGCTCGTGAGCGCGTCGACGATGGAGAAAGACCTGCGGGGCGGTTCCACCTCGACGATCGAAGCCGCCAAGAAGATCGGGACGCTGGTCGGTGAGCGGGCGAAAGCGGCCGGCATCTCCACCGTCGTGTTCGATCGGGGCGGATTCAAGTATCACGGCCGGGTCGCCGCGGTCGCCGACGGCGCCCGCGAAGCCGGGTTGACTCTCTAAGGGATTGGTCTCACATGCCTGATCAGTACGACGAACGCGTGATCTCGATCAACCGCGTCGCCAAGGTCGTGAAAGGTGGCCGGCGTTTCTCGTTCACCGCGCTCGTGGTGGTCGGCGACGGCAACGGGAACGTCGGACTTGGCTACGGCAAGGCCAAAGAGGTTCCGGCCGCGATCCAAAAGGGAATGGAAGAGGCGCGTAAGAGCTTCTTCGCAGTCCCGCTCGCGGGATCTACGATCACCCACGTGATCATGGGCCAGCACGACGCGGCCCGAGTGTTGATGAAGCCCGCCGCGCCCGGTACCGGAGTGATCGCGGGCGGCGCCGCCCGGGCGATCCTCGAAGCCGCCGGCATCCACGACGTGCTCGCCAAGTCGCTCGGGTCGTCGAACGCGATCAACGTCGCTCGGGCCACGATGCAGGGACTGATGGCGCTCCGCCGCCCCGACGACGTCGCCCGGCTGCGGGGCAAGTCGCCCGAAGAGGTCGCGACGAAGGGCATGCTCAACGCGTACCGCGAACGTCAGCGCGGCAAGCTCGAGGTGACGGAGGTCAAATGAGTGACGCCCGAACTTCAGGGATAAAGGTGACGCTCACGCGCTCACAGATCGGTATCAAGCCGAAGCAGCGCGGAACGCTCCGCGCGCTCGGTCTGCGCCGGATCGGATCGACGAACACGTTGCCCGACCGGCCCGAGGTGCGCGGCATGATCGCTCGTGTTCCGCACCTCATAACGGTGGAGGAGCTTCCGTGAAGATCCACGACTTGAAACCGGCGCCCGGTTCGCGCCGAGCGAAGAAGCGCGTCGGACGCGGCATCGGCGGCAAGGGTGGCAAGACCGCGGGTCGCGGCAGCAAGGGCCAGGGCGCCCGCGGAAACGTGCCGGCCCGGTTCGAAGGTGGCCAGACCCCGTTGCACCGCCGGACCCCGAAGGCCAAGGGCTTCAACAACCCCTTCCGGATCGAGTACCACGTCGTGAACCTGTCGACGCTCGACGGCTTCGACGCCGGCGCCGAGGTGACTCCCGACACGCTCCGGGCCAGTGGCCTCGTGGCCAAGCGGGGCCTGGTCAAGATTCTCGCTCGGGGCGAACTGACCAAATCGCTCACCGTACGCGCCCATGCGTTCTCGGCCGCCGCAGTTCAGGCGATCGAGGCCGCCGGGGGCTCGACCGAGGTCCTGGCCCTCCCGTGGCCCACGGGTCGTCCGCCGGCTCGCGGGAATGCCCTCACCAACCGCTAGCTACACTGCCTCGTCCGGTTGTTCCGGTCGTGACGAGGTCGTCGACCCCATGAGGTCTCGGTGATGTCAGGGCTTTCGCGCCTCCAGAACATGTTCCGCGTCGCTGACCTGCGGAACAAGATCCTGTTCACAATCTTCGTCATCTTCTTGTTCCGGATGGGTTCGCACATCCCGGTCCCGTACGTCGACTTCAAAGCCGTCCAGGAGTTGCAGTCGCAGTCGAAGGGCGCCGGCGGTGTGCTCGGGCTCTTCAACCTGTTCTCCGGCGGCGCGTTGACCGCCGTCTCGGTGTTCTTCCTCGGGATCATGCCGTACATCACGGCGTCGATCATCATGCAGTTGCTCGGGGTCGTGATCCCCAAACTCGAGGAATGGCAGAACGAGGGTCAGACCGGGCAGAAGAAGATCACGCAGTGGACCCGCTACCTCACGGTCGCGCTCGCGCTGATGCAGTCGACCGCGTTCGTGTTCGTCTTGAAGAGCGGCAACGGTGGTTTGCTCGGTCAGTCGGGCATCTCGCTGCCGGTCGGGACCGTGCTCATCCCGCACTTCACGGTGTTCCGCGCGCTGATGATCATCATCACCTGGACGACCGGGTGCGCGCTGGTGATGTGGCTGAGCGAGCTGATCACCCAGCGCGGGATCGGCAACGGCATGTCGATCCTGATCTTCACGTCGGTCGTGTCGCGGCTCCCGTACCAGGGCTCATTGGTCCTCAAGCAGTCGACGTTCGAGTTCATCGCGATCCTGGCCCTGGCGATCGGCCTCGTCTACGCGATCGTGCTGATCGAGTCGGGGCAGCGACGAATACCAGTCCAGTTCGCCAAGCGCGTCGTGGGCCGCCGAATGTACGGTGGCCAGAGCACCTACATACCGCTGAAGGTCAACCAGTCGGGTGTTATCCCGGTGATCTTCGCGACCTCGCTGCTGTCGTTCCCGGCACTCGCGGCGACGATCCTGCCCAAGGGCGCCGGCAAGTGGATCAACGACCACCTCGTCGGTCAGGCTACGACGAGCTGGTTCTACATCATCTGCTTCGGCGTCCTGATCATGTTCTTCTCGTACTTCTACACGGCCATCGCGTTCAACCCGCAGCAGCAGGCCGACATCATCCGCAAGCAGGGTGGGTTCATCCCCGGCATCCGGCCCGGGCCTCCCACAGAGCGCTACCTGGCCAAGGTCCTCAACCGGATCACGCTGCCGGGCGCGCTCTACCTGACCGTCATCGCCATCATCCCGTTCATCGTGTTGAAGGCGTGGAACATCCAGGATCCGTTCGGTGGGGTGACCATCCTCATCGCGGTCGGCGTCATGCTCGAGACCATGAAGCAACTCGACAGCCAACTGATGATGCGGAACTACGAGGGCTTCCTCTCCTAGCCCTATGACCTCAGATCCCCGACTCGTGCTGCTCGGGAGGCAGGGTGCCGGTAAAGGCACCCAGTCGACCCGTCTGGCGGACCATTACGGCGTCATCCACGTCTCGACCGGCGACATGTTCCGGACGCAGGCATCACAGGGGACCGCGTTCGGGCTCGAGGCCAAGCGCTACATGGACGCGGGCGATCTCGTCCCCGACGAGATCGTCGTGGGGGTGATCGAAGAGTCGATGGTCCCGGGTGGGCCGCTCGGCGGTGGCTTCGTCCTCGACGGGTTCCCCCGCACGCTGCACCAGGCCCGCGAGCTCGACCGGGTGATCGCCGGCGATCCGTTGCATCTCGTGATCGATCTCGACGTGCCGAGCGAGATTGTCTTCGACCGCATCGCGGGCCGGCGGGTGTGCGAGGACTGCCAACGCGTGTACCACGTCAACCTGCCGCCCGAGCATCCGTGGGTGTGCGACACCTGCGGCGGCAGCGTGCGCCAACGGGACGACGACACCGACGACGCGGTGGAACGCAGGCTCGAGCTCTACGAACGAGAGACCGTCCCGATCGTCGAGTACTACCGCGCGCTCGGGTTGCTCACGGTGGTCGACGGCGTCGGCGAGGGCGACGAGGTCTTCGATCGTCTTCTCAAGGTCTGCGCCGAGCAGCTCACGTAAGGGCTGCGTCCCAATGGTCCTGCGCAAGACTGCACCTCAGATCGCGTTGATGCGTCGCGCCGGCGCGGTGGTGGCCGAGATGCACGAGGCGTGCACGCGGGTCGCGGTCGCCGGAGCCACCACAGCCGATCTCGACCGCGCTGCGCACGACGTGCTCGACCGCCGCAACGCCCGCTCCAATTTTCTCAACTATCACGGGTTCCCGGCGGTGGCCTGCATCTCACCGAACGAGGTGATCGTGCATGGAATCCCCGGCCCTCGGGTGCTCGAAGAGGGCGACATCGTTTCCATCGACTGCGGGGCGATCATCGAGGGCTGGCACGCCGACGCCGCGATCACGATCCCGGTCGGCGCCGTCGACGCCGAGTCCCGGCGGCTCATCGACGTCACCCGCACCGCCCTCGAATCCGCGATCGCGGCCACGTTCGCGGGCAACCGCCTGGGCGATGTCGGTGCCGCGGCCGAGCAGGAGGCCCGCACCGCCGGATTCGGGGTGGTCCGGGAGTACGTGGGCCACGGCATCGGTACGGCCATGCACGAGGAGCCCGACGTCCCCAATTACGGGCCGGCGGGACGCGGGATGAAGCTGCGGACCGGCATCGTCCTCGCCATCGAGCCCATGATCACCGCCGGCAGCCCGGCGACCCACACCCTCGACGACGGTTGGACGGTCGTGACCGCCGACGGATCGCGGGCGGCGCACTTCGAGCACACAGTGGCCATCACCGACGACGGCCCCACGGTCCTCACGCTCCCGTGACGAACGTGGCTTGGCAGTGACCACCCTGATCAGGTAATCTTTTCGGTCGGCTCCTTGCCCGTTCCGCGCGCCCAGGACCCCAAGAAATTGGACGTCCGCTGGCGCGCTCCAGCCCTGAAGGTGATGCTCTCTGGCCAAGCCCAAGGATGACACGATCCTGGTCGAAGGTACGGTCGTCGAACCGCTGCCGAACGCCATGTTCCGTGTCGAGCTGGAGAACGGGCACAAGGTGCTGGCCCATATTTCCGGGAAGATGCGGATGCACTACATCCGCATCGCACCGGGCGACAAGGTGCAGGTCGAGCTCACGCCCTACGACCTCAGCCGCGGTCGCATCACGTACCGCTACAAGTAACCCGCAACCGCGCCAGACGCGCGAGATGCCAGACGCAACAGTGAAGGTGACGGCAATGAAGGTTCGTCCTTCGGTCAAGAAGATGTGCGACAAGTGCAAGGTGATCCGCCGGCACGGCTCGGTGCGGATCATCTGCGACGATCCGCGCCACAAGCAGCGGCAGGGTTAGGAGAAACGGCAGATGGCCCGTATCGCCGGCGTCGACATTCCCCGCGAGAAACGACTCGAGATCTCGCTCACGTACATCTTCGGTATCGGCCGGAACACCGCGCAGCAGGTGACCGACGCGACCGGGATCTCGCGCGACACCCGTGTGCGCGACCTCACCGAAGAAGAAGTGGCGCGGCTGCGCACCTACATCGACCAGAACCTCAAGGTGGAAGGTGACCTGCGCCGCCAGGTGAGCCAAGACATCAAGCGCAAGATGGAGATCGGCTGTTACGAAGGACTGCGCCACCGCAAGGGGCTGCCGGTCCACGGACAGCGCACCCGGACGAACGCACGTACCCGCAAGGGTCCGAAGAAGACGGTCGCCGGCAAGAAGAAAGCCCGTAAGTGACCGTGACGTCGCAGCGAACTTCCAACACCCGAATCGGAGCCTGAGAGCGTGGCGAAACCTGTTGCCGGCGGACGTCGGCCGAAGAAGAAGGAACGGAAGAACGTCACCTACGGGATGGCTCACATCAAGTCTTCGTTCAACAACACGATCATCACGTTCACGGATCTCCAGGGCAACACGCTCTCGTGGGCGAGCTCGGGCAACGTGGGCTTCAAGGGTTCGCGCAAGAGCACACCGTTCGCGGCGCAGCTCGCGGCCGAGGCCGCGGCGCGTCGGGCGATGGAGCACGGCGTCCGCAAGGTCGACGTGTCGGTGAAGGGTCCGGGTTCCGGTCGGGAGACTGCGATCCGGTCTATCCAGAACGCCGGGATCGAGGTCGTCGGCATCAAGGACGTCACCCCGATCCCGCACAACGGCTGCCGTCAATCCAAGCGGCGGAGGGTCTGATGGGTGGGAAGCGATAATGGCGCGTTATACAGGCGCGGTCTGCCGGCTCTGCCGACGCGAGCGCATGAAGTTATTCCTCAAAGGCACCAAGTGCGACTCGATGCGCTGCCCGATCGAACGTCGTCCGTACCCGCCGGGCCAGCACGGCCGCGGTCGGGTGCGCGACAGCGAGTACCTGCTCCAGCTGCGGGAGAAGCAGAAGTGCCGGCGCATCTACGGTCTGCTCGAAAAGCAGTTCCAACTGATCTACGCCAAGGCGAACAAGCAGCCCGGCATCACCGGTGAGAACCTGCTGCGCCTGCTCGAGCTCCGTCTCGACAATGTGGTGTTCCGCACCGCGTTCGCGTCGAGCCGCAGTCAGGCCCGCCAGTTCGTGCGTCATGGTCACGTGCTCGTCAACGGCAAGCGCGTCACCATCCCGTCGTACGTGGTGCGCAAGGACGACGTCGTCTCGCTCGGCGCCAAGGCGCAGAAGATGATCGTCGTCCGTCACAACATCGACACCCTCGACCGCAGCGCGCCCCAGTGGCTCGAAGTCAGTGCGGGCGAGTTCAAGGCGACCGTGCGCGATCTGCCGCTCCGCGAGCAGATTGATATCCCCGTTCGCGAACAGCTCATCGTCGAGCTGTACTCGAAGTAAGCAAGCGAGGCCTTCTCCATGCTCATCATTCAGCGTCCCGAGATCGAAGCCGTCGAGGCCGAGGGCAACACCCAGAGCTTCATGATCTCCCCGCTCGAACCCGGGTTCGGGCACACGCTCGGCAACAGCCTCCGGCGTACGTTGCTGTCGTCGATCCCCGGTGCCGCGGTCACGCAGGTGCGTTTCGACGACGCCCTGCACGAGTTCGACGTCATCAAGGGTGTGAAGGAAGACGTCACCGACATCATCTTGAACCTCAAGGATCTCGTGCTGCGTTGCACGTCGGACGAAGCGGTGACGCTGCGACTCGACAAGCGCGGTCCGGCCGAGGTGCGCGCCGGCGACATCCAGACCACCTCCGACGTCGAGATCTTGAATCCGGATCTCTTCATCGCGACGGTCAACGCCTCCGGGCGCCTCGCTCTCGACCTCACGGTCGAGCAGGGGCGTGGCTACCTGTCGGCGGAGCGCAACAAGCGCACCACGACGATCGGCGTGATCCCGGTCGACGCGATCTTCTCGCCCGTGCGCCGGGTGTCGTTCTCGATCGACCCGACCCGCGTCGAGCAGTCGACCAACTTCGACCGGCTCACGCTCGAGGTGGAGACCGACGGTTCGATCAACCCGCGCGACGCGCTGTCGTCGGCGGGCGACACGTTGCGCAAGCTCGTCGAGCTGGTCGCCGAGCTCTCCGAGGAACCCCGCGGTCTGGAGCTCGGTGAGATCGCGTCGCCCACTTCCACGTCGCCCGATCTCGATCTCCCGATCGAGGAGCTCGACCTCTCGGAGCGTCCCCGCAACTGCCTCAAGCGGGCCCGGGTCGACTCGATCGGCCAGCTTGTGCAGAAGTCGGAAGACGACCTGCTCGCCATCACCAACTTCGGCGCCAAGTCGCTCGAAGAGGTCATCCAGAAGCTCGACGAGCGCGGCTTGTCGCTTCGCGTCAAGGAGTAACCGAAGCCATGCCTGCTCCGAAGAAGGGCAAACGCTTCGGCGGGAGCCCCGCGCACCAGAAGCTGATGCTTGCGAACCTCGCGTCGCACCTCATCATCTCCGAGGCCGGCGCGATCACGACGACCGAGGCGAAGGCGAAGATGCTCCGCCCGTACGTCGAGAAGCTCGTGACCAAAGCCAAGCACGGCGGTGTCCACAAGGAGCGCCTGGTCGTGTCCCGCATCCACGACAAGGACGCGGCCAAGCGGCTGTTCGACGAGATCGGGCCGCGCTACGCGGACCGCAACGGCGGGTACCTGCGCATCTTGAAGCTCGGGCCCCGTTCGGGCGACAACGCGCCGATGGTGCGCCTCGAGTTCGTCTGACCCGTGCCCTACGGGGTGTCCCGCAGCATGGCGAGCACGGTTTCGAGCAGCGCCAACAACCGGGGTAGCGCCTTCAGGTAGTCGGAGTGCATCCCGTCTGGGGTGACCTCGTCGCTGACGACGACCGCGCTCGCGACTTCCACGGCCCGTGCTTCGGCGACCGCGAACAACGCGGCCGCCTCCATCTCGACGGTGCGGACGCCTTCGGCGCGGAAGTCCGCGACCTCGCGCGCCGTCGCCCGGTTCGGGGTCGGGGTCGTCCACGTCGAGCCTTCGACGAAATCCTCGCCCGCGGCGACGAGCGCGTCCCGGAGCCGATCGGTGAGCGCCGCCGACGGTGTGGCGTAACGCGCAGGCGCTAGGTAGTGCTGGCTCAGCCCGTCGTCGCGGAGCGCCGACGTCAGGAGTACGAGGCCACCGACGTGGAGTGACGCGTCGAGGCAGCCGGCGATGCCGATGCTGACGAAACGCCGGCACCCGAGGAACTCGAGGTTCTCGAGCTCCATCGTGCATGCCGACGGACCGACGCCCGTGCACGAGAGCCAGATCGGCGCGTCGACCGGACCGACGGCGAAGCTCGTGCCGTTGCCGGCCAGGTTGGGCGCAGGCCGGAAGCGGTCGGACTGGGACCGGACGTGGGCGGTCAGGCTCGGGTCGTAGGTGAAGACCGTGGCGACCGGGATCGGCCCGGGATCCCAACCCATCCTCAGGGCCGAGCCGAGGAAGGACTCGGGACCGGCGACCGAAGGTTCGCGCCACTTCTCCGGGTGTAACGGGTACGACACGGTGTCAGCTTGGCAGACTGTCGGCGTGACGTTGTTCGACGCGGGAACGGCTGCAGCTCAGGTGAAGATGGTCGTCGCCTACGACGGGACCGACTTCAGCGGCTTTGCCGCGCAGACGGGCCAGCCCGCCGTCCGGACGGTCGGGGGCGTGCTCGCCGACGCGATCGGCAAGGTGCTCCGTCACGACGTGCGCCTCGCGTGCGCGGGGCGTACCGACGCGGGCGTGCACGCGTGGGGACAGGTCGCGAGCTTCCCCGCGGAGCCGGGGCTCGATCCGGCGCGGCTGCGGGCGGCGGTGACGTCGATGCTCGGTCCGGAAGTCGTCGTCCGTTCCGCCGACCTCGTCGACGTGCAGTTCGATGCCCGTCACGCGGCGCAGTGGCGCACCTACCGCTACACGATCCTCAATCGCTCGGCCCCCGATCCCTTTCGTGATCGCTTCACGTGGTGGGTCCCAGAGCCGCTCGATCTGCGGGCCCTGCGGCTGGCCGCGGACCCGTTCGTCGGCGAGCACGACTTCGCGTCGTTCTGTCGCAGAGGCCCCGAAGGCTCGTCGACGACGCGGCGCGTCCTCGAGTCGCGGTGGGTCGACGAAGGCGACGGCGTTTTGCGCTACGAGATTCGCGGCAACGCGTTCTGCTGGCAGCTCGTGCGCTCGATCGTCGGCACGCTGGTCGAGGTCGGGCTCGGGAAACGGCGCCCCGGGGAGATGCTGGGGATCCTGCGCGCCGGTGATCGCGACGCCGCGGGCCAGCTCGCTCCTCCCCGCGGCTTGTGCCTCTGGGAGGTCGGCTACTGAGGATCAGCCGCCCGCGACAGTGGTCGACGTAGCCGCGGGAACGGGTGTCGACGGAGGAACGAAGTCACTGGCGGTCGGCACGCCGACCTGTGTCGCCAGCACTTCGTTGACCGTCTGACCTCGGTCGCTCAACGCGATCTTCAGCGCGAAGCCCGAATCGTCGTCGACGCAGATGGTGACGGTCGCCGCCGCGGTGAGCTTGCTGGAGTCGGGGAGCGCCCCGCCTGTTCCGGCCGCGTAGTCGGAGGCCTTGAAGGTCACGCACGAGGAGGTCCGGCCTGCGATCGTCTGGGTCGACGCAACACCGAGATTCGTCTGCTTGATCGTCGACAGGCCCGCATACCCGGCGATGAGTTGGGTGAGGGCATCGTCGCTCGACGTCGGGCCGAGGTCGGTGCACGTCGCCCGAGGCGTGGTTCCGTCGCAGCTGATGACCTTGGCCCCGTCGGACAGCAACAGCTTGCCACCGGACAGGAACGCCGACTTGCCCTCACCGTCCTGGGCGAGCGTCGCCGCCGGTCCCAACGCGGCTTGGTACGTGATCTTGATGTCGGCGGTCGCGGTCTTGGCCGCGAGGTCGGCGATTGCGTCCTGTGTGGTCGTCGGGGCCGCGACCGTGGTGGTTGTCGTTGCGCCGGCGTTCGTGGTGGTCGGCGCGGGCGGGTCGGCCTGGCTCCCGCCCCCGCTGCACGCGGCCAACGCAATTGTCGCGGTCGCGACGCCGATTGCGAGCCTGTGCATCAGTGCCTCCGGAGCAGACGGACCATCTCGGATCGAGAGCGACCGATGCTAAGCGGAGACCTCGCCGGACGCGATGCGGGCGGGGCGTCATGCCCCGCCCGCATCGGTCGTGCTCGCTGGAACGCGGTCGGTACGGGCTAGGGAGCCGACGTCCCCGTCGGGATCGTGTCGCTCGGTGCCGGGGTCGGGGTCGCGGGCGGCGTGAGGTCGGCGTCGGTCGGATCGCCGACTGCGGTGGCCGAGAACTGGTCCTCGGGGGCGCCCTTCTTCGTTCCCGTGAACTTCAGCGGGAAGTCGGTCTTCTTGTCGAGGCAGACCGTCGAGGTGTCGCTTGCGTTGTAGTCGGACACCTTCGTGTCGCTGTTCTTGAAGATCGGGTTGCTCGCGAGCTTGGCGATGATGTCCTGTGACTTGAACTTCCAGCACGTCGCGTCGCGCCCTGCGATCGTGTCCGACGACTTGTCGCCGCCACTCACGGAGTGGACGATGGTCGCCAGCGTCGAGAACGCGACCGTGACCGTGCTCCCGAGCGCAGCCTCGGCCGCGGGGACCGTGGTGCACTGCGCCGCGGAACCCGTTCTTACGCACTCGACGAGCGACTTCCCGTCGACGTAGAGCGTGGTCACAGGCGTGCTGGCGTCGCTGGTGTCCTGGCTCGAAAAGGCGGCCTTGCCCTTGCCGTCCTGGGCGTAGACGAGCGTCGAAGGCTTCGAGCCGGCGGCGGAGCCGCTCTCGGTGTAGGTCACCTTGATCTTCGCCTTGTCGGCCTTGGAATTGCCGCCGCTGCCGGTGTTGTCGCCCCCGCCCGAGGTGGTGCTGGGCGAGCCCGCGGCAGTGGTGCCGCTCCCGCCGGCGGTGGTGCCGGTCGTCGACGACTTGCTACTGCTGCCGCACGCGGCGAGCACCATGACCGCGGCGGCCATGCCGGTTGCAATCCTGCGCATTCGTTGTCTCCCCTGGGTCGAGGCGTGAGGTTACGCCGTCGGCACCCTGATAGATCGGTATCTCCCTGGCGATCCGTAGGGCTCCGCCAGGTGGCCGCCGGGGCCGTCTCGGGGCAGTTGTCGGAAAGCCGCCCGGGCGGCTAATGTCTTGTGTTCGGCGCAGCCGTCCTCGCGCGCCATGCCGCTTCTCGAAAATAGGGTCCCCCGTGCGCACATACAGCCCCAAAGCCTCCGAGATCACGCGCGATTGGCATGTGATCGACGCCGAGGGCGCGATCCTTGGACGTCTTGCCACCGAGATCGCCACGTTGTTGCGCGGGAAGCACAAGCCGATGTGGGTCCCGCACATGGACGTCGGTGATCACGTCGTGATCGTGAACGCCTCAAAGCTCGCCATCGGGCAGCGCAAGTTGCTGCAGAAGACGTACCATCGCCACAGCGGGTACCCGGGCGGCATCAGCAGCGAGAACCTCGAGCACCTGCTCGGCCGTGATCCCGAGAAGGTCGTCAAGCTGGCGGTCCGGCGCATGCTGCCCAAGGGCCCGCTCGGTCGCCAGATGCTGCGCAAGCTCAAGGTCTACGGCGGCCCGACCCACCCA
Source organism: Acidimicrobiia bacterium (assembly GCA_038239145.1). Taxonomy (GTDB): domain Bacteria; phylum Actinomycetota; class Acidimicrobiia; order IMCC26256; family PALSA-610; genus PALSA-610. Next base: position 21,920 of record JBBSFB010000001.1, read on the forward strand.
CACCAAGCCCAACAGCCCGTCGTGCGGCCGCTGCCCGAGCGCAGCAAGGCGCGTGTCGGGTGAACGCCGTCCCCCAGATCGTGAAGGAATCCGCGTGAGCAAGCCCCTCATCCAGACGACCGGCCGACGCAAGGAAGCGGTTGCGCGCGTTCGGCTGCGGCCGGGCACGGGCAAGATCGTCGTGAACGGCCGCGAGTTCGCGGCGTACTTCCCGATCCTCACGCACCAGGTCATCGCCAAGGAACCGTTGCGGCTCACGCAGACCGAAGAGGTCTACGACGTCGACGCGACCCTCGGAGGCGGCGGGGTCAGCGGGCAGGCCGGCGCCATCCGCCTTGGTATCGCCCGTGCGCTCGTCGCCCTCGACCCCGAGTCCCGGGGCATCTTGAAGAAGGCCGGGCTCCTGCGCCGCGACGCTCGCGAGAAGGAGCGGCGCAAGTACGGGCTCAAGAAGGCGCGCAAGGCCCCGCAGTACTCGAAGCGGTAGCGCTCCGGGCGCACACGCGTGTTGCGCTTCGGTACCGATGGCGTCCGCGGCGACGCCGAGAAAGATCTCACGACCCAGTACGTCGTCGCGCTCGGACGTGCGGTGGCGCGGGTGCTGCATCTCCGGCGAATGGTGATCGGGCGCGACACGCGCGCGTCGGGCCCGCGAATCGAGGCCGCGCTCGCGATCGGGCTCCGGTCGGAGGTCGTGGAGACCACGTTGCTCGGCGTGCTCCCCACTCCCGCGATCGCGTTCGTCGCGGCCCGGGACGGGGTGCCCGCGGCCATCGTCTCGGCCAGCCACAACCGCTGGAGTGACAATGGCGTGAAGGTGATCGGCGCCGACGGCCGCAAGCTCGCCGACGGCATCGAGGCCGACATCGAGGCCGAGCTCGAACTGGAGCTCGGTTCCAGCTGGGACCGTCGCACCTACCCGTTCGACAGCGCCGCGACGAGCTTCGCCGCCGACCGCCCGAGTGCCGAGGTGTACGAAGCGCACCTGCTCTCGACCATGCAAGGCACCGGTCTCGACGGGCTCGACGTGATACTCGACTGTGCGAACGGCGCCGGGTTCGAAGTGGGTCCGCGCGCGCTGCGCGCGGCCGGCGCGCGAGTGCACGTGCTCCACGCTGGGCCCGACGGGCGCAATATCAACGACGCGTGCGGCTCGACGCATCCGGAGTCGTTGCAGCGAGCGGTGGTCGAGCGCGGCGCCGCGCTCGGGCTCGCGCTCGACGGAGATGGGGATCGGGTGCTCGCGGTCGACGAGAGGGGCGCGCTCGTCGACGGCGACGAGATCATGACGATGACGGCGCTCGATCTGCACGACCGGGGTCTGTTGCGAAACGACAGCATCGCGGTGACGGTCATGTCGAATCTCGGACTACGCCGGGCCCTTGGCGCGCGCGGTATCGGCGTGCTCGAGACGCCGGTTGGCGACCGACACGTGGTCGCGGCCATGCAAGCGCACGACCTCGTCCTCGGCGGCGAGCAGTCGGGGCACATCGTGTTCTCGCAGTACGCGACGACGGGCGACGGGCTGCTGACCGGGCTCCACGTCGCCGATCTGGTCCGCCGGAGCGCCCGCCCGCTCTCTGCACTCGCAGCCGCGATGGTGCGCGTTCCCCAGGTGCTCTTGAACGTCCATGTCGCCCGGAAGGCCGACGTCGGCACATCAGTGGCCCTCACCGACGCCGTCGGCCGGGTCGAGGACGAGCTGGGCGACAGCGGCCGGGTCCTGGTGCGGGCGTCGGGGACCGAACCGCTCGTCCGGGTGATGATCGAAGCCGACGTCCAATCCGTGGCCGACAGGGCCGCGGCCCGGCTACGCGACGCCGTCATCTCGGAATTCGGGCTCGCCGACCAGTCCTGAGATCCGGCCCGGCGGGCCCGCCCCTAGAATTGCCGAAATGTGCGGCATCGTGTGTGTGGTCCGTAAACCCGGTAGTCGGGTGGTTCCGGATCTGACGGAACTGCGCGACACGCTGGCCGGGGCCGAGGCCCAGCTCGCGCTGATCGGCGCCGAGATGCTCGGGGACTCCACCGTCTCGGCGCTGTCCGGTGCCGCCGCGACCTTGCGCGACGTCGACCGGCGGCTCCGCGAACAAGATGGGGTCCGAGCGCTCGTCGACGACCCGATCGCGCGGGCCGGGTTGGCCCACAACGGTGATCGGGCCGCAGCGCTGCTGATCGAGATCGAAGCCCGCCTCGATGCCAGTGCAGTCGCCGGAACCGGTCCCGACGGGTTGGCCATCGACCCAGCGGCGGTCGAGGCACTGAACGCGGCCCTGATCACGTGTAAGGACGCGCTCTGGTCGATCCGCAACGACCGGATCGACCTTGCAGTCGCGGTCGAGGATCTGGTCGGCGGTTCCCTGTCGGGCCCGGCCGCGCTCGAGGCCTTCCACGCGGTGCAGATCACGTTGTCGGCGATCGACCGACTGGAGGTGCGGGGCCGCGACTCCGCCGGCTTGCACATACTCGTGACCGGGCACGGTCTCGACCTCGACGATCCCTCGGTCGCGCGCCTCGTCGTCACGCGCGGCGGCGATCCGCTGTTTACCGCGGGATCGGTGCGGACGCCTGAAGGACATCTCGCGTTCGTCTACAAGACTGCAGCCGAGATCGGCGAGCTCGGTGACAACACGGCGCGGTTGCGCGCCCAGATCCGCGACGACGATCTCCTGCACATCGCACTGCGTGCGGAGACCGCGCAGGCGTTCGTGCTCGCGCACACCCGGTGGGCGAGCATCGGCATCATCTCCGAAGCGAACGCGCACCCGCTGAACCAGGAAGAGATCGACGGTGAAGGTCGCCTCGTCGGTTCGCTGCCGTACACGATCGCCGCGCTCAACGGTGACGTCGACAACTACGCCGACCTGAAGGCGCTCGACGGTTTGCACTTCCCGGCCGAGATCACGACCGACGCGAAGGTGATCCCGGCGCTCGTCGCCCGCCGCAGCGTGACCGGCGTCGATCTTGTGGAGGCGTTCCGCTCGACGGTCGCGTCGTTCGAGGGTTCGGTCGCGATCGGGCTCCAGTCGACCGCCGACCCCGAGTGTCTGCTCCTCGCGCAACGCGGGAGCGGGCAGGCGTTGTACGTCGGGCTCGCGCCCGACATGTTCGTCGTTGCGAGCGAGCCCTACGGGCTCGTGGCGGAGTGCGACTCCTACGTGCGGCTGGACGGCGAGACCATGGTCGACACCGGCAATCCTGCGAGCCAGGGCCAAGTGGTCGTGCTCGATCGGCGCGCCGCGGGGACGCTCGCAGGAGTTCGCCGTATGTCGTACGACGGGCGGACGATCCCGGTCGCCCAGGCCGACGTGCAGGTGCCTCAGATCACGACCCGCGACGTCGATCGCGGCGATGCACCGCACTACCTCCTGAAGGAGATCACCGAGGCGCCGGCATCGTTCCGCAAGACGCTGCGGGCCAAGATCGTCGAGCGCGACGGGCTCCTCGACGTGCAGTTGCCGCCGGAGACGTTCCCAGGTCGCGTGGTCGACGCCCTGCGTTCGGGATCGATCCGAAGGGTGCTGGTCATCGGACAGGGAACCGCGGCGATCGCGGGCCGAAGTCTCGTGCAGGCGTTGCGCGGCGCCATTGCCGGCAGCCCGATCACGATGGAGGCGACGCTCGCGACCGAGCTCTCGGGCTTCGGGTTGTCGGCCGACATGCGCGACACCCTGGTCGTGGCGGCGTCGCAATCGGGAACGACCACCGATACGAACCGTACGGTCGATCTCGCGCGCGCCCGCGGTGCGCTCGTAATCGCGATCGTGAACCGGCGGCAGAGCGATCTCGTCGACAAGTCGGATGGAGTGCTCTTCACCTCCGACGGACGCGACGTCGAGATGAGTGTCGCGTCGACGAAAGCGTTCTACTCGCAGGTCGCCGCGTGCTTCCTGCTCGCGTTCGCGATCGCGGCCGAGCTGGGAGACGACGACGAGGTGCGAAGGCGCTATCGCCACGAACGCCTCGTGGCCCTGCGGGAACTGCCGGCCGCGATGGTGGAGCTCATCGGTCGGCGGTCATCGATCGGCGAGACCGCGCAACGCAACGCGCTGAGCCGGCGATCGTGGGCACTGGTCGGGAACGGCCCCAACGGGGTCGCGGCCCACGAGATCCGGATCAAGCTGTCGGAGCTCTGTTACAAGTCGATCGCGTGCGACGTCACCGAGGACAAGAAGCACATCGACCTCTCGGCGGAGCCGATGATCCTCGTGTGCGCCGCGGGACTCCGCGGTTCCAACGCCGACGACGTGGCCAAGGAGATCGCGATCTACCGGGCCCACAAGGCCGCGCCGATCGCGATCATCGACGACGGCGAGACGCGCTATTCCGCGGCGATCGACACGATCCCTGTGCCGGTGGTGCATCCCGACCTCGCGTTCGTGCTGTGCACCATGGCCGGCCATCTGTTCGGTTACGAGGCGGCCCTGGCCATCGACGCGTCGGCGCGTCCGTTGCGCGAAGCGCGCGGCTGCATCGAGACGGCGTTCGCAGCCGTACGCAATGGCGAGGATCCTCTTGCTGCGCTCGCATTTGCGCTCGCACCGCACGCATCGCGGTTCTTCGACGAACTGCGCACCCGGAACTACGACGGCAGTCTCGAAGCAGCAACGGCGGTACGGGTCGCGTCGGTGCTCCGGTACGCGACCGGGCTCCAGCAACTCGATACGTACCAGCTCGAGTTCGGCAAGGTCGGAACGCCGAGCACCGTCGTCGAAGACCTCAACGCCGCGCTCACCAAGGCGATCGATGAGCTCACCCGCCCGATCGACGCGATCAAGCACCAGGCCAAGACCGTGACGGTCGGCATCTCTCGTTCCGACGAGACCCTGCTGCTCGTACCGCTGGTGAAGGAGGTGCTCGCGGCGGGCGCACCGCGCGACAGCCTCACGTACCGCGCCCTTCGCACTCTCGTCGCCCTCGACGCGTCCGTCGACAGCGTGCGGGGTTGGACGCGCTACAACATCGAAGGCGAAAGCATCAACGTCGTCGACCGCGGCGGTATCGCGCTCGACATCCCTTCCCGCACGGAATCGAATTCGACGCTGCGGGGAAGCAAGCATCGGGCCGCGGCCGAGCGCGAGGTGACGGTCGTGCGCGGTCGAGCCGACGGCCGCACGACGATCCTCGTCCCCGAGGTCAAGGGCAACCAGACGACCGGCCTCACGTTGTTGCACGTCCGCTTCCACGACCGGCTCGCGGGCGACGCGGCGCGCCGGGTGCTCGAGGGGTACCGCGACCGCTACCAGGCGATCGCCGACCAGGTGACGGAGACCGAACCGGTGATGCGCGACGACGTGCTCGGCTCGTTCGACTTCGTCGATCTGCTCACCGAGCCGGTCGTGCGGCTCGCCGATTCCTGGAGAGCCTGAACCCCGCGTGCTGCCCGTCGTCACTCCTGCGGAGATGGCCGAAGCCGACCGCCGCACCATCTCGGCGGGGGCTGCGGAATCGGTCTTGGTCGAGCGGGCCGGGGGAGCTGTGTTCCGCCACGCCCGGCGGATGCTGGGAGGTTCCTACGGGCGCCGGGTCGTGGTGGTGTGCGGCAAGGGCAACAACGGCGCCGACGGGCTGGTGGCGGCCCGGAGACTACGGGCGTCGGGAGTCGGCGTCGACATGTTCGCGCTCGCAGGGGGACTCGACGAGGCCGCCTGGCGGCGTGCGCTCGCCCGCGCCGATCTCGCGATCGACGCCATGTTCGGGACGGGGTTCCGGGGCGCGCTGGCGGGTGACGCCGTGATGGTCGCGACGTCACTGGCCGAGTCCGGCGTCGTGACGCTGGCGATCGACATCCCGTCGGGCGTCGACGGCAGCACGGGCGCGATCGATGGTGCCGCGGTACGCGCGCTCGAGACCGTCACCTTCGCCGCGCTGAAGCCCGGTCTGCTCTTCGAGCCCGGTCGCGCCCGGGCCGGGATCGTGCACGTGGCCGACATCGGCATCGTGCCGGAGCCGGTGGCAAGCTCAGCGTCGCGTTTGCGCGTCTTGGAACGGGGCGATGTGTTCGTCCCCCGCCGCGCCACCGACGGACACAAGTGGGCGGCGGGCGCGTTCGTGATAGGCGGATCGGCGGGCATGACCGGCGCGCCGCTCATGGCCGGGCGTGCGGCCGCGCGCAGCGGCGCCGGCATGGTGGTGTGCGGCGTACCCGGAGCCGATGCCGCGGCACGGGCGAGCGGTACGGAGCTTGTCGTGCGGGCGCTGCGTACGACGGGTGACGACGCACTTGGCGAAGCCGCGGCCGGCGAGATCCTCGACGGGATCGATCGCTTCCACGCATTGGCGATCGGACCCGGTCTCGGCCGCGAAGAAGCCACCCAGGCCGCGGTCAGGCGCCTCGTCGCCGAGTGCCCGATCGCAATCGTGGTCGACGCCGACGGGTTGCACGCGCTCGCCGAGCAACCCGACGTCCTGCGGGCGAGGCGCCGCGCCGGTTTCCCGCCCGCGGTCCTCACCCCGCACGGGGGCGAGTACGCGCGCCTCGCACACCGGGACGTCGGGCTCGACCGGGTCGCGGCGGCCCGCGATCTCGCCGCGGATCTCGACGCGATCGTCCTGCTGAAGGGACCGGGCACCGTGATCGCCGGTCCCGACGGGGATGCGATCGTGAATCGGACCGACATCCCTGCACTCGCGAGCGCGGGGACCGGTGATGTGCTCACCGGGATCATCGCCGGGCTGCTCGCCGCCGGCGCCGATCCCTTCCTCGCGGCCGCGTCGGGCGCGTATGTCCACGGGCTGGCCGCCCGGGCCGCGGGAACGGGCGATTCGCTCGTTGCAACCGACCTGCTCGGGGTGCTGGCCCCTACGCTGAATGCGCTCCGGTCCGACGCGACTCCCCGGGAGGGATGAATGCCCGCCTCCACGCTGGTACGGGACGTCATGACGACTCCCGTGTCGACCCTGCGTCCCGACGAGAAGGTCGAGCGGGCGGCCGACGTGCTCGCGGACAAGAACGTCGGATCGTTGCCGGTGGTCGACGAGCAGGGCACGCTGCTCGGGATCCTGCGCGACGACGACCTGATCGCATCGGAAGCGCGGGTGCACGTTCCGACATTCATCAACTTCCTCGGGCTCGGCGTGCCGTTCCCGGGGGAGATGAAGCACCTCGAGGCCGAGCTCAAGAAGATCGCCGGCGCGACCGTGCGCGACATCATGCAGACCGATCCGCCCACCATCGCGGCCGACGCGACATTGCAGGATGTCGCGACGATCATGCACGATCACGGTGTCAACAGCCTCCCGGTCGTCGACGGCGCGCGCAAGGTCGTGGGCATCGTGGCTCGGGCCGACATTGTCCGCTTCATCGCGCGGACGACCTGACGTGGACGGGTTCCGGCCGGTCTGGGCCGAGGTCGATCTCGAAGCGATCCGCGCCAACGTACGCACGTTGCGCGCCCTCGTCGCGCCGTCGGCACTGTGCGCGGTGGTGAAGGCCGACGGCTACGGGCACGGCGCGGTCGCGGTGAGTCGGGCTGCGCTCGAGGCCGGCGCCGACTGTCTCGCGGTCGCGCTGGTCGAAGAAGGAGTGCAACTGCGCGAGGCCGGTGTCGACGCGCCGGTGATCGTGCTCTCGGAACCCGTGCCGGCCGCGGCGGAGACCGTCGTGGCGCACCGACTCACGCCCGTCGTCTACACCGCGACCGGTATCGACGCGCTCGCCAAGGCCGTTCGGACCCGAGGCGCGACCGCGCCGCTCGATGTCCATCTGAAGGTCGACACGGGTATGCATCGCGTCGGCTGCGATCCCGGTGATGCCGTGGAGCTCGCCGCCCACGTAGCCGACCTCGCCGAGCTGAACCTGGCGGGTGTGTGCACGCATTTCGCCGTCGCCGACGAGCCGGGGAACGACTACACCGCAGAACAGCAACGAGTCTTCGAAGCGGTCCTCGACGCGCTGCGCACACACGGGCTGCCGACCGGAGTGGTGCACGCATGCAACACGGCCGGCGCGATCGCGGTGCCCGAGGCGCGCTACGACATGGTGCGCATCGGCATCGGGATCTACGGCGTGGCCCCGTCGGCCGCGCTCGCAGGCGCCGTCGATCTCGTGCCCGCACTCGCGGTGAAGGCCCAGGTCTCGCACGTGCACTCGGTGCCGGCCGGTGCCCGGCTCTCCTACGGACTGCGCTACGAGACCCAGGCGCCGACGCACGTAGCGACCATACCGATCGGGTACGCCGACGGCGTCCCGCGCGAGCTCTCGCATCACGGTGGGGAAGTGCTGATCGGCCGCCGCCGCCATCTCATCGCCGGCACCGTCACCATGGATCAACTCATGGTCGACGTCGGTGACGAGGCCGTGGAAGTGGGCGACGAAGTCGTGCTGATCGGCGCTCAGGGCGCCGAGCGTGTCACCGCCGAGGAGTGGGCCGAGCGCATGGAAACCATCGCGTACACCATCGTGTGCGGTGTCGGACCGCGAGTGCCCCGGAGATACACGTGAGTGTCGCCAAGCGAATCGGGATCGGCGCCGGCCTCCTCGGCGGTGTCGCCGGCATCGCGTACGGCGCGCCCCGACTGGTTGCGGGCCGGTTGCGCCGGGCCGACGACGGTGATGCGCCCAGGGCGCTCGCCGCGCCCACGTACATCGATCATCGGCTCGACACGCACGACCGCGGAACCATCTACGTGGTCGAGCACGGGGACGAGCTCGACCCGCCGATTGTGCTGTCGCACGGCGTCACGCTGTCGGTGCGGACGTGGTTCCATCAGCTGGAAGAGCTCCCGAAGGAAGGCTTCCGAACGATCGCCTTCGATCACCGCGGCCATGGACAGTCGGTGCTGGGGGACGAGGGACACACGCTCGACAATCTCGGTCGCGACTTCAAGACGGTCTTGGAGGGCCTCGACCTGCACGACGCGGTTCTGGTCGGTCACTCGATCGGCGGCGTCGCGGTCCAGTCGTTCGTGACCCAGTTCCCCGAGGTCGCGGCCGAGCGGGTCGCCGGGATCGTCCTGTTGTCGACGTTGGCGTACACGCCGCTCGGTTCGCGGTCGACCCGCACCAAGGTCCAGCTCGAGAAGATCATGAACCGCGCCCCGGACTCGCAGTGGCTGTGGGACTCGCCGAACCTCGGTTTCCTCGCGGCGCGGCTCGGGTTCGGCAAGAACCCGCATCCGAGCCACGTCGAGCTCGTTCGCAAGATGATGGGCGAGTGCCCGCCGGAGACCCGGCTCAACGCGCCCCGGGTGCTCGTCGGGCTCGACCTGACCGGCGAGCTTCCGAACGTGCGGGTCCCCACCCTTGTCATCGGAGGGTCGGCGGACGTGCTCACGCCGCCGTTCGAGGCGCGGCAGATGGCGCGTCTCATCCCCGGCGCACGGCTCGAGATCCTGCGCGGCGGCGGCCACATGCTCATGCTCGAACGCACCGAAGCGGTCGACCGGCTCATCGTCGATTTCGCGCGCGAGGTCCAGGGCCGAACGTCGGCACCGTGAATTCGCGTATCGCGAACTCCGGGATCGCGAACTTCGGGATCGCGGGCCTGCACGTCGGCCACCTCACCGGCGCCGGGACGGGCGTCACGGTGCTGTTGTTCCCCACCGGTTCGGTGGGTTCGTGCGAGGTACGGGGCGGAGCACCCGCGACCCGGGAGACCGACCTGCTCGATCCGGCCCGCACCGTCACACGCGTCGACGCGGTCGTGCTCGCGGGCGGGTCCGCCTTCGGCCTGGCCGCGGCCGACGGCGTCATGCGGTTTCTCGTCGAGCGTGGGCACGGCTTTGCGACCGCAGGAGGACCGGTGCCGATCGTTCCCGCGGCCTGCATCTTCGATCTCGTCGAAGCGGGCGGATCGCGACCCGGGCCCGACGACGGCTATCGGGCCGCAACCAGTGCGGCCGTCGGCGGCGAGTTCGAGACGGGTCGGATCGGTGCGGGAGCAGGTGCGACCGTGGGAAAATGGCGCGGACGCGAGGGAGCGGTCCCGGGTGGCGTGGGCGCCGCGGTCGTGACGGTCGACGGCCTACGGGTCGGCGCGCTCGCGGTGGTCAACGCGCTCGGCGACGTCGTGGCGTCCGACGGCACGATGCTCGCGGGATCGACGGCGTCCGCGACCGTTCCCGGCTTCCCGACCCAGCAGCCGTTCGAGGAGGACCGCGTGAACACGACGCTCGTCGTGGTCGTCACGAACGCACCGCTCGACAAGGCCGCATGCTTCCTGATCGCGCAGAGCGCGCACGACGGGTTCGCGCAGGCGCTGCGCCCGGCCCACACCCGCTACGACGGCGACATCGCGTTCGCGGTCGCGACCGGCACCGCGTCGCTCCCGCTCGGGACCGAAGACCACTGCCACAACGGCGACGCGCCGAGCCTCGATCGCCTCCGCTTCGCCGCGTCCGAGACCGTCGCCGCGGCCATTCGCGGCTCGGTGAGCGCCGGTAAACTGCGCGTCTCGACCGAGGGAGTGCCGTGACCTCCGACCCACTCTCCACGCCCCGCACCGGTTCGTCGCCACTCACGCATCCCGCGCAGTCGGCCGGCTCCACGCTCGCCGAGGTTGCCGCGGTCGCATCCACGTGCACGTTGTGCAAACTCGCCGCGGGCCGGACCCAGGTGGTGTTCGGCGTCGGCTCCGAGTCGGCTGAGCTGTTGTTCGTCGGCGAGGGCCCGGGCCAACAAGAGGACCTCCAGGGCGAGCCGTTCGTCGGTCGCGCCGGCCAGTTGCTGACGCGCCTCATCGAGGGAATCGACCTGACCCGCGCCGACGTGTACATCGCAAACGTCGTGAAGTGCCGACCCCCCGGTAATCGTGATCCACAGCCCGACGAGATCGAGGCCTGCGCGCCGTGGCTCGATCGTCAGCTCGACCTCATCCGGCCCCGTGTCATCGTCACCCTCGGCAACTTCGCAACGAAGCTCCTCTTGGAGACGAAGGAAGGCATCACCAAGTTGCGGGGCCGGGAGTTCGCGTTCACGCGTGCCGGGCACACCGCCGTGTTGATCCCGACCTTGCATCCCTCGGCCGTCCTGCGTTCCGGCGGTCGCGCGCTGGCCGAGTCCCGAGCCGACTTCGTGCACGTCAAGCGGGCCCTTGGCGCGCCCGACAAGTGACAACGACGAGCCTCACTACGACGAGCGCCCGGGAGACCGAAGCCGTGGGTGCGGCAATCGGTCCGTTGTTGCGCATCGGTGATCTCGTCGTCCTCTCCGGCGACCTCGGTACCGGCAAGACCACGTTCACGAAGGGCCTGGCCCGCGGGCTCGGCGTGACCCAGCGGGTGACGAGCCCGACGTTCACGATCGTCCAGGAGTACGACGGCACGCTCCCGGTCGCGCACGTCGACGTGTATCGCCTCGACCGGATCCAGGAACTGCACGATTTCGGGTTCGAAGAGCTGATCGAGTCGCGGGTGACGATCGTCGAGTGGGGCGAGGCGATCGCGCCGGTGCTGCCGCGAGACCGCATCGACGTCCGTATCTCCATGCTCGCCGATCCCGGGCTCGACGACGACGTCGATGACGCGCGTCACCTCGAGATCGTTCCCCTCGGGCCCGCGTGGACAGCGCGTCGCGTCGAGCTGGAGGCCGCGCTCGCCTCGGTCGCCGCCGGGAACGGCTGATCGTGTGCTGATCCTCGGGATCGACACCGCTACCCGCCGGATCGGCGTCGTGCTCGCGAACGAGCACGGCATGCTCGGTCGAGTGGAGCTGGGGGCCGTCTCCGACCGGAGCGCACCGCGGCACGCGGAGACGTTGGCCCCCGCCATTCGTTGGTGCTGCGAGCAGTCCGGTGTCGAGCTCGCCCAGGTCTCCGTCGTCGCGGTCGGCATCGGTCCGGGCATGTTCACCGGCCTGCGCGTCGGTGTTACTACGGCGAAGGTCCTGGCGCAGTCGCTGCGCATCCCCGTGGTCCCGGTCCCGAGCCTCGATCTCCTCGCGTATCCGCTGCGATACGCGCGCCGGCTCGTGGTCGCCACGATCGACGCGCGGCGCCACGAGCTCTACTGGGCGATATACCAACCAGTGCCCGGAGGCGTGCAGCGCGTCTCCGACTACGAGCTCGGGTCGCCGGACGATCTCGTCGCCGACCTGGAGGCGCGCGGCGCCGACGCGCTGGTGTGCGGTGACGGGTCGATCCGGTTCGCCGACGCGTTCGCTTCGCTCGGGAGCCGGGTCGAGCTCGCGGGATCCGCGCACGCGTCACCGAGTCTGAGCGCGCTCGCGGAGCTTGCGCGCGCGCGTTATGAACGCGAGGAGTTCTGCACACCGGCCGAGGTGTTGCCGATGTACCTGCGTCGTAGCGACGCTGAGCTCGAATGGGATCGCAAGGGACTCTGATGGCTACCGAGCGCGAACCCGTCGACCTCGACGTCCACATCGCCCCCATGCGCCGCCGTCATCTGCGCGGAGTCGTGAAGATCGAGGCCCAGGTCTACCCGAGGCCATGGTCGCAGTCGTTGTTCGTCAGTGAGCTCGCGCTGCGGGGATCGCGGTCGTACGTCGTGGCCAAGGTCGGCCGGGAGGTCGTCGGTTACGCGGGCTTGATGATGTCGCTCACCGACGGGCACGTCACAACGATCGCGGTCGACCCGGCCTGGCACCGGTACGGAATCGGTACCCGGCTCCTGCTGACGCTCGCATACGAAGCCATCGAGCGGGACGCTCTCGCGTTGACGCTCGAAGTGCGTCTGTCGAATCGCGGCGCGCAGGAGATGTACAAGCGCTTCGGGTTCACGGCGGTCGGCGTGCGCAAGGGCTACTACGGCGACACCGGCGAGGATGCGCTCGTGATGTGGGCCTACGAGGTGAGCGAGGCGCCGTACAGACGTCTCTTGCTCGGCATCGAGCGCCAGATTCCCGGCACCACCATGATCGAACGCCTCCGGGGATGGTCGTGAGCCGGGTACGTGTGCTCGCGATCGAGACGTCGTGCGACGAAACGGCCGCCGCGGTGGTCGACGACGGGCGCGTCGTCCGCGCGTCGGTCGTCGCCAGTCAGGCCGAATTGCACGCGCGCTACGGAGGTGTCGTCCCCGAGATCGCGAGCCGCGCCCACGTCGAGCTGATCTGCGACGTCGTCGAAGAGGCGCTCGTCGAGGCAGGTACGACACTTGACGGGATCGACGCAGTCGCGGCGGTGCGCGGACCCGGGCTCGCGGGCGCGCTCCTCGTCGGGGTGAGCGCGGCCAAGGCGATCAGCATCGCGACCGGTCGCCCGTACGTCGGCGTGCATCACCACGAGGCGCACCTCTACGCGGCGATGATCGAAGATCCCCTCCTCGAACCGCCCCTCGTCACGCTCATCGTGTCCGGTGGTCACACGCTCCTCATCGCGATGGACGACCACGGGAGCTACCGGGTGCTCGGCGAGACCGTCGACGACGCCGCCGGCGAAGCGTTCGACAAGGTCGCCCGTTTCCTCGGTCTCGGGTATCCCGGCGGCCCCGCGATCGACCGGCTCGCCCACGAGGGCGATCCGGACGCGATCCGGTTCCCGCGTCCGATGCGCCACGAAGGCCACGACTTCTCGTTCTCGGGTCTCAAGACCGCGGTGGTCCAGTACGTCCGCAAGCATCCGGAAGTCGCCGTCGCCGATGTCGCGGCGTCATTCCAGGCCGCGGTCGTCGACGTGCTCGTCGAGAAGCTGCGCGCGGCCGCGCTCGAGACCGGGATCCACACGGTCGTGGCCGGGGGCGGCGTTGCCGCCAACTCGGCCCTGCGGGGTCGCCTCGAGGTGTTGGGGGCCACCGGCGAGCTCCGGGTCGTGCTCCCGAGCGTGGCCCTGTGCACCGACAACGCGGCCATGGTCGGGGCGGTGGCTGCCTACCGCCTCGCCGCGGATGGCCCCAGTCCGTTGGAAGGGCCCGTGGTGCCGAATCTCCGGCTTGTCTGATCGCAGCGTCCTTGGTACGGTTAGCACTCGACCCCGGCGAGTGCCAACCGCGCTCGCCCGGACACCCCGCCCAGCTCATATGCCCGGGCTCGGGTTGCACAAGCTCGAAATGCCCACGCTCACACTGCCAAATCTCAAATTGGAGGCGCACTGATGAACCTGCAGCCGTTGGAGGACCGAATCGTCGTCCGGCCCGCAGAGGCCGAGGAGACGACCCACAGCGGCCTCGTCATCCCCGACACCGCGAAGGAGAAGCCCCAGCAAGGCGAAGTCCTCGCAGTCGGTCCCGGCCGCCGCGCCGATCACAGTGGCGAGCTCATCCCGATCGACCTCACGGTCGGCGACACCGTCGTGTACTCGAAGTACGGCGGCACCGAGATCACCGTCGACGGCGAGGACCTCTTGATCCTCAGCTCCCGCGACGTGCTCGCGAAGCAGAAGAGCGCCGCAAAGAAGAAGTAGTACACCGTTCCAACCTCGAACCGGCGTGACTCGGGCCCGAAGCGCGGGTGCGGGTCACGCCGGTTCGTTGTTTTGGGGTTCGTTGTTTTGGGGTTCGTTGTTTTGGGGTTCGTTGTTTTGGGGTTCGTTGTTTTGGGCGGTCTTCGCCTTGGCCCACTTGTAGTCGGCCTTGCCGTTCGGGCCCCGCACGACCTCGTCGACGAGCACGAATCGGCGAGGTCGCTTGAAGCGGGCGAGCGGTTCGAGCGCGGCAGTCAGCTCGTCGACGGTCGCCGATTCGCCGGGCCGAAACGACACGACCGCGATCACCGCTTCGCCGAAGCGTTCGTCGGGCACCCCGACGACGAGACAATCGGCCACCGCGGGCTGCACCTTCACCGCTTCTTCGACCTCCTCGGGGAAGATCTTCTCGCCACCGGAGTTGATCACCACCGAGCCCCGACCGAGCAAGGTGATCGTCCCGTCGGCCTCGACGCTCGCGAAGTCGCCCGGAACCGACCAGCGCTTCCCGTTGATGATGAGGAACGTCGACTCCGATTTGTTCGGATCCTTGTAGTAGCCGACCGGGATGTGGCCGCCGACCGCGAGCCGGCCGACGTCACCCGACCCGGGCTCGACCTCAACGTCCCGCTCGTTGAACACGCGTGCTTCGGCGCCGATGGAGAACTTGGCGGTCTTGTGCTCCATGCCCGCGGCGCTGATGGAGCCGGCGAAACCGACGCCTTCGCTCGAACCGAGCGAGTCGTAACAGATGAAGCTCCCGCGCTCCATCAACGCGTGCTTCACCTCGGCCGACCACATGACGCCCGAGGAGATGATGATCTGCAGCGACGAGATGTCGTACGGCGTTCCCTTCGCCTCTGCTTCCTCGAGCGCACGCAACATGGGTTTGGCGAACGCGTCGCCGACGATGGCCATCTGGGTCACGCGCTCGCGCTGCACCGTCGCCCAGAGTTCATGCGGATCGAAGTGCCGGCCGACGAGCGTGACGATCGACGAGCCGAGGAACAGCGACTGGAACGTGGTGAACGCGCCCGTGCCGTGCATGAGCGGCGACGCCGGTAGCTGCACACGATTCGCGCCCGCGTCGATCTGCGCCTTGGCGATCGGCCCGACCTCGGCCATCGTGTCCGGTCGGGTGAGCCCGGCGAGCGGATAGCCACCGTCGCCGAGGACACCGAAGAGGTCCTCGCTGCGCCACATGACGCCCTTGGGCATGCCCGTCGTGCCACCCGTGTAGAGAAAGTACAGATCGTCGCCGCTGCGTTCTATCCGGTCCATGGGCTCGTTGGCGGCGAGGAGGTCTTCGTAGCGCACCGCGAACTCCTGGTGCGGCGTGCCGTCGTCGACCTGGATCCAGAGCTTGACGAGCGGGGCGCGGTCGCGCACCTTCGCGACCTGCTCGCCCAACGACCCGTGGAACAGCAACGCCTCCGCGTCGGAGTTGTCGAGGAGGTAGACGAGCTCGTCTTCGAGGTAGCGGTAGTTCACGTTGACCGGAACCCCGCGCATCTTGAACGTGCCGTACAACGCCTCGGTGTACTCGTTGCAGTTGTACATGTACGACGCGACCTTGGAGTCGGGCTTCAGCCCCGCGGCCGTGAACGCGGCAGCGATGCGCGCGGCCCGATCGTCGAACGATCGCCATGTGACCCGTCGCTCGCCCTGTATCAACGCGACGCGGTCGGGGATCGCATCACTGACCGATTCGAACGCGGTGGCGAGGTTCCAGTCCATAGGGGCGGGAGTCTCGCACGGCGTCGGTACGATCGTCATTGTGGCGACGCGGCGCGGGGGTCAGCAGCGCATTCCGCGTCCGCCGTCGTTCCGCCCGGGGAACCCGCCGTCGTGGGCGGCGCTCGAGGTCGACAAGCGTCGGCTCCCGTTGGACGAGATCCGGCGCCGGCTGGCTCGGATGCCCGCGGCGGTGGAGCGGGGCCCGAACGTCGAGGGCAGCCAGGCCGCGGCCGTCCTGGTGCCCCTGTACGAGCGCGACGGCCAGGCGTGGGTGGTCCTGATCAAGCGGCCCGAGACGATGTCGTCGCACCGCGGTGAGATCGCGTTTCCCGGTGGCAAGTTCGACGCGGGCGTCGACTCCGACCTCCGGGCCACGGCTCTGCGCGAAGCGCACGAGGAGATCGGCCTCGACCCGGACCTGGTGGAGGTCGTCGCCCGCCTCGACGGGATCGGCACCGTCGCCACCCGGTTCACGATCACGCCGTTCGTCGGATTCTTGAACGGGCGCCCGGCCCTCACCCCGAGCCCGAGCGAGGTGGTGCGGATCATGGAGGTCCCGCTCTCGGAGTTGCTCGACCCCGACATCTACCGAGAAGAGCGTTGGGACACGCACACCGACAACTTCGACGTCCACTTCTACGATCTCGACGACGAGACCGTCTGGGGCGCAACCGCCCGGATCCTGACGACGTTCCTGGCGTACCTGGTCTCGGTGCCCTGACCTTGCGTGATCCCTGTTGCGGGGTGGCGAAACGGAGTTATCCTCGCTGTGTGATGCGAAACTTTCGGGGGAGAGTCGCACGTTCGCTGATCGGGGCCGCGGCGTGCTCGACGCTCGTGCTCGGTGCGGCGTGCTCGTCGACCAGCCATCCGGCGGCCGCGCCGGCGGATGCCAAGGTCGCGGCCGCGCCCGTCAAGGCCGCCGTCACGACCCCGACGCAGCCGATCGCGATCGGATTGCGTTCCAACGCCGACGAAAAGGCCGAGCAGATCCCCGACAAGCCAGTGCCGGCCGCGCAACGCCAAGTGCTCGCCGACGAGCTGGTCGTCGCGCGCGCGGTCGCGATGCAGTACCCGACCGTCGCCGACGCGACGAAAGCGGGCTACATCCTCGCCGGCAAGTTCACGCCCGGCGCGGGCGCGCACTACATCTCGTTGAGCGGCAGCGCGTCGTCGTACATGGGCAAGACCATGACCATCGACCCCGCCCACCCGCTCGCGCTCATCTACGAGGGCACCGCGCCGACGTCGCGGGTCGTCGGACTGATGTACGGATCTTTCAACGTCAACCCGCCGAGCGGTTTCGCGGGCCCGAACGACCACTGGCACCGGCACACGAACGTGTGCGTCGTGTTCGCCAAGACGGGGATCGTCATCCCGTTCCCGCCCGACTCGGACGTGAAGAAGTCGGCGTGCGACGCCTACAAGGGCACGTTCATGCGGGAGACGCTCTGGATGGTGCACGCGTGGGTGGTACCGGGTTGGGAGAGCCCCCAAGGCGTGTTCTCCCACGCCAACATCGACCTGCACTGCGCCGACGGCACCGATCACACCGACAAGGTCGGTTTCTGCACCGGCGCCAGCGCCTGAACCTTCCGCCCGTTCGGGTAGGCCACGCCGTCGACCGGGAGCGTCACGGCGGGCGTCTTCGCGGCGCGTCTGCGGACCGAATGGGCGTCGCCCTCCGGCGGCCGCTCCGAGCAGCGTCACGGGTTCCTCGCGGGAGGTCGATATCCTGAGCAATTCCGAGTTGCAGCGACGCCGGAGGCACCGTGGAAGTTGAAATCGGGATCGGAAAGTCGGGACGCCGGGCGTACGGGTTCGACGACATCGCGATCGTGCCGAGTCGGCGCACACGCGATCCGGAGGACGTCGACATCACGTGGGAGGTCGACGCGTACAAGTTCGAGCTGCCGATGATGGCGTCCGCGATGGACGGCGTCGTTTCGCCCGCGTCCGCGATCGAGGTCGGTCGCCTCGGCGGTCTCGCGTGCTTGAACCTCGAAGGCATCTGGACGCGCTACGAGGACCCTGACGCGGTCTTCGAAGAGATCGCGACGCTGCCGCCCGAGAAGGCGACGCGTCGTATGCAAGAGCTCTACGACGAACCGATCAAGGAAGAGTTGATCTCGCAACGCATCCGTGAGGTCAAGGCGAGCGGCGTCATCGCCGCCGCGTCGCTCACGCCCCAGCGCGTCGAGCAGTATTCCAAGCACGTGCTCGACGCCGAGCTCGACGTGTTGGTCATCCAGGGCACCGTCGTGTCCGCCGAACACGTTTCTCAGGACCCGGCCCGCCAGCCGCTCAACCTGAAGAAGTTCATCCGTGAATTCGAGCTTCCTGTCATCGTGGGCGGGTGCGCGTCGTACTCCACCGCGTTGCACCTCATGCGTACGGGCGCGGTGGGCGTGCTCGTCGGTGTCGGTCCGGGCCACGCGTGCACGAGCCGCGGTGTGCTCGGTATCGGCGTCCCGCAGGCGACGGCGATCGCCGACGCGGCCGGCGCCCGCATCCGGCATCTCGACGAGACCGGCGTGTACGTACACGTCATCGCCGACGGTGGGATGTCGACCGGCGGCGACATCGCCAAGGCGATCGCGTGCGGCGCCGACGCGGTGATGATCGGTTCGCCCCTCGCCACGGCCTACGAGTCGCCGGGGCGCGGGTACCACTGGGGCATGGCCACCTTCCACCCTACGCTGCCCCGGGGCGCGCGGGTCTTCGCCGGGCAGAAGGCGACGCTCGAGGAGATCCTCGTCGGACCCGCACACGAGAACGACGGGACCCTCAACCTCTTCGGCGCTCTCCGCACCTCGATGGCTACGACCGGCTACGAGACGGTGAAGGAGTTCCAGAAGGCCGAGGTGATGGTCGCTCCTTCCATCAAGACCGAGGGCAAGTCACTCCAGCGCGCGCAGGGCATCGGCATGGCCTGATGGAGCCCCGCTTCATCGGCCGGCCCGGTACGCCCGACTCACACGAGATCACGCCCGCGTGAGCGACGCGTCCGACCTCGTTCTCGTCGTCGACTACGGGGCGCAGTACGCGCAGCTGATCGCGCGGCGCGTCCGCGAGCTCCACGTCTACAGCGAGATCGTTCCCCGTTCGATGCCGATCGCGGAGATGCTCGCCCGGAAGCCGAGGGCGATCATCCTGTCGGGCGGACCGGCGTCGGTGCACGTTCCCGGCGCCCCCGGTATCGATCCCGCGGTGTACGACTCCGAGGTTCCGCTGCTCGGCATTTGTTACGGCGCCCAGCTCGTCGCACGCGACCTCGGCGGCGAAGTCGCCAAGACCGGACGGGGTGAATACGGCCGCACCGAGTTGCACGTCGAAGGTTCGTCGTTGCTGTTCGGCGATCTGCCCGTCGACGAAGTGGTGTGGATGAGTCATGGCGACTCGATCACTGCCGCGCCGCCCGGCTTCACCGTCACCGCTCGCACCGCGTCGGTGCCCGTCGCCGGCCTCGAACACCGTGACCGCGGTATCTACGCGGTGCAGTTCCACCCGGAGGTCGTGCACACCGAGCACGGCCAGGAAATCCTGAAGGCGTTCCTGTTCGACGCGGCCGGATGTCGACCGACGTGGACGAACGTGTCGATCATCGAGAACGCAGTCGCCGAGATCCAGGCCCAGGTCGGAACCCAACGGGTCATCTGCGGATTGTCGGGCGGTGTCGATTCCGCGGTGGCTGCCGCGCTCGTGCACAAGGCGATCGGCGATCAACTCGTGTGTGTGTTCGTCGACACCGGACTCCTCCGGCTGGGCGAGGCGGAGCAGGTCGAACAGACTTTCCGCGAACAGTTCGAGGTCGAGCTCGTCCACGTGAAGGCGGGCGATCGTTTCCTCGACGCGCTCGACGACGTCATCGACCCGGAACGCAAGCGCAAGATCATCGGCGAGCTCTTCATCCGCGTGTTCGAAGAAGCCGCCCAGGATCTCGGCGACGCGCACTATCTCGTGCAGGGAACGCTGTACCCCGACATCGTGGAGTCGGGCGGCGGCGACAACGCCAACATCAAGAGTCATCACAACGTTGGCGGTCTTCCCGACGACATGGACTTCGAGCTCGTCGAGCCGTTGCGAGCACTCTTCAAAGACGAAGTGCGAGCAGTCGGTGAGGAGCTCGGTCTCCCCGAAGAGATCGTGTGGCGTCAGCCGTTCCCGGGGCCGGGGCTGGCCGTGCGCATCATCGGGACGATCACGCCCGAGCGGGTCGGGATCCTGCAGCAGGCCGACGCAGTGGTGGTGGAAGAGATCCGCCGGGCCGGGCTCTACCGGGAGATCTGGCAGAGCTTCGCGGTGCTCCCGGCGGTCAAGACGGTGGGCGTGATGGGCGACGACCGCACCTTCGCCTACCCGATCGTGCTGCGGGCGGTGACTTCGGACGACGCGATGACCGCCGACTGGGCCCGCCTGCCCTACGAGGTGCTGGAGCGGATCTCGTCGCGGATCATCAACGAAGTTCCTGGTGTGAACCGTGTGGCGTATGACATCACGTCGAAGCCACCCGGAACGATCGAATGGGAATGAGCTCCCCGGGCGAATGGGAATGACGTTCCGAATGCCGATAGAAAGGTCGGGAGTTCGGGACGACGGGATGACACGAGGGGACACGTGATGGACGCGGCACTGGAAGAGACGGCCCGGGCATTGGTTGCACCGGGCAAAGGCATCCTGGCCGCCGACGAGAGCAGCGGCACGATCAAGAAGCGCTTCGATTCGATCGGCTGCGACTCCACCGAGGACCGTCGGCGCGCGTACCGGGAGATGCTGTTCACGACGGCCGGCGCCTCGAAGTTCGTGAGCGGCGTGATCCTGTTCGACGAGACGATCCGCCAGGCGGCCTCGGACGGACGTCCGCTCGCCAAGATCCTCGAGTCCGACGGTGTCATCCCCGGCATCAAGGTCGACAAGGGCGCGGTGAAGTTGGCGAAGTCGCCGGACGAGCTCGTCACCGACGGGCTCGATGGATTGCGGGAGCGCCTCGTCGAATACCGCGAGCTCGGCGCCCGTTTCGCGAAGTGGCGCGCGGTGATCACGATCGGCGCCCACATCCCGTCTCGGCTGTGCATTGACGTGAACGCGCACGCGCTCGCTCGCTACGCGGCGCTCTGCCAAGAAGAAGGCATCGTGCCGATCGTCGAGCCCGAAGTGCTGATGGACGGCGACCACTCGCTCGAGCGTTGCTACCAGGTCACGACCGACACGCTGCACTCGGTGTTCGACGCACTTCACGAACAGCGCGTCAACTTGCGCGGCATGCTGTTGAAGCCGAATATGGTGCTGGCGGGCAAGGGTCACGCGAGCTACCCCGCGTCGCCGGAGACGGTGGCCGACGCCACGTTGGCGTGCTTCGTCCGCACGGTTCCGGCTGCCGTCCCCGGCATCGTGTTCCTGTCCGGCGGCCAGGGTGACGAGGAAGCGACCGCGAACCTCCACGCCATGAACGCCAAGGGTCCGCACCCGTGGCAGCTCTCGTTCTCGTACGGCCGGGCGCTTCAGGCGGCATCGTTGAAGGCATGGAAGGGTGCCGACGCGAACATCGCCGGTGGCCAAGCCGCGTATCTCCACCGGGCCCACATGAACGGTCTCGCGGCCGGCGGTACCTACTCGGCCGATCTGGAAACGGCCGCGTCGTAACTGAGCTCGGCTGTCCCTTACCTCACGCCGGTTCCAGTTGTGGGGCGTCCACGACACGCGTGTAATTCACCCCCGGTACCATGAGGGGAGTCATGGTCGACACGGAGCCCGCCGTCCCGGAAACCACTGTCTCTGGCGCCCGGGGTCATTCCCGGAGCTTGGACCTCACCGGGTTGAACCCGGCCCAGTACGAGGCCGTCACCCTTCCGGCCGGCCCGGTCCTCGTCATCGCGGGCGCGGGATCGGGCAAGACCCGGGTCCTTACGCACCGCCTTGCGTACCTCGTCGCCGAGCTCGGCGCGTCGCCGTTCGAGATCCTCGCGATCACCTTCACGAACAAGGCCGCGGGCGAGATGCGCGACCGGGTCGCGCAACTTCTCGGACCGGTCGGGCACCGGATGTGGGTGTCGACCTTCCACGCTGCGTGCTCGCGGATCTTGCGCCGGGAAGCGAGTCTGTTGGGCTACCGGTCGAGCTTCACGATCTACGACCAGGCCGACGCCACTCGACTCACCGACTGGGTGCGCCGCGACCTCAACCTCGATCCGAAGCGGTTCCCGGCCCGCCAGTTGCACGGCCAGATCAGCGCGCTGAAGAACGAGCTGATCCTGCCGGCCGAGTACGCGGAGATCGCGGTCGGACCGGCCGAACGTCGCGTCGCCGAGATCTACACCGAGTACCAGCGGCGCCTGTTGGAGGCGTCGGCCGTCGACTTCGACGACCTGCTCGTGCTCTGCGTCCGGTTGTTCCGGGAGCACCCCGAAGTGCTGTTCCGGTACCAACAGCGGTTCCAGCACGTGTTGGTCGACGAGTTCCAGGACACGAACGCGGCCCAGTGGGAGCTCGTGCGCCTGCTCGCGCTGGAGCACCGCAGCATCATGGTCGTCGGCGACGACGCCCAGAGCGTCTACAAGTTCCGCGGCGCCGACTTCCGCAACCTGTTGAAGTTCGAAGACGCGTTCCCCGACGCGACGATCGTTGTGCTCGACCAGAACTACCGGTCGACGCAGCGGATCCTCGAGGCCGCGAACGCCGTGATCGCGAACAACGCGTCGACGCGCAAGAAGCATCTCTGGACCGACAAGGGCATCGGCGAGCAGATCGTCCGTTTCCAAGGCGACGACGAGCACGACGAGGCCGCGTTCGTCGTGCGCGAGATCCATCGTCTCGTCGACGGCGCCGAGTTCCGTTACGGTGATGTCGCGGTCTTCTACCGTACGAACGCGCAGAGCCGCGTCCTCGAAGAATCGCTCGTGCGCTCCGGAGTGCCGTACCGGGTCTTCGGCGGCGTGAAGTTCTACGACCGGCGCGAGATCAAGGACGCGCTCGCGTATCTCCGCGCACTCGTGAACCCCGACGACGAGGTGTCGTGGAAGCGTGTCGTGAACACGCCGCGGCGCGGGGTCGGTGATACGTCGATCGCCAAGCTCGACGCCTACGCGCAGGGTGCCGGGCTCACGTTCCAGGCCGCGGCGAGCGAAGCTGTGGCGGCGGGCGTTTCCGGCAAGGCCCTCGGAGGACTGCGCGAACTGCTCGACCTCATCGAAGAGGTGAAGGACGCGGCTTCGGGCGGTGTCGGCGCGACCCTCGAAGCTGTACTGACCAAGAGCGGATACCTGTCCGAGCTCGAGGCCGAGCGCTCGGTCGAGTCGCACGGTCGCATCGAGAACCTGCAGGAGTTGGTCGGCTCGGCGCGCATGTTCGACGAGCAGATCGAGCGGGGCGAGGTCGGCGGTCTCGCCGCGATCGGCGGTGTGGGCGTGGGCGAGGGCGGTGCCGCGGTCGGCGGCCCCGAGGGGCTCGCGCGCGTGCAGGCGTTCCTCGAGGCGATCTCGCTCGTGACCGATCTCGACGAGAACGATCCCGAGGCCAGCTCGGTGACCCTCATGACCTTGCACTCGGCGAAAGGACTCGAGTTCCCGGTCGTGTTCCTGATCGGGCTCGAAGACGGTGTCTTCCCTCACGTGCGCAGCCTGGGCGATCCGGACGAGCTCGAAGAAGAGCGCCGCCTCTGTTACGTGGGGCTCACCCGGGCCGAAGAACGGCTCTACCTGTGTCACGCGTGGAGTCGCATGATGTTCGGCTCGACCGACTACCGGCCACCGAGCCGGTTCCTCGACGAGATCCCGGCCGAGCTCATCGCGTCGAGCGATGACGAGAAGCCGGGACGGGGCCGGCGGGCGGGGACCGGTGATCGCGGTGAGCGCGGCGGCGGTGGCGGCGGGCTGGGTGCACATCGTGAAGCCGTGGTCGCGGCGGCACTGCGGCGCGACAACGAGCAACCCACCGGCGCCCGGGGCGCCGAGGAGCTCGGGTTACGGATCGGCGACGATGTCCACCACGACAAGTTCGGTGATGGTGTGATCGTCGACATCACTGGCTCCGGCGACAAGGCCGAAGCCCGGGTGCGGTTCCGCGACGTCGGGGAGAAGACGCTCCTGCTGTCGTGGGCGCCGCTGGCGCGCGTCTGACGCACTAAAAGGCGACGTACACGGTGGGGGTCTGGCCCACGGTCCGGGTACTCACGGGGTAGGTCGTCAGCCCGGTCGTCGGGACTGTCTGTGCGCCGCACTCCCAGTGATCGCGTTTGTATTGCAACGCGCAGCCGCGCGCCTGAGTGACTCGGTACGCGACGATGTCGTTACCGGCGAAGGCGAGCCAGAATCCGCACGTTGCGCCGCCCGTCTGGAAGAACGGGCCGCCGTTGCGAATGTCTTGGCGGACGGCGCTCTCGGAACCGATCGCGAGGGGGCGATCACAGTTGACAGTCTTCGTCGGCGCGCTCGTCGACCCGGAAGTCGCCGACGTCGGCGGGGTCGACACCGACGTCGAGACGTCGGGCGGGAGGAGATCGATGATGACCGAGTCGGTCTGGCCGACCGTTTGGATCGTGACCGGGTAGCGCGCCAGCCCTTCGACCGGCACCGTCCGATCGCCGCACTGCCAGTGATCACGTTTCAGTTGGAGCGAACAGTGCTGCGGTTGGTCGACCTTGTAGGCGACGATGTCGCCGTCGTCGAGCGCCAACCAGAAGCCACAGCCGGCGCCGCCGGTCTGGAAGTAGGGTCCGCCGTTCTGGAGCGTTTGGCGCACGTCGGTCGCGCTGCCGATGTTGAGTTGGCCACACACGACGCTGCCTTTGCTGCGGGTCGCGACGTACGCCCCGCCCGCGATGAGGAACCCCGCCAGCAGCACGCCGACGGTGGCGCTCACGATCAACTTGATGTCGGACGCGCGGGCGCGAGAGGAGGCCATTGCCGGTCCTTGGCTATGGTGAGCCGATGCTTCGACGCTACCGCGTCGTCATCGCCAAGCCCGGGCTGGACGGACACGATCGGGGGGCCAAAGTGATCGCACGGGCCCTGCGCGACGCGGGATTCGAGGTCGTGTACACCGGTCTGTTCCAGACGGCCGAGCTCGTGGCGGAGGCGGCCCTCGAAGAAGATGCCGATGCGGTCGGTCTGTCGGTGCTGTCGGGCGCGCACATGACGCTCATCCCCAAGATCATCGACGCGTTGCACGCGCGCGACCTCGACGACGTGCTGGTATTCGCGGGCGGCATCATTCCCGACGAGGATCGCGCCGCGTTGGCGGAAGCAGGGGTGTCCGCCGTGTTCACTCCCGGGGCTCCGCTGGCCGACATCGTCGATTGGCTCGAGACCACTCTCGATTCGCACACTTCACTCGAACGCACTCAGGAGTAGTTCGTGGATCTCTTCGAATACCAAGGTAAGCAGCTGTTCGCGCGCTACGGCATCCCCGTGTCTGCGGGCGACGTCGCGGAGACGGTCGACGAAGCGGTGAAGGCGGCGGACGCGGCCGGCTATCCCGTCGTGGTCAAGGCGCAGGTGCAGGTCGGCGGGCGGGGCAAGGCGGGCGGTATCAAGCTCGCCTCGAACGTGGACGAGGTCCGTGAGCACTCGGGCGCGATCCTCGGCATGGACATCAAGGGCCATGTCGTGCACCGCATCTGGGTCGAGCACGCCTCCGACATCGCCGAGGAGTACTACGCGTCGTTCACGCTCGACCGGAGTGCGAAGAAGTATCTGGGCATGTTGAGCGCGCAAGGCGGCGTCGAGATCGAGACCGTCGCCGAGGAGAACCCCGACGCGATCGCCCGCCTCACGATCGATCCCGTCGACGGGCTCGACGATGCGACGTGCCGCGCGTGGGTCGAGTCCGCGCGGCTGAATCCGGCGGCGACCGACGGCGCGGTCGACATCTTGTTGAAGCTGTACCGCGCCTATGTCGATGGAGACGCCGACCTGGTGGAGATCAACCCGTTGATCCTGACTCCCGAGGGCAACGTGCACGCGCTCGACGCGAAGGTGTCGCTGGACGAGAACGCCCGGTTCCGTCATCCCGAATGGGACGAGCTGGTCGGGTTGGAGAAGACCGACGCGCGTGAGTTCGAAGCCGCCGAGAAGGGTCTGCAGTACGTAGGGCTCGAAGGAACGGTCGGGGTCATTGCCAACGGGGCCGGGCTCGCGATGGCGACATGCGACATCGTGCACGAGGTCGGCGGTCGTCCGGCCAACTTCCTCGACATCGGCGGCGGCGCGAGCGCGCAGGTGATGGCGAACGCGCTCGAGGTCATCAACAACGACCCGTCGGTGCGGTCCATCTTCATCAACATCTTCGGTGGGATCACCAAGGGTGAAGAGGTGGCGAACGGCATCGTGCAGGCGCTGGAGCAGGTGGCGATCGCGTCGCCGATCGTCATCCGGCTCGACGGGACGAACGCCGAACAGGGCCGGGAGATCCTGGCGAGTTACGAGTCGGACCGGCTCGTGAGCAAACCGACGATGGTGGAGGCCGCGCGTACGGCCGTGGAGATGGCGGAGGCGGCGAAGTGAGCATCTTGGTGAACGCCGAGACGAAGGTGATCGTGCAGGGCATCACCGGTGGCCAGGGCCGGTTCTATGCGCTGCGCAATCAGGCGTACGGAACGAACGTGGTCGGCGGTGTGAGCCCGAAGAAGGCCGGCACTGACGTCGAGGGCATTCCGGTGTTCGCGTCGGTGGCCGACGCGGTGCAGGAGACGGGTGCGACCGCGACGATGGTCATCGTCCCCGCGGCCGGGGCCGCGAGCGCGGTGCTCGAGGCGGCGGAGGCCGGCATCGAGTTGATCGTGGCCGTGACCGAGGGCATCCCGGTGCACGACGAGGCCCGGTTCTACAACCAAGTGGCGCGCGACTTCCCGGCGTCGCGGATCCTGGGGCCCAACTGCCCGGGGCTGTTGACCGTCGGCGAGTGCAACATAGGGTTCATCCCGGCCGAGGTGGCCAAGCCCGGCGGCCCCGTGGGGATCGTGTCCCGGTCCGGCACGCTCACTTACCAGGCGTTGAACGAGCTGGCCCAGAAGGGGATCGGCGTGACGACCTGTGTCGGCGTCGGTGGCGACCCGGTCCCGGGCACGAGCTTCATCGACTGCCTGACCCTGTTCGAGGCCGATCCGGAGACCAAGGCCGTGATCATGTTCGGGGAGATCGGCGGCTCGGCCGAGGAAGAGGCCGCCGACTTCATCCGCGCCGAGATGTCGAAGCCGGTCGTGAGTTACATCGCCGGGGTCACCGCGCCGCCCGGAAAGAAGATGGGCCACGCGGGCGCGATCGTGTCCGGGTCGAAGGGCACCGCTCAGGCGAAAATGGAAGCGCTCGAGGCTGCCGGCGTGCGGGTCGCGACCAATCCCACCGCCGCCGGGGAACTCATGGCCGAGGTCGTGCGCGGGCTTTAGGCGCAGTTTCGCCAGCCGGCGCCGGGTTCCCGGATTCAGCTGGTCGATGGCGTAGACGCCCCGGTCGAGGCGTTTGGCGCGGCCCTTGACGGTCTCGTACCCGAGGGCGTCGCCGAGCCGCTTCACCGGGAAACGGGACGCGATCGCGTACCCGTTCAGGTGTAGCTCGCGATGGATCTCGACGAGCTTCATCGGTCGCGCGCTCTTGAGCAGGATCGCGAGCACAGCCGACCGCAGGTCCTTTCCGACGAGCGGCTCGGCATTGTGCGCTACCGGTGGGATCGGCGGTGGCCCGCCCCGATGCGTCAAGCGGAAGCCGTGGACGATGTCCTTGGGCTCGACGCGGGGCCACATGACCACCCGAATTTCCGCCAGCCCGGTGCGGACCTCGGCCAGCTCGATCGCAAGGGCCCGTTGTTCGTTGTCGAGCGCCGTCGCTCGCTCGAGAAGCCGGGCGCATTCGGCGTGCAGGTCGGCGAATTCCTGGCGACTGTGCGGCCAACGCCGATACCGGGTCGGATAACGAATGGCGGGCGGCATGGCGCACTTCCCCGAGCGAACGAACGAATCGGAGGAAGTGCGGCGAACGAGGCGGACCGTAGCGCGCTCATCCGCCACCATCCGAAACCCGACTGAAAAACCCGTGTCGAAGATTCGTTGAGAGAATCTTCGACACGGGTTTCGAGAGGGTGGTGCGCCGGGCCGCGGCGGTCGGTCAGATTGCGGGGTTGGGCTTCTCCTGCATGCGCAGGACGGCGCCGACCAGGAGCGCGATCGCTGCGATCAGCATCAAGAAAAGGCCGATGCCCTTGTCGAGGCCGCCCGTGCTGCGGATCAAGAACGCCAGCATCATGATCGTCGCCTGGAACCCGAGGACGAGGTGGATCTGGGTCCACGTCAGGCCCAGCACCGTCTCCGGTAGCTTCACCTGCGGCGCGAACGCCACGATGGCGACGTGAGCGGCCATCACGACCCCAATGAGCGCCGGGATGGTCGCGATCAGGAAGTTGCCGCTGCTCCAGGCGTTGCGCGACACCGATCCGCCGAAGTGGACGTTGCCGACGGTGACCGACGGGCTGGAGAACTTCACGAAGGCGAGGAACGACGCAATGAGCATCACCACGCCGGCGACGAGAATGACGATGTTCGCAGTCGAGAGCTTGAGCTTGTCCATGTGAGTTGTCTCCCTCAGCCGATCGCGCCGGTGTTGCGTTCACGCTGAAGGAGCACGGCCCCGACGACGAGCGCGATCCCACCGAGGATCTCGAACCACTGTCCGATCTGCTTGCTGCCGGTGTCGGTGACCAACCAACCGATCGCCATGAGCGCCGCCATCGCGCCGAGCGAGAGGTGGATCTGCTCCCAGGTGAAGCCCAGCACCGATGCCGGCAGCTTGACCGAGGCGAACTTCGTCAGCGCGATCTCCGCCGCCATGATCAGCCCGTACAGCGGCAGCAGGGTGGCGATGGGAAATGCGCCAGAACCCCATGCACTCGTGTGTGGTGCGAAGTTCAGAAAGGAGAAGATGATCATGACTGCACCGGCAGCCATGATTGTTATCTCTCCGGGCGTAGGGGATTGCCGATCTGCCATGAGCTGTCTCCCTCGTTGTAAAGGGAAGTGAAACATCTTTCGAGTCACTACCTGGGGATTTCCGGGGAAAAGATGCGCGCGACGGCGCGGGATAGGGTGCCGGTCATGCGGGTCGGGGTCCTGGCATCGGGAAGCGGCACCATCCTCAGCGCCCTACTCCAACGACAGTTGCCGATCGTTGCGGTTCTTGTCGACAGACCCTGTGGTGCCCTTGAGATCGCCCAGCGCCACGGCATCGCGGCCGAGCTCGTGGCCCGCACCGACTTCGGCCCGACCTTCGACCGGGTCGCCTATACGCACCAGGTCGTCGACGCGCTGCAACGGCACTCGGTCGACCTCGTCGCAATCGCCGGATTCGGCACAATCTTGTCGAAGCCCTTCGTCGACGCCTACGGCGGCCGGGCCGTGAACACGCACCCCGCGCTCCTGCCTTCGTTCAAGGGATGGCACGCGGTGCGCGATGCCCTCGAGTTCGGCGTCAAGGTCACCGGTCCGACGGTGCACCTCGTCACCGAGGACGTCGACTCCGGAGAGATCCTGGCCCAAGAGGCGGTGCCCGTCCTCGACGACGACACCGAGGAGACCCTGCACGAGCGGATCAAGGAAGTAGAACGCCGCTTGTACCCCGATGTGATCGAAAGGCTCGTGAAGGCACAGCCATGACCACCAACACGAAGATCAGACGCGCGTTGCTGTCCGTGTACGACAAAACCGGGCTCGTCGAGCTGTCCAAGGGCCTGCACGAGCTCGGCGTCGAGCTGGTCTCGTCGGGAGGGTCGGCGATCGCGCTGGCCGACGCGGGCGTACCGGTCACGCGGGTCGAGGACGTGACCGGCTCACCCGAGATGCTTGACGGGCGAGTGAAGACGCTCCACCCCACGATCCACGGAGGTCTCCTCGCCGATCTCGGGAACGACGACCACCGGCGTGATCTCGATCTGCACGGCATCCGTCCGTTCGAGCTCGTCGTGTCGAACCTGTACCCGTTCGAGCAGGACCCGGGCATCGAGACCATCGATATCGGCGGGCCCGCGATGACGAGAGCGGCGGCGAAGAACCACGCGTGGGTCACGATCGTCACGAGCCCCGATCAGTACGGGAGCCTGCTCACTGAGCTCCGGGCCCACGACGGTGAGGTGACGCCGGAAACGCGACGCGCCTTGGCCCTTGCCGCCTTCGCTCGTACCGCTGCGTACGACGCCGCGATCGTGCAGTGGCTGCAAGCCGACGAGCTGTTGCCCGAGCACATCGTCGTCGCGCTCGACCGAACCGACGAAACGCTGAGGTACGGCGAGAACCCGCACCAACACGGTGCCCGGTACCGGCGTGCGGCAACGACGAGCTTCTGGGACGACACGTTGCAGCACGCCGGAGTCGCGCTGTCGTACCTGAACTACTACGACACCGACGCGGCGTGGAAACTCGTGCACGATCTCGGCGCCGGTCCGGTGTGCGCCATCATCAAGCACGCCAACCCGTGCGGTGTTGCGCTCGACGACACCCTCGCTGCCGCGTACCAACGTGCGCTTGAGTGTGACGAGCGCTCCGCGTTCGGCGGGATCGTCGCGTTGAACCGGCCCATCGACGACGCGACCGTCGCCCGGATGATCGAAGGTCCCCAGGCCGACGTGGTCATCGCGCCGGGCTACGCGCCGGGGACGATCGAAGCGCTTCGGAAGAAGCGCA
Source organism: Acidimicrobiia bacterium (assembly GCA_038239145.1). Taxonomy (GTDB): domain Bacteria; phylum Actinomycetota; class Acidimicrobiia; order IMCC26256; family PALSA-610; genus PALSA-610. The sequence continues at coordinate 52,613 of JBBSFB010000001.1, forward strand.
AGAACACCCGGCTCCTCGAGGCCCCGGCCCCCGGTCAAGACCCCCTGGATTTCCGCCAGATCTCGGGCGGCTTCCTCGTCCAGGACGCGAACCACTTCGCGTCGACCCGCAACGACTGGCAGGTGGTGACCAAGGTTGCGCCCACACTCGAGCAGTGGCGCGACCTCGAGCTCGCGTGGCGGATCTGCGGCCACGTGAAATCGAACGCCATCGTGTTGGTGAAAGACGGTCAGGCCGTGGGCATCGGTGCCGGCCAACAGAACCGCGTCGAGTCCGGCGAGATCGCGGCGAAGAAAGCCGCGGGCCGCGCCCGAAACGGTGCGGCGGCCAGCGACGCCTTCTATCCTTTCCCCGACGGGGTGGAAGCGGCAGCCGACGCGGGGGTGGCGGCGGTGATCCAACCGGGAGGCTCGGTGAACGACGAGGCCGTGATCGAACGCGCCGACGAGCTCGGGCTCGCGATGGTGCTCACGAGCGAACGGCACTTCCTCCACTGATGCCGGCCACCCTCCTCGACGGGAACGCGCTCCTCGCTTCGGTCAAGGACGACCTCCGCACCCGCATCAAGACTCTGGGTGAGCACGGCGTCACTCCGGGTCTCGGCACGATCCTCGTCGGCGACGATCCGCCCAGCCACGCGTACGTGCGCTTGAAGCGTGAGGACTCGGCCGAGATCGGGGTGCGATCGGTCCACACCGAGCTCCCCTCGACGACCACCCAGACCGAACTGGTCGCGGTCATCGACCGCTACAACCGCGACCCCGACGTGGACGCGTACATCCTCCAAGTTCCCCTGCCCGACCACCTCGACGCGCAAGCGGCTCTCCTCGCCATCGATCCCGACAAGGACGCCGACGGCCTGCACCCGGTCAACCTGGGCAAGCTCGTCATGGGCGTGCGTGGGGCACCCCGCCCCTGTACCCCGCTCGGGATTCAAGCCTTGCTGGTGATGTACAACGTCCCGATCGAGAGTCAGCACATCGTGATCATCGGGCGCGGTCTCACCATCGGGCGCCCGCTCGTGAATCTGCTCTCGCTGAAGGAGCCCCACGCCAACGCGACGGTCACCGTCTGTCACACCGGAACGCATTTCCTGCCCCAGTACACGAAGGAAGCCGACATCATCGTGGCGGCCGCGGGCCGGCCGTCGATCGTCACTCCTGACATGGTCCGACCAGGAGCGGCGGTCCTGAGCCCCGGGGCGACGATGCAGGGCCGCAAGGTCGTGCCCGACGTCGACGAGGCGTGCTCGCAGGTCGCGGGCTGGATCACGCCCCGGCTGGGCGGCGTCGGACCCACGACGCGCGCCATGCTCCTCCGCCAGACGGTCGAGATGGCCGAACGCCGGGCCAAGGGAGCCGGGCCCCGATGACTGCGGCGCCCCAATCCGCCCCGCACTGCGCCGTATGCGGCGCGCCGGTTGCCTTCGACGCAGTGAGGTGCCCATCATGTGGGCTCTCGCGGCCCGCCGCCCAGGGCGGCAAAGTTCTCGGCCGCCAAGGATTGTGGGCGGTCGCGGCGGCGTTGCTAGCGGTGTACGTCATCGTGCTGCTCATCGTCGCCGCCGCGAAGTGAGCTGAATTCGTCCGGCGAGGCTGTCGGGACCGAAGATCAGGGCGGAGGGTTTCCGTGTTGCTGGCCGAGCTCAACGTGCGTCATACCCGCCGGCACATGCCGACGCGCCGGGTCGCGCTCGATGGCGCTTACCTGCCCACGTCGGGACCCGCACACGGGGTGGCTCTGCTGGCGGCCGTTGTCGCTACCAACCTCCCTGCGATCGAGGACGAGGGGCGTGAGCTCTTGCCCCGGCTCATCCACGACGCCCGCCACGGGCTTTCCATCCCCCGTATCGCGCTGCGCCACCGGCTCCAGTACGACACCCACGGCCTCGACCGCTCCCGCCACCGGATGCTGGGCGAGGACGGCAAGCTTGTCGTCGAGCTCGACATCCACGGGGCTCCGACACCGCAGATCCTCGGGGCGGTCATGGGCGCGGCCGCGCTGCACGCGAGCGGGCGCACGATCGCGCTCGACGCCATCCGCAAGGTCGTGGAAGGGCGTTGGGGTGGGCTCGCGCCCGATGTCGAGATCCGGGTCGTCGCCGAGGCCATGTGGAATGGGATCCGCCCGCCCCTCGCTGCGGCCGGCGAATGGAACATCGGCGCGCCGCCCGAGGAGCTGCTCTGGCGGGGGGTCGGTCCCGACCAGCGGTGGGCGATGGAGGTGCTCGGCCTGCGCGCAGGCATGGATGTCGAGCGCGACGAGGTTAACCGGCGCTTCCGTCGGCTCCTGCGCGACGCTCACCCCGACAGCGGCGGCGTCAGCGAGGGTGCCGCCACGCGCATCGCCGAGCTGACGGAGGCCCGTGCCATCCTCCTTGCCATCGCGACCGACGCGGTGATGGCCGAGGGGTAGTCGCCGACTAGCTTCGGCAGCGTGAAAAACCCCGTGCGTGTCGCAGTGACCGGTGCCGCCGGTCAGATCGGTTACAGCCTCGTCTTCCGGATCGCGCGTGGCGATCTGCTCGGTCCCGACCAGCCCGTCGTGCTGTCGATGCTCGAGATCACGCCCGCCCTCGGCGCGCTGAACGGTCTCGTCATGGAGATCATGGACTGCGCGTTCCCGTTGCTCCACGGCATCGAGACGAGCGACGACGCCACGAAGGCGTTTGCCGGCGTCAACTACGCGTTGCTCGTCGGTTCCCGGCCCCGCACGAAGGGCATGGAGCGCAAGGAGCTGCTGGAAGCCAACGGCGCCATCTTCACCGCGCAGGGCAAGGCGCTGGCCGCGAGTGCCGCGGACGATATTCGCATCCTCGTCGTCGGTAACCCGGCCAACACCAACTGCCTCATCGCAATGAACAACGCGGGCTCGATCCCGCGCGAGCGCTTCACCGCGATGACGCGCCTCGACCACAACCGGGCCAAGGCCCAGATCGCGGCGAAGACCGCCGCGCCGGTGGCCGACGTCACGAACATGACGATCTGGGGCAACCACTCCGCCACCCAGTACCCCGACCTCTTCAACGCCAAGGTCGGCGGCAAAACTGCGAGCGACCTCGTCGATCAGGCATGGATCGAGGGCGAGTTCATCCCGAGCGTGCAGCAGCGGGGCGCCGCAGTCATCGAAGCGCGGGGCGCGTCGAGCGCGGCCTCGGCCGCGTCGGCCGCACTCGATCACATGCGGGAGTGGGTGCTCGGCACCATCCCCGGCGACTGGGCGAGCATGGCCGTGTGCTCGGACGGTTCCTACGGGGTCCCCGAAGGATTGATCTCGGGCTTCCCGTGCACGACCGAGAACGGTGCGTGGAAGATCGTCCAGGGACTCGACGTCAACGAATTCTCCCGCGGCCGCATCGACGCGAGCGTCGGTGAGCTCGGCGAAGAGCGCGACGCGGTCTCCGAGCTCGGGCTCATCTAGGCTACCCCGTAACGACGTGCGCGCATGGCGGCAGCACTCTCCGCACGGTGAGCTGACCGTGGTGGTCACCGACGACGGGCTGTACGAGATCAGTCTGCCCGGCGACGACCAGCCCGAAGCCGAGATCAGCGCGCCCGATCGCGTGGTCGCCCGCCAGCTCGATGATTGGTTCGCGGGGAAGCGCAAGAAGTTCGAGCTCCCCCTCGATCTGCACGAGATCGAAGGCTTTCGGCTCGAGGTGCTGGAGACGTTGGCGCGGGAAGTGCCTTGGGGCGAGGTCGTGACCTACGGCGAGCTCGCAGCGCTCGCGGGTCGGCCCCGGGCCGCGCGTGCGGTCGGCAGCGCGATGCGCAACAACCCGATCCCGTTCGTCATCCCGTGTCACCGCGTCGTCGCCGCCGGGAACAAGATCGGCGGTTACGGCGGCGGCCGCAACGCCGTCGCGCTCAAGCGCGAGTTGCTGGCGTGCGAAGGGGTTTCGACACTTCGCTGAAGAAGTCGTTGCCCTTGTCGTCGACGATGACGAACGCGGGGAAGTCGTGCACCTCGATCTTCCACACCGCTTCCATACCGAGCTCGGGGTACTCGAGCACCTCGACCTTGGTGATGCAGTCCCGGGCGAGCACGGCCGCGGGACCGCCGATCGACCCGAGGTAAAAGCCCCCGTTCGCGTGACACGCGTCGGTGACCGCCTTCGACCGGTTGCCCTTGGCGAGCATCACGAGTGAGCCGCCGTCCTTTTGGAACTGGTCGACGTAGGAGTCCATGCGGCCCGCGGTCGTCGGCCCGAACGACCCCGACGCGTAGCCCTCCGGGGTCTTGGCCGGTCCCGCGTAGTACACGCAGAAGTCGCGGAGGTACTGGGGCATGCCCTCGCCCGCGTCGAGACGTTCCTTGATCTTGGCGTGCGCGATGTCGCGGGCCACGACCATCGGACCGCTCAGCATCACGCGCGTCTTCACCGGGTAGTGCGACAGCGTCTCTCGGATCTCGGCCATGGGCCGGGTGAGGTCGATGCTGACGACCGGCGCCGCCTCGAGGTCGTCGTGCGTGACCTCGGGCAGGTACTGGGCCGGATCGGTCTCGAGCCGCTCGAGGAAGACCCCCTCCGTCGTGATCTTGCCCAGCGCCTGGCGGTCGGCCGAGCACGAGACCGCCAGCGCGACGGGGCACGAAGCACCGTGCCGGGGGAGTCGGATGACGCGCACGTCGTGGCAGAAGTACTTGCCGCCGAACTGCGCGCCGATACCGAACGCCTGCGTGAGCCCCAACACCTGTTGTTCGAGCTCTCGGTCGCGAAACCCTCGCCCGAGCTCGTTGCCGGTACCGGGGAGCGAGTCGAGGTAACGGGCCGAAGCGAGCTTCGCTGTCTTCAATGCGAACTCGGCCGACGTGCCGCCGATGACGAGCGCGAGATGGTACGGCGGGCACGCGGCGGTGCCGAGCGTGCGCAGCTTCTCGTCGAGCCACGTCATCAACGAAGTGGGGTTGAGCAAGGCTTTGGTCTCCTGGAACAACAGGCTCTTGTTCGCGGAGCCGCCACCCTTGGCCATGAACAACAACTTGTACGCGTCGCCGTCGACCGATTCGATCTCGATCTCGGCGGGCAGGTTCGTACCGGTGTTCTTTTCTTCGTACGCGGTGATCGGCGCGAGCTGCGAGTAGCGCAGGTTGTCTTCGTTGTAGGTGCGGAAGATGCCGCGCGAAATCGCTTCGCGATCGCCGCCGCCCGTCACGACGAGCTCACCCTTTTTGCCCTTGACGATCGCGGTGCCGGTGTCCTGGCACGACGGGAGGATGCCGCCCGCGGCGATGCACGCGTTCTTGAGGAGCTCCATCGCGACGAAGCAGTCGTTCGGCGACGCTTCCGGATCGTCGAGGATCGCGCGCAGCTGGGTCAGGTGGCCGGGGCGCAGGAGGTGCGCGATGTCGAACATCGCCCGGCTCGTGAGCGTGGTCAACGCTTCGGGGTCGACCTGGAGGAAGGTCCGGCCGCCGGCAGAGAAGGTGGAGACGTAGTCGGAGGAGAGCAGCTGGTACTGCGTCTCGTCGGCGCCGATCGGCAGCAGCTCTTGGTACGCGAACTCGGGCATGGGGCAGAAAGTACCGTGCAGTGAGGAGGATCTCATGACGGAGTCCCAGTACCGCGTCGAGCACGACTCGATGGGCGAGGTACGTGTGCCTGCTGACGCCCTCTGGGGTGCGCAGACCCAGCGCGCGGTCGAGAATTTCCCGATCTCGGGCCGGCCGATCGCGGCGGCGTTGGTGCACGCGCTGGCGCTGATCAAGGCCGAGGCGGCCCGATCGAACCAGCTCGATCGTCCGATGCGGGAGGCGATCGCGGCCGCCGCGGAGGAGGTCGTGAGCGGCGCGCACGACAGTCAGTTCCCGATCGACGTGTTCCAGACCGGTTCGGGAACCTCGTCGAACATGAACGCCAACGAGGTCATAGCCCGGCTTGCCTCCGAACGGTTGGCCCGGGAAAACCTCGGGGGTCCGGTCCATCAGAACGATCACGTGAACATGTCGCAGTCGTCCAACGACGTCTTCCCGTCGGCGGTGCACCTCGCAGCCGCGCTCGCAATCAGCGAACAGCTCGTCCCGGCGGTGACGAAGTTGTCGAAAGCGCTGCGCAAGAAGCAGCGCGAGTTCGCGCACGAGGTGAAGAGCGGCCGCACCCACTTGATGGACGCCACCCCGGTGACGCTCGGCCAGGAGTTCGGGGGCTACGCGACCCAGGTCGAGGACGCGAGCGCGCGTCTCGCCGACACGATGCCGCGCCTGTGCGCACTGCCGCTCGGTGGGACCGCGGTCGGCACCGGGATCAACGCGCCGAAGGGTTTCGCCCGGAACGTGATCGCGAGGCTCGCGACACGTACCGGATTGCCGTTGACCGAGGCCAAGGATCATTTCGCGGCGCAGGGCGCGCGCGACGCGCTCGTCGAGACGAGCGGTCAACTGCGGGTCCTTGCGGTGTCGCTCGTCAAGATCGCCAACGACCTGCGCTGGATGGGCAGCGGTCCCCGAACCGGCCTGGCCGAGATCCGTCTCCCCGACCTCCAACCGGGGTCGTCCATCATGCCGGGCAAGGTCAACCCGGTAATCCCCGAAGTCGTCACCCAGGTCGCCGCCCAAGTCGTCGGGAACGACGCGGTCGTCGCGTTCGGCGGTTCGCAGGGCAACTTCGAATTGAACGTCTACGTGCCCGTGATGGCGCGCAACCTGCTCGAGTCGATCGATCTTCTCACGAGCGCGTGCACGGTCTTCGCCGACAAGTGCGTCGTGGGCATCCAGGCGAACACCGAGACGCTCAAGCGTTACGCGGAGGCGTCGCCTGCGGTCGCGACCTCGCTCAACCCGAAGCTCGGCTACGAGACCACGGCGGCGATCATCAAGGAGTCGGCCCGGACCGGGAAGTCGGTGCGCCAGATCGTGAAGGCGCGCAAGCTGATGACCGATGCCCAGCTCGACCGCGCCCTCGACGTGGAAGCCATGACCCGGGGCGGGATCATCGAGTAATGGAGCCCGAGCCCGAACCCGATCGACCCCACGAGGCCCAACCGGAGTCCAAGCGCGCGATCGTCGCCGCGTTCCTGGCCAATCTCGGTATCGCCGTCATCAAGTTCGTGGCGTTCGTCATTACACATTCGAGCTCGATGCTGTCGGAGTCGATCCACTCGCTCGCCGACACCGCCAACCAGGGCCTCCTGTTGCTCGGGCGGGTCCGATCTCGCCGACCCGCCGACGACAAGCACCCGTTCGGCTACGGCACGGTCCGCTACTTCTACGCGTTCGTCGTCGCGTTCGTGCTGTTCAGCCTCGGCGGCGTGTTCTCGGTCTTCGAGGGCGTCGAGAAGCTGACGAAGCCGCACGCGATCGAGAGCGCGGGTTGGGCGATCGGGGTGCTGCTCGTGTCGATGGTGCTGGAAGGGCTTTCGTTCCGTACCGGGATCCGGGAGGCGAACGAGCACCGACCCGCCGGCGAATCGTGGTGGGGGTTCATCCGGCACACGAAGAGCCCCGACCTCCCCGTGGTGCTGCTCGAGGACTCGGCCGCGCTGGTCGGTCTCGCGTTCGCGTTGATCGGCGTCGTGCTGGCCGAGATCACGGGGAACGGGCGTTGGGACGGGGTCGGCAGCCTCGCGATCGGGCTGCTGCTCGTTGCCGTCGCGATCGTGTTGGTGATCGAGATGGGCAGCCTGCTCGTCGGCGAGTCCGCCCGTCCGGAGGTCGTGCAGCGCATCCGGAGCGCGATCGAAGCCTCGCCTGCGGTACGCCGCTGCATCCATCTCCGCACCGAGCACCTCGGACCCGACGAGATCGTCGTGGCTACCAAGGTCGAGTTCGATCCGCACCTCACTGTTGCCGAGTTGGCCCGGACGATCGACGCGCTCGAGATCGACATCCGCACGGTCGAGCCCAGGGCCACGTTGATCTTCGTCGAGCCCGACGTGTACCGCGAACCGGTCGGTCAGTAGTCCCGAAGTCCGTCGCGACCAACGGCGCGCCGCGATCAGAAGTTCGCGAGGACGCGGGGAAACACGTTTGTGATGTCGAGCGGATTGCGGGCGTTGTACACCGACGCGTTGGTCGCCTGGGCGATCTTGGTGAGCGTCGTGTAATCGGACTGTGTGCTGTACGAGATCGTGAACACGTGGACGTTCGGGTTCGCGCCGAGACGAGCGAGGAGCGCGGCGAGGTCGGTGTCGTGGTCGTCCTCGTTGTATCCGTCGGTGAGGAGCACGACGCCGTTGATCGAACTGGCTTCGGCCGTCTTCACGATCGCGTCGTAGGCATCGCGCGTCGCCGCGTAGAGCGGGGAACCCAGCTGTGGGTGAAGCGCGGAGATCGCGCGCAACAGCGGAGGGCGCCGCACCGCGTACGGCCCGCTCGGCACGACCTCGAGCCAGTCGGGGCTGACCGGATTGGCGAGTTTCGTGGTGAAGATGCGCAGGCCGACGTCGTCGGCGGGCGCCAACTGACCGAGTGCGTCCGCCAGCGCCGGCTTCGCGAGCTCGATCTTGTCGGGTGTGGCTGCGGCGAAGGTGTCACCCATCGACGCGGAGACGTCGAACAGCACAAGCAGGTGACCGGCTCGCCGCATCGACTGCCAATGCGTTAGGGCCTGCTCGATATCGAGCGGCGACGCCGGAGCTACCGAAGTGACCCGCGCGCTCGCGTCGATTCCGTTGGCGCGGCTCAGGATGTCGGTCCTGATCGACCCGAAGGCCGGCCGGTATCCGGCGGTGGCAACGGCCGCCTGGGTCGTGCGTGCACGCGCGTACGCCGTGAACGCACGCGCGCCGGCCCGGGCTGCCGACGACGACCACGGTGCGTCGAGGACGATGATGGGGTTGTCGCTCGCGATCGTGCCGCCCTGCGGATAGACGGCGACGAGCGCCAGCGCGGTACGGCTCGGGCCGCGCCCGGCGAGCGCCACGTCGGTCTGGGAATGCCCGCTGTTGTACGCGGCGACAGCGCGCTCGTCGGTCACGACCGCCGACAGATACCTCAGCGCGCCCGCGGTCGACTTCGCCGCGAGCCGGCGCCAATTGTCGAAGTACACCTGGGTCGAGTCCGCGTAGTAGGCGACGGAGCGCTCGAGCAGCTGGGCCCCGGGCGCGAGCGAAGGGGTCGAGTCGAACGCGATGGTCTGGTCGAGGCCGGTCGTCGACCAGCCCGGGTTGCCCTTGCCCAGGCGGAACGGTCCCCATTCCGGATGGCCGTATTCACTCCAGCCGCGGGGGTCGCGCGCCAGTTGCTCCAGATCGCTCCAGCTGACGTGCCGCTTCGGATATCCGAGCGCGGCGGCCATCGGCGCGGGCATGCCGATCGCAAGCGGAGACGACGCGAGCGAGGATCCGGCGGGTGCGATCGGCGCGAGGTGGTGCTCGCCCCGCCGGGCGTCGAGCAGCTCTCCCCACATCGTCGAACCCGGTACCCACGCCGCCGGTGCCGGACCCAGGCGCAGCGCGCCGGGCCAGTTGCCCGAGAGCGCGTGCAGAGCATCGGGGGAGTCGACCGTCTCGATGCGCACGAACGAGCACCCACCGCCCGGCAACCGGGCCGCGGCCGATCCGTTGAATCGCCCTGCCGCCGAACTCAGGATCGAAGACACGGGAGCGGCGGCGGCGACATCGACCGGCGTGCACTTGCCCGGGTCGGCGAGAGGAAGCCCGGGTTTCGCCTTCTGGTAACTGCACGCGGCGCTCGCGCCGACCAGTGCGAACAGCACCGCGAGGACGCCGATGCGGGCGCGCATAGCTACCCGGCGCTTTCCGGGTCGTCGGTCTCGAGGGCGCGGTCGGCGCCGAGCGCGAGCAGGAGGTCTTCGTGCATCTGCATCCAGACCGTGTGATACGAGTCGATGCGCGGCGACGTGAGCCACTCGACGTCGCCCGCGTCGACGTGTTCCAGCGCGGCGCGCAGGCGTGGACGGTAGCTCGCGAACCGGTCGACGACGCGGCCGAGGCGCGACACGATCGGTGCGATCCGCTCGTCGAGCGCACGCGCGCGATCGAGCACCGACCAGTCGTAGCGCGCGTCGCGGTGGTCGTTCGGCACGCCTCCGGGCCGGACCTGCCAGTCGCTGCAGATGCGCAGCACTTCACGGTTGAGGGGCAAGAAGCGCTCGTAGGCGCGTCGCGCCGCCTGCTCGGACTCGGCGCCCGCGGCCAGGCGGGCCCATATCGCGTGGACGACGCGACCCTCGGCGCTGATGCGGATGCCGCGGGTGCTGCGCACGATCAGACCACCGTCGAGGAGCACGGTGACGGTCTCGGTCTCGCCGAGCTCGACGACGCCGCGGAGACGGATCTCGTGGAGCACGTGGAACGACGCGTCGTCGAATGTCTCGGACACGCCGGGATCGTAACGCCGGGGCAATTGCGGCGACCGTGCGGCTACATTCGATCGGCGTGACTGACATCGGCAGCGGAACCCGGGTCTTCGCGGCGGAACCAGTGCGGGGGGCCTGGCGCCGCCTCACGACCCCCGACGACGTCCTCGAGCTCATGGACACGACGGCCGAGGGAGTGGTGGCGTGCGTCGCCGATGCCGGCGCCACGTTCCTCGCTCCCATCTTCGACGAGCTCACTGCGGTGGTCTGCTTGGCGGGTACGCCACAGTCGCACGTCGGCATCGTGAGCCGTGAGTATCAGGTGCCGTGCGTCATGGCGGCGACCTTGACGACTGAGCCCGGAACCGGTGACGTGGTCGAGGTCGACTGCTCGGCCGAGCCCGGGGTCGTGCGGATCGCCTCGTGACGCTCGCCGTCCCGGAGACCGACCGCTGGATCCGCTACCACAGCGAGATCTCGTACGCGCTCACTACGGAGCGCACCGCGCTCGAATCTGCCTTGATACCCGTGAGCGCCTACATACTCATCGCCTGCGTCGAGTGCTACCGGCGCTACCCGGAGATCATCGACGAGATCACCCGCGTCGCGGCGCCGGAAGATCTCGGTCGGCATGGGCACCGGCTCGCCACTCAGATCGATCCCGTGCACCTGTGGGCGGTGCCCAACTTCCCGCTGACAGGTCGCAAGGTGCTCATGGCCGCCGGGCTCGTCGATCCCGCCGACGACGCGCGTCGTCTGGGGACGATCCTCGACTTCTGGTCGCGCGCAGCGGGCGCGTACCGGTTCGGCGACGGAACCCATCAAGCCGCCGATACGGCCGGGACCGCGACCCCGTACCGGGTGCTCGCCGACGAGCTTGCGGCGGAGTGCGAACCCGTCGCCGACGACGAGCAGCGCGCGTCGATCAGTCGCCTCAACGCGTTGCTCACGTCGTACCTGTTCCTGCTCTGGTTCGATACCCGGTCGGGCTACCAGGACACGGGCCCGTACCAACTCGCCGACGGGCGCCGGCTGCTGTTGCGCGCGTACAACCGGCTGGGCGTCTCGCACTTTCCCTGGAGCGCCGAGGTCTCGGCCGCGATGCCAAACCGCGAGGTGCTCGGCGCGTTCGTGCTGCGTGACACGGAGCTGCGCGTCACCGACTTCGGCACCTCGCTGACGAAGCCCGAGGACTACTGGCCCCACGTCGAGTCGTTCGCGTTCTTCGACGTGTCGTCGGGTGTCCCCGTCGTCATCGACGAGTCGGCGCGCGCCGACCTCGCCGTCGCGGCGAAGGTCGCCCAGAAGCAGCTGTACCGCAAGATCGCGGCAATGGAAAGGCACGCCAAGATTGACGCGGGGGCGTACGTGTACTTCACCTTCCTCCGACCGTTCGCGGAGCTCGCCGGCGTCGAGATCGATTGGACGGTGCCGCGCGACAGCACCGATCTCTACCCGTTCCTCGAGCTCATCGACGGGGCGATCGCGCCCCCGCCGGACGCGCCCGTCGAGATACCCGCGACGTACTACCTCCCGCTCCTCGTCCCGACTTCGTGAGCCGCTGGTTGCTCGATTTCGCCGACGGCCACGCGAGTTCGGGTCGAGGTCGGTCCGGCATCGCCGGATTCGTGCGGCTCGAGGTTCACGACGGCGAACGGATCGCGTGGTACTGGGCGTATCTCGTCGGTGTCCCCGGCGTCTACGGCGTGCTCGTGGTCCGCGACCACGAGGTGCTGGCACCCCGCCAGGGTCTCGAGATCCGCGCCGACGGACTGTGGGCCGAGCTGACGTGTGAGACCCGCCTCGAGCACTGGACGTTCGGGCTTGAGGCGTTCGGCGTTCGCCTGGATTCTCCCGACGACGCGCTACGACCCGGCGGGGAGATCGGCGAACGGATCGCGGTGGGTCTCGACATCGAGTGGGAGGTCGGGCCCGGCGGTCCTCCCGCCGGCATCGTGCACGGGGAGGTGCTCGTGGGTCGTGAGCGCTTCGAGATCGACGGGTCCGGTTGGTTCTACGACGACGGCACAGCCGATCCGGGTCCCGTCGCCGGGGAGACCGCAGCGATCGTGTACGTGCCCCTCGGGGCCGAGGACGACGGTTACATCGAGCGCCGCCTCGTCCACGCCGACGGCCGGTCGCAATGGTCGCTCGAACGACGCGCCCCGAATCGGTGAGGCGGTGACGGCCGGATCCGTGACAGGATCCCGCCCGTGTCAGGATGGCGCCATGGACTTCGATCATCGAAAAGTCGCGCTCGTTCTCGCTCGGGGGCGGGCCGTCAACGGGCTCGTGATGCTCGCCGTGCCCGGCATCGTCGGCCGCGTCATCTTCGGCAAGGCCGGCGCCCAGCCCACGACCCGGGCCTTGCTGCGGCTCGTCGGCGTACGCGATCTCGTGCTCGGCATCGGTGCGATCACGACGCTCAAAGAGGAAACGATGGACGCGGAGTGGGTGGGCATGGGCGCGGCCGCCGATCTCGTCGACGGTCTGGTGAGCCTCACAACGCCGGGGCTGCTGCGGCGTTCGCGACTCGTTTCGCTGGTCGGCGGCGGCGCCGGCACCCTGGGTGTGCTTGCGGCGCGCAAGCTCGCCGACTCCCGCGCCAGCTCGTCAGAAATCGATTCCTGACAGTTCCGGGAGCCAGTTCCGCGCCCGGCTGACCGCTTCGCGCCAGCGATCGCGATCGAGCGTCCGCGTCGGCTCGACACGAACGCGCGGGTTCCACGTCTGCGCGAGATCGTCGACCGACCCGTGGTGCCCGACCGCGAGCCCGGCCATGAGCGCGGCGCCGCGAGACGTCGCCTCCCGCATGGGCGAGACCTCGACCGGCCTCTGGGCCGCGTCGGCGAGCGCCTGCACGAAGGTGACGTTGTCGGTCATGCCGCCGTCGACGCGCAGCGCCGGTATCGCGACACCGCTGTCGGCCTCGGCTGCTTCGACGAGGTCGGCGCCGCGGTGCGCAACCCCTTCGAGCACGGCGCGCACGACCTCGGGGCGTCCGCTCCCGCGTGTCAATCCGAAAAGCGCGCCGCGCGCGCCGTAGTCCCAGGCCGGAGTGCCGAGCCCCAACAGCGCGGGCACGTACACGACACCACCGGTGTCGGTACATCGCGCCGCGACCTCGTCGGACTCGTCCGCGCTCGTGATGAGCCCGAGGTCGTCGCGCAGCCACTGCACGTTCGTGCCCGCCGCGAGCATGATCGCTTCGATGCCCCATGTGACCCGGCCCTCGTGGCGCCACGCGACGATCGGAAAGGTCCCGGCACCGCCCCGCTGGTCGAAGGCCGGGGTCGGTTCCCCCAGCACGACATCGAGCATTCCGCCCGTCCCGAACGTGATCTTGGCGTCGCCCGGGCGGACGCACCCCTGACCGACCAGTGATGCCTGTTGATCGCCGAGCAGCGTCGCGATCGGCGGTGACCCGGGCAACGCCACGGCGGTGGCGAGCATGCCGGTCGAGTCGACGATGGTGGGAAGCATGCCTGCGTCGATGCCGAGAAGCGACAGCACGTCCGTGTCCCACGTCGACGGTGCGCGCGTCACCTGGAGTCCGGTGATAGCGGCGTTGGTCGCGTCGGTGATGTGCGCGGTCCCGTCGGAAAGGGTCCAGGCGATCCAGGTGTCGACGGTCCCGAAGCACAGGTCGCGGTCCCGGCCGCGGTCGGGGAGCTGATCGAGGATCCACTGCAGCTTCGTCGACGACTGGTTGGGCGCCGTACGCAGGCCCTCGGACCGCAGACTCAGGCACGCGCCGATCGTGCGCAGGTCCTGCCATCCGATACCGGGCCCGACGGGTTCGCCGGTCGCGCGATCCCAGACGATCGTCGAGCCCCGTTGGTTGGAGATCCCGATCGCGTCGACGGCGCCGGCGCCGGCGCGCTCCATGGCTTCAGTTGCGAGCTGGAGGCACGTCGCGGCCATCTGTCCGGCGTCGAACTCGACGATGCCGTCGGCGGGCGTATCGGGAAGCAGCTCGCGCTCGAGGCTGAACTGCACCGCGCCGGCGGCGTCGAACACACCAACCCGCACGCTGCTCGTGCCGACGTCGACGACCAGAACGGTGCCGGTACTCATGTTTCGGAGCTCATGGCCAGGCGAGCTCGCCGAACGGGTTGCGTAGGCCGAGCTTGCCCGGGTTCAGGATCCCGTTCGGATCGAGCGCATCCTTCACCGACTGCAGCACGCCGAAGCCGGCGCCGAGCGCGTCGGCGACGAACCGGGCCCGGTTCAATCCCACGCCGTGATGGTGGGAGAGCGCGCCGCCCGCGGCCAGGACCGACTGTTGGCCCGCGTCCCACACCGCGCGGTAGTAGCGCTCCCGTTCGTCGGCCGGAGGCCGGCCGGCGAAGGTGAAGTAGAGGCAACCGCCGTCGGGGTACGAGTGGCTCTGGTGCGCAGAGACGGCCATCGTGTGCTCGACCGAGCCGATCGCGTCGAGCGCGCGTTCGTAGATGTTGGCGAGCGCGTGCCACGAGCCCGAGATCTCCATCGTGTCGACCACGAGGCCGCGTGAAATCAGCGCTTCGAGCGCGGAGACGTCGTTGCGATGCCCGAGCCACTGCTCGACGAACGCGATATCGGCGGTGTCGGCACCGGCCGCGATGCATTCCTCGTCGACGATGCGCCTTGTCGCCTCGGTGATGTGGGCATCGCCCTCGTCGAGCATCAACAGCAGATGGCGATCGCCCGTGTGGTACGTGCGATCGGCTTCGGTCGCGTCGTACAACCGGAGTACGGCCGGCGTCGCACCTCGTTGCACGATCCGGCGCATGGTGTCGAGCCCATCGGCGAAGGCGCCGAGCGTGTACGCGCCCCGCACTTCGGAGGTCGGCATCCAATGGGCCCGCAGCCGCGCGCCCACGACGATGCCGAGTGTCCCCTCCGATCCGAGGAACACCTGCGAGAGATCGGGACCGACCGCGGCGCGGGGCGCCCCCCCGGTCTCGATGAGCGTGCCGTCGGCGAGTACCACGTCGAGGCCCTCGACGATGTCCTCGATCTTCCCGTAGCGCGTCGACAGTTGGCCTGCACCCCGGCACGCCACCCAACCACCCACAGTCGAAAGGGCCATCGATTGGGGCCAGTGCCCGCAGGTGACGCCGTGCCGTTCGCGCAACTCGTCCTCGAAGACGTCACCGAACGTTCCCGCGCGCACGTCGACGAGCAGCGACTCGGTGTCGACGGAGACGATCCCGGTGAGGCCGGTGAGATCGAGCAGGACCCCGCCGAACACCGGCACGCTCGCCCCGCACACGCCGCTGCGACCCCCAGCCGCGGTCACCGGTATCCCGGCGTCGTTGCCGAGCCGCAGCACCGCCTGGACCTGTACGGTGTCGTGCGGCTTCACGACGACCGAGGCGCGGGTCGCGACCTCGGCCTCGAGCGCCCAGATCATCGCGAGCGGCCACCAGTCGCGGCTCGCGGCGGCGACGTCAGCGCTCGTGTCGATCACCTCGGCGCCGGTGTCACGCAGACGGGCCCGGGTCGGATCGTCGACCTCCACCCGGCGTGTCCGCAGGTGATCGCGGATGGGACCGTCGCCGAACGCGATGGGAGGCGTGGCAGCGCCCCGGTTCGTCTGCACGCGGGGAGACTACGGAATTCCCGACCCGTTGTCCCGGGACGAAGTCTCGGGCGCGAATCAGGAGGGTGGTTGCGCCAGGGCGTCGAGCGCAGTTTCGGCGAGTCCACCGGCGAGGCGTTCCTCGGCGACGAGCGCCCGGTACTGCTCGACCTGTCGTTGCCGTTCCTCGTCCGACCAACCCAGCTCCGTCGCCATCAGCGCGGCGACATCGTCGGCCGCGGCCGCCGATGCGTCGCGTGCGAGCAGGCGGGCGCGCGTGCGGCGGGAGAGGACGTCGTCGACGGTGCGCGCCATTTCCGCTCGCGCCGCGTACACGACCTCGGCGCGTGAGTACGGCAGGTTCTCGATCAACGGCCGGGCCAGGTCGGCATCGCCGCGCTCCAGCGCGGCAACCGCGCGTCCGTCGGCTCCGTAGCGCTCGGCCAGGTTCTGGGGGATGTCGGGTGCGTTCCAACCGCGGGCGCCCTGCAGCGGGATCGACTTGGTGTGGCTCCGTCGGGTACCGAGTCCCAACAGCTTCACCACCTCGTCGACCGCGTCGGCGGCCATCCGGCGGTAGGTGGTCAGCTTCCCACCGGTCACCGTGACGACGCCTCCCGGCGAAGTGTGCACCGAGTGGCGACGAGAGAGGTCGGCGGTACGTTCGCTCTTGGCCGCGGCCACGAGGGGCCGGAGGCCGGCCCAGGTGCCGACGATGTCGGCTTCGGTGATCTTGGTGGTCGACGCGCCGTTGATGGCGCGCAGCAGGTACGCGACATCGTCAGCGGTGATCTGCGGGTCGTCGACCGGCCCGTCGTAGTCGGTGTCGGTCGTGCCGATGTACGTGAACCGGTGCGGTCCGCCGTCGCCGCCCCACGGAACGACGAACACGGAACGCCGGTCCTTGGGGACCGGTATCACGACCGCGATCTCGTTGCGCACCAACGACCACGGCACCGTGACGTGGATGCCCTTGGCCGGCCGGATGGTGGTGGCGTGATCGACGTCGTCGAGGGCGCGCACCTCGTCCGACCACACGCCGGTGGCGTTGACGACCGTGGCCGCACGCGCGCGCACTTCGGTCCCGTCGATGCGGACGCGCGCGCCGTCGATGCGCCCACTTCCGTCCTTGGAGAGACCGACGAGCGTTGCGTAATTGACGACCGCAGCCCCGTGCGTCGCCGCGGTCTTGGCGACCGTGAGCGTCAGCCTCGCGTCGTCGGCCTGGGCGTCGTAGTAGATGTACGACGCCGCGATGTTGTCGGCCGGAAGCGTCGGCATATAGCGCAACGCCTCCTCCTTGCTGACGCGCTTGTGCAACTTCCCGATCCGCAGCCCGCCGGTGAGGTCGTACGCCCACATCGTCGCGCCGAGCAGCCGGGCGATGCGACGGGGGAGGAGACCGTCCTTCGTGAAGACGGGCAGCAGGAACGGCAGGACGCGCACGAGGTGCGGCGCGGTCTTGCGCAGGATCTGTCGCTCCGCGAGCGCCTCGTAGACGAGCCCGACTTCCTTCTGCTGGAGGTACCGGATCCCACCGTGGACGAGCTTCGACGACTTCGACGAGGTCCCCGACGCGAAGTCGCCTTTGTCGACCAGGGCGACGCGCAGGCCCCGGGACGCGGCATCGAGGGCGACGCCGGTGCCGGTGATCCCGCCCCCCACGACCAAAACGTCGAACGCGTCCTCACCCAAACGGCGGATCGCGTCGGCACGGTCGAACGTCACCCGCTAAGGCTACCGGTGAGTAGGTCGGCGCTTGCCGCCGGTCGTTCGGGAGCTGTTGTCCGGGGGCGTCAGAGGTCGCGGCCAAGGGGGACCATCTCGAACGGGAAGTCGTGCCTGGATGGGGCATCGACGAAGCCGAGGCTGCGATAGAGGGCGATCGCGATCGTGCGGCTGGGCACGACGTCCAGGGTCATGCGCCGGAAGCCGAGGTCTCGGGCGGTGTCCAGGCAAGCCTGGCCAAGGGACCGACCGAGTCCGCCGCGCCGGAACCCGGGCCGCGTCCAGAGCCGGTTCATCTCGCACTCGCCGTCGGCGCCCGGCGTGACGCCCACTCCTCCCGCGAGGGTGCCGTCCGCCTCTGCCACGAGGAACGCGCCCATCTGCAGGTAGTGGCCGGCGAAGTCGTGCAGCTCGGGGATGAGGGGGAGGATCACCTCGATGTCGTTGCCCGTCTCGTCCGCAGTCGCGACGACGTACTCGCGGACGAGCTCGGTGCCGATCCTGATGTCGTCGGGGACGTTCCGCAGGCGTCGAATCGCAACCGGCACGACTGCCTCCACCACCGCCTCCACCGCTGGGTCTCGGCTCAGATCACCGTGCCGGGGGAGTCGTCGTCGCGCACGACGGGCAGGCCCTGCGCGGCCCACGCCTTCATGCCGCCGGTCATGTTCACTGCGTCGAAGCCCCACTGGAGGAGCTGCTCGGTCGCCCGGGCCGAACGGACGCCCGACCGACACACGCACACGATGCGCCGGTTGATCGGGATCTGGAATCGCGCCGACTCGAGGTCGCCGAGACGAACCCACCGGGCGCCGGGTGCGTGACCGGCTTCCCATTCGTCGGTCTCGCGCACGTCGAGCAGCACGTTGTGCTCACGACCGGCGCTCGCGTCGGTCGCGTCGACTTCTTGGATCCGCTGGCCCTGCCACATGCTCACGAGATTGCCTCCTCGGCGACGTTGCGAAGCAGCTTGTAGTCGGCCTTGCCCGCGGGTGATCGTTGTAGCGAGTCGACGCTCACGTACCGCTTCGGGACCTTGTAGCCCGCGAGCGTCGCGCGACAGTGCGCCGCGAGCCCGGCTTCGTCGATGGTCGCGCCGTCGACGGCCTGCACCAACGCGACGACCATCTCGCCCCAACGGGCGTCGGGAACGCCGACGACGACGCAGTCGAACACGTCCGGGTGCGCGCGCAGCGCGAGCTCGACCTCTTCGGGATAGACCTTCTCGCCGCCGGTGTTGATGCACGCCGAACCCCGACCGAGCAGTCGGATCGTTCCGTCGGGGTCGACGGTCGCGTAGTCGCCGGGAATCGAATACCTGCGCCCCTCGACCGTGCGGAACGTCGCCGCGGTCTTCTCCGGATCCTTGTAATAGCCGAGGGGGATCGGGCCTCCGACGCCGAGCATGCCGACGCGTTCATCGCCGGGGTGCACGACGTCACCGTCGTCGGTGACGACGACGAGCCGGTCGCCGGCCTTGAACCGGGCCGGCGCGATGACGTCGTCGGCGCGCGTCTCGGTCCGGGTCATGATCCCCTCCGACGCGCCCAACGAGTCGATGAGCGTGACGTCCGGAAGGAGCGCGAGGAGCCCGCGCTTGGTCTCCGGGCTCCACGTCACGCCCGACGACGTGATCGCCCGCAGCGACGAGAGGTCCCAGCGCGTGGGCTCGGCTTCGAGTGCGTTCAGGAGCGGTCGCGCGAACGCGTCGCCGACGATCGTGCACACCTTCACCTGTTCGCGCTCGATCGCGCTCCACACCAGTTCCGGATCGAGGCGGGGCGTGTCGAGCAACACGACCGTGCCCCCGCCCGACAGCGTCGAGAGCGTGATGAACAGCCCCGTACCGTGCATGAGTGGGCAGGCCGGCAGCAGCGTCGCCGCCTGCTTCCCCGCGTTGATGGCGGTGGCCACGTCGGGCGGCTCCGTCCCGGGCCGCGCCATTTGCCATAGCGACACGTAGAGGTCGTCGCTGCGCCACATCACGGCTTTGGGGTATCCGGTGGTGCCGCCGGTGTAGAGGAACACCAGATCGTCACCGACGGGATCGCGAGTGGTCGCCGGTGCGCCGGAGTCCATCGCGGCCAACGTCGCTTCGTAGTCGCGGGCGCCGTCGAGCCGCGTTACTCCACCGGTGTGCGCGACCTGCAACAGCACCCGGGGCCGGCGTTCTGATGGGAGCGCGGTGAGTGCGTCCTCTACCGTCGCGGCGAAGTCGTCGTGGTAGACGAGCGCGGCGGAGTCGGAGTTGTCGAGCAGGAACGCGAGCTCGGTCCCGACGTAGCGGTAGTTGACGTTGACGGGAACGCACCCGAACTTCTGCGCCCCGAAGAACGCCTCTATGTACTCGGGCGCGTTGACGCACATGATCGCGACCTTGTCGTCGGGCTCGAGCCCGGACGCGCGCAACACATGGGCGAAGCGTTCGGCCCGCTCGTCGAGATCACCGAAGGTCAGGCGCCGGTCGTTGCAGACGAGCGCGGTGCGTTCGGGTGCGAGCGCGGCAACGGTCTGCCAGGCCCGGGCGAAGGAGTGGTCGGCCACCCCGGCAGGTTACGGGGAACCGTCGGCGCTAGTTCATCCCGGGATCATCCCCGCGAAGTTGAAGCTGCGGCCCGACGCATTGTCGAACACGTTCGTGCCGTAGGCGTGGCCGCGGGCTTCGATCGTGTGCACACCGTCGTCGAGGCTGATGGCGACGTGCCCGTCGGCGGGGATGCCCCGAGGCTCTTGACGAGGAGCCCGAGCCCGAGTCGGAGCGCGGGTCGGAGCCGGATGCGCCGCTCGCCATCGCGTCGGCGCGAAGGGACGCGAACTCCGGCGACTGTGCGGTTGACGTCGCCGCTGAGGATGACGCCGTCGAGGTACCGGTGTCACTCGCGCCCGAGGCCGAGGTGGTCACGAGTTGTTGGATCTGCGCGATGCGAGCCTGGCCGCCGCGACCGAGTCGATCGTCACCCGTGCTCATCGGCCGGACCGAGGCCGAGTTTCGGGTTGCTTCCGGTGCGCCCAGCGCCCGCCGGCGACCTCCCGGCACCCGTCGAGCGCAGCGATCCAGGCGTAGGTGGCCACATGCACTCCCGAGGCTGTGCGAACGACGATCCGTTGGTATTCGCGGCCTTCGTACCGATCGAGGGCGATGAGGGCGTCCGGCGCACGGACGGGATCGAGGCTGACCACGACGCCGTGCACGAAGCCCGGCGTCGAAGGATCAGGGTCGAACCTTGCTCCCGGGTATCCGCGCCCCGTGTCGTACAAGCGCCCCGCCACGCTGTCGGCGCGATGTTCGCCGACGACCCACGGTTCGAGCACTGCCCACGCGTCGCTGCCGGGTGCGAGCGTGCCGTAGACGAAGAGCCGGTCGGTCAAGCTTCGGTCGTGGTCTGCGCAGCCTGGGCGGCGCGGGCCTTGCGTTTGCGGTGCCACTTCAACCCGCCGTCGAGCGCGGCGAGGATCGTGTCGTTGTCGCTCGAGAGCTTGTCGTGGACGCGCTTCTCGAGCAGCACCTTCATGATCGGGTTGAAGGCCTCGTACTCCTCGACGAACGTGACGCGCGTCCGCCCGTCGCCAAGGTCGGTGAGTCTCGTCCAACCCGTTGCTCGCGACCAGAGCGGTTTGCCGATGGCGTCGTAGCGCCACGACTCGTACGGCTTCACCTGGGTCAGCCATTCCCACGACTGCCCGACGCCCTTCGACAAGAGCCAGACCGGGACCGGGAAGTAGCAGTGCCGCACCAGCCCCTCGCCGACGTCGTCGCCGGGGTGGAGGATCTCGATGCGCGTCTTGACGTCCTTCGGCTGCGGGCGGTCGGGCCCGCGGTACCAGAACACCTCCCACACGTCGGCGGGCGGGGCGTTCAGTTCGATCGAGTATTCGTGGCGCTGCACCATCATGATCCTTCTATGCGGTTCGCTCCCGGGTTGCAAACCCGCCGGTCTGCGCACGGCCGCCACGGGGGTAGCGTCGACACATGGCCGACGCCCCATCGCCGATCGAACTGCCGCCCATCGATGCGGCCGACTCCATCCTCGATCTCGTCGGCCGCACGCCGCTCGTGCGCTTGCCGCGCGTGTGCGCGGCCGAGGGCGTGCAGTGCACGCTCGTCGCCAAGGTCGAGACCACGAACCCGGGGGGCAGCGTCAAGGACCGCGTCGCGATCGCGATGGTCGACGCGGCCGAACGCGACGGTCTCCTGAAGCCGGGCGGCACGATCGTCGAACCGACGTCGGGCAACACGGGCGCGGGTCTTGCGATTGTCGCGGCCCAGCGCGGCTACCACTGCATCTTCGTGATGAGCGACAAGATGAGCGACGAGAAGGTCTCGCTCCTGCGCGCGTACGGCGCCGAGGTCGTGGTGTGTCCCACTGCGGTCCCCCCCGAGGACCCGCGTTCGTACTACTCGACCGCGGAGCGTCTCGTGCGGGAGACGCCGGGCGCGTTCCGCCCCGATCAGTACTCCAATGCCGCGAACCCGCTCGCGCACGAGCGCACGACCGGCCCGGAGATCTGGGACCAGACGCGCGGCCGCGTCACGCACTTCGTCGCCGGGGTCGGCACCGGCGGCACGATCACCGGTGTCGCGCGGTATCTCAAGGCGCAGAACCCGGGAGTACAGATCATCGGCGCCGACCCGTCGGGATCGGTGTACTCGGGCGGCACCGGTCGTCCGTACCTGACCGAGGGCGTCGGCGAAGACTTCTGGCCGACCACGTTCGATCCCTCCCTCGTCGACCGGGTCATCGAGGTCAGCGACGCCGACGCGTTCCTGACCGCCCGCCGCGTGACGCGCGACGAAGGGCTCCTGATAGGGGGCTCGGGTGGCACCGCGGTGCACGCCGCGCTCACGGTGGCGCGCGACGCTTCTCCCGACGACATCGTCGTGGTGCTCATCCCCGACTCCGGACGCGGCTATCTGTCGAAGATCTACACCGATGCGTGGATGTTCCACATGGGCTTCCTGCGCGCCGAGGGTCTGGTCGCGGGCGACGTGTTGGACGCCAAGGGAACTTCGATGTCGCCGCTCGTACTCATCACGCCCGATCAACCGGTGCGCGACGCGATCACCTTGATGCACCAGACGGGAGTGTCGCAGCTCGTCGTGTCGGTCACGACCGAGTTGCCCCTCGCCGCCAAGGAAGTGACCGGGACGCTGCGGGAGCTGGAGCTGATGGATCTCGCGTTCCGCGACGACGCCGTGCTCGGTCATCCGATCGCCGAGATCATGGACGCGCCCATGCCGATGATCGGTATCGGCGAGCACGTGGGCCGTGTCGTCGAGCTCCTCGACGCGGGACCGTCGGTGCTCGTCCTCGACGGCGGCCACCCGATCGGCGTGCTGACCCGTTCCGACGTGCTCGGTTTCCTGGCGTCCCGCACGCCGGCATGAGCGAGTGGCGCGCCCGTGACTGCTGACTTCGGCGACGGCTTCGAGACCCGGGCGATCCACGCGGGCCAGGACCCCGACCCGCACACGGGGGCCATCGTGCCACCCATCAGCCTGTCGACGACCTTCGCGCAGGAAGCGGTGGGCACACATCGCGGCTACGAGTACTCCCGCAGCGGCAACCCGACGCGTACCGCGATGGAGACCTGTATCGCATCCTTGGAGGGCGCACGCCACGGCCTCGCGTTCGCGAGTGGGCTCGCGGCCGAGGACGCGATCTTGCGCACGCTCGACCCGGGTGATCACGTCATCATCCCGAACGACGCGTACGGCGGGACGTTCCGGCTCGTGGCGCGCGTGCACGAACGGCACGGCATTGCGTGGACGGCGTGCGATCTGCGCGATCCCCAGGAGCTGGCCGCGGCCTGGCTTCCCGAAACCCGCATGGTGTGGATCGAGACACCGACCAACCCTTTGCTCTCGATCATCGACATCGCCCAGACCGCGGCCTTCGCGCACGAGCGCGACGCTCGGGTCGTCGTCGACAACACGTTCGCGACTCCGTATCTCCAACAGCCCCTCGCGCTCGGGGCCGACGTTTCGGTGCACTCTTCGACGAAGTACCTCGGCGGCCATTCCGACGTGGTCGGTGGTTTCATCGCGGTGAACGATGCGGAGTTCGAAGACGAGTTGCGGTACCTGCAGAACTCGATGGGCGCGGTCCCGTCGCCGTTCGACTGCTATCTCGTGCTACGGGGGGTCAAGACGCTCGCGGTGCGCATGCGCGAACACTGCACCAACGCGCAGGCGATTGTCCGCATGCTGCGCGAGCACGACGCCGTCGCCCGGGTGCTCTATCCCGACGAATCGGAGATCGCCCGCCACCAGATGCGTGACTTCGGGGGCATGGTCTCGTTCCTCGCCGTCGACGAAGATGCGGCGCTCGAGCTCGTCACCCGTACCCGGCTCTTCACTCTGGCGGAATCGTTGGGCGCGGTCGAGTCGCTCATCGAGCACCCGGCCCGCATGACTCACGCGTCCGCCGCGGGATCGCCGCTCGAAGTCGACTCGCGTCTCATCCGTCTCTCGGTCGGGATCGAATCGAGCGCCGATCTCGTCGCCGACCTCCAGAACGCGCTCGACAGCCTCGCCAACGACTGAGTCGCGCCTCACGCCGCTCGTTCGATTGGTGGTCGGTGTGCGTTTTCGGGTGTCGGGGTCGGGTGGTCCGAGTTCCCAGCCGTCGCTCTTGAGCCGGTGGTGTCGGTAACACAGCCATCCAAGTCAGGTACGACATGAGTCCGCCTTGGGCGTGGTCGTGGCGGTGGTCGCGTTCGAGGTAGCCGCGATGGTCGCAGCCTTCGATGTCGCGCTCCCGCCCACTCACTGCGAGCGCGGTCAACGCTTCGGCGGGGACGCGCCGTCCGAGGTGACCGACCGTGAGGATGTCCTTGCCTTTCCTCACAACAGCGGTCAGGAACGCGGATCCGAGGAGGTCTTTCACCCACGACACATCGACGGGTCCGACACCCGCGATCTCACACACTTCGCCGTCGACGGTCCCACCGCGCATCACTGCACCGTGATGAACGACGACGTGCACGGTGTAGCCGGGTGCCTTCTTCGCTACGACGGCGGCGGCGGCGGCGTCGGCGTCGGTGTCGCCGAGGATGAGTTGCGCGACCGCGTCCGCGGCGTACGCGTCGAGCGATTCATGTTCAGTATCGGCTTTGGGGGCCCGGAAGATCCGCTGGACCTGCGCGTCGATCGCGGCTTTGATCGCGCCGCCGACTTCCGGCGTCCACCGGTGCCGGCCGCCGAGCAGGCCATCGCTGCCGGTCCGCATCGACCCGTTCCGTTGGCGTTTGTGCCGTGTCGCCCGGGCGTCCGGATCTTCGACCGCGGCCCTCGCCTGAATGCACGCGTCCCGTAAATGGACCAGGCCCTCGTCGACCTTCGCCGACAGCTCGGCTTCGGCCGCCGGGTTCACGATCGCAGCCTGCGCGATCAGTTGCGCTTCCCGGCCTGACAGGCGTCCTTCCCGCACTGCAATATGGGTTGCGGGCAGGGACTCCAATCGGGTTGCGGTCTCGATCGCGCTACGGACCTCACCGCGGTGCACGCCCATCGTCCGCGCGACGGACGCCACGCCCGACGACGAACCCACGCTCGTTTCGGTGACGCGTTTCGCGGGCCTTCGCGGTCATCCCGTCGACCACTCGGCGGATCGCGCCGAGTTCCTGCACGCACCGCAACGCCGCTTCGGGCGACAGGGCGGACGCGTCGAACCGAAATGCGACTTCGTCCAACAGCGATCGGGCGGAACTCAACTGATCGGACATCTGTTCGTACAGTAATGAATGGGTGTGACACCAACGATCGGGTGAGCGGAAGATGGTCGAGCCACGGATGCGACGGGTCGACGAGCGCCAGCGCGCCTCGCAGCCATGCCGACGCGTCGTCGTCAAGCGTCCGCCACGTGACCGCAAAGTCGTGTTCATTTTTGGGTGCGCCCGACTTCGACATGTAGAGCAGTTGGACTTCCGGACGCACGATCGGGACGCCATCGGCAGAGGTCGCGAACACGTCGAACGGCCGACGCACCCGATCATCACGCCGAAACGCCCAGACATCGTCGACGATGCTCTCGAGGAACAGATCGAACTCCAGCGCCGGCGAACTCGCCTGGACCTGAAACGCGGGCGCGGTGATCCGCCGACGACGCTCCCACGTCTTCCACCCACTTCCGGGCGGATCGATGCACGACAGCTTCCACTCGGTGCGCAACGCGTCCCACACGCGCTCCTGATCGTTGCGGCGGATCGAGATCTCCACGTCGTGATGTTCGCGAGTCCGCCCACCCAACCACAGGTCGATGGCCCAACCGCCGGCGATGGCCCACCAGACCCCGAGCGGCTCCATCACAGAAGCGACGACATCCACCCCGGCCCACTCCTCGCGCACGAACCGCCCCTCAAGCCGGCACCGGCGCGGCCGCGCGCCGGTGGCGAGTCGTGACGAACACCACTACGCCGAGCACGACCAGCGCGGCGCCGATCGTGAGCCACGGCCACGGGCTCCACTCCTGGGTGCACGAGCTCCCGGTGGCCGAGGTGTTGCACACGTCGCCGGGACCGTTCCGGATGAAGTACGCGACGAGCAAGAAGGGGAGGCCGAGGCCGCTGACCAGTCCGCCGATCCCGATCGACGACGTCCGGCGCGTGGCGACGAACACCGTGACCGCAACTGCGACGGGAAGCACGACGATCCCGATCGTGAGGAGACTCAGGACTCCGACGACACAGGCCGCGCCGGCTGCGAACCAGGCCGCGAACCAGCCCCATGTTCGCCACCCACTTCCGCCCGCGAGATCCGGGCCCGCCGCATGCGCCACACCGGAGATTCTGACGCGTGCCGGCGCCGTGCGGAACCCGCATCGCCTTCGCTAACGTCCGCCGAATGCCACAACCCTCGTCAACTGCGGACGGAACGACGTACGTCTTCGTCCACGGTGGTGGGTCCACGGGCCGCTTCTGGGACCGTCTACTGCCCCACCTCGATGCACCCGTGCTCGCGGTCGACCTTCCCGGGCGGAACGGGAAGCCCGCCGACTTCGCGACCTTGACCGTCGACGAGGAAGCGGCCTCGGTCGTCGCCGACGTGACCGCACACGCGGCGACCGAAGCGGTCGTCCTCGTGGCCCATTCGTCGGGAGGCCTCGTCGTTCCCGCGGTCGTGGCCGGGCTCGGAGGGCGCGTCTCCCGAGTGGTGTTGAGCGCCGCGCTGGTCCCCGATGAAGGCGGTCTCGGCGTCGACTGTATGAAGCCGCGACACCGCGAGGGACTCGTGGCATCGATGGAGCAATCGCGTCGGGACGGCACCATCATCACGTTGCCCGGTGCGCCGGCCGATCCCGAACCGTTCCGCCGCAGCTACGGCGGTGATCCGCTCGACGACGACACGCTCGCGTACATCGTCGACCCGGTGCGGTGCGTGCCGGACACGGTGAATCACTACTTCCAACCCGTGCATTGGTCTCGTGCGGCCGGCGTGCCGGTCGCCTACCTGCTCAACACGCGCGATCGTCCGATCCCGTCGGAGACGCAGGAGGAGATGGTCACGCGTATCCCGAACCTGGTGCGTCTGGTGCGCATCGATTCCGGCCACGTACCCGCGGTAACCGATCCCGAGGCATTCGCCGAACTCCTGTGCGGGGCTCAGGGGAACGACTGACCAACGAGGCGCCGCTGCTTCAGCTGCGCCTTCATGTAGTCCTTGTTCATGAGCGCGATGAAGTCGATCGAGATCGACTTCGGGCACGCCGCCTCGCACTCGCGGTGGTTGGTGCAAGAACCGAAGTACGTCTCCATGGAGTCGACCATGTTGATCGTGCGGTCCCAGCGCTCGGCCTGGCCCTGCGGTAGCAAATTGAGGTGCTGCATCTTCGCCGACGTGAACAGTTGGGCCGCGCCGTTCGGGCACGCGGCGACACACGCGCCGCACCCGATGCACGCGGCGGCGTCCATCGCCGCGTCGGCGACCGGCTTGGGAATCGGGATGAGGTTGCCGTCGGGCGCGCCGCCCGTACCAACCCCGACGTAACCGCCCGATTCGATGATGCGATCGAAGGCGCTGCGGTCGACGATGAGATCCTTCACCAACGGGAAGCCTGCGGCCCGCCACGGCTCGATGGTGAGATGGTCGCCGTCGGCGAACTTGCGCATGTGCAACTGGCAGGTTGCCGTGGCGCGTTCCGGCCCGTGCGCCTGACCGTTGATCATGAAACCACACGAACCACAGATGCCCTCGCGGCAGTCGTGATCGAACGCGATCGGCTCCTTGCCGTCGTGCATCAGTCGTTCGTTCACGACGTCGAGCATCTCGAGGAACGACATGTCGGGGCTCACGCCGGGGACGTCGTAGGTTTCGAACTTGCCGGCGACATCGGGCGACGGCTGGCGCCACACGGTCAGCTTGATGCGCATCGCGCTTGTGCTCATCTGATCCTCTACTTGTACGAACGGGTCGACGGGTGCACGAACTCGAAGTTCAGGTCTTCCTTGTGCAACTCGGGCTCGGTGTCGACGCCCTTGAACTCCCACGCGGCGACGTACGCGAAGTTCTCGTCGTCGCGCCGCGCCTCGCCGTCTTCGGTCTGGTACTCCTCGCGGAAGTGCCCGCCGCAGCTCTCGTTGCGCTTCAGCGCGTCGAGCACCATCAGCTCACCGAACTCCAGGAAGTCGGCGACGCGCCCGGCCTTCTCGAGGGCCTGGTTTCGGCTCTCGTTCTCGCCGAGCACGCACACGTTCTTCCAGAACTCGTCCCGGATCGCCGGGATTTCGGCCAGCGCCTTCGACAGGCTCTGCTCGCTGCGGGCCATGCCGCAGTTGTCCCAGAGCACGTGGCCCAGCTCGCGGTGAATCTCGTCGACGGTCTTGTTGCCCTTGATCGACAACAGCCGACGCGTCTGCTCCTCGACGGAATGCTCCGACTCCGTGAACGCGGGATCTTCGAGCGGCAGCGGCTTGGTGCCGAGCAATGGTGCGAGGTAGTCGCCGATCGTGTACGGCAACACGAAGTAGCCGTCGGCGAGACCCTGCATGAGCGCCGAGGCGCCGAGCCGGTTCGCGCCGTGGTCCGAGAAGTTGGCCTCGCCCAAAACGAACAGGCCGGGCAGGTTGCTCATGAGGTTGTAATCGACCCAGAGCCCGCCCATCGTGTAGTGCACCGCGGGGTAGATGCGCATCGGCAGCTTGTACGGATCTTCGCCGGTGATGCGGTCGTACATCTCGAAGAGGTTGCCGTAGCGCTCTTCGATCACTGCGTGGCCGAGGCGATCGGTCGACTCGCCGAAGTCGAGGTAGGCACCGTTCTTCAACGGACCCACACCGCGACCGGCGTCGACCTCGTGCTTGATCGCGCGCGACGCGACGTCGCGGGGAACGAGGTTGCCGAACGCGGGATATCGGCGTTCGAGGAAGTAGTCGCGATCGGATTCGGGGATCTGGTCGGCCGACCGGTTGTCGTCCATCTTCTTCGGGACCCAGACCCGGCCGTCGTTGCGCAACGACTCCGACATCAACGTGAGCTTGCTCTGGAACTCGTCGCTCGCAGGGATGCAGGTCGGGTGGATCTGTGTGTAACAGGGGTTTGCGAAGTACGCACCCTTCTTGGCCGCGCGCCACGCCGCGGTGACGTTGGAGTTCTTGGCGTTCGTCGACAGGTAGAAGGCGTTGCCGTAGCCGCCCGTCGCGAGCACGACCGCGTGCCCGGCCATCGAGAACACCTCGCCGGTGTTCAGGTCGCGGCACACGATACCGGCGGTCTTACCGTCCTTGACGACCACGTCGAGCATCTCGGTGCGTGGAAACAGCTGCACGCCGTAGGAGTGCACCGCGCGCATGAGTGCCTGGTACGCACCGAGCAGGAGCTGCTGACCGGTCTGGCCCCGCGCGTAGAACGTTCGCGATACCTGCGCACCACCGAACGAACGGTTGTCGAGCAGCCCTCCGTACTCGCGGGCGAAGGGAACGCCCTGGGCGACGCACTGGTCGATGATGTCGACCGACACCTGCGCGAGCCGGTACACGTTGGCTTCACGAGCGCGGTAGTCGCCCCCCTTGATCGTGTCGTAGAACAGCCGGTAGACGCTGTCGCCGTCGTTCTTGTAGTTCTTGGCCGCGTTGATCCCGCCCTGGGCGGCGATGGAGTGCGCGCGGCGGGGTGAGTCGTGGAACGTCACGACCTTCACGTTGTAACCCAGCTCGGCGAGGCTCGCAGCCGCGCTCGCGCCGGCGAGACCGCTGCCCACGACGATGATGTCGAAGCGCCGCTTGTTCGCCGGGTTCACGAGCTTGACGTCGAACTTGTGGTTGTCCCACTTCTCTTCGAGCGGGCCGGCGGGAACCCTGGAGTCGAGGGTCATGGTCAGGCCGCCTTGCACGGCGCGGTCGTGGGTTCGGTGCGCGGGCACTTCAGTTTCATGACGTGCGCCTGCACCAGGATCGGGAAGCTGAGGTTGCCGATCAGCACGAGCCCCGCGAACCCGGTTGCGAACGAGCGCCGCATCTTGTTGATGCGCGGGTTGTTCACGCCCATGCTCTGGAACATCGACCAGGCGCCGTGGTACAGGTGGAACGCCAGCGCGATGTTGGCAATGGTGTAGACCGCAGCGACCGCCGGCCGCTGCAGGCTGTACACGAGATTGTTGTACGGATCTCCGCGCACGAACTGCGCGTTGGCGTTGCCCCACGTGAGATCCATTAGGTGGAAGATCAGGTAGAGCAGCACGATGATGCCGGTCCAGCGCATCGTGCGCGACGCGAAGTCGGCAGCCACGTAGTCGCGCTTCGACTGGTATCCCTGGGGGCGCGCCTTCTTGTTGATGACGGTGAGGGTGTACGCCGAGTGCAGGTGGAGGACGAACGCCAAGAACAGCACCGTCCGGATCGTCCACAAGAGGAACGTGCGCGGCAGCAGGTGGCCGGGCATGTCGCGCAAGGCCTCGCCGTAGAGGTTGATCTCCTCCTTGGACAGATAGAACTTCAGGTTGCCCAGGAGGTGGGTGACGATGAAGCCCATGAGGATGACGCCGGTGACGGCCATCACCCACTTCTTGCCGACCGCGCTCCGGTAGAACCGCAGTATCGGGGGACCGTTCGGCAGGAGCTTGCGAATCGGCCGGGCCGCTCCGACCGGCGGCGTCTTGGCCGGTTTGGTGGGCGGGGTTGCAGTGGTCGCCATTGTCTCCACTCGGACTCGTGAGCTTGTGATCGGACTCTACGCTGCGGCCGGGAAACGGCGACGAATCGTGCGGAGATTCACATGCGGCGGGTGGGACGGGCGAAGCCTTATCCGACCGCGGGCCTCTGACGAACGCGCCCGGCTTCGAGGATCACGAGCGGGTACCGGTTGGTGATCCGGCCGACGTCGGGGTGAGTGAGGACGATGTGGACGTCGACCGCGTCGTCGAGGTCGGCGGACCCGATGAACACGACTGCGTCGGCTCCGATGTCGCCGCTCCACCGCCGGATCCGACCGTCGACGGAAATCTCCACCGAAGCACCGGCCATCTCGGCGCGAGTGTCGTTCACGACGTGCACGTTTCCGGTCCGGGGGTCGACCATGGCGAGCACGGGCCGGCACGCGTCGCGCACCGCCGTGTACGCGCGCTTGGGGACGCGGTCGTGGTCGAGGAGACCGAACCCGATTGCCGGGGCGGGATCGGCGAGACAGAACACCGCGAAGCCGCCGCACGGCGCTCCCTTGCACCGGCGCAGATCCTCGATCTGCAACTGGAGGAGCGCCCCCTGGTACACCTGCGTCGCGTCGCTCCACTCCTCGAACGACTTCGCGTCGGCGGCGGGAACGTGGGTGTCGAAGGCTCCCCGTTCCATGCCGTGGTGCTCGGCGAGTGCGTCCCAGTCGAGCGCGGGCCAACGTTCGGGGTGGAGCCACTCGGACGACGTCGGTACCGACTGCGCGCCGAACGCCGACACGAAGCGGCCGAGGCGGGGAACGGCGCGGATGGTAGGACCCACACCGGCCATGTGGCCGTGGCGCCACCCGAACCACAGATGGGAGTCGTCGCCGGCGCCGGAGCTGCGAATGACGGGCCGGGTGCCGTCGAACCGGCTGATCGCCCGGGCCGTCGATCGGTCGAGTACTTCCTTGCCCCACGTCGGCGCGGCGGCGTTCGCGATCGCGTGCGCGACCGTGTCGTCGCCGAGTGGCGCATCGTGCGCGCACCACATCACGATCGAGGGGTGGGCGCCGAGCAGCTCGACCATTGCCCGCGCCTGTCGCGCGGCTTGACGGCGAACGCCGCGCGCGTAGCCACCCTCCATCGGGAGGTCCTGCCAGAGGAGGAGCCCGGCTTCGTCGGCCGCGTCGTAGAAGGCCGGCGGCGCGATGTGGGTGTGCACGCGGAGGAGGTCGAGGTTCGCATCGAGGGCTCGCGCCACGTCGGCGCGCACCAGCTCGGCATCGGCATCGCCCAACAACGCGCGGGCCGGCGCGTAGCTCGCGCCCTTGAGGAACATCCGCTCACCATTGACGACGAAGTCGGATCCGTGCCGGCGGATGTCGCGGAATGCCACCGGCTGCGTGAACCCGTCGCTCTCGACGCCGTCGACATCCACGGAGAAATCGACGCTGCACAGCGTCTGCGGGCCGAGTGCGCGCGGCCACCAGCGCGGCGGGTCGTCGACAGTGAGCATCCACGCGAGCTCGTTCGTTCCCGCCGCGAGCGTCACGGTTCGCCACGCGTCGAGGAGCACGACGTGGGACGGTCCGCGTACTACCGCGTGCATGTCTGCCCGGCGGAGCTCGGTCGACGCGTCGAGCGTCACGTTGCACGCGATCCGACCGCGTTCGACCGACCCGTCGACGCACAGCACCCGTGCCCGGTCGATGCGCACCGGGCCCGAAGTCGCGAGTTGCACCGGTCGCCAGATGCCGCCGGGATTGAGCGAGCGATCGAACACCGGCGACTGCCAGTATCCGCCCGTGATCGTTCGCTTGGCCGTGCGATCACGTTGCGGCGGCGAGCCGACCTCGATGGCAAGTACGTGATCGGCGCGGGTGAGCATCTGCTCGGTCACCTCGAACGAGTGGCGCGCGAAGTACCCCTCGGTCGCGCCGAGATACCCGCCGTCGAGCCATACGTCGCCGAAGTAGAAGATGCCGTCGAGCTCGAGGAACGACCGGCGCCCGTCGCCGTGTCCGGATCGGGCGGATCCGCCGTCGGAATCGGCGCGATCCGCGTCGCTCTCCTCCCACACTGACCGGGTGAACGTGCGCCGATACAGCAGCGGTCCACCGGTGTCGGCGAAGGCCGGTTCCGAGCGCCAGTGGTGCGGAACGACGACGTCGTGCCAGGACCCGTCGTCGCAGTCGGTCTCGGCGAACGTCTTCGCCAGATCAGGCTCCGAGACGTGCGCGCGCCACGCTCCCGACAGGTTGACTCGTTGGCCTGTGCGCGACTGACGGCTCACCGGGCCTCAGCGTATGCTCGCCTCATGAGCCGTCCCGCAACCCTCGGAGACCTGCGCGCCAGTGGTTGGGAGTCGCGTCCCGTCAAGGAAGAGTTGCGCGCCAACGCGATTCGGGCCCTCGCCGAACACCGCCCCCTCGTCGAAGGTGTCGTCGGCTACGAGGACACAGTCCTGCCCCAACTCGCGAACGCGGTGCTCGCCGGTCACGACATGATCTTCCTCGGCGAGCGTGGTCAGGCCAAGACGCGCATGATCCGCGAGCTCGTCAATCTTCTCGACGAGTGGATGCCGATCGTTGGCGGCAGCGAGATCAACGACGATCCGTACGCGCCCGCGTCGAGTCATGCGAAGCACCTCATCGCCGAGCGCGGCGACGAGACGCCGATCGAGTGGGTGCACCGCGACCGTCGCTACGGCGAGAAGCTCGCAACTCCCGACACGTCGATTGCCGACCTCATCGGTGAGGTCGACCCGATCAAGGTCGCAGAAGGCCGTTACCTCTCCGACGAACTCACGATCCACTACGGGCTCGTTCCGCGCACGAATCGCGGGATCTTCGCGATCAACGAGATCCCCGACCTCGCCGAGCGGATCCAGGTCGGTCTGCTGAACGTGCTCGAAGAGCGCGACGTGCAGATTCGCGGCTACAAGATCCGCCTCCCACTCGACGTGTTGCTCGTCGCGACCGCGAACCCGGAGGACTACACGAACCGCGGCCGCATTATCACGCCGCTTAAAGACCGGTTCGGTTCGCAGATCCGGACGCACTACCCGCTCGAGACCGAGCTTGAGATGGCGATCATCGATCAGGAGGCGCGGCCGCTCTCGGGCGCGGGACTCCAGGTCTCGGTGCCCGACTTCATGACCGAGATCGTCGCCGAGATCTCCCAGCTCGCGCGGCGCTCGCCCCACGTGAACCAACGCTCGGGCGTTTCGGCCCGGCTCTCGATCTCGAACTACGAGACCCTCGTCGCGAACGCGGCCCGGCGCGCGTTGTCGAGCGGCGAACGCGAGGTCGTCCCGCGCGTCTCCGATCTCGCCGCGCTCGCGGCATCGTCGTCGGGCAAGATCGAGATCGAGACACTCGACGACGGTCGTGAGGGCCAGGTCCTCGACCGGATCATCAAGGCGGCGACGCTCGAGGTGTTCCGGGCGCGCGTTCGGCCCGAACGACTCGGGCCGATCGTCTCCTCCTTCGAAGACGGCTCCATCGTCGACACCGGCGAAGACGTCCCGGCCACCGACTACCGGGAGCTGTTGTCGAAGCTCGAAGGTATGCCTTCGGTCCTCTCGGACCTCGGCGTCGGCGAGTCGCCGGCAGGAATCGCGAGCGGTATCGAGTTCGTGCTCGAAGGACTGCATCTCACCAAGCGCCTGAACAAGGACGCTGTGGGTACCCGCGCGTCCTACCGGGCCCGAGGCTGATCTCTATCCCGCTCGTCGCCTTTGTCGACCGACAGAGTTGACAAAGGCAGGGGACGCGGGCTTACTGAGCGATCCACGGGCCGGCCTCCGGTCCCGGCGAGGACCGGCGGATGCACCTCGATCTCTACAAGACGCTGGCCGGGCTGATCGTCGGTTTCGTCATCGGGCTGACGGGCATGGGCGGTGGAGCGTTGATGACGCCCATCCTGGTCCTGATGTTCGGGGTCAATCCCGGAGCCGCGGTCTCGGCCGACGTGGTGACCTCGCTCGTGTTGAAGCCGTTCGGCGGCGGCGTCCACATCCGGCGCGGGACAGTGAACTGGCGCCTGGTGCGCTGGCTGGCGATCGGCTCGATCCCGTGTGGTTTCCTCGGTGCCTACCTGCTCGACGAGGTCATCGGGACGAACAACCAGGGCCGGATCAAAGAAATCCTCGGCTGGGTGCTGATCGTCGCCGCGTGCGCGATCCTCGCCAAGCTCGTACTGCAGGCGCGCCGACACGAGGCGCCGGTCACCGAGATGATGGCGCACCGCCTCGTACGTCCGCTTCCGACGGTGCTCGTCGGTGCGATCGGGGGCCTTGTCGTCGGCATGACGTCGGTCGGTTCGGGCTCCATCATCATCGTGATGTTGATGGTGATGTACCCGAAGCTCTCGTCGAAGGAGATGGTCGGGACCGACCTCGTCCAGGCGATCCCGCTTGTCGGTGCCGCCGCGCTCGGCCACCTCCTGTTCGGAACGCTCGACCGGTCGATCATCGGCAGCGTGCTTCTCGGCGCGATCCCGGCGGTGGTGGTGGGCGCGCACTTCTCCTCGCGCGGTGCTGATCGTTACATCCGGCCCGTGCTCGTCGCAGTCCTGGTGATCTCGGCCCTGGGGCTGCTCGGCGTGAGCAACGGTTGGCTGCTCTCGGCCGCGATCGCCGCGGTCGTCATTCTCGCCGCGGTGATCCTGCGGACGCGGCGGAACGTCGCCCGCATCCGGGCGGTGGGTGTCGTCGGCGATGCGCGCGACGCGCTCGTGCGGCGTTCAAGCGAGGACGTTGTGGCGGATCCGCTCCGGTGCGTCGCGGACACCGATCGCGGCGGCGAGGTCGTCGAATGAGCCGTGTTCGCGGTGCACACCTTCGAGGAATGCGGCCATCGCCTCGGGATGGGCGGCAACCATGGCGGGTGCGAGGCGGGTGAGCTGCTCGGTCGCGTCGGGATGGGCGCGCTTGTAGTAGTCGATGAGCTGTTGCATCGCGGCACCAGCCGCTGGGGGAGGACCCAGCCGCCGTCGGCGGTCTCGTACCCGCCCAGGTCACGGAAGTTGAAGCAGCCCTCGAAGACGATCCGACGCTCGAAGCTCATGGGTGCGGCCTGCACTCCTCCAGGGTAAGGGGCGGATGTCACGGTCCGCCGAACGGAAGATGAACACCACGCCGAGGGGCGGTGACGGCTCCGAAACCCGCTTGTCTTCGTGCCCCTCCGGCGTTCTCATGAATGCAAGCGCGTCGGCGGCGACTTGCCGTCATGGAGGTGAGGCAACCGCCGCCGACGGTGCAAGCGATCTTCCGGAGACGACCGGGACGGCCCATACGCCGTGGATCGTGACGGCCATCGGCTAGGAAGCGAAGGCGGAGAACGCGTCGAGGATCGGCGCCGCGTCGGCTGGAACGGAGACACTCAACCGGATGCCGCCCGCGTCGAGCCGGATCTCGAAGCGGAAGAACGGGCAACACGCGACCTCGCGCTGGGCCAGGGCTGCGAGCCGACCGAGGTCGGTCGCCGGGTCGAGCTGCAACGTGTAGGTCGTCGCGCTTTGCCGCTCGCTCGAAACGACCGACGCGGCGAGGAGCGCTTGCCATTCGCCGAGTTGCGCACGTGCCGCGCCATTGTCGAGCGAACAGGCGACGGGCACAGGGATACGGGTGGTCGGGCGACCCGTCCGGTTCGAAGGGTCAGGCGAGGACGGCACGAAGGCTCGCGATCCGGTCGGGTGCGATGGTCCACCACATCCAGCGTCCCCGTTTCTCGCCGATGATGAGGCCGGCGTCGGCGAGGGCCTTGGTGTGGTGACTGATGGTCGGCTGCGACTTCCCGAGCGGGCGCTCGAGATCGCAGGAGCAGACCTCGCCCGCTTGGGCGACAAGGCTCAGGAGCCGCAGGCGCACCGGGTCGGCGAGCGCGGCGAACGCGTGCGCCAGGCCAATCGCGTCCGTCTCCGCCAACGGCGCCGAGAGCAGCGAGGAGCAGCACTCTTTCGATACCGCCACCTTCGTCTTCGCCACGGCCCCTCGATCTTCAGGATCTTCCGTCGTGCACATTGATACCCAGCGATACAACCGCAGCGCATTGTACATCGACAACCGCCAATGTATCGCAGGCGTCCGCCATGTCTCGCGTGCAGATCGCGCGCAACGTCTGCTACCTCGACGCGCGTGAGCGCACTGCTGAAGAGTCTCGACCGCGACGTCAGGTAGCGAGCACGCTCAACTGAGCGCATACGCGCGTAGGAGCTCGGCGCTCCCGCGCGGCTCGCGGTCACGCGAGAAGCAACCGAACTGCACGCCGAAGCCGTAGTTCCACTCGTAGTTGTCGACGCCGGTCCAATGAAAGAAGCCGCGCACGTCGACACCATCGTCGATCGCGTGCTCGACGAGCGTGAGGGACTCGCGCAAGATGTCGCAGCGCCATTCGTCGTCGTCGGTACCGACGCCGTGCTCACAGATCAGCAACGGTCGGCCCGGCAACTCGTCGTGCAGCGTGTGCAATACGATCGCGAGCCCTTCGCTCCACGGCGCGCTCCGCATCGGACCGACGCGCGCGTTCGTGGGGTACGGGACGATCTTTCCTTCCGCATCGACCCCGGTCGCGGTGTAGTACGAGAAGCCGATGAGGTCGCACGCCTCTCGAAGATCGGGAACCTCGCGAGCGGCGCGGCCCGGGAGCTCGAGCACGCCGTCGCGATCGGCGCGCATCCAGATATTCCACATCATCGCGTCGAGACGGTCCCGCATCGAGTCCGCGGGGATCGTGTCGGCCACGGTGAACACCGGCGACAGGTTGTGGATCGTCGCGACGGGCTTGCCGCCGCCCCGGAGCTCTCTCCACGCGTCGCGCTGGGCCAGGAGCGTGGCGCCGAGCATGTCGAACCGCTTCTGGCCGTGCGGGTAGATCCCCGCGAATGCGCCCGGCTCGTTGATCGGCTTCCAACCGAACACGAGATCACCGAACGTCTCCGCGCAGAAGGCGACGTGGCGGGCCCAGTAGTAGGAGCGGGCGCGGTCGTCGACGAAGCCGCCGCCCATCTCGGTGAACCAGCCGGGCAGCGTGAAGTGGTGGAGGCAGACCCACGGCGACACCCCGGCCGCCCGGGCCGCGGTGAGGATCTCCGCGTAGTGCTCGACGGCCGCGTTGTCGCGGTGGCCCTCCTCGGGCTCGATCCGCGCCCACTCGACGGAGATGCGGTGGTGCGTGAGGCCGTGCTGGGCGTAGAGCTCGAAGTCCTCGGCGAAGCGCTGCCCGAAGCCGTTGCCGTCGCCACTGTCCGGCATCTTTCCGGCGCGCTCCAG
Source organism: Acidimicrobiia bacterium (assembly GCA_038239145.1). GTDB lineage: Bacteria > Actinomycetota > Acidimicrobiia > IMCC26256 > PALSA-610 > PALSA-610. The sequence goes on from JBBSFB010000001.1 coordinate 90,523, forward strand.
CGCGAACCAGTCCGACGCGGGGGCCGCGCCCTCGGCCTGGGTCGACGATGCGCCCGTTCCCCACCAGAAGCCCGGCGCAAATGTCACGGGGGTACGGTAACGGCATGTCGTCCCGCGCCCAATACTCCCGCTGGGATGGCACCCAGACCGGGTTCGACCTCGACGCCGATGCGCTGCTCGAGGAGATGACCGACGATCTCCTCTACCACGGTGATCTCAACGCAGCCCTGCGTCGGATGATGCAGCAGGGATTTCAGGATCGCCAGGGTCGGGACGTGCAGGGCATGCGCGAGATGCTCGAGAAGCTGCGCGAGCAGCGGCGCGAGCAACTCGACCGCTTCGACCTCGGCGGCGTGTACGAGGACATCGCGAACCGCCTCGACGAGATCGTCGAGGAAGAGCGCTCGGGTATCGAAAGGCGCGTCGACGAAGCCCAGCAATCGGGGGACAAGCGTCGCGAAGAGTTACTCGACGAGCTCGCGCAGCAGCGGCGCGACCAGTTGGAACAGCTTCCGCCCGATCTCGCCGGTCGCGTCAGCGACCTCCAGGAATACGACTGGATGGACGACAACGCCCGCCAGCACTTCGAAGATCTGATGGAGGAGTTGAAGAAGCAGCTCCTCGACTCGATGTTCAAACAGCTCAACGAAGGCATGTCGCAGATGTCGCCCGAGCAGCTCGCGCGCATGAAGGACATGATGGCCGAGCTGAACCACATGCTCGAGCAACGGGAGGCGGGGGAGGAGCCCGACTTCGAGGGGTTCATGGAGCGGTTCGGCGACTTCTTCCCCGACAACCCGCAGACCCTCGACGAGCTCCTCGAGCAGATGGCGCGCCAGATGGCGCAGATGCAGCAGCTGCTCAACTCGATGTCGCCCGAACAGCGCGCCCAGCTGCAGGAGATGGCGAACGCGCTTCTCGACGACATGGACCTGCGCTGGCAGGTCGAGCAGCTCGGCCAGAACCTGCGCAACGCGTTCCCGCAGGCGGGTTGGGGGCAGGGCATGAACTTCCGCGGCGACGAGCCGCTGCCTCTCGACGGGATGAGCGGTCTGCTCGACCAGCTCGGGGACATCGACGCGCTGGAGAACCTGCTCCGCAACGCGACCAGTCCGGGGCCGCTCGCCGAGGTCGACCTCGACAAGGTGCGCGAGCTCCTCGGCGACGATGCCGCCCGTTCACTGCAACAGCTCGCCAACCTCGCCAAGTCGCTCGAGGAAGCCGGCCTCATCGAGCAGCGCGAAGGCCGTATGGAGCTCACGCCCAAGGGCATCCGTCGCATCGGTCAGCGCGCGCTCGGCGACCTCTTCAAGCGATTGCTGAACGACCGCGCCGGGCGCCACGAGATCGAGCGGGCCGGGTTCGGGCACGAACGCTCCGACGAGCACAAGCCCTACGAGTACGGCGACCCGTTCCACCTCGACGTCGGCCGCACGCTCCGCAACGCGATCACCCGCCAGGGCTCCGGTACCCCGGTGCACATGCTCCCGGAAGACTTCGAGATCGAGCGCACCGAACAGCTGTCGCGCAGCGCCACCGTCCTCATGCTCGACGTGTCGCTCTCGATGGAGATGCGGGGCCGCTTCCTCGCCGCCAAGAAGGTCGCGATGGCGTTGCACGCGCTCATCAGCTCGCAGTTCCCGCGCGACTACCTGGGCATGGTCAGCTTCGGTCGCGTCGCCCGCGAGGTGAAGCCGGCGCGCCTGCCCGAGGCCACCTGGGACTTCGAGTGGGGCACCAACATGCAGCACGCGCTGCTGCTCGCGCGCCAGCTGCTGGCGCGCCAGACCGGCCGCAAGCAGATCATCATGATCACCGACGGCGAGCCGACCGCTCATATCCAAGAGAACGGCGAGCCCTTCTTCGACTACCCGCCCGACCCGCTCACGATCGAGATGACCCTGCGGGAGGTGCAGCGCTGCACCAAGGACGGCATCCGCATCAACACCTTCATGCTCGAGGACAACTTCTACCTGCGGGAGTTCGTCGAGCGCATGATGAAGATGAACCGTGGACGCGCGTTCTACACGACGCCCGAGACGCTGGGTGACTACGTGCTCGTCGACTTCCTCGACCAGAAGCGCACGCAACGTCGCGCGGGCTGATCTCGGGCGCGGGCTGAAAACGATTCAGCACCCGGCCGGGGCGCCGATGGAATGAGACCGGACACGGATGTTCGGTGAGCTCACTCATGGAGGAGGTCGCGGTGGTCCCGCGCGTGCTCATGGTGCAACCGGGTCCGGGCCTAATCGGCGCCGATCTCGAAGCCGCCGAATCGGTCATTGCCGGCGACGGCGATACCGCGCTCGAGATGCTGCGGCGAGAGCGGTTCGACGCCGTGATCGTCGATCTGGGGCTGGCGCCCCTCGACGGCTGGTGCGTGCTCGCGACCATCGGGAACTGGGTGGAGCGGCCGAGGTTGGTCGCCATCGCCCCGGCCGGTAATCGCGCTCCGGAGCACGTCGGACGGGCTCTCGTGCTGGGTGCAGATTTGTGCATGGCGGCGGGAACTCTCCCCGATGCGCGAGCGTTGACACGTTCGACAAAGGAGAGAGAATGCCCACAACCCCCCATGACCAGCTTCCCACGACGGACGCCGAGTGGCGTGAGCGCCTGACCCAGACTCAGTTCGAGGTGGCCCGCAAGGCGGGAACCGAGCGGGCCTTCACGGGCGAGTACTGGGACTGCCACGACGACGGCACGTACGTCTGCGTCTGTTGCGACGCGCCGTTGTTCTCGTCGGAGACCAAGTTCGAGTCCGGCACCGGCTGGCCGAGCTTCTTCCAATCCGTCGGCAGCGACGCGGTCGAAGAGGACGTCGACCAGAGCCACGGTATGGTCCGGACCGAGGCGAAGTGCCAGAACTGCGGCGCCCATCTGGGCCACGTGTTCCCGGACGGCCCTCGTCCGACCGGCCTTCGCTACTGCATGAACTCGGCATCGTTGCGCCTCGCCAAGGACGTCGAGGAGGCCTGAGGCGATCCCGGCCGGGATCTACGGCTGACATCGATCACAGCCGGGCGCAGTCCTGGGGATCACCCACGGGACGGCCGTTACTTCATTCGTGACGGCTCTCACCGTGGGTGTGACCACGGCCAAGTATCCAGAGTGCAAGCGGGGAGTGGCGACCAACGTCGCCGCGTGCCTGGCTCGGCACAGCGCCGTGTCGGACCGGGTCTGCGTCGCGCGCGATCGCGGCGACCTCGGTCTCGTTCGCCTCGCGCTCGCCATCCCCGAGCTCGACGACGCCGTAGCCGATCTCTTGGCGGGCTTTCTTGAAGGTCGCGACCACGCCCTGCACTTCCTTCCGATCTAGGCGAGCTCGGGTCTGCGCGGGAGCCGGGGCGGACGCCGATTACGGCCTGTGCGCAGTCGCAGTGCGGGCTCTGCGCCGCCGACCGCCAAAACTCCCCCTTGCGCCCCGGGAACCGGGTTGACAGAATGACGCCGTTGTAATTCCATCGGCGGCATTCAAGGCCCGGCCGAGCCCGGGAGCCCACCGGCAGATGGTCTGATCACGAGCGAGCGAGGGGGCAGCCGATGAGAGAGATGTTGATTCACCTCGACGTCGACGCCGGAGATCGGCGTTGGCAGGAACGAGCGAACTGCCTCGGAGTCGACCCCGACCTGTTCTTTCCGGAGCGGGGCGCTTCCACCAAGGAGGCGAAAGCCGTCTGCGGGGGTTGCGAGGTGAAGACCGAATGCCTCGAGTACGCGCTGCGGCACGGCGAGAAGTTCGGGATCTGGGGCGGGATGTCCGAGCGGGAGCGCCGCCGGATCCGTCGCCAACGGGCACTGGCCCGGCGCGGTCTCGCGACTGCATAATCCCCGGCGCGCACACCTGGCGCCGGAGACCGCGTCAGCGAGGTCCGAGTGGATCTCCCGGCCACCAACGCGGTCCCTTGCCGACCCTGACCTCGATGGTCGACTCCGCGTCGAGGCCGCTCCAACTCAAGAAATCGTCGGTGCAGCGGTCGAGGTCGCGACCGGGGATGAGACCGACGAGCTCGACATTCGCGACGTCGGTCCCGTAGCCGCGCGCGAGTTCGCGCACGTGCAGGCACGCGTCCTGCACGCCGGTCTGTTCGAGCGCGACGAGGTTCATCGAGACCTGGACGCGCCCGGTCGCGGGCAGCGCGAAGCCGAGCGCCCGAACGCCGCGCAGTCCGCCCGACCGTTCGCGCATCTCCCGGGCGATGCGACGGGCGATGCTGATATCGCGACTCACCAGCACGCAGTTGCAGGCGACGAGCGGGGCGCGCGCGCCGACCGCGGTGGCGCCGAGCCGCGGATTGGGTGCATGAGGACCGAAGTCGGGCGGCCGGCTGCGAAAGCTGGTGGAGCGAGCGTTCGGCAGATCCCGGTGCTCGGGGTCGGCTTCGTCGTACAGGAACACCGGCACCGCGAACTCGCGAGCCCACCACTCGGCGAAGTCCCGGGCAACGCTCGCGGCCTGCTCACGTTCGGCCTCGGACCCGCCGAGCGCGACGAACGGCACGACGTCGAGCGCGCCGAAGCGTGGGTGCTCGCCCTCGTGCTCGACGATCGAGCACCGTTCCGCGATCGCAGCCGCGAGCAACCGTGCTCCACCGACCGCGTCGCGAGGGCCGGGCCCGGCGAGGGTGAACACCGACCGGTGATGGTCGCCGTCGGCGTGCACGTCGACGAGAGCCGGGCCGCACGCCTGCGCGATGGCTGCGAGCACGTCCATGTCGCGCCCCTCGGACACGTTGACGACGCACTCCAGCACGGCCCGGATCGTACGCCGCCCCCCGCTCGACCCGGCGTGAATAGCGGAGGCATTATGTGCCCCAACTCACGCCGGTTTGGGCGGTGGTCAGTAGCCTGCGCGCATGCGAATCGGGCTCGCGCTTCCGCAGTACGACTACTCGGTGGCGGGCGAGCGCCCACTCCGGTTCGAGACCATCGTCGACTACGCCGCGCTCGCCGAGCGGCACGGCGCCGACTCGATCTGGCTCTCCGATCATCTCTTCCTCGATCTGGCCAAGTACGGCGGTCCGGGTCGGACCGAAGGGTGCTTCGACCCGATCGTGACGCTCGCCGCCCTCGCGCGCCGGGTTCCCCGCGTGCGGCTCGGCACACTGGTACTGCTCGAGGCATTGCGCCCCGCCGCGGTGCTCGCCAAGGCTCTGGCCTCGATCGACTGCCTGAGCGGCGGCCGCCTCGACGTGGGGATGGGGGCGGGCTGGTACGAGCCCGAGTACGCCGCGCTCGGCATGGACATGCCCCGGCCGGGGATGCGGCTCGACCGTCTCGTCGACGCCGTCGAGGTGGTCAAAGGACTCATCGGTGGCGGCCCGTGCAGCTACGAAGGTGAGCATCACCGCGCCACCGCCGCGGTCATCCGGCCCGCAGCAGCGCAGCGACCCCGTCCCCGAGTGTTCGTGGGCGGCAAGGGCGACCGACTCCTGCGGCTCGCGGCCGAGCACGCCGACGGCTGGAATACGTGCTGGGTATGGACCCCCGCGGCGTACGCCGAACGGCTCGCGGTGCTCGATGCCGCGTGCGAGGAGGTCGGGCGCGACCCTGCGTCGATGTGGCGCACGCTCGGGTTGTACGCGCTCTGCGGCGAAGACGAACGCGATCTCGAGCGGCGCTTCGACCGGCTGCGCGAGCTCTCGCCGAAAGGCGTCCTCGACGGCGTCGACCTGGAGACGTTTCGCGCCGGCCGTCTGGTCGGGACCGTCGAGCAGGTGCGCGAGCAGGTGCGCACGTGGGAAGATCTCGGTGTCGACACGATCGTGCTCGGCGCGGGTGCAGTGCCGTTTCAGGTGTCCGCGCCCGACGACATCGAGCTCCTGCTCGACGCCTGCGCCTGATCGCAGAGAGGCGGTACCTCTAGCTCTAGCTGGGCGGCGCGCTGATCAGCTCGCGTCGGCGGCGCAGGATGCGGCGACGCTCCCGCTCCGAGGCGCCACCCCAGACACCGTGTTCGATCCGGTTGAGGAGCGCGTACTCGAGGCACTCCGGCTTCACCGTGCAGTCCGCGCAGACGTGTTGGGCCGACTCGACGCCCAGGCCGTCGGACGGGAAGAACTCGGTCGGGCTCACGCCCCGGCACCGCGCTCGGAGCATCCAGGCGTATTCGTCCGGAGTCTCGTCCACGATCACCTCCCCTCCTCGGAGCCTTACGGCTCGCAGCGTCGATTGGTTCGAACCGTTGAAAGTCGTGTGCCTCGGTACTGAGACGTCTGGGAAGCCCGGGAGGCTCCCGATTTTCCGGCGGGAACGGACGAAATTCCGGACCGGCCGCGTCCTCTCCGTAGCGACGACCCGCACTGGACGTGAGAATCGGGGTCTTTGTCCGGCGCGCTACCCTCATTCGTCGTCTGACGAGGAGTACGCGATGTCCATCGATCCCGAAGAGCTCGAGGAGATACCGCCCCAGGGCCATGTTCGGGTGGTGTACACCGGTCCGGTCGCGCCCCACTGGGAGGTCCATCGCGTCTTCGGTGACCAGCGAGCCATGGACGAGTTCCGGCAGCGGGCGATGGCTCGGCTGCAGCTCCTCCCGGTCTACGACCCGCAGTTCCGGCGCAACCGCGAGCGCGTGGCCCGAGACGCCGAGCGTGAGCACTTCATTCTGGAATGGGATCTCGGCGACGAGCCCGAGTAACCCGTCCGAGAACTCGTCGGGCCCGGCTCAGCGGCGGACGGTCGCAAAGCGCCCGGAGACGGTGCGCGCAATCACGGTGAACAAGAACACGAGAACAATGAGGGTCAGGGCCGCGCCCCAGGCTCGATCGGTCTGAGCCTGGAACGGCGACTGCGCGTTGAACCAGATCACCTGCGAGAGCGTGTTGTTCGGCTGGTGGAACGGGTTCGAGTTGATGCGGCTCGCGGCGCCGATGGTCAACAGGAGCGGCGCGGTCTCGCCCGCGGCTCGGGCGACGGCCAGCATGGCGCCGCTGACGATGCCGGGGAGCGCGGCGGGGAGTACGACCGACAACACGGTGCGCCAACGCCGAGCGCCGAGCGCGTCGCTCGCCTGGCGGAGGTCGTTCGGGACGAGCTTCAGCATCTCCTCGGACGAGCGGATCACGATCGGCAGCATGAGCGCGCCGAGTGCGAGCGAACCCGCGAAGCCCGAATAGCCGAAGTGCAGACCGGAGCTGACCCAGATCGTCGCGACGAAGAGGCCCATGACGATCGAGGGCACGCCGGTCATCACGTCGGCCATGAACCGGATCACCTTGGCGAAGCGATTCTGCCGGCCGTACTCGTTGAGGTAGACGGCGGCGAGCACACCGAGAGGAATCGCCATCAGCGCGGCGACGCCGGTGATGACCAGGGTGCCCACGATGGCGGGGGCGATGCCGCCGCCGGGGAACTGCGTGACGACCGCCAGATTCTTGGTGAGGAAGTCGACGCTCATGATCGCGGCGCCCTTGCTGACCACATACACCGCGATCACGACGACGGGTACCAGCGCGAGCAGCAACGACCCGATCATCCATGTGGTCGCGAGGGCATTGTTGAATCGACGGCGGCCGGAGACGCCCTGGTCGAGGATCCACGAGCCGGGGTCGTCGTGCCCTGGCGCTACCGGCGGAGACGCGACGGTCATCGACCCTCTCCAGTCATGGCCGAGTTGTGGTTGGCGATGGCGCGGGCCGCCACGTTGATCACGATCGTGATCGCGAAGAGCACGACGCCGAGCCCGATGAGTGCGGCCTTGGGGAGCCCGGTCGCCTCGCCGAAGTTGTGCGCGATCACCGACGCCATCGCGTCGCCCGGGAAGAAGACGTGGGAGGTGACCTGGTGGCTGCTCCCGATCACGAGCGCAACCGCGATCGTCTCGCCCATGGCGCGCCCGAGGCCGAGCATGGCGGCGCCGATCAGACCGCTGCGGACGCGCGGGAACACCGACACGCGCAACATCTCCCAGCGCGTCGCGCCCATTGCGAGGGCGGCGTTCTTGTCGTCCTGGGCGACGGTGTTGAGCACTTCCCGGCTGATCGACGTGATGATCGGGATGATCATCACCGCAAGCACGATCCCCGCGGTCATGAACGACTGACCGGTCGCCGGACTACCGAGGAAATTCCGCAAGAGAGGCACCGTGCCGATCGTGTCGGCGATGTTCTTGTAGATGTGGCCGATCGGCGTGGTCAGCACGGCCAGGGCCCAGAAGCCATACACGACCGACGGGATCGACGCGAGGAGATCGACGACGTACGTCACGCCGGCGCGAACACGCTTGGGTGCCAGCTCGGTGATGAACAGCGCGATGCCGAGACTCGCCGGTATTGCGATCGCGATTGCGAGGAACGCAGTGAGGATCGTGCCGAACTCGAAGTCGAGCGCACCGAAGTGGTTGGTGTTCGGGTCCCAGTTCCGGCTGGTGAAGAAGCTCAATCCCTGGTGCGCGAACGCGGGCCACGCCTTGTTGGTCGTGGAGTACGCGATGAGCGCAAGGATGACGAGAACGAGCAGGCCGGCGGAGAAGGCGACCGCACGGAATGTGCGATCGACCTTCTTGCCGCCGGCCGGGCTCGGGGGGAGTCCGCTCGCGCCGAGATCCGGGGATGGAGCGAGCGTGGTCATTGCTGCGACGTTACGCGGGGATCACGAGCTGCGTCAGCTGCGCGATCGCCTTCTGCTGGAGGCTGGTGGGCAGCTTGGCGTAGTTCACGCCTTCGGCTTGGGCCTGACCGTCGTTCAAGATGTAGGTCAGGAAGTCCTTGAGCGCGGTGCCCTTGGCGTGGTCGGTTTGGTTGGCGTAGACGATGATCCACGTCGGCGACGTGATCGGGTAGGCGTCGGCTCCGGCCTCGTTGAGCGGGCTGTACGTCAGGTCGTCCTTGATGGTCGCCGACGCTACTGCCGCCGAGGCTCCTGCGAGGGACGGGGCCACGAACGAACCTGCCGAGTTCTTGATCGACGCGAACGTCAGCTTTGCCGCGAGGGCGTCGGAGAAATCGACGTACCCGATCGCACCGTCGGTCTTGGAGACGTCCTGCGCGACGCCGCCGTTGCCCTGTCCGGCCTGCGAGCTCGACGGCCAGTTGACCGTGTCGCCGCTGCCGAGCGTCCAGTCACTGCCGCCCGCCGCGACGAGGTACTTGCTGAAGTTGCTCGTCGTACCCGACGCCTCGGCCCGGTGGACGATCGTGATGTCGGTCGAGGGCAGACTCACGCCCGAGTTGTCGGCCTTGATCGCGCCGTCGTCCCACTTCTTGATCGTGCCCGAGAAGATCTTGGCGAGCGTCGAGGGGTCGAGTTGCAACTTGTCGACGCCACTCAGCTTGTACGACACGGTGATCGGGGCCGCGACGGTCGGGAAGTAGAGGATCTTGCCGCCCTGGTACTTGCCGACGTCGGCCGCCTTCACGAGGCTGTCGGTGCCGGCGAAGTCGACCGTCTTGGTCTGGAGGTCGGTCTTGCCCTTACCCGAGCCACCACCGGCGTAGTTGATGGTGATCTTCGAGTTCTTGTCCTGGAAGCCCTGGATGGCGACCTGGTCGAAGGTCTGCTGGAACGTCGAGCCGGATCCGTTCAACTGTGCGCTGACAGTAGAGCCGCCGGAACCGCCGGCGGTCGTCGTGCCGGTGTTGCTCGACGACTTGGAGCTGCTGCCGCATGCCGCGAGAAGAAGTGCGGAGGCGACGAGTGCGACGGCCGTGCGCCGAACGCGGGAGGATCGCATCATGGCAATCAAGGTTGGTCCCTTTCCGAGGTTTGCATCGGTGTCGAGACTAAGAACGCCGGATGGACACCCACTCGCGTGGACGTAAACGGAGAGTGAACCGGACCCGAACACTCGGGGATATCCAGGCGCGACGCGGGGCCGGAGGGGTCAGGTGAGGTCGACGTCGCCCGTGACGACGTCGCCCGGGAGTTGCCCGGTCACCATGAACTCGACCCAACGCCCGATCATCACCGCGTGGTCGGCGGCACGCTCGTAGTCGCGACCGACGAACGCGAGTTGCACGGCCATCTGGAGCGCAGCCTCGTCGGTCGACTCACCCGAGAAGCCGGCGAAGATGGCGCGGAAGAGCTCCTTTTGGAGATCATCCATCACGTCGTCCATGTCGGGGAGCGCCGACGCGATGGCTTCGTCGCTGTCGGCGAACGCGTCGACCGCCAGGTGCGTCTGCACACTCGCCTGGGCGCCCATGCGCTCGATGATCCCCCGGATCCGCGGCGGGAGCTCTCGGGGGTAGAGGCGCCGGGTCGCCCGGGCCACATTGCGCATCAGCCCGCCTGTGAGCTCGATCTCGTGGAGGATCCGCAGCACCGCGAGCATCGCTCGCAGGTCGCCGGCCATGGGCTGTTGCAGAGCGAAGAGTTGGTAGACCCGGTGCTCGATCTGGAGCACCCGCTCGGTGATCTCGCGGTGCACGTCGTAGATGTCGTCGACGACGGTGAGGTCGGCGTCGAGGAGCGCCTGGGTGGCGGCGCCGATCTGCTCGCAGGTCCGGACGGCCAGCTTCACCACGTCGGCGCGCACTTCTTGGAGCTGCTCGTCGAATGTTCGTCGGGTTTCGACCACAATGTCCTCCGAGAGTTGTCTTGACACGGCGAGTTTGCCCCCCGGGAACGTGCCCGGGAGGGGCACCGCAGGGTGCTCGCCCGCTGTTCACCGTTGGTTCACCAACCGGCCATCCGTACCATACGGTCCGGCCAGCCGGCGTCCCTACGATGGCCACATCGCGGAGCGCTTGGCGAGGTTGCGGTCGAGCCGCGATGCTGGGCCGGCGCCGAACGCTCCCGGAAGGTCAAACGTGTCCTCGGAACAGGGTGAAGCCATGGCGATGCCGACGGTGAGTGTCCGACCGCCCGACGTCCGGGTGAACGACGATCCCACGCGGGGCGACTCCGCGCACGGCCGTACCAGTCAGGGCGATCCCGACCGGGGAAGCGGCGAGTCGGTTCCCGAGCCGTCGAGCTCGGAAGTGGTGTTCGAGGTCCGCGACGTCAGCGTGAGCTACTTCGGATCCGTCGCGGTCGAGGGTGTGACGCTCGACGTCCACCGCAACGGCATCACCGCACTCATCGGGCCGTCCGGTTGCGGCAAGAGCACGTTGTTGCGTTCCTTCAACCGTATGAACGACCTCGTAGCCGGCGCGCGCGTCGACGGCCGGATCTCGTATCACGGCCACGATCTGTACGGCTCCGACGTCGACCCGGTCGAGGTGCGGCGCCGTATCGGCATGGTGTTCCAGCGCCCGAACCCGTTCCCGAAGTCGATCTACGACAACGTCGCGTTCGGTCCTCGCATCACGGGGCGCCGCAAGGGTCTCGACGACATCGTCGAAGAGGCGCTCGTCAACGCGGCGCTGTGGGACGAGGTGAAGGGCAAGCTCAAGCAGTCGGCCTTCGCGCTGTCCGGTGGGCAACAGCAACGACTCTGCATCGCCCGTTGTCTCGCCGTGCGACCCGACGTGATCCTCATGGACGAGCCGTGTTCCGCGCTCGATCCGATCGCGACGTCGCGCATCGAGGATCTCATGGGCGACCTGAAGCGCGAGTACACCATCGTGATCGTCACCCACAACATGCAACAAGCCGCGCGTGTCTCCGATATGACGGCGTTCATGACTGCGGAAGTGGACGAACACGACCACCGCGTCGGGCGCCTGGTCGAGTACGACGCCACCGACCGGATCTTCACCAATCCCTCCGACGCGCGCACCGAGGGATACATCACGGGTCGATTCGGTTGATCCGACTCGCCTGGCCGCGACTGTGACGGCGCTCTTCGTCGTTCTCGGTCTGGTCGGGTGGGCGGTCGTCGTCATCGTCGGACGCGAGCTGCGGGCCGCTCGGCGCGAGCTCGCGCGAGTCCGCCGGGTGGTCGACGTGCCCGACGACCTTTCCCTGACCGACGCGATCACCGAGGACCGGCGCGAGGCGGAAGACCGCGTGTTGCAATCGGAGGCGGTGCAGCATTGGCTGCTCGCCGCGCTCGACGAGTCGAGTGACGCGATCGTCGTCGTCGATCGGATCGGTCGCGAGGTCGTGCGCAACGCAGTAGCCCGGCGATTCGCCGGGGCACGGACGGGAGAGGTGTTGGCCGAGGACGCGATCGCGGAGCTCCTGCACGACGCCTTGACCGGACACAGCTCCGAGCGTGAGCTTCCGCTCTACGGCCCGCCGCAACAGGTGTTGCAACTCCGGGCGTTTCCTCTTCGTCGCGACGGCGAGATCGTCGGCGCAGTGGCCTTCACGCGCGACGTCTCCGAGGCCCGGCGCGTCGAGAGCGTCCGCCGCGACTTCGTCGCCAATGTGAGTCACGAGCTGAAGACGCCGATCGGCGCGCTCGGTCTGCTTGCGGAGACGATGGCGGCCACCGACGACTTCGCGGTGGTACAGAGACTCGCCGACCGGGTCGTGCGGGAGGCCGACCGGCTCGCGCGCATCGTCGACGACCTCCTCGATCTCAGCACGATCGAGGCGCAAGAGGCCCCGTCGCGCGCCCCCATGCCGGTGCGGCTCCTGATCTCGGAATGCGTCGACGTGGTGCAGGCCGCGGCTGACGCAGGCCGGGTCCCCGTGCTGGTCAGGCCCGAGCCGCCTGACCTCGAAATCTTCTGCGACACGCGCCAGATGCGCAGCGCGCTCGTGAACCTGGTCGACAACGCGATCAAGTACTCCGGTCCCGAACAGCCCGTCGAGATCGGCGCGTGCGTCGTCGACGACCGGGTGGCGTTCGTGGTGCGCGACCACGGGATCGGGATCCCGACGCGGGATCTCGAGCGCATCTGGGAACGCTTCTACCGGGTCGACCGGGCCCGTAGCCGCGACACCGGCGGCACCGGGCTGGGCCTCGCGATCGTCCGCCACGTGGCCCAGGCCCACGGCGGCGAAGTCACGGTGCAGTCGCGCGAAGGCGAAGGCTCGACATTCACGCTCTACATTCCGCTTGCCAACGGCTCGGCGCGCGGCATCACGGAACCCACACCGACGGAGGAACGATGGCCGATCCGCCCCTGATACTCGTAGTCGACGACGAGCAGTCGTATCGAGACGCGCTCGCCGTGGCTCTCCAACGCGAAGGATTCCTCGTCGAGACCGCGGCCGACGGACCGGAGGCGATCGAGCGTTTCGACGCGACCCGACCAGCGCTGGTCCTGCTCGACGTCATGCTCCCGAAGATCTCGGGCATCGACGTCTGCCGCGAGCTCCGGTCACGTTCGCGTGTCCCGATCATCATGGTCACGGCCCGCAACGCCGAGATCGACGCAGTAGTAGGGCTCGAGGTCGGAGCCGACGACTACGTCACCAAACCGTTCCGCTTGCGAGAACTGATCGCGCGGGTGCGCGCCGCGCTGCGCCGCATGCCGGTCTCCGAGCAGGAGGTCGACCCCGCCGATGTGATCGAGATCGGCGACATCCGCCTCGACACCGGCCGGCACGAGGTGTTCGTGCGGGGTGTACCGCAGGCGTTCCCGCTGAAGGAATTCGAGCTGCTCGAGTTGCTGCTCACGAACGCCGGCCGCGTGTTGACGCGCGACGTGCTGATCGACCGCATCTGGGGACCGAACTACTTCGGCGACACCAAGACCCTCGACGTCCATGTGAAACGCCTGCGCTCGAAGATCGAAGCTGATCCCGCGAACCCCCGTCGGATCGTGACGGTACGCGGGGTCGGGTATCGCTACGAGAGAGCAGGCGCCGCCGCGTCATAGCGGTATCGCTCGGGACTCGAGCCCGTCGCTCAGTCGGGCGGCGGCGCGACGTACCGAACCGAGGCGACCTCGCCGGTGGCGTCGGTCTCCAGCACCCACGTCGAACCTTTCGGCCACTGCGGTGCGTGGCCGATGTCGACGCCGAGGTTCGCGTAGTACGCGAGCAACATCGGGATCACGTCTCCGTGCGTGCAGAGCACTGCGCCGTTCACAGCGTGTTTGCGCACGAGCGCCGCGGCCTCGCCGATCGTCGCCCCTTCGGCGAGGGCCTCGACCGGTTCGATCGCCACACCGCGGACGCCCGCAAGCGGGACCACCGTTTCCATGCAGCGCACGTACGGGCTCGACAGCACCCGATCGAACTGCGCGTCGTCGAGGATGTCGAGCAGGCCTCGGGCCTGGACGTGACCGCGGCCCGACAAGGGGCGGAGGCGGTCATCGTCCTCCCAGGCGCCGCGTTCTCCAGCCTTGGCGTGGCGAACGAGATAGGTGGTCACGCCGACCCTCCACGAATGTCGGCTCCGACCGTCGCGACCAGGCGCCGGTCGTGTTCGTACGAGAGGAGTGTCGCGGCTTGCGCGGCGGTAATCCAGCGCAACTCGTCGACCTCGTCGTTCGGCTCCCACGCGGTACGACCGACGGGCGTCATCCGCCAGTAATGCACGATCTTCGGCCGGCCGTGCCGGTCGACGTACTCGCTGCTCTCGAGCTCGATGCCCAATTCGACCAGCATCCCGGTCTCTTCTTCGATCTCCCGGTGTGCGGCGGCAACGAGTGACTCGCCGGGTTCGAGCTTGCCTTTCGGCACGCTCCAGTCGTCGTAGCGGGGCCGGTGCACGACAAGGAATTCGAGCGTGCCCGAAGCGGTGGCGCGTGTGACGACGCCGCCTGCCGCCTGGACGACTCCGGCCTCGGGCTCGGGCTCGGTCACAGCCAACCCACCACGTGCTGGGAGTCGACCCGGCGCCAGGCCGCGGGGAATGCGGCGCGCGCCGCGGCGGCGGCCTCCCGTTCGATCTGGGCGAGCATGCCGATCGCGTAGGCCTCTGCGGGCGAGCACTCGTGCGAGGTCTTCGTGAGCCACTGCACCGCGACGACGGCGTCGTGGTGCTCGCCCAGGATGTCCTGTACGTTCGCCATCGCCCGGGCGAAGCGGCGTGCGGACTTGCCGAAGGCGGGCTCGCACGCCTCGGCCGCGTAGCGACATTTCTTGGCTCGTACCCGGATGGCGTGCAGCGCTTCGTCGGGCGGATTGTCGCCGAGCTTGCGCACGGCCCGGCGGGTGGTGGTCCACCGCCGGCGCACGACCTTCCTCAGCGCCTCCGAAGCCGGCTCACACGCAGCGTTGGTGAACGCCGGAGCCTCGGCGGCCGCCGCGACCTTGGCCCGAACTTCGACGTACCGCTCGTCGTGCAGCATCGCGAGCAGATCCGACTTCGCGGCCGTATGGTCGGCATCGAGGCGGCGAACGACCCGGCGCGCGGCCTCGGATTCGGCAGTCGGGAGCCGGGCCGCGTGGGCGCGTAACCGCTCGCGCTGAACTTCGAGATCGCGGACCAGCCCGAGCTCCGACCCGAGCCAGTGCAGGTCGGCGCGCAGGTCGGCCGCCCAGCCCGGTTCGACGAACGCGGCGAACGTGCGCAGGTCGGATCGAAGCCGGCGGGTGGAGACGCGCGCCTGGTGCACCGACTCGGGATCGTCGCCGGTCTGCAGCTCCGCCTCGTGCGCGATCAGGCGTTCGTAGGACTGCCCGATCGCGCGGCGCACGATGTCGATGACGGTCGTCGGTCGTTGCCTCATGAGGTCAGGCTTCGGGCGAGTGCACTTTGGCCCTCGCCACGGCCAGCTCCTGGAACCGGACCTGCGACTCGATCCCGACCGTGGTCTCGACCTTGTGCCACGTACCGTCGTTCGCGAGAGTCCAGGCCAGCACGTCGTCGGCGAAGTTGATCGTCAGGATCTCGTCGAGCCGAGCCCGGATGCGCGCGTCGGTGACGCGCAGCATCGCCTCGACCCTCCGGTCGAGGTTGCGGGGCATCAGGTCGGCCGAGCCCACGACGTATTCGGTCTCAGGTTCTCCTGCCCGGCCGAACCGGATGATGCGGGAGTGCTCGAGATAGCGACCGACGAGCGAACGCACGGTGATGTTCTCCGACAGGCCCGGGACCCCGGCGCGCAGGCAACAGATGCTGCGCACGACGAGATCGATGCGCGCGCCGGCATCGGAGGCGGCGTACAGCTCGTCGATCATGTCCGAGTCGACGAGCGCGTTGATCTTCATGACGATCTCGCCGTCGGGACGCGCCTGTCCGCGAATGAGGTCGCGCAACGCGTCGCGCAGGTGCATCGGCGCGACCAGGAGCCGTCGGTACTCACCCGGCTTGCTGTACCCGGTCAGGTGGTTGAACAGCTCTGAGAGGTCGGCACCGAGATCGGGATCGCTCGAGAGCACGCCGAGATCTTCGTAGGTGGTCGCGGTCTTCGGGTTGTAGTTGCCGGTGCCGAAGTGGCAGTAGCGCCGGATCCCGTCGGGTTCCTGGCGCACGACGAGCAACACCTTCGCGTGTGTCTTCAAGCCGACGAGTCCGTACACCACGTGCGCGCCCGCCTGCTCGAGCATCCGCGCCCGTTCGATGTTCGCCTGTTCGTCGAAGCGGGCTTTGAGCTCGACCATGGCGACGACCTGTTTGCCCGCTTCGGCAGCTTTCACGAGTGACGCGACGATGCCGGCCTCGTCGCCGCTGGTGCGGTACAGGGCTTGTTTGATCGCGAGCACCGAGTCGTCGCTGGCGGCTTGTTCGACGAAGGCTTCGACCGAGTTCGCGAACGAGTCGTAGGGGTGGTGCAACAAGATGTCGCCGTTGCGCATCGCCCAGAAGACGTCGCTCTCCTTGCCGCCGGCGAGGGGAGGCGGGTTCTGGGGCGTATAGCTCGCGTACTTCAGCTCGGGCCGGCGCAGGCTGTAGAGATCCCACAGCCCGTTCAGGTCGAGCGGGGCGTCGACCTGGTACACGTCGGTGGGTTCGAGCTCGAGCTCGCGGCACAAGAGGGCGAGCACCTCCGGAGTCATGTCGTCGTCGACCTCGAGCCGCACCGCGAGCCCGAACTTCGTCCGCCGCCGCAGCGACATCTCCATCGCGGCCAGGAGGTCCTCGGCCTCGTCGTTCAGTTCGATGTCGGCGTCGCGCGTGACGCGGAACGGGTATTGGGCCAGCACCTCCATGCCCGGGAAGAGCGCGTCGAGGTGCGCGGCGATCACTTGCTCGAGCGGAACGTAGCGGGCGCTGTCGGGAACGCTGACGAAGCGGGGGAGCAGCGGTGGGACCTTGACCCGCGCGAATCGTTCCTCACCGCTCGCTCGGTCGCGCACGACGACGGCGAGGTTGAGTGAGAGGTTCGAGATGTACGGGAACGGATGCGCAGGGTCGACCGCGAGCGGCGTCAGCACCGGGAAGATCCGGTCGTCGAATATGCGCGTCAGCTGCGCTTGGGCTTCGGGGTCGAGGTCGTTCCACGCCGTGAACGCGACACCGGCGTCCTGCAGGGCAGGGGCGATCTCCTTGCTGAACGCGGCCGCTTGCCGGTTGACGAGCTCTTCGACCCGATCCCGGATCGCACGGAGTTGCTCGACCTGGTCGAGACCGTCCGGCGAGGTGCTCCGCACTCCGACCGCGAGCTGCTCTTTGATCCCGGCGACGCGCACCTGGAAGAACTCGTCGATGTTCCCGCTGAAGATCGCGAGGAACTTCGCCCGCTCGAGGAGCGGGACCGAAGGATCTTCGGCGAGCGCGAGTACCCGGGCCTGAAACTCGAGCATCGACAGTTCCCGGTTGAGATACCGGGACGTCTCCGTCCCTGTGGGTGTCTCCGGCGGGCTCATGGGTCAATCGTATTGGGTCGGGCAGACGGTCGTACCGGGCCGGGAAACGGCTGCTCGGGCACTGTGCGGCTCCGATTGCGATCCGTGAACAACCTCGGAACACGGTTGAGCGGGCGCCGTACGATGGAAAGCTACGGACACGCACGCGCACCTGGAGTCGACGACGTTCACACCGTTCGCCCGGCTCGCGCTCGCGCACGCAGTCGGGCTGGCCGGTGACGTCTTCGTGACGGTGTCGCTCGCGGGATCGCTCTTCTTCGACGTCGGTGTGGGCGCGGCCCGACCCAAGGTGCTGCTCTACCTCGTCATCACGATGGCGCCGTTCGCGGTCGTGGCGCCGGTGCTCGGTCCACTGCTCGACCGGACGAGAGGTGGGCGCCGCCTCATGGTCGCGGCATCGATGGCCGGCCGCGCGGTCCTCTGTCTGCTCATGGCGAACAAGATCAACAGCCCTCTGCTGTACCCGCTCGCGTTCGGCACCCTCGTGTTGTCGAAGGGGCAGTCGGTCGCCAAGAGCTCGCTGGTCCCGGCCGTCGTCGACTCGCACGACGAGCTCGTGCTCGCGAACTCTCGACTTGCGATCATCGCGGTGCTGGGCGCGACGGTCGCGGGACCCATCGCGGCGGGCATCCTGAAGACGGTCGGTGCCCCGTGGGTGCTGCGCGCCGGGTCGATCGTGTTCATGGTCGGCACATTGTGCGCGTTCGGCATTCCGCGCGCCAAGCGGGTCGGGTCCCAGGAGACGGTAGACGAGCGGGAGGCGCTGCACGCGCGGAGCATCGTCACCGCGGGAACGGCGATGGGCCTCCTGCGCGCGACTGTCGGCTTCTTCACGTTCTTCGCCGCGTTCGCGTTGAAGCGTTCGCACGAGCCCGCCTGGGTGTTCGGGCTCGTGCTGGGCGCGAGTGCGCTGGGAAACGGGCTGGGTACGGTCCTCGCACCGTTCGTGCGGCGCAAGCTGCGGGAGGAATGGATGCTCGCGGGCGCGCTCTTGCTGCCCGCGCTCCCGCTCGTGATCGCCGCGCGTGATTACGGCCGAATCTCACTCGTGTTCGCGGCGGCCACGGTCGCGGCCGCTACCGCGTGCGGTCGGGTCGCGTTCGACAGCCTCCTGCAGCGCGACGGCGCCGAGTCGGTGCGCGGCCGCGCCTTCGCACGTTTTGAGACCCGATTCCAGTTGGTATGGGTCGCGGGTGGCGTCGGGGCCGTCGTCTTCCCCGGCGGCGGTCGCGGCGGGATCTTCGTCGTAGCGGTCGTGCTGCTCTTCGGCGGCCTGTCGTACGTCGGTGCGTTCCGCCGCACCGCACCCCGCACTTCGCCATCGGGGAATTCGCAGCCGTCGCTGCCCCCGGCAGGCTAGAACGGGCGGATGCCATTCGAGATCCGGGCCATCTCTCCCGACGAGGTCGACGACCTGCTCGTGGCCGATCAACGCGGCTTCGGCGGGCCTCCGTCCCGGCCCGGAAGCTCGCGCACGTGGAGCGCCGCCGAGCTCGATCGCACCCGCGTCGCGTTCGATGCCGGGCAGATGGTCGGCGCGTCCCGGACGTACTCGTTCGAGCTCACCATGCCGGGCGGCGCACTCCTTCCGGTCGCGGCGGTGTCGTGGGTCTCGGTGTTGCCGACGCATCGCCGGCGCGGTGTTCTCACCCAGCTCATCGGCGCGATGCACGACGACGCGCGCGAGCGCGACGAACCGGGCGCGATCCTGACCGCGTCGGAGAGCTCCATCTACGGCCGCTTCGGTTACGGCGTCGCCGCCTGGAGCCTCGGCATAACCGCAGAGCGGGCCCGCATCTCCTTCGCGCGCACCGACCCCATCGACGGTCGTATGCGTATGGTCGCGCGCGACGAGGCCGAACGCGTGCTCCCGGAGGTGTACGAACGCGCCCGAGGCACCCGCGCGGGAATGGTGTCGCGACCCGACTTCTGGTGGAACCAGGTGTTCTGGGATTTCATGGTCGGACGGGCCAAGGCGTGGTTCGTCGCGGTGCACGCCGATGCCGACGGTCACGACGACGGCTACGTCCTCTACAACATCAGCGGTGAGGAGAGCGGCGGGCTGCCCGATCGCCGCTTGTCGATCATCGATATGCAGGCCGAGTCGCCCTTGACCACGATCGCGTTGTGGCGCTTCGTGTTCGGCGTCGATCTCGTCTCGTCGGTCAGCGCGCACAATCTCGCGATCGACGACCCGCTCCGTCACGTGGTCGTCGACGGCCGCCGGGTGCAAGTCGATGCGATCAACGATCACCTCTGGCTGGCGCCGCTCGATGCGGAGCGCGTCCTCGCGGCCCGCACGTACTCGGTTCCCGGCCGGGTCGTCGTGCAGGTGCACGCCCCCGACGGCACGACTTCGGCGGTTGCGGTCGAGTCGGCCGGGGGCGAGACGAACTGTGCCGCCACGTTGAACGAACCCGACTTGGTCTGCACGACCCCGGTACTGGGCATGTGCGCGCTCGGCGGGAACCGGTGGAGCGAGCTCGCGGCCGCGGGTCGAGTCGAGGTCCGCCGGCCCGAAGCGCTGGTTCTCGCCGACGCGATGTTCCTCGCGACGCCCGCGCCCGCACTCCTGTCGTTCTTCTAGGACCAGCCCGAGCCGGCGCCGGAGACCATGCCGAAGGGTCCGCTGGGCCAGCGGAAGCAGTCCATCATCAGCTGGTCGACCTCGGCACGCGTTGCGATGCCCTCGTCGATCACGCGCTGGGCCTCGCGCACCATCGCGAAATAGACACGGTTCGCGACGAACCCCCACTGCATTGGATTGTCCTTGACGACGATCGGGTGCTTGCCGCAGCGGGTGGCGACGTCGGTAACGGTCGCGATCGTCGCCGCGCTCGTCTCGGGGGTCACCACGATCTCCGCGAGCTTCATCACCGGCGCCGGCGACGCCCAGTGCCAACCGATGACGCGATCGGGCCGGTCGGTGGAGGCCGCGAGCGCGGCGATTGGCAGCCCGGACGTGTTGGACGCGAGGATCGTGGCCGCGGGGGCGACGCGGTCGAGATCGCGAAAGACGCGGATCTTGAGCTCGAGCCGCTCGGGAACGGCTTCGATCACGAGATCCGTCGTGGCCGCTTCCTTGAAGTCTGTCGAGAACGCGATGCGCGCGAACGCGATGTCGGCCTCCTCGCGAGTGACCTTGGCGCGCGTGACTGCGCCGTCGAGCCCGAACCGGCCGGTGCTCACGTGCTCCCGAGCTTCGTCGAGCGCCGTCGTCGCGATGTCGTAACACACGACGTCGTCCCCGGCGAGAGCGCACACCTGCGCGATCCCGCTGCCCATCACGCCCGCGCCGAGCACGCCGATCTTCATCGGCAGTGTCTACTGCGGGAGATCGATACGGGCCAGCCACAGCCCAGGCGCTTCGAGCTCCGGGGCAGTGGGCACCATCGACTCGTCCAGCCAGAGGCGGTTCAGCTGGTCGAAGGAACCGTCGCTGCGTTCCAGCACGCCCCGGCAGAAGGCGACGCCGGTCTCGTAGTGACCACGATCGAGCTCGAGACCGAGCAGCCGATCCACGAAGCCCGTCGCGTCGCCGCGTTCGAGGCGGTGGCGCCGGAGCGCTTCGTCGAGCCGACCGTGCGCGGAGACCATGCGCTCGCCGACCGATTCGACCACGACGTCGGTATAGCCCTCGAGCACAGAGACGAACAGCTGCAGGTCGGCGAGCAACGGGGCCTGGCGCTCGGAGCGCATCGCACCCAGGAGCGCGTCGGGATCGGTGAGCCCGGCGACCGCGTTCATCGAAGCGGGATCGGACGGGTCGAAGCCGCCGAGCTGACTTTCCATCGCGTCGGCCTGGACCTCGTACGCGCCGACGTACTCCGACGCGCACCGGAGGAGCCGCTCGCGCACCCACGGCACCGAACGTTGGGCTCCGTGCACGACCTCGCGGAGCGCGAGCGCGTATCGAAGCTCGTCGACGGGCAACGACCATTCCTCCGCGAACGCGTTGACGTTGTGCGAGATGAACAGAAGCTGGGGCGGCCCGTCGAGCGGGAGCGGCAGGTCGAACTGACCGAGGGCTCGATGTGACAGCAACCCGATCATCGAGCCGGCCCAACCTCCGAGCAGGAGCGGCATCATCATGCCGAACAACATCTCGGGCGAGAACACGGCGGGCGCCATCGGTGTGGCATCGGGCTCCGGCTGCGAGTCGGGGTCGTGACGCGCCAGCGCGGCGGCGAGGGCTCCGAGCACGGGCTCGAGTCCGGTGAGAGTCAAACTCGCCCACTCGGCGCGGTCGACGTTGCGCGCGCGGACGCTCAACGCGCCGGTAAGGCCCGTCGCGTCGCCGACCATCAGTTGCACGGCGCGGACGACATCGTCGAACGCGCGCGCAGCGTCGGGATCGATCGGCGCCTCGACGATGGGTTGGCCCGACTCCATGTCGACCTTCGCCATCGACTCTGCGGTCTCGCGGGCGACTTCCATGTTGACCGGGCCCGGCGACTGCAACATGCGCATGATCTTGTTCAGGTCGATCTGGCTGAAATCGATCTCACTGAAGTTGAAATCAGGGCCGAACGGGTTGGGAAAACCGTCACCCATTTGGGGACCGTCGCTCACTAGGCCAGTCTATGGACCATGGCCGATGAACTCGTCGTCGCGGTGACCGGCGTCTCGGGCTTCCTCGGGCAACGGCTCCTGCCCCTGCTCGACGCCAGCCCCCACGTCCATCGGATCGTCGGTCTGGACGTCCGCGACCCTTCCCGCCTCGCCCGCAAGCTCGACTTCCGCCGGGCCGACGTGTTGGGTACCGACCTCGCGCCGCACCTCCGGGACGTTTCCGTCATCGTCCATCTCGCGGCCGCGATCGGGCCGCTGCCCGACGGGGCGCTCTTCACCCGCGTGAATGTCGATGGCACGCGTCGGGTCCTGGAGGCGGCGAGTGCCAATCGCGTCGGCAAGGTCGTGCGCCCCTCCAGCACTGCCGTCTACGGCGCGTGGGCGAACAACCCGGTGCCGATCACCGAGGACGCGCCGCTGCGGCCCAGCCCCGGGTATCTGCCCGCCGTGGTCGACGGCGAATGTGAACGACTCCTCGCGCAGTGGGCGGGCGCGGCGCCGGGCCGGGTCGCCACCCGCCTGCGCATCGCGCCCATCGTCGGCGCGGGCGCGCACTCGCTGTTCACAGAAGTCGCCACCGGCCGGGCGCCGGTGCGCGTGCGGGGGGCCGCACCTCCCGTGCAGGTCGTGCACGTCGACGACGCGGCGACCGCGCTCGCGCTCTCGGCCGAGGTCGACCTCGACGGCGCGTACAACGTCGCGGCCGACGGTTGGCTCGCGTACGAGGAGGCGACCGCCCTGTTGCCGGGCCGACGGTTCCCGGCGCTCCCGGCGCCGCTCGCGACGCGCGTGCTCACGCTCAGTTGGGCAACCGGCCTCGGCGACGCGCCGCCGACGGTGGTGCCCTATCTCATCCATCCGTTCGTCGTCGCGAACGACCGGCTCAAACAAGCCGGTTGGAAGCCGCTCCACTCGAACGACGAGGCGCTCCTCGTTGCGACCGGCGCGCCGGACCGGGGTGTCGTGCCCGTGCTCGCAGGCGCGGCGGCTGTGACCGCGGGAACCGCGGTCGGGACGTGGTGGCTGACGCGCCGCCGGCGCAAGTCGTGAGTGTGAGAACCTGACGGTCTACGCGGAAGCAGCGTGCTTCGCGTACCAGGCGTCCCACTCGGGCGTGAAGTACTCGAGCCGGACCTTCTTGTACTCCTTGATCGACCACAAGAGGCAGTACTCGTCGACGCCGGTCTCGGTTCGGATTGCGTCGATGGTCGCCTCGCAATCGCGGGCCGTGCGACCGTGCACCATCGTGAAGACGCTGTAGGGCCAGTCGTCGTAGGTCGGCCGGCGGTAGCAGTGCGAGACTGCGGCGAAGCCGGCCATCTGGGGACCGATCTCGTCGAGTCGATCCTCGGGCACCGCCCACACGCCCATCGCGTTGGCCTTGAAGCCGGCGCTGCGATGGTTCATGACCGCGGCGAAACGCCGCATCAACTTGCGTTCCTTGAGGGAGCGGAGCGTGGCGAGCACGTCGGCTTCTGTCGTGCCCATGCCGATCTGCTCGGCGTACACCGCGAACGGCCGCTCGACATTGGCGAGGTCGTGTTGCACTACGCGGATCGTGGCGTGTTCGAGCTCGGAGAGATCCGGCGCCGGCATGTCGGTCTTGCGCTCGGGGCGCTCGTGCTCGAGCACCTCGACCTTGGCGTCGGCCGCGGTCTGGCCGGTCATGTCGAGCTTGACGCCGATCTTGTACAGCTTGATCGTCGGCAGGGTGCGGGTGATGCGCGAGCCCGACTCACGGTGCAGGACGTCGATGTGCTCCTCGATCGACTCGCCCGGGGGAACCGCGACGGTGTACCAGAGGTTGTAGTCGTGGTTGCGTTTGTAGTTGTGGCTGACGCCGGGGTGCTCACTGATGACCGCGGCGGCGGCGTCGATGTGATCGGGATCGACCTTGGCCGCGACCAGCGCGGAGGAGTAACCGAGCGCGCGGGTGTCGAAGATCGCCGAGAGCTGACGCAGGACGCCCGACTCCTTGACCCGGGCTACCCGTCGGCGCACCTCGGGCTCTTCGATTCCGACCCGCTCGGCCAGCACCGCGAACGGCCGGGCCTCGAGCGGGAAGTCCCACTGCACCGCGTTGAGGAGCTCGCGGTCGAGGTCGTCGAGCGCGTCGGGCGAGGTCGCTTCGTCGGGCTCGTGCACTTCCGCCATCCGGGCTCCTCACGTAGACGGCACATGGACTGGAGATCCATGCTCGCGCGAACGGTCGGCGGCCCTCGACTCAGCCAGTCATGGAGCCGAGCTGCGCCTGGACCGCCATGGTCTTCGTCCCCCGCCGCAGCGTGACCGTGACCGCGCGACCGGGATCGAGGCCCTGCACGATGGCGTTGACCTCGGCCATCGACTCGACCGACCGGCCGTCGACCGCCTCGACGAGATCCTTGGTCCGCAGGCCGGCGCGGGCGGCGGGAGCTTCGGGTCTCATCGCCGAGATCATCGGTCCGAGCGGCGTGTCGACGCCGCTCATGCCCAGCGTCCCGTGCGTCGCGACGCCGGTCGCGTCGAGCTGGCGGGCGATGCCCACCGCAACGGTGATCGGCACCGCGTAGGTCGTCGAGCTGCCGTTCACGTGACCGAGGACGATGCCGGCAACGGTTCCGTGGCCGTCGACGAGCGCGCCCCCGACCGCCGCGGTGGTGCTCGCGGCGTCGGTCTCCAACATCCCGCCCGAGGTCGGGCCGAGGTCGCTCTCGGCGAGCGCGTCGTTCGACGAGGTCATTCCGCCGCTCATCCACGGTGACTTCGCGCGGTCCGGCCTCGCGCCCAACAGCCAGACCGGCGAGCCCGTCGTCGGTTTGTCGTCGGAGAGTCGCGCCGCGGGCACGTCGGTGTCGTCCTGCAGATCGAGGAGCACGAGGCTCGTCACGGTGTCGCGACCGGCCACCCTGGCGGTATGGGCGTGACCGTCGGCGGTGAAGACCTGGACCGTGCTCGCGCGGCCGACGACGCGCGTGCTCGTGAGCAACTGGGCGCCGTGACGCACGCAGACGCCGGATCCCTTGCGCGTTCCCTTGTCGTCCCGGGCGACGACGGTAACCACCGACGGGCTCAGGCGCAGGAGTGTCTCCGCGACCGTTGCGGTGCGGGCGGCGAAGTCTCCGGCAGTCGCGCGGGCCGGGGATCGTGCCGATCGCTCGAAAGATCCCGACACCGCCAGGACGCCGACGGTCAAGAGGGCGCCGGCGGCACTCGCCAACAGGGGTGTGAGCCAGGCCGGCGAACGATGGCGGGCCTGGGTGCTCGAGCTCGGGCCGTCGGCGGGTACGAATGCGGCGCCCAGCGACGCCAGCTCGGAAGGGTGCAGCCAGACGCGGTCGAGCGGATCCGGGAGCGGCGCCTTGCGGATCTGCCGCTCGTCTTCCAGCTCGTCGCCCGGCTCGTCATCGCCGACGTCGTAGCGCTCGCCGGGCTCGTCGTCGTGGCGGTTGCCGGGCTCCATCGCCGACCGAGTGTACCGACGACCAGCTCGCGCGCGACCGCGGGCAAAGCGTGCGGCTGGGGCAGGCAAGCGTGCACGCGGCGGGGGCAGGCGGGCACCGAGGACCGTTCCGTAGACTCCTTGCCGTGCCCCGGCCCGAGCCCGAAGCGCGCGACTGGGTCGCGCTCACCGATCAACCGCTACCGACCGATGCGGTGGTGGCATGGGCCACCGTGCCCGGGGCCGGTGCCGTCGTAACGTTCACCGGAGTGGTGCGCGATCACGCCGAAGGTCGTCCCGACGTGGTCGCCATGACCTACGAGGCGTACGCCGGCCCGGCCGAGCGCGCCCTCGGCGAGGTCGCACACGAGATCCGGCGGCGGTGGCCCGCCGTCGAGCGCATCGCCTTGTTGCACCGCACCGGCGAATTGCAGTTGTCGGAGACGGCGGTCGTCGTCGTCGTATCGGCGCCTCATCGCGGCGCCGCATTCGCGGCGGCCGAGTTCGCGATCGACACCGTGAAGGAGACGGCGCCGATCTGGAAGCAGGAGCACTGGTCGGGCGGCTCCGACTGGGCGGTCGAACAGCACGACGTTCGTTCGGCGGTCGCGACGTCCCGCGCCTCGGTCATGGAGCCGCGCGCCTCGGTCACGGAGCACTGAGTGGCGTTCCTACTGATCGCAGTGATCGGCAGCATCGTGGGCATATCAGTCGTGTTGCTCCGCAACCGGCGGCCGAACTCCATGGAGCACAGCATCGACGAATTCGAGCGCAACCTCCGCGCGCTCGCGCCCGACCCGACGCCGGCGCGTCGCCAGCGCCGGTCGGAGTGAGAGGCGAGCTCAGCTGCCGCGCGACCTCGCGATCGACCTCGGCACTGCCAACACGCTCGTCTACGCGCGTGGCAACGGGATCATTCTCAACGAACCCACCGTCATCGCGCTGAACAGCCGTACGCAGGACGTGCTCGCGATGGGCCAAGAAGCGTGGCAGATGATCGGCCGCACGCCCGGTTACATCGTTGCAGTCCGCCCGTTGCGCGGCGGCGCGATCACCGATTTCGACATCACCCAACGCATGATCCGCCTGTTGTTCCAGCGGGCGGGTGTGAACCGGATGTCGCGGGCGCGCGTCCTGATCTGCGTCCCGTCCGCGATCACGCACGTGGAGAAGCGCGCGGTGTTGGAGGCGGCCCGGCGTGCCGGATCGGCGCAGACCCATCTCCTCGAACAGCCCATGGCGGCCGCGATCGGCGCGGGCCTCCCGATCCACGAGCCCATGGGCAACATGGTGATCGACATCGGCGGGGGCACCACGGAGATCGCCGTGATCTCGCTGGGGGGGATCGTCGCGCTCGAAGCGCTGCGGGTCGGCTCCTTCGACATGGACGCCGCGATCCAGGCCTACGTCCGGCGCGAGTATGGCATCGCGATCGGCGAGCGAACCGCGGAGGAGATCAAGCTCGCGATCGGGTCCGCGTACGCGATCGAGGACGAGTTCAAAGCCGAGGTGCGCGGGCGCGATCTGATGTCGGGATTGCCAAAGACGATCATGCTGGTGCCCGAAGAGGTGCGCGGCGCGATCGAGGAACAACTTCGCGCGGTCTGCGACGCGGTGATCGCGTGCCTGGCCCGCACACCACCCGAGCTCGCCCAGGACCTGATCCTGAACGGCGTGCACCTCGTGGGCGGCGGCGGCATGTTGCGCGGCCTCGACCGTCGCATCAGCGAAGAGACCGACCTCCCGGTACATCTCGTCGACGCACCGCTCGAGTGCGTGGTGCTCGGCGCGGGTCGTTGCCTCGAGAGCTTCGACAGCCTGCGCGACCTCTTCATGGAATAGCCGAACGGTCGTCGCGTTCCGTCCGTCAGGGTTCGACGTTCAGCAGATCTTCTGCGGCCTGACGTACCTGCCAGTCGTTGTCGCTCAACGCGGCGCCGAGTTGGGCCTCGACCTCGTCGCCGTCGAACGCGGCGAGCGCGAGCACGGCCCGGCGCCGGATCGCGGGCTTGTCCGAGCACGCGCGGAGCACGACCGGCAACGTGGAGGGGTCGCCGAGCGCACCGAGCGCCGCGACCGCGGCTTCCCGAACGAGCGGGTCTCCGTGCTCCGCGGCGGCCGCCGACAACGACGTGATCGCAACGCGACTGGCGCGGGGATGCTCACCGATGGCGTACGCCGCCGCTTCTGCTACCCACGCGTCGGGATCGGACAGCAGGCCGACGAGCACCGCGCCCGAGGCCGACGCTCCGAGCTTCGGCGCGATCTCGGCCACTCGGCGCCGAACCCGGGGATCGGGGTCGCGAGCCGCCCGGCGCCAGACCGGCGCGCTGACCCGGCGGGGAGCAGTGCGGACGAGGGCCGCGACCGCGACGGCACGCACCGTCGGTTCGGGATCGTCGAGCGCCCGGGTACTGAGCTCGCGGGCGTCGGACCCGACGGCGACCGCCGCGGCTCGGTTGGTCGTGTCCACCGCCGGACGCTATCGAGCTCTGCGGCGATTTGGCTCGTCCCGTGACCCGATTCTGCCGACTGGAGTCAGGGTCGGTGTCGAGGACGGGGCGACACCGGCCCGCCCATGTCTGCGACTATCCGCCCAGGCTGGATGCGAACATCATGATCACGATGGCGACGGTGCCGACGACGAACGCGGCACCGAACGCTGTGATTGCGATCAAGCCGACGATCCGGGCGAGTGCGAACGCAGGGCGCGGTGCGGGCGCAGCTTGGAGCGGAGTCGATCGCCGCGTACGGGGAGCGGGTGCCGGCGTGGCAGTCTGTTGAGCGATGGACACGTCGCAACTCCTCGTTTTCGCACGATTCCTCCCTGTCAGGTCGGCGCGCGGCGCCCAGAGCTGAAGGAATGGACGATTACGGGACGGCGACCGCCGGCGTCGCTGATCCTGATCCCAACGTGGGTGTCGCACGCCCCAGCCGGCGCACGCTGCTCGCGCGCGTCGGTTTCGGACTGTTGATCGTGGTGCTCGTCGTCGTCTTGGCGGGGTTCTCGATCCACATGGATTACACGACGATCGCGCCCGGTGAAGCATTGTCCTTGCCCGGTCGCGTGACAGTGCAGGGCGCGAAGAGCTTTCCGGACGAGCGCGGCGACATTCGTCTCTTGTTCGTGCGGGAGGCGAATCACGTGAACCTGTGGCGCTACCTGCAGGCGCGCCTCGACTCCGACATCGACCTCGTGAAGGACAATGCTGTCAACCCGGGCAAGTTGTCATCCGAGCAGTTGAACGCGCAGGGCCTGCAAGCGATGGCCGACGCAAAGACCGCGGCTACCGCGGTCGCGCTGGAAGCTGCCGGCTTCAAGGTCGGCGTCGCGTCCGGCCTGACCGTGAGCGATCTCACGCCGGGCATGCCTGCGATCTCGGTGCTCCGCTGGGGCGACGTGATCGTGTCGGTCGACGGCAAGAAGGTCGTCGCCGCAACCGACATCAACGCCGCGATCACGAAGCACAAGGCGGGTGACGAGCTCGCCCTCGTCGTGGACCGCGACTCCAAGCAGCTCAACCTGCGGGTGAAGGTCGGAGTGTTCACCGAGCCCGACGTGCTCAAGGGGCGTAAGGGGATCGGTGTCGAGCTGTCGCCCCGCTTCACGTTCCCGGTGAAGGTGACCGTCGACACGACCAACATCGGGGGCCCGTCAGCGGGTTTGGCGATGTCGCTCGCGATCCTCGACGACCTCACGCCCGGCAACCTGACCGGGGGCGCGCGGATCGCGGTGACCGGCACGATCGACGCGGCCGGGAATGTCGGCGAGATCGGTGGGATCGAACAGAAAGCGGTCGCGGCGCGCGCCGCGGGTGTCACGCTCTTCATCGTCCCGCAGTGCTCTCCCGACGATCCGCCCACCTACCTCACGAGTTGCAAGACCGATCTGTCCCGCGCTGCGAAGCGCGCTGGTAGCAAGATCAAGGTGGTGCCGGTGTCGACCTTCAAACAAGCGCTGGACGCCCTCCGCACCGCGGGTGGGGCACCCGTCTCGACGACGTTGCCGAAAACCTCGACGACCATCGCTGCCTGAGCCAAGGAAATCGCGGTCGCGTGCCGCTCGATTAGCATGCGCGGCAGGCGGACGCACGGCATCCCTCGCGTTTGGGGGTATGGGGGTTCCGATGAACGAGTCCGACCGGCGGCAACGAGTGATCTCGAGCACCCCTCGTCTGACGTCCGACGACGTCGCCAACCATTCGTTCTCCAAAGGAGTGCGCGGGTTCAGCGAGGCCGAGGTGCGCGCCTTCTTGCGCCGGGTGTCCGAGGACCTTGCTGTCGCCCGCGGGCGCGAGCAGGAGCTCGAGGCCGCGATCGACGCGTTGGAGGAGCAGGTCCGGACCCCACGCGCGCTCACCGAGCAAGAATTGCTGGATGCGTTGGGCGAGGAGACCGCCCGCTTGCTGCGATCGGCGCGCGAGGCCAGCGACGACATACGCAAGAACGCGGAGGATCGCGCCGCCCGGCTCGTGGACGACGCCACCCAGGCGGCCGAACGCACGCGGGCCGACGCCGCGGAAGTGCTCGCCTCTCGAACCGCCGAAGCCGAAGCCAAGACTTCCGAGCTCGTCTCGACCGGCGAGGCCCGGGCGGCGGCCTCGCTCGAGGCCGCCCGCGCGCAGGCGGAGACGATCGTCGATCATGCGCGCCGCCAGGGTCGGGAGATGCTCGACGAGGCCAAGACCGCGCGTGAACGTGTGCTCGGAGATCTCGTACGCCGGCGCGCGCTGCTGAACGGTCAGATCGAAGCTTTGCGCGCCGGGCGCGATCGCCTCCTCGATGCGTATCGCACGGTGAAGGGCACATTCCTCGAGGCGACCGAGGCGCTCGCGCAGGTCGAGGCCCGCGCCGCGGTGGAGCGCTCGACTTCGATCTCGGAGCCCGTCGACGTGGCGGCCGAGATCGCGGCCGAGATCGAGAAGCTCGACGACGGGCTTCCCGTCGACCTCGACGAAGGTGCCGCCCCCGACCCCGGTGATGGCGGCGAGAGCGTCGTCGTCATCCCGTCGGGATCGGCGCCCGCGCCCGACCTCAGCGAGGCAGACGTCGCGTCCGCGCTCGCCGACGTCGACTCGTTGTTCGCGCGTCTGCGCGCCGGTCACGACGAGCCCGAGCAGCTCGGCGACGCGACGCACGTGGTCGACGCGGTCGACATCGTCGAGGTGGTCGACGTGACCGAACCTGCACCCTCGGTTCAAGTGCTCGCGGCGGTCGGTGCTCCGAAACCGCACGCACCTGCCCACCAGCGTTACCGCGCGGCCGAGTGGCGGACGAAGCGCGCCCAGGTGATCGATCCGCTCCTGCCCATGCTCGTCAAGCGGGCTAAGCGGCGGGCCCAGGACGACCAGAACGGTCTGCTCGACTCGGTGCGGCGCCACAAGGGCCGACCCACGTCCGATCAGGTGCTCGGCGAGGCCGACGCGGCCCGGGACGCGTGGGCCGAGGTGCTCCGAGAGACGATCGACCGCGCGTACAGGGCGGGCCGCGCCGCTGCGGGCGCGACCGACGATGCAGTGAATGCCGAGCTCGTGCGCGAGACGGCCGAGGCCGTCGCGCTCCCGTTGCGCGATCGACTCGTCCAGGCCATCGATTCCGCCGACGACGGCGACACCGGCGGACTCGTAGAGCGGATCGGTGCCCGCTACCGCGAATGGAAGAACCAGACGCTGGAACGATCGTTGGGTGAGGCACTCGCGTCGGCGTGGACCCGCGGCGTCTATGACGCGGTACCCGACGAGGCCGTGCTGTGGTGGGTCCCGAACGCGATGGGTCGTTGCTCGGATTGCGACGACAACGCGCTCGAGCCGACGGTGAAAGGCAAGCAGTTCCCGACCGGGCAGGCGTTCCCGCCCGCCCATCTCGGGTGTAAGTGCCTCCTCGTACCCGCCGAGCTGCTCGAGGGCCGTCCGACGGAAAACTAGGTATCGCGCGGTTCTGTGAGAGAACCGGGGTGTCCGCGCCGGGGTGGCGTACCTCCGTGACGTACTATCCGCGGGATGCGAGTTGTGCCGGTCGAGGGCCGTCGTCGTCCGTTCGGCCTGCGGGCGTGGTTGATCGTCGCTGCCGTCGTGCTCGTGATCTTGTTGCTGAGCCTGCGGGGGCTCGCAAGCTTCTACACCGACTACCTCTGGTTCAAGGACGTCGGGTTCGAGCACACCTGGCGATCGCTCCTGTCGGCGAAGGTCGTCCCCGCAGTGATCTTCTCCGCGGTGTTCTTCGTCGTCATCCTGGCGAACCTCATCGTGGCCGACCGTATCGCCCCGCGGTATCGCGGTACCGGTCCCGAAGACGAGATCATCGAGCGCTACCGCGGTTATGTCGCTCCGTACGCCGGGCGCGTGCGCGTCCTTGTCGCCATCTTCTTCTCGTTGATCATGGGCTCGGGCGTCTCGGCCCAGTGGCAGAACTGGATTCTGTTCTCCAACTCCACCTCGTTCGGAACCAAGGATCCGCAGTTCCACAAGGACGTGTCGTTCTACGTCTTCCGATTGCCGTTCCTGCAGTTCGTCGCGGGTTGGGTCTTCGCGGCACTGCTCGTCGTGTTGATCGTGTCGGCCGTGTTCCACTACCTGAACGGTGGGATCCGGCTCCAGAGCCCGTTCCAACGGGTGACGCCGCAGGTCAAAGTGCATGTCTCGGTGCTGCTCGGCCTGATGGCGCTGACCAAGACGTATCAGTACTACCTGGCCCAGTTCGCGCTGACGAAGTCGAAGAACGGCTTCGTCGACGGCGCGACGTACACCGATGTGCACGCGCACCTGCCGGCGCTGCGCCTCCTGATCGTCATCTCCGTCGCGGCCGCGGGTCTGTTCATCGTCAACATCTGGCGTCGCGGTTGGGTGTTCCCGATCATCGCGGTCGGCCTGTGGGGATTCATCTCGATCGTCGTCGGCACGATCTATCCCGCGGTCATCCAGAAATTCTCGGTGCAACCGAACGAGCTCACGAAGGAGCAGCCGTACATCGTCCGCAACATCGCGGCGACGCGCACGGCTTTCAGCCTGTCGAACATCTCGACCAAGACCTTCAACTACGACGCGTCGCTCGACTCCAAAGCGACGACCGCCGCCAAGCCGACGCTTGACAACGCCCGCCTCTACGACCCGTTGCCGGCCCAGGACGCGTTCAAGGTCCAGCAGGAGATCACGCCCTTCTATTCGTTCAGCGACGTCGACGTCGACCGCTACAAGATCGGCGAGGACACGTCGTCGCCGGTGCTGGCGTCGGTCCGTGAGCTCGACCTCGCCCACCTTCCCGACAACTCCTGGACCAGTCAGCACCTGGTGTACACGCACGGGTACGGCGCCGTCGCGGCCGCCGCCAACGCCGTGAACACCGATCAACCGAGCTACGTGCTCTCGGGGATCCCGCCCACCGGCGATCTGAAGGACAACCTCGACGCGCAGCACACGGGCGTCTACTTCGGCGAAGGGGTCGGCGGCTACGCGATCGTCGACACCAAGGTTGCCGAGCAGGAAGCGACGAGCAGCACGGGCGCCACCAAGGCCACTACGTACCAGGGCAAGGCCGGCGTCAAGGTCTCGAGCTTCCTGCGCAAGTCGGCGCTGGCACTGCGCTTCGGCGACTGGAACATGCTGGTGTCGGGCCAGGTGACCAACAACTCGCGTGTGATCTACGTGCGCGACGTGAAGCAACGGGTGCAGACCATCGCCCCGTTTTTGAAATACGACTCCGACCCGTACCCGGTGGTGGTCGGCGGTCGCATCACCTGGGTGCTCGACGCGTACACGACGACGAACAACTACCCGTACTCACAGTCGATCCATCCGGCCGAGCCCGCGGGGAGTGGGCTCGACACCGACTTCAACTACGTGCGCAACTCGGTGAAGGTCACCATCGACGCGTACGACGGGAACGTCAACTTCTACGTCGTCGACAGCACCGACCCGATCATCAAGACGTACCGCAAGGCGTTCCCGGAGCTGTTCCAGGACATCTCGAAGATGCCTTCGAACCTGCGCGAGCACATGCGGTACCCGGAAGACATCTTCAGCGCCCAGACCGAGCAGTACGCGCTGTACCACATCACCGATCCGGTCCAATACTTCAACAAGCAGGCGATCTGGGACGTGGCGCCGAGCCCCGACACGTCGAGCGCCGCTCCGGTCGCGTCGGCGGTCGTCAACGGGAACAACGGCGGTCGCAACACCACTCTGGCCGCCTCCGGCAGCCCGATCGATCCCCTCTATCTCACGATGGCGTTACCGCAGGAGGCGGGGAAACCAGCGCAGCCACAACAATTCGTGCTCGAGAGATCGTTCACGCCCCGGCTGAAGGGCGGCATCTTGTCGGCCTTCGTCTTTGCGCAGTCCGACGGCGACAACTACGGGAAGCTCGTCCTGTACCAGGTACCGAACACGTCGGCCCCGTCCCCGGGCCAAGCCGCGACGCTCATCCAGTCGGATCAGTTCATCAGCAGTCAGTTCACGCTGCTCGGTAGCCAGGGCTCCCGAGTCATCCAGGGCAACGTGCAGCTGATACCGGTGGGCAACGCAATCATGTATGTGCGCCCGGTCTGGATCCTCGGCGAGGGCACCACGACCTTCCCGAGGTACCTCGCGGTCGCGGCCGCGGTCGGGAACCGAGCCGTACTCGGCTTGAACATGGCCGACGCGGTGAATGCGCTGGTGACCGGGAACGACACCCAGTTGCAGCTGCAGGGCGGGGTCAAGGGTGTGACGACCCCGACCGGCGGGGGATCGAGCTCCACCACCACGACCACGCCGTCGACCCCGACCACCGGCCCCAACATCACCGCTCCGGCCGACGCCTCGGTCGCCGCCCTCCTCGCGCTGGCGGAACAAGAGTTCGAGGCCGCGAACACGGCGTACGCGAACGGCGACCTCGGCGGTTATCAGTCGCACAACAAGAAGGCAGCGGAGTACGTCCAGCAAGCGGTCGCCAAGAATGGCGGCCTGCCGACCTCGACGACGCTCCCGACCTCGACGACCGTGCCCAAAGCGACCACGACGACCGCCAAGCCCTGACCGGAGCGCCCCGAAACCGGCCTCCGACCGGGCTTGGAAGGGGGCTCCGGGATTGTTACTATGGGCGTAGTGTTAATTGCCCGATCGCCGGGGGCGGCATCCGCCGCGTCCCTGTGGCCGATCGGGATTCGAGGAGGCGTCTGCCGATGGCTGTTCAGGGCATCGATCTGGGCAAGTACAAGCTCGGCTGGCACGACACCGAGAGCTACGCCGTCACCCCCAAGAAGGGGCTGAACGAGCAGGTCGTCAAGGACATCTCGTACCACAAGTCCGAGCCGGAATGGATGACGAAGTTCCGGCTCAACGCGCTGAAGCGCTTCGAGCGCAAGCCGATGCTCGAATGGTTCTCGAAGAACATGCCGACGATCAACTTCGACGAGATCTACTACTACTTGAAGCCGAAGCAGGACGGCGCGGTCTCCGATTGGGACATGCTCCCCGAGGAGATGAAGGCCACCTACGAGAAGCTCGGCATCCCCGAAGCCGAGCGCAAGTTCCTCGCCGGCGTGACCAGCCAGTACGACTCCGAGGTCGTGTACCACAAGAACCGCGAAGACTTGGAGCGCAAGGGCATCCTCTTCACGAGCATGGACCAGGCGCTCATCGACTACCCCGAGATCGTGCAGAAGTATTTCGGCACGGTGATCCCGCCCGGCGACAACAAGTTCGCGGCGCTCAACTCGGCGGTCTGGTCGGGGGGCTCGTTCATCTACGTGCCGCCGGGGGTGCACGTCGACATGCCGCTGCAGGCCTACTTCCGCATCAACGCGGAGAGCGCGGGCCAGTTCGAGCGCACGTTGATCATCGCCGACGAAGGGTCGTCGGTGCACTACGTCGAGGGTTGCTCGGCGCCGGTGTACACGAACGACTCGTTGCACTCCGCCGTGGTCGAGCTCATCGCCCGGCCCGGGGCGCGCATCCGCTACACGACGATCCAGAACTGGTCGCCGAACGTCTACAACCTCGTCACCAAGCGGGCGCGAGCCGAGACGGAAGCGACGGTCGAGTGGATCGACGGCAACCTCGGTTCCAAGCTGACGATGAAGTACCCGGCGGTCGTGATGACCGGCCCGAAGGCACACGGTGAAGTGCTGTCGGTCGCGTACGCCGGGAAGGGTCAGCATCAGGATGCGGGCGCCAAGATGACACACGCCGCGCCCGAGACCACCTCGATCATCGACTCGAAGTCGATCAGCAAGGACGGTGGCCGCACCACGTACCGCGGCCTGGTCCGAGTCGAAGAGGGCGCGCACAACGTGAAGAGTCACGTCCGCTGTGACGCGCTCATCCTCGACGACGAGTCGCGCAGCGACACGTACCCGTACATGGAGATCGAAGAGAAGGACGCGCGTATCGGCCACGAAGCGACCGTCTCCAAGGTCGGCGACGACCAGCTCTTCTATCTGCAGAGCAGGGGCCTGAGCGAGCAGCAGGCGACCGCCATGATCGTGAACGGCTTCATCGAGCCGATCACCAAGACGCTCCCGATGGAGTACGCGGTCGAGTTGTCGCGGCTCATCGAGCTGAACATGGAAGGCGCGGTCGGTTAGGAGATGACCGCCGCGTTCACAGCCGATGCTGCGCGCGCGCTCGGAGGACCGGATTGGCTGGTTCGTCGGCGCGCGGATGCCGCCGAGCGACTCATGTCGGTCTCGTGGCCGACCCCGTCCGAGGAGATCTGGCGCTACTCCCGCGTCGACAAGCTCGACCTCGGCCGCTACCGCCCCTTCACGGCGGACGAGCTGGGCCCGCCCGGGGACGAGCGCGCACCCGGCGGCGGCCCCTGGGCCGCGGAAGCGGGCAAGCACGCGGGGATGATCGTCGTGCACGACGGTCGGGTCGTGCACCACGAGCTCGACGCCGCGCTGGCGGCCAAAGGCGTGCGCGCGTGCGGGATCGCTACGTGCGAGGACGAGCTCGTCCGGTCGCTGCTCGGGAGCGCGTCGAGCGCGTCGGAAGACGCGTTCACCGTGTTGCACGACGCGTTTCTCGCAGGCGGAGCGTTCGTGCACGTTCCCGCCGGAGTGGTGATCGAGGACCCGATCCTCGTGCTGCACTGGAGCTCGGGCGACGGTCGGGCCTCCTTCCCGCACACGCTGGTATCCCTGGGGGCAGGCGCGCAAGCGACGGTGCTCGATCGCTTCGGGTCGCCGGAAACCGATCATCTTGTCGACGCGGTCACCGAGCTCCTCGTCGGTGACAACGCGCACCTTCGGTACCTGACCGTGCAGGAGCACGGTTCGCGTACGTGGCACCTCGGGTTCCAGCGCGCGCACGTCGGCCGCGACGCGACGCTGCGTACGTCGGCCGTTGCGCTGGGCGGCGACTACGCCCGCCTGCGCAGTGAAGCGCTGTTGACCGGAACCGGAGCAGAGAGCGACCAGCTCGCCGTGTACTTCGGCGACGGCGCCCAGATGCTCGACTTCCGCACGCTCCAGGATCACGACGCGCCCAACACCCGCAGCGACCTGTTATTCAAGGGCGCGGTCGAGGACACCGCCCGGTCGGTCTACTCGGGCCTGGTGCACTTGCGGCCGGCCGCCAAGAAGGCGAACGCCTCGCAAACCAACCGCAACCTCGTGCTCTCGGAGGGCGCGAGCGCAGAGTCGATCCCGAATCTCGAGATCGAAGCCAACGACGTGCGGTGCTCGCACGCGTCGACCGTTGGGCCCATCGACGACGAGCAGCTCTACTACCTCGAGTCGCGTGGCATCCCGCCCGAAGAAGCCGAACGACTCATCGTGCTCGGGTTCTTCGACGACGTCTTCGAGCGCCTCCCCGTCGGTGCGCTGACCCGCGGTCTGCGCCGTTCGGTCGTCGACAAGCTCGAGCACGCCCGGGCGAGGCGATGATGGGCACCCTCGTGCGGCTCTGCGCCCGTGACGATCTCGCCCCTGGTACCGCCCGCCGCTTCGATGTCGACCCGCACCGCATCGCTCTGGTACGTATCGGCGACGACTTCTACGCGATCGGCGACACCTGCTCGCACGCCGACTTCTCCTTGTCCGAGGGCGACGTGTGGCCCGACGAGCTCGAGCTCGAGTGCCCGAAGCACGGCTCGACATTCTCGCTGACCACCGGCGAGCCCCAGACCCTTCCCGCGACCCGGCCCGTTCCGGTGTACGAGATCCAGGTCGATGGCGACGACGTCTCGGTGGTGCTCCCGTGAGCGAGCATGTGCTCCGCATCCGGGGGCTGCACGCCAACGTCGCCCGCCACGAGATCCTGCGCGGCGTCGACCTCGAGGTCCGCACCGGTGAGGTGCACGCGCTCATGGGACCCAACGGCTCGGGCAAGTCGACGCTCTCGCACGCGCTCATGGGGAGCAGCGAGTACGACGTCACGAGCGGTTCGGTCACGATCGACGGGTCCGAGCTCGTGGGTCTCCCCACGTGGCGCCGGGCCCAGCTCGGTCTGTTCCTCGCCATGCAGTATCCGGTCGAGGTCCCGGGCGTGCAGCTCGAAGCCGTCGTCACGTCCGCGTTCGAAGCGCGGGGGTCGGTGCCGGTCGACCTCCACGACCGCATCGTCGAGGAGTCCCGCACCCTCGGCGTGCCCGACGAGTTGTTGCGCCGGGGCGTCAACACCGAGTTCTCGGGCGGCGAGAAGAAGCGGGCCGAAACCGTGCAGCTCGCGGTCCTGGAACCGAAGTTCGCGGTGCTCGACGAGATCGACTCGGGTCTCGACGTCGACGCGCTGCGCGACGTCGCCCGGCGCGTGTACGCACTCGCCAAGGAAGGCCAGGTCGGCGTCCTCGCGATCACGCACTACGCCCGGTTGCTCGCCGAGCTCCGTCCCGACCGAGTCCACGTGTTCCTCGCGGGTCGGATCGTGAAGAGCGGCGGTCCCGAGCTCGCCGACGAGCTGGAGCGCACCGGCTACGAAGGCATCGCGGCGGAGCTCGGCATCGACGAACTCACGGTCGGCCGGCCCGCGGAGGCCGATCCCTTCGGCGATCCCACGATCGGCAACAGC
Organism: Acidimicrobiia bacterium; assembly: GCA_038239145.1. Taxonomy (GTDB): domain Bacteria; phylum Actinomycetota; class Acidimicrobiia; order IMCC26256; family PALSA-610; genus PALSA-610. Next base: position 129,037 of record JBBSFB010000001.1, read on the forward strand.
CCCTTCGCCGACCCGCTCGGCTAGCGCCGGGCGGCGCTCGACCCGGATCCTGTCGGTCGGGCTCTACGGCTGCTTCTTGGTGGTGGGCGTCGTGGGCACCGGCGGCCTCGACGTCGATTTCACTGTGGTCGGGGTCGTGCCCTTCTTCGTGGTCGGGGTCGTGCCCTTTTTGACCGTGGTCGGCGTCTTCACGGTCGTGGTGGTCTTCGGCACGGTCGTGGTCGGGACGGGGCCGACGTAGCCGTTGCCCGCCTTCTTGGCCGTCCCCACCACGAACACCGACTCGCCCTGGTGGACGAGTGTGTAGAAGTAGTTCGCGATGTGCATTGGGATACGGGCGCACCCGTGCGAAGCGGGGTATGCCGGCACCGAGGCCAGGCCGTGCACCGCGTCGCTGCCGTTGAAGTAGTACGGGTTCCACATCGAGCCGAGCTTGCCGTTCTGCCAGCCCTTGTGGAGCTCGTAGAAATGGAAGTGCCCGGTCGGGGTGATCGCGTACTGGCAACCGTCGACGCCGCCGCAGAAGTGCTCGCCGCTCCCGGTGGAGGTCGTGGTCAGGAGCTGGGGCTGCCAGTTCGTGTAGAGCGTGAGCGTCTGGCGGTCGAGATCGATCTCGACCCGGTCGGGCTCGCTGTTCGGCTCGGCCGGGCTGTAGGTGAAGTGGGTGAGAGCGAAGTCGACCGCGGTGTTGATCCGCCCGGTGCGGGGGAGCCCAAAGTACTTCTGCACCGTCGTGACCGCGTACTGCGTGTCCTGGCCGAACTGCCCGTCGACGGGGCCTGGATCGAAGTGCAGCGCCTTCATCCGGGCTTCGTAGGCCAGCACGACCGGACCGCTCGCACCGATACCGATGCCGTTGCCGGGCGACGGGAGTATCTGGTCGGGGGGCTGGTTGACGCGGGGGAGCGTGCTCGTCGTGGTGCGGGGCCGCGTCGTGCTCGTGGTCGTCGGCGCGCTCGACGTGGTCGGGATGACCTGGGGATCGGTGAGGTCGGTCTGCGCGCCCGAGGCCTTGTCCGTCTTCGCGACGGCGAGGAACGTGCCGACGGCAGCACCGATCACGGCTACGGCCGCAACGGTCGAGACGATGGCTCGGCGGCGCCAACTCCCGCGCTGCGCGGCCAACCGAGTGGCCCGGCCGATCTCTTCGGGAGTTCTGTTTGGACGCGTGTCGTCAGGCTTCACCGGCGTTGGATGGTACTGGACGTTCCGGGCCTAACGGTGGCGCGACCGATCCTGCGAGGGCACGGTGGCCCCGCGGTCAGTGGGCGGGCTCAGTCTCGGACTCGATCAGAGCCGCGAGCGCGGCATCGGAAACGACGGCGGTGCGAAGGTCGAGGAGAAAGTCGACGACTTCCGAAGAGCCGATCAGATCCCGGGACGCGAAACGCTCGAGCGCCTCGTCGATGATCGTGACGATCCCAGCCTGGTCCACGTCGGTCCTCCTGCTCAGAACGGTCAGCGTAGCCGCCCGTCTCCTGTCTACCTGCAACACCCATATGGGGGGTCGGGTTCCCCGATTACCACGAAACTTCGGATCCCTGTGACCGACGGCACTTCCTCGGGTCCGTAACCGTACGTCACGAGTGTGTCTGTGATGTTTCGTCCAGGGCCTGCTGGAGGGTGTTCCAGGACAAGGTGGCGCATTTGATGCGGACGGGGAACTTCACGACGCCCTGGAGGGCTTCGAGATCGCCGAGCCGGACCCCGGCGAGATCGGCGGCGAGGTCGCTACCGTCGCCTCCGTCGCCCTCGAGCTTCGACTCGTGGATCGACATCAGGGCCTTGAAGGCGCGGATGAGCTTGCGGACCTCTTCGATGGACTGTCCCTTCACGGCCGAGCTCATCATCGAGGTGGATGCCTGGCTGATCGAACACCCCTGGCCCGCGATCTTCACGTCGCGGACGGTGTCGGTCGCGGGATCGATGTCGAGGTAGAGCACGACCTCGTCGCCGCACAAGGGGTTGAACCCCTCGACCTTGTGCGCGGGCGGTACCGCGAGCTCGCCGCGGTTACGGGGCGACCGGTAATGGTCGAGGATGATCTCGCGGTACAGGTCTTCGAGTCCGGCCATCTGCTGCGATCCTAAACCGCGAAGAACTTCTGGGCCTTCGCCAACGCCTCGATCAGCGCGTCGACATCGGCCTCATCGTTGTACACGTAGAACGACGCCCGTGTCGTCGCCGGGACGCCGAGCTGGCGCATGAGCGGCTTGGCGCAGTGATGCCCGGCCCGAACGCACACCGCGTCCTCGTCGAGCACCTGACTCACGTCGTGGGCGTGGATGCCGTCGAACAGGAACGACACCGCTCCTCCCCGGACCTCGATGTCGGTGGGGCCGTGGATCGTCAGGCTCTCGCCGAAGCGCTCGCGCAGCGACTCGAGCGCGTAGCGGGTGACGAGCCGCTCGTGGGCCCGGACCGCGTCCATGCCGAGCGCGGATATGTAATCGATCGCGGCGCCGAAGCCGATCGCTTCAACGATCGCCGGCGTACCCGCCTCGAACTTCCACGGAAGGTCGTTGGTCGTGAACCCGTCGAGGCGGACGTCACGGATCATCTCGCCGCCGCCGAGGAAGGGCGGCATGTCATCGAGCAACTCGAACCGGGCCCAGAGTGCGCCGATCCCGGTCGGGCCGAGGATCTTGTGCGACGAGAAGGCCACGAAGTCGGCGTCCCACTGCTGGACGTCGGTGGCGACGTGCGGGACGTACTGGCAGGCGTCGACGAGGATCAGCGCGCCGTGCGCGTGGGCCGCGTCGGCCAGCGGCCGAATGTCGTTGATCGTGCCGAGGACGTTCGACATCGCGCTGACGGCCAGCAGGCGGGCGCCCTCGAGCAACGCGTCGAGGTTCGAGAGGTCGAGCCGGAAGTCCTGGGTAAGCGGGATCCAGCGCAATTCGATGCCGCGCTCGGCCGCGAGGATCTGCCACGGGACGACGTTGGCGTGGTGCTCCAGGTGCGAGAGCACGACGGCGTCGCCGGTCTTGAGGTTGGCGCGTCCCCACGAGTACGCGACGAGGTTGATGGACTCCGTCGCATTGCGCGTGAAGACGATCTCCTCTTTGCGCGGTGCGTTGACGAAACGGGCCACCTTGCGGCGGGCGTCCTCGAACGCGACGGTCGCTTCTTCGGCGATCGTGTACACACCGCGGTGGATGTTCGCGTAGTGGTCGCGGTAGGCGTGGTCCATTGCGTCGAGGACGGCGAGCGGCTTTTGCGCCGACGACGCGGAGTCGAGGTAGACGAGGCGCTTGCCGTTGACTTCCCGTTCGAAGATCGGGAAGTCACGCTTGATGGTCGCGACGTCGAGCGCGGTCACGCCGGCGCCTCCTCGTGCGAGCGAACCTCATGAGGGCGAACTTCATGAGGGCGAACGTCGTGCGGACGGAACCCGTCGAAACCGCGGGCTTCGACCTCGAGCGAGATCTCGGGTCCGCCGGTCGCGACGATGCGGCCGTCGACGAGCACGTGGACCACGTCGGGAACGAGGTGCTCGAGCAGGCGCTGGTAGTGGGTGATCGCGAGGATGCCGAGGTGAGGCCGAGCGTTGCGGACCTCGGCGATGCCGGCGGCAACCTGGCGCAGGGCGTCGATGTCGAGGCCCGAATCGGTCTCGTCGAGGACGGCGACGTCGGGTTCCATCATCGCCATCTGGAGGACCTCGTTGCGCTTCTTCTCGCCCCCGGAGAAGCCCTCGTTGAGATACCGCTCCTGGAACCGGGTGTCCATGCCCAGGCGTTTCGTCCAGTCGATCAGGCTGAGCCGCACCTCGAGCACCGAGAAGTCGTCGATGCCCTTGCGCTTGGCGATCGCCTGGCGCAAGAAGCTGAGCACCGACACACCCGGGATCTCCTGGGGGTGCTGGAACCCGAGGAACAGGCCGCGTCGGGCTCGTTCGTCGGTAGGGAGATGGGTGATGTCATCGCCCGCGAGCAGGATGCGCCCGCCCGTCACCACGTAGGCCGGGTTGGCGAGCAACGTGTTGGCGAGTGTCGACTTGCCCGACCCGTTGGGCCCCATCAGTGCGTGCAGCGACCCGGGCTCGACCGTGAGGCTCACGCCCCGGAGGATTTCCCGGTCGTCGACGGCGACGTGCAGATCGTCGATCTGGAGCGCGGGGACGGGAGGCGAATCGTGAGTGGACACGTCACCATTGTAATAACACTACGGCCGTAGTGGAAATCCCCAAGGGAATTTCGCGGGCAAATGCCGTCAGGCTTTGACGACTCGCTCGTAGACGGCTTCGTAGCCCCGGACCATCGCTTCGGCCGAGAACAGCTTCTCGACCCGGGCCCGGCACGCGGCGGGTGAGAGCGTCCGGGCCGCGCCGATGGCCTCGACCAGATCGTCGTCGCCGTCTCGGCGAAACCCGGTGACCCCGTCGTCGACGAGCTCGGGCGCCGCGCCCCAGTTGGTGGTCACGACCGGCGTCCCGCAGGCCATGGCCTCGACCATCACGAGCCCGAACGGCTCGGGCCAGCGGATCGGGAAGATCATGGCGCAGGCCCGGCCCAGCATGTCGACCTTGTCGGCGTGGGACACGTTCTCGTAGAGGTCGATGTCGCTCGCGAGGAGGGGCTCGATCTCGTGCTCGAAATACTCGCGTTCGGGCGGCTCGCCCCGTTTCAGGATCATCTTCAGCGGCAGGCCGGCCCGACGGGCGATGTTGATCGCCTCCTTCGGTCCCTTGTCGGGGTTGGAACGCCCGATGTAGACGAGGAAGTCGTCCTTGTCCTCCCGGTACGGGTAGGAGTCGAGGTCGATGCCGTTGTGCACGGTGGCGAGGTAGCCGACGTCGGGATTGTCGACCCGTTGGGCGTCACACACCGTGACGAGGTGTACGTGCTCGCTCGCGAGCCCGTAGAAGAGCCTCGTCTGCGGTGTCCACGGTCCGTGCAACGTGTGCACCACCGGAGGGCGGCCGTGGAGCATCGCGCCGCAGACCGGCCCCACGATGCCGGCATGGTCGTGCACGACGTCGAATCCGTCGACCTGTTGATAGGCCGAGAGTGCGTGGTAGGCGTCGTACCAGGGATTGCCCAGCTCGCGCGGGTCCGGCGGCTCCGGCATCGGCGAGACGACCTTGGCCTTCGACGTGGAGCCGCCGCTGGCGAACAGGGTGACGTCGTGCCCGGCGTCGGCGAGACCGTCGGCGAGCAAGGAGACGACCAGCTCGATCCCGCCGTAGCCGGTGGGAGGTACCGGGAACCACACCGGGGCGACGACCGCGATCTGCATCGGGATCCAATGTAATCGCCGCGACCGGCATGCTTTTCCGGTAAGAACGATCGTGATCCGGTAGTAGTTTTCGACGATGTCGGACCCCTGGACGAGCAGCGCCAGTGCGAGCATCGGCGCCGAAGGCATCGTGACGCTGGTCGAAGGCTCGGCCTTTTGCATCTCGAGTCGCTCGGGTGAGATCGACCCGACCCGACCGCAGGGCCTGTTCTTTCGCGACACCCGGTTCATCTCCGAGTTCCGGTGCACGCTCAACGGATTGAGCCCGGAGCCGCTCGCCGCGACCGCGCCGGATCCGTTCAGCGGCGTGTTCGTGCTGCGCGGGCATCCGGCGAAGGGGCTCGCCGACAGCCATCTGATGCTCCTGCGTCGACGCTACGTGGGTCGGGGGATGCGCGAGGACATCGAGATCGAGAACTACGGCGAGGAAGCGGCGTTCTGCTCGGTCGAGCTGCTCGTCGACGCCGACTTCGCCGACTTGTTCGAGGTCAAGGAAGGCCGGGTCCACAAACAGGGCCAGCACGAGGTTGTGAGCGAGGGCTCTCGCCTCACGTTCCGGTACAAGCGCCACTCCTTCCAACGGGCCACGCACGTCGACTTCAGCGGCACGCCCCGCATCCAGGGCAACCACGTGGTGTACGAGACCGTCGTGCCGCCACGGGGGAAGTGGTCGGCGTGCATCGAGGTCACGCCGGTGATCGGCGAGCTCGAGGTGACGCCGCGCTACCAGTGCGGTCAGCCGGTCGAGCGTTCCACTCCGGTGGCCCGGCTCGAGGAGTGGCGGGCTCGGATGCCCGTCGTGACGAGCGACGACGATCAGTTCCGAGCGCTGCTCGACCGTTCGACCCAGGATCTCGCCGGGCTTCGCATCTTCGACCCAGAGTTCCCCGACCGGGCGGTCGTCGCCGCAGGCGCGCCCTGGTTCATGACCCTGTTCGGCCGGGACTCGTTGCTCACGTCGTGGATGACGATGCTCGTCGATCCCGACCTCGCGCTGGGGACGTTGCAGACCTTGGCGCGCTTCCAGGGCCAAGACGTCGACCCCGGAACCGAAGAGGAGCCCGGTCGCATCCTGCACGAGATGCGCTTCGGCGAGACCGCGTCACTCGCGCTCGGCGGCGGTCGCGTCTACTACGGCACGGTCGACGCGACGCCGCTGTTCGTCATGTTGATCGGTGAGCTGTCGCGCTGGGGCTCACGTCGCGAAGAGGTCGATGCGTTGTTGCCCGCGGCCGACGCCGCGCTGCAGTGGATCACGGACTTCGGTGATCGCGACGGCGACGGGTACGTCGAGTACCAGCGCACCACCGATCGCGGGTTGCAGAACCAGGGTTGGAAGGACTCCTGGGACTCGATGCGCTTCGCCGACGGATCGTTGGCATCGACGCCGATCGCGTTGTGCGAGGTGCAGGGCTACGTCTACGCGGCGCTCATCGCGCGGAGCCACTGCGCGACGGAGGCGGGCGACCACGACCTCGCGGCTTCGCTCACGGCGCGCGCGCTCGACCTGAAGCGCCGGTTCAACGAGGACTTCTGGGTCGACAGCAAGAACGGCGGGTATCTCGCCATCGGGCTCGACCGCGACAAGAAGCGCATCGACGGCATCGGCTCGAACATGGGGCATTGCCTCTGGACCGGGATCGTCGATGAGGAGAAGGCGCCGCACGTCGCGCGCATGCTCTTGTCGGAGGGCATGTTCAGTGGTTGGGGCGTACGCACGCTGTCGTCGGTCAATGCGGGCTACAACCCGATCTCGTACCACTGCGGCAGCGTGTGGCCGCACGACAACGCGATCACCGCCGCCGGACTCATGAGGTACGGCTTCGCCGACGAGGCCCACCAGGTGATGCGGGGCATGGTCGACGCGTCGCGCTGGTTCGGCGACCTGTTGCCGGAGCTCTTCGCGGGTACCGGTCGCGACGGCCTCAGCTTCCCCGTCAGCTATCCGACCTCGTGCTCGCCCCAGGCGTGGGCGGCGGCCTCACCGCTGCTGTTCCTGCGCACGCTTCTGCGGTTCGAGCCCGACATCCGCGCCAACAAGCTCCACCTGGCGCCCGCCGTTCCCGACTGGATCGGGACGCTGCGCCTCGAACGGATCCCGATCATGGGCGGTCACCTCGGCGTCGAAGTGACCGGCGAGGTCGTGAAGGTGCTCGAAGTACCCGAGGACCTCACCATCGTCTCCGATCCCCGACGGCCGACAATTTCCACCGATGGGCCGACGGGCCGGCAGGCGTAGCGACCGCAGGCCCTTGCCCGCCTAGCGCGCCAGGCGGGCAAGGGAGAGCGCGAAGTCGGCGTCGGGGTCGGTCCACCACTCGACGAGCTCCATGCCCGCCGCCACCAGCTCTCGCTCGACGCGGGCCCGGGTGAACTTGGCGCTGACCTCGGTCCGCATCTCCTCGCCGGCCGCGAACGAGACATCGAGCTCGAGCGCCTCTACGTGCACGGTTTGGGCGCGCGTCGAACGCAGGCGCATCTCGATCCACTCGTGCTCGGTGTCGAAGACGGCGACGTGGTCGAAGGCGTCGACATCGAAATCGGCGGCGAGCTCGCGGTTCATCACGCGCAACACGTTCTTGTTGAACTCCGCGGTCACGCCACCGGCGTCGTCGTAGGCCGCTTCGAGCCGGGCCACGTCCTTCACGAGGTCGGTGCCCAACAAAAAGAAATCGTCCGGGCCGAGCATGGCGGCCACGTCGTGGAGGAAGGCGGCGCGGGGATCGGGGAGAAGATTGCCGACGGTCCCGCCGAGGAACACGACGAGTCGACGCCCGGCGCGAGGGATCGTGCCGAGGTCGAGGGTGAAGTCGCCGACGACGGGTTGTACGTCGATGCCGGCGTACTCCGCTTCGATGGCGGAGGCGGCGTCGTGCAACGTGCGCTTGCTCACGTCGAACGGCACGAACCGTCGCAGTGTCTGCGCGCTGCGCATCGCGTCGAGGAGTATGCGCGTCTTCTCGGACGTCCCCGAGCCGAGCTCGACGAGCGTGTCGGCGTTCGAACGCTCGACGATCTCGGCCGCACGGGCTTCGAGGATCGCACGCTCGCGCCGGGTCGGGTAGTACTCCTCGACCCGGGTGATCTCGTCGAACAGCGTCGATCCGCGGTCGTCGTAGAACCACTTCGGTGGGATGTCCTTGGGGTCGGCGGTCAGGCCGCGGTACACGTCTTCTTCGATGGTGCTCACGACATCACGTCCTCGGCGAGGCGCACGCCGCTGAACATCCAGCGACACGCGGGTGGGAAGAAGTTGCGATACGTGACCCGGGTGTGGTCGGGCGATGTCTCGCGCGCACCGCCCCGCAACGTCATCTGACCGCTCATGAACTTTCCGTTGTACTCGCCGACGGCGCCGGCCGGCGTGCGAAAGCGCGGGTACGGGAGGTAGGCGCTCGACGTCCACTGCCAGGCGACGTCTTCGACCTCGCGAAAGGTCCCGGCCGGCGAGCACGCCATCGCGTGCTCCCATTCGAACTCCGTAGGCAGGCGGGCATCACGCCAGCGGGCGTACGCATCGGCCTCGTAGTGACTCACGTGGACGACGGGCTCGTTCGGATCGAGCGCCCGGCGCCCGCCAAGGGTGAACACGCTCCACCCGTCCGAGCTGTCGTCACGCCAGTAGAGCGGGGCTTCCCAGCCGTGCTCCTGCACCGCGTGCCAACCGTCGGAGAGCCAGAGCTCGGGCCGGCGGTACCCGTCGTCGGCGATGAACTCGAGATACTCGCTCGCGCACACGAGTCGATCGGCGAGGTGCAGCGGCTCGAGGTGCACGATGTGACGCGGTTGTTCGTTGTCGAAGGAGAAGCTCGAGTCGTCGTGGCCGATCTCGGCGTTCCCGCCGTGCACCGATGCGAACGTCAGCGGCGACGGCGCGGCGGCGACGTACGGCGTGTCGACGTATGCAGGATCGGTTGGATTGCAGTGCAGCGCGTGCTTGATGTCCATCAGCAACAGCTCTTGGTGCTGCTGCTCGTGTTGCAGACCGAGGGCGACGAGCGCGGCTGCGTCGGCATCGCACTCGTCGATCAACCCGTGCATCGCGTCGTCGACATGGGCGCGGTAGCGCGCGACCTCGGTGACCGATGGCCGCGAGAGCAAGCCGCGTTGCGGCCGCGGATGCCGAGGGCCGACCGCCTCGTAGTAGGAGTTGAACAGGTAGGCGAAGGCGGGGTCGAACGGCGCGTAGCGCTGTGCACGAGGCGAGAGCAGGAACGTCTCGAAGAACCACGTGGTGTGCGCTCGGTGCCATTTGGTGGGGCTGGCATCCGGCATCGACTGGACGACTTGGTCCTCGTCGGAGAGGGGGGCGGCCAGTGCCTCGGTGAGGCCGCGGACCCGGCGGTAACGCTCGTGCAGCTCGACGCGGTCGGACGGGTCGAGGGAGGAACGGGTGAACAGAGCGGTCATTTGTCGACCGTCCCGAAACACGCCGCGACCCACGCGCGATCGCGGACCGGCGCCATCCATTCGACGACCGGCGTCGTCGGATCGAGCAAGTGGCTGATCATCGATCTCCCCTCTCGTTCCCGCGCTCTCGGTCGCGGACATGAGTACGGAACAACCCCGTCGCCGGGTTCATGCCGCGTGACGCCGTTTTCGCAACTTTGTTCGAGAAGTACGACGCACGGGCCCGGCACGGATCGACCGTACCCACTGCGTGAGACATCCGAAGCGCGCCGGTGCGGCTTTCCGTCCGGGCCACCAAGCGTTGCGGGATTACCAGCCCCGCTCGGCCCACTCGTCGATGTGGGGCCGTTCGGTGCCGATCGTCGTGTCGAGGCCGTGACCCGGGAGCACGAGGGTCTCCCCGGGCAGAGTGAACAGGCGTTGGTCCACCGACCGGATGATGGTGGGAAAGTCGCCACCCTCGAGCTTGGTGTTCCCGACGCCCCCCGGAAAGAGCGTGTCGCCGCTGAAGAGGATCGGGTGGCCCTCGAGCAGGAAGCACGTGGAGCCGGCGGTGTGGCCGGGCGTATGGATCGTATGCAAGCGCAGCTCGCCGACCTCGATCACGTCGTCGTCGGGGATCGTGAAGTCGTATCCCGGGAGCATCTCCGCGTCCTGGGTGGCGATACCTACGTCGATGCCGGCGTCGCGCATCTGGGTGACGGCCTGGATGTGATCGAAATGCCCGTGGGTGGTCAGGACCCGGCGGACGCCGGTCGCCCGGGAGACCTCGAGGAGGAGCTCGTGCTCGTTGGCGGCGTCGAGGAGCACGGCATCGCCGGTCGACTTGTCGCGCAGCACGAAGACGTTGTTCTCGTACGGGCCCACGACCAGCTTGTCGATCCGGACATCGGAGGTCTCGTAGTGCGCGGGCCGGGCCAGAGTGCGAGCCATAGTCCGAGGGTACCGCCGCCGTCGTCGTTCCCGACCCCCCGGGGAGAGCGACGATCAGGTGTCGCCGACCTGGAAACATGACCGCGCGGTCAAGTAGCGTCGCGCCGCCGTGGACTACCGCCCATGACATCACCGATACCGCTGTCACCGACACCGCGCACGGAAGTGGCCTTCCGGGCTGGGGAGCACACATGAACTTCGCTTTTTCCGAGGAGCAAGAAGAGTTGCGGCGCACGGTGCGCCAATTCCTCGAGGCCAAGTCGCCGGAGACGGAGGTCCGCCGGCTCATGGAGACGACCGAGGGCTATGACCCTTCGGTGTGGAAGCAGATGGGCCAAGAGCTCGGGCTTCAGGGCCTCGCGATCCCCGAGGAGTTCGGTGGTCAGGGCTTCACGTTCATCGAGCTCGGCATTGTCTTGGAAGAGATGGGCCGGGTACTTCTCTGCGCCCCGTACTTCTCCTCCGCGGTGTTGGCGGCCAACGCCATCCTGAACGCGGGTACCGACGAGCAGAAGTCGGCACTCCTGCCGGGCATCGCGAGCGGCGACACGATCGCCACCCTTGCGTTCACCGAGCCGAGTGGCAAATGGGACGCGGCCGGGATCACGCTCGAGGCCAAGGAGTCGGGCGGCAAGTACACCCTCTCGGGCGAGAAGATGTTCGTGATCGACGGCCACCTAGCCGACCTGATCGTGGTGGTGGCGCGCACGGCCGGTACGACGGGCACCGACGGGATCTCGTTCTTCACCGTCAGCGGGAACGCGAAGGGTCTCACCCGCACGTCGTTGTCGACGATGGACATGACCCGCAAGCAGGCCAAGCTCGAGTTCGCGAACGTCGCCGCCGAGCCGCTCGGTGCTCCAGGCGCCGGTTGGCCCGCGTTCTCCAAGACCCTCGATCAGGCGGCCGTCGCGCTGTCGAACGAGATGATGGGCGGCGCGCAGAAGGTCCTCGACATGTCGGTCGAGTACGCCAAGGTACGCGTGCAGTTCGGCCGGCCGATCGGGTCGTTCCAGGCGATCAAGCACAAGTGCGCCGACATGTTGCTCGAGGTCGAGTCCGGAAAGTCGGCCGCGTACTACGCGTCGTGGGCTGCCGCCGAGGACAACGACGAGCTCCCGGTCGTGGCCGCGCTCTCGAAGGCGTACTGCTCGGAGGCGTACTTCCACGCGACCGCCGAGAACATCCAGATCCACGGTGGTATCGGGTTCACGTGGGAGCATCCGGCGCATCTCTACTTCAAGCGCGCCAAGAGCTCCGAGATTTACCTCGGCGACCCCACGTACCACCGCGAGCTGCTTGCCCAGCGCATCGGTATCTGATCCCGCGCGGGATTTCACGGTCGCGGCGTTCAACGCGCACTGGGGTATCGGTCGCTACGGCCCGAATGAAGGCGTCCGTTTCGACGTCGCCGAGGTCGTGCGCGGATTCGGGGCCGACCTCGTCGTGGTCCCGGAAGCGTGGCGGGACGCGGACGGTGTCGGCGTGCTCGACGGGTTGGCCGGCGACGGCTACCGGATCGAGACGACCGAGCTGATGCGGCTCGAGCTGCGCCCACCGCGGGAGCGGCGGGAGTGGAGCGTCCCCCTCGTCGGTACGTGGGAGCTCGGGATCTGCTCGCGGTTCCCCGTCCTGGATCGGCGCGTCATCCCCCTGGGCAGGGTCTGGAGGGATCCGCCGGGCTCCCGGCACGCGCTCGGGTTGACCGTCGAGATCGATGGGACGGCAGTGGAGATCATCGCCGTGCACACGTCGTCGAAGTTCTGGCGCCTCGGTCCGATGGAGCACCTGCTCCGCTTGCGCCGCGGCATCGTCGAACGGGGCCCGCAGATCATCGCCGGCGACTTCAACTTCTGGGGACCGCCGGTCTCGGCGGCCATGCCGGGATGGGAACGACCGGTGCGCGGGCGTACGTTCCCGGCCCGGTACCCGCACAGCCAGATCGACCACGTGCTCGTGCGCGGCGGCATCGTCGGGCTCTCGGGCGAGGTGCTGCCCCGCACGCCGTCGGACCACCGTCCGATCCGGACCCGACTCCGGTTGCCGCCCGCGCAGTGACGCGGGTCGGTCGCGCGCGGATCAGGAGACGATCACCGGGGTGACGCGCACGCACCCGGGGTTCAGCTCGTCGAACCATGCGAACGCTTCCTGCACCAGGGTCGTCACCAGCTGGTACTCGCCGGGAACCGCGGGCAGCTCGACGGTGACATCGAGCGTGACCGCAGCGCCGGGTCCGAGAGGTACCGGGAGCGAGGTCCGGTGGCCGTTGGAGACGATGGTCGCGCCGCTCGCGTCGAGCAGGCGGTACGCCACGTGCACCGGGTGGTACGGGAACGCCGACGACAGCCACCAGCGTGAGCGGTTCTCGATCGTCGTCGGGACTTGTACGACGGCGCCGGCCGTGCCCGTTACGCGGGCGACGCTCCGTGAGAATCGAATATCGGGTTCGACGATCTTGTTCTCCGCCGGCGCGCGCTTGTTGTAGACGCGCAGGAGCCGCAGCATGCTGCTCACGGAGCGCGGGAAGGCGAGCGCCGCCTGCAGCCGGTTCCGGTGCGGGAGCCCGACGAGGTCGACGACCCCGTGGCCGGCGAGCAGGAGATCGAGGTGGGTGTCGGTGAGCAGCGGCACGACCGAACCCGCGGGGCTCAGGACCGCGACGACGGGAAAGAGCGAGCGCATCACCTGTAGGAGCTCGCGGTAGGTCCGGTTCCCGAAGCGGCGCAATGCCACCGGGTTGCACTCCACGACCGTGATCGGCCGGAACCGGCGGAGGGTGTCGGCCGCCCCCGCCAGGACTGCGAGCTCCGATCCCTCGACGTCGAGCTTCAGGAGGTCGAGGCGATCGACGCCCCGTGTACGAGCCCAGGTGTCGAGGCGTATCGACGTCACCTTCGTCGAGGTCACGTTCGGCCCGCTCGCACCGACGTGGCTCCCGGCCGGGAACGTCGCGTCGAAATCGAAGACCATCCCGCCGTCGGTGTCGTAGAGCACCGCGTCCTCGACGACGACGTTGGTCAAATGGTTCGCGGCGACGTTCGTCTCGAGGTGTGCGCGCGTGGCGGGCGCGGGCTCGAACGCGTAGACCGTACCGTCGGGACACAGGCTCGCGAGGAGCACCGTCAGCACTCCGATGTGCGCGCCGCCATCGATGACGACCGCGTCCGGTGCGAGCGTGTTGCGGAAGAAGACGCTGAACTCGCGTTGGTACCGGCCGCCGGAACGATCGACCTCTCCGATGACGCCGATGTCGCTCTCGTCCCCGGCGATGTCGAACGAACGTTGCCCGAATGGATTGAACCGGACAACCTTGTCGTTCACGACGATCGACGCTACCCGACGCCGCCCAGCCGCTTCCGGACGTCGCGTCACGCGTGGAGGTCAGTCGGGGCGGGGGATCGACCCGAGATCGGGCGCCGCCTCCAGATCGGCGGCTGCGAGGCCGATTGAGTTGCTGCACCCCTACGAGAGGTCACGTTCTTGCGCCGCGATTCCGCTCGATCGACTGTTCGCGTCCGATCGATCCTTCCCGTCGGCCTTCCCGTCGGCCTTCCCGTTCGGTCGACTCGACGGGTCCGCCGGCCCAAGCAGATGCTGGGCGGCCTGCTGGCCGCCATGGTCGTCGCCGCGATCCCGGCCGTCGCGAGCGCTCCGACCGCGAGCGCGGCCGGACCCGCGGCTTTCCCCGGCGCGGCCTGGTCGAAGGCGGTCGGACCGACGCATCTCTCGTCGCCCGTCATCGCCGACATCAACGGTGACGGGCATCCCGACGTCGTGACCGCCGACCTCTCCGGCGTCGTCCACGTCCTCGACGGCCGGACGGGTCGCGACCTCCCCGGGTGGCCGCAGCTGGTGCAGCCGCGGGCCGGCAGCACGGCCGCGGTCGAGTCGAGCCCGACGGTCGCCGACCTTGATCGCAACGGCCGCAAGGAGATCATCGTCGGAGCCGGTTCCCTCCAGGTCGGCGGTCAGCAGGGTGGGGTCGTCGCGTTCAACGCGAACGGTTCGGTGCGCTTCCGCATGCAGACGATGACGCTCGCGGGCGAGAACGCGGTGCAGGGCACGCCCGCGGTCGGCGACGTGAACGGCGACGGTTTCCCCGACATCGTCTTCGGGAGCTTCGACCATCGCATCTACGCGTTGAACCGGCTGGGCGGCGCGCTGCCCGGTTTTCCCATCGACAGTCTCGACACCATCTGGGACTCGCCGGCGTTGTACGACAACGCGCACATCGGCCGGATGGACATCTTCCTCGGCGGTGACGCGAGCCCGGGCGGTCCGTGCGGCGCGCAGACGTGGTCGGGGATCATGCGCGCGATTCGTGTCAACGCGAACGGTCCGCAGATCCTGTGGTCCCGGTGCCGGCACCAGATCTACCAATCGAGCCCCGCGATCGGCGACCTCACCGGAAACGGCCGGATGGCGGTCGTGGTCGGAACCGGCAACGGCCCCTCCGGCGATGCGCTGGCGACGAATTCGCTGAGCGCGTACTACCTCGACAACGGTGCCGCCGTTCCCGGCTGGCCCGTCGTGTTGAACGGATCGATCTTCGGATCGCCGGTGATCGGTGACGTGAACGGCGACCACAAGAACGACGTCGTGGTCGGCGCGTGCGCGATCTGCAACGACGGTCGGGTCTGGGCCTTCAGCGGTCACGGCGCCGCGTTGTGGAACGTGACCCCCGGCGCGAGCGAGAACGACCACACCGAGATTCTCTCGACACCCATCCTCGTCGACCTCGACGGCAACGGCGTGAACGACGTGGCAATCGGGCAGGCCGGCGAGTTCTACCTCCTGCGGGGGCGCGACGGCGCGCGCCTCTACCGCCCGATCG
This sequence comes from Acidimicrobiia bacterium, assembly GCA_038239145.1. GTDB lineage: Bacteria > Actinomycetota > Acidimicrobiia > IMCC26256 > PALSA-610 > PALSA-610. The sequence goes on from JBBSFB010000001.1 coordinate 144,455, forward strand.
AGGTGAACCGCGTCGTGCAGAACTCGGCCGCGGTGGCCAACTTCGGCCCCGGAGCCGGGTGGCGGCTCATCGTTCAGAGCTGGCTCCCGCGGGGCAACGGCCGGCCCGAGAACGGCGCCGGACGCGTCGACTCCTTCCCGCTCCCGATCGCGCCCAGGGTCGCGCCCGCGTGGCCGCAGTGGCGATTGAACGCGGCGCATACGGGTGCAGTCCCCGGGCCGCCGCTTCCCCCTGCGAACGCGGGCTACTGGTTGGTCGCGAACGACGGCGGCATCTTCGCCTACGGCAACGCGAAGTTCTACGGATCGACGGGTGCCATCCATCTGAACCAACCGATCGTCGGCATGGCGCGCACGCCGTTGGGCCATGGTTACTGGTTGGTGGCGAGTGACGGCGGGATGTTCTCGTTTGGCGACGCGCGCTTCTATGGCTCGATGGGTGGTTCGCACCTGAACCAGCCCATCGTCGGCATGGCCGCGACCCCGAGCGGTCACGGTTACTGGCTGATCGCTCGCGACGGCGGGATGTTCTCGTTCGGCGACGCGCACTTCTACGGTTCGATGGGTGGTTCGCACCTCAACCAACCCATCAACGGGATGGCCGCGTCGCCCACCGGCCATGGTTACTGGTTGGTGGCAAGTGACGGCGGGATGTTCTCGTTCGGCGACGCGCACTTCTTCGGTTCGATGGGTGGTTCGCACCTGAACCAGCCGATCGTCGGGATGACGAGCGCCTTCAACGGACGCGGCTACTGGCTCGTCGCGAGCGACGGCGGCATGTTCACGTTCGGCTCCGCGCGCTTCCACGGATCGACCGGTGGGCAGCCGTTGGCCGCGCCGATCACGGCGCTCACCCGTACGGCGAGTGGCCTCGGCTACTGGCTCGTCGGGCAGAACGGAGACGTCTACCCCTTCGGCGACGCGCACTTCTTCGGGTCGACGGGCGGGTTCACGCTCAACCGCCCGATCGTCACCGCCGCCGCGAGCCGGCCCGCCTGACCTGCACGGAGACACCCGCCGCCGCCCGGTCGACAGCCTGGTGACGGCCCCGGCCAGACCAGGAACCGAGGGCGCGCTGCGCTAAGTTTGCCCATATGCCAACTGCCGAGACACGGTCCGAGCGCGCCCTGCACGACGCCCGGGTAGTCCGCTCCCGCACCTCGGTCGTCGAACGTTTCAAGCGAATCGTCACCTACCACGAGCTACTCGTCGGGATGACGCGCAAAGAGCTCAAGGTCAAGTACAAGAACAGCATCCTCGGCTTCGCCTGGTCGATGCTGAACCCGCTGCTCTACCTGATCGTCTTCTACATCGCATTCGTGAAGATCCTGGGTTCGGGCGTTCCCGCCTTCCCGATCTTCTTGCTGTCCGGCCTGCTCGTGTGGAACCTGTTCTCGACCGGGTTGTCGTCGGCGTGCACGTCGGTTGTTGCGAACGCGGGCCTCGTGAAGAAGGTCGCGTTCCCGCGCGAGATCCTGCCGCTTGCCGCGGTCGGGAGCATGCTCGTGCACTTCTTCCTGCAGAGCCTCGTCTTGTTTGCCGTGCTCGCCGTCGTCCGCTGGGACCTTGCGTGGACGTACATGCTGCTCGTCCCGCTCGCGCTCCTCGCGCTGGTGCTGCTCACCGGCGCGCTCGGGATCCTGCTGAGCGCCACCAACGTCTACCTGCGCGACACGCAGCACTTCCTCGAGCTCGCGTTGCTCGCGTGGTTCTGGATGACGCCGATCGTCTACGGTTTCCAGACAATCGGGCGCCGGAACAGCGTGTTCTCGAAGCTCTACATGCTGAACCCGGTGACGCCGATCGTGCTGATCTTCCAACGCGCGATCTACGCCAAGCTCGACAACTCCAAGGTGATCGCGACCGCGGCCGATCCGAAGCTCAACCAGATCCTGCCGCACTGGCCGCTCACCGGGTACCTCGCGTACCTCGGCTACTCGTTCGCGTTCGGTTTCGTCATGCTCGCGATTGCGATCTCGGTGTTCGGCCGGAGCGAAGCGAACTTCGCCGAGGAGCTGTAGCCCGTGCCCCCGGCGATCGAGGTCAAAGGTGTCTCCAAGCACTTCCGGCTCTCGCACGAGCACTATTCGTCGCTGAAGGAGCGGATGATCCACTTCGGGCGCACGCCCTACGAAGACTTCATCGCGCTGAACGACATCAACATCTCGATCGACGAAGGCACGACGGTCGGCATCCTGGGTCACAACGGATCGGGGAAGTCGACGCTGTTGAAATGCGTCGCGGGCATCCTGCAGCCGAACGACGGTGAGATCGTCACGCGCGGGCGCCTGGCCGCACTGCTCGAGCTTGGCGCCGGTTTCCATCCCGAGCTGACCGGGCGCGAAAACATCTTCATGAACGCGTCGATCCTCGGACTCTCGAAGCGGTCCATCACAAAGGTGTTCGACGAGATCGTCGCGTTCTCGGAGCTGGACAAGTTCATCGACATGCAGGTCCGGCACTACTCGTCGGGCATGTACGTGCGGCTCGGGTTCGCGGTGGCCGTGAACGTCGATCCCGACATCCTCCTCGTCGACGAGGTGCTCTCGGTCGGTGACGAAGCGTTCCAGCGCAAGTGCATCGAACGGGTCAAGCGCTTCCAGCGGGAAGGGCGGACGATCCTGTTCGTCACGCACGCGCCCGACATGATCCGCCGGATTTGCGAGCGGGGCATCGTGCTCGACCACGGCGAGATGGTCATCGACGCGCGGCCCGGTGAAGCGGTCCGGACGTACCGTGAGTCGCTGCAGCGATCCGGCCTCGCCGATCCCACGGTCGAGGCCGCCGAAGCGGTCGACGCGGCCGAAGCCGGCCCCGTGCTCGACGACGACTCGTTGTTGATCTCACACGGTCGGCAGATGGCGGCGCAGGCGACCCATCGGGTGAAGATCACCAACGTGACGATCACGCATCCCGGGTCGCGCGACGGTCACACGTGGCTGCTGCCGGACGAGGCGATGACGATCCGGGTCGGCTACCACGCCGACGAACCCACCGACGACCTGTTGTTCGGTATCGGGATCCACGACGAAGAGGGTGTGAACCTCTTCGGCACCAACACCAAGATCGAAGGGATCCCGGCGCCGGTGGCCGACGGCGACGGCGAGGTGACCTTCGAGTTCGACCGCGTCCCGCTGCTCGACGGCACGTACCTCGTCACGCTCGCGATCCAGTCGACCGACGAAGGCACCGTGCACGATTGGCGCGAACAGGACTACCAGTTCTCGGTCATGAATCCGGCGGGCACCGCGGGCCGGGTTGCGCTCCCGGCGCACGTCCGGTTCGGGACGCCGCTCGCCGAACACGTCGAGGGAAGCGGTTCCTGAAGGTGCCCCGATCGTTTCGGTCCGAGGTGGTCCGCAAGCTCGACGACGCGCTGAGCCCGCACTACGTGCGCCAAGAAGACGTGTCGCGCGCCCTCGACGAGCTGACCCGCCTGCTCGCCGATCGCTTCGACGCCGAAGCCGAGGCGGTCGCGGTCATCGGGCAGCGGCTGACCGAGCTCACCGCGCTCGTGGCGCGCATGTCCGACGAGCTGGCCGAGCTGCGCAACCGCTCGTGACCTCGTCGCTGGGCCCGGCGGCGATGGGGCCCGTCCTGATCGACGTGCAGGCGACGCAGAGTGCAAGTCACCGCGACCGTGGCGTCGCCCGGTACACGGCCGGGCTCGCAGCGGCGTTGTGGCGTGGTCACTCCGGGCTCGTGCACAGCTTCCTGCTCAACCCCGATCTCGGCCCACCCGGCTCGGTCGAGGAGCTCGTGGCGAGCCGCCGCCTCGTGCGCGGCGACCGGGTCGACGTGCGCGCCGCCCGCCTGCTGCACGTGTGCTCGCCGTTCGAGCTCGACGTGTCGATGAGCCGGTTGTGGCCGGCGCGCGCCGCGGCCCGCGGTATGGGTCTTGCGGTGACGTTGTACGACCTCATCCCCGAGCTGTTCGCGGAGCGGTACCTCGCCGATCCGGGGCTGCGGCGCCGGTACCGCGCCCGGCTGGAGCTCGTGCGCGCCGCCGACGTGGTGCTCGCCATCTCCGAGACCACCGCGCACGACGCGGCCAACCTGCTCAATGTGCCCGACGACCGGATCGTCGTGGTCGGGGCGGCGGCCGCCACGGCGTACGAGCGCGCGGCATCGGGTGAGCAGGCGCTGCGCTCGGCCCGGGCGGCGGTGCCCGGGCTCGAAGAGCACTTCGTGCTCTACACCGCGGGCATGGACGACCGGAAGAACTTCCAAGGACTGTTCCGCGCGTTCTCGAGGCTCTCGCCCGCGGTGCGCGATCGGTGGCAGCTCGTGATGGTGTGCAGTATGGACGCGCCGACGCGACATCACGTCGTCCACCTCGCTCGCGAAGCCGGGATCGAGTCGCGCGTGCTCCTGCCCGGCTTCGTTTCCGACGACACGCTGCGCGCGCTCTACCAATCGACCGACCTCTTCGTGTTCCCGTCGTTCTACGAGGGTTACGGGCTGCCGGTAGCCGAGGCGCTCGCGTGCGGGGCTCGCGTGATCGGTTCGGGCTCGTCGTCGGTAGCCGAGCTCCTGGTACCCGCGGCCCGCTTCGATCCCGCCGACGACGATGCGATGGCTGCGACCATCGAGCGCGGGCTGACCGACACGACGACCCAGACCGCGCTCGACGACCAGGCGCGCGTCGTGCTCCCGAGCTGGGATGTCGTGGCCGATCGCACGGCCGATGCGTACGAACGGGTGCTCACCCGAACGCGGGCGCGGGGGCGGCGCCGACCGCTCGTGGCGTTCGTCAGCCCGCTGCCGCCGGCCGCGAGCGGTGTGGCCGACTACAGCTACCGTTTGCTCGAAGCGCTGCGTGCGCACTGCGACGTGCACGCCTTTGCCGACGGCACCCAACGCGTGCCGGCCGAGCTCGGGGCGCCGCGTGCCCCGGCCGGGGTCGAGGTGTTCCCGGTGCGACATCTCGCCGACCGCGAGACGGCGCTCGGCGGTTACGACTGCGTCGTGTTCTGCCTGGGCAACAGTGAGTTCCACACCGGCGCGCTGGCTCAGCTACGACTGCGTTCGGGGATCGTGCTCGCGCACGAGGTGCGCCTCACACACCTCTACACGTTCGGCGCCGACGAGCCGGGAGCAGTTCCCGGCGGCTTCGCCGCGTGTCTCCATTCGATGTACGACGGGCTCCCGGCGGAAACCGGCCGGGATGGGCGGCTCGACTCCGACGAAGCCGACCGTATGGGCGTGCTCATGGTCGCCGAGATCGTCGCCCTCGCCGATCAATTCTGCGTGATGTCGGAATTCGCCGCCGATCGGGTGCGGCTCGATGCCCCCGCGGCCGACGCCGCGCGCGTGACGGTCGTCCCGTTCGCGTATCCCGAACCGATCGCGGAGGCGACGCCGGCGGCGGCCCGGGCGCCGATCGTCGCGACCTTCGGCGTCGTCAACGAGGTAAAGCAGAACGCGCTGCTCGTGGCCGCGTTGCCCGATCTGCTCGCACGCCGACCGGCGGTGTCTCTCGCGTTGGTCGGACCGTGCTCGGACGCGGCCCGTGAGCACCTCACGACACTGGCCACCGACCTCGGGGTGGAGTCGCGCGTCATGATCACGGGCACGGTGAGCGCGAAAGAATACGCATCGTGGCTCGATCGGGCCGCGGTCGCGGTGCAGTTGCGCCGGACCGCGAACGGCGAGTCGTCGGCGGCAGTGGCCGACTGTCTCGCAGCCGGGGTGGCGCTCGTCGCCACCGGGATCGGCGCAGGTCGTGAGCTGCCCGTCGATGCGGTGGTGACCGTGAGCCCGTCGCTGTCGTCCGGTGCACTCGCGGGGGTCGTCGACGACCTCCTCGGCGACCCCGAACGTCGCGAGCGGCTCGCCGACGCGGCGCGCAGGTACGCGAGCCGCAACAGCTTCGGGGCCGTGGCTCGCCATCTCTACGAAGCGGTGATCGAGCCGGCAACCGTTGCGGGCCTGAGCGTGCCCCGACCGTCGTTGAACGGATTCATCGCCAAACGAACGACTGCGAAACAGATGACGACCGAAGCGACACCGGCGACCCGCTGATCGGGACGCCGAGGATCAGGAGTTGGAGTCGAGCGTGCCCCGGCGCGCGGCGCGGCGATCTTCGGCAGCCCGGCGCCGGATCCGGCCCATCACGTCGTCGGCGTCGGCGACGCCGTCCCACGCGTCGCGCTCCGGTCGGTCGACCACGGGGGTTGCGGGCGGCAGCTCGACGCGCGACTCCGGTGCACCACCTTCGTCGACGAGGCGGCGACGGCCGTGCTCGCTGGCCACGATCAAGCGGTCGGCTGCGGTCCAGAGGAAGCGACCCGTCCGGCCCCCGATCGACCTGGGCACCACGTCGGTGTCGGACACCACCAGCGTGACGTGACGCAGGCCGCGCAACGCGCAGCCCCACGCGAGACAGTCGACGAGGCGGTCGAGCCGGGCGCTCCGGCCGTGGACCATGCGCAGCGGTGCGCCGCTCTCGACCTGCACCACGACCGCGTCGTAGTGGCGACCGAGCTTCCACGTCCCCCACGCGCCGAGTGGGCCGGAAATCGGGCCCCGCAGCCGAGCAGCCGAACCGCCCGCCGAAAGCACGTCGACATCGTCGCCCTCGGCGCCGAGTCGTTGGACGGTGGCGATGGTTGCGTGCGCCTCCCGGCGCGCCGGCGGGGGGTACGAGCCGACTACCAGGACTCGCACTGCAGCTCCTGCAAGCCGGCTTCCATCGCGTCGAGCACGACGTCCCACCGGTAGTTCGCGAGCACGTACTCACGCCCCGACTGCGCGAGTCGTGCAGCCGCGTCGGGGGCGGCGGCCAGGAACGCGAGGCACTGCGCGAGCTCGAACTCGTCCGTGTAGGTGAGTCCGCCGCCGGATCGATCGCAGTGCCACTGGAGCACTTCGCTCCCCGAGGTCACGATCACCGGTGTGAGCGCGAGCCACGATTCCATGATCGTGCGGGAGAAGCTCTCGTTCGTGCTCGGCTGTACGTACGCAGTTGCGGCCGCGAACGCGTCGGCGACCTCGGCTGTGTCGAGGAAACCGAGATGGTGCACGCGGCCTGACGCGTCGGGCTGCGAACCGGCCGGACTCACGCCGATGGTGACGAGGTCGAAGGGCAGATCGCTCTGGCGGATGGCGAAGTGGAAGGCGGAAAGGAGCGAGTCCCAGCCCTTCCCCCGCTCCCGCCGGCCCGCGAACAACAGGAAGGGCCGGTCGAGGTCGTGCCGGGCGCGAAAGCCGTCGGCGTCGTACTTCTTTGGAATGTGCACGCCCGCGCCGGTGACCTCGTGGGGCGGGAGCGTTGCGCAGCGGTGCGCCAACTGGTGCTCGGGCTCGGAGAGGAACCACAGCCGGGCGACGTCGGAGAGCACGGGCTGCAGCACGTCGAGGTAGGCATAGGGCTCGTCGTGCAGGCACGGCATGACGATGGTGCGCTCGGGCGCGATCGTCGCGCCGGTGACGGTCGTCCAGAACAGGTATGGCGAGAGGATCACCGCGTCGTAGCGATCGGCATGCATGACGAGGTGATGGAAGAGAGCGGGGACGCGGAAGAGCCCGTCGAGCCAGACCAGTTGGTCGGCGAAGGAGACGGCTGCGCCGGACTGGATGCGGGCCTCGATGCGGTTGCGCTCGCGGTTCCGGGCCGCGTCCTCGACCGGGAACCGGTGCACGGTGACGTCGCCGTCCGTAGTCGTGCCCGCCGGATACTCGTTGTGCCACGTGTAGTGATCCCGCGCGCAGGTCGTGAGGACCTCGACGTCCCAGCCCCGCCCGGCGAGGCCGTGGGCCGCTTCTCGCATGACCGCCTCCGAGCCGCCGACGATCTCGGTGCCGTAGCGGGGCGGCACGAACGCGACGCGACCTCGAGACGGTTCAGGCACTTGTGTGGTCCATCAACGCGTTTCCACGAACGGAGGTGTCGCGCTCACGACGATTCCTTCATCAAGGTGGTGAGGTTCGTGACGAGCTCGGGTCCGGTGCGGGCGATCGAGAAGTGCTCGACGCGCGTGCGGCCGGCCGCGACGAAGCGGGTGCGTAGCGATGTGTCCGAGCGTAGGCGCTCGACGGCGCTCGCCACCACGAGCGGATCTTTGTCGGTCAGGAGCAAACCACCGTCGCCGACCGTGTCCGGCACGGCTGTCGCCGCGTACGCGACGACGGGGACGTCGAAATGCATGGCTTCGAGGACGGGGACGTTGAATCCTTCGTGCTCGGAGAGGCAGAGGAAGACGTCGGAGGTCCGATAGCACGCGAGCAGCTCGGCGTGGCTGACGACATCGGTGAACCGCACCGCTTCGGAGATCCCGAGGTCGTTGGTGAGTTGCCGGAGAGCCCGCCAATACTGCCCCGCGCTCTGACCGCCGACCAGAGTGAGGCGGGCGTGCGGGTCGTGGAGTCGGCGATACGCAGCGAACGCGAGCACGATGTCGTGCTGACACTTGTTCGGTGCGATCCGGCCCACCGCGAGCCAATCGGCTCCGCCGGATTCACGCGCCCGGCGTCGCGACGCGAGCAGGGTGGGGTCCGGAGCCGAGTCGTAGTCGGCGAAGTCGAGGAGTATCGGCGCGACCGCGGCGCGGGTACATCCCAGATCGATCAGCTCCTGCTCGTTGAAGCGGGAGTCGGAGAGGGCGAACCGGACGACCGGCGCGATCTCGGCCAGCTGGCGGCGACCCTCGAGCATCTGCGCAGTCGCGCGGGGTTCCCACCGCCAGAAGAACTTCGCGTCGGTGACGTTGTGGTAGTCGAGCGCGAGCGGGACATCGAGCGCGCGCACGAGATCGAGGAGCGGGCTCCCGATCGAGAAGTGGTAGAGGATCCAGGCATCGCGGCCCGTCGGGACCCGCGTGCGGAACGACGCAGCATTGAACGCGTCGTCGCGGACGTCGTCGTGCGTGTCGAGCGCGTAGATGTCGGAGTCGAAGCCCGCGTCACGCAGCAGCTTTCGGAGCCGGAACGCATGCATCCCGATCGCGTCGCGACCAGCGTACGTAGGGAGGAACTGGTGAACCTCGGTCACGACTCCAACGAGTCCTCGGGATCGTGCGCCGTGTCCCCGAGGAACTGCAGCTGGCTTTCGAGCTCGAGCACCCGGGCCTCGAGCTCCTCGATGCGCTCTGCCGTCGCCTGGCCCACGGAGGCCGCAGCCCAGCCGAGCGCGCGCATCTGCTCCGCGAGATGATTCGTCGTGAAAAACACCGACTTGCGCACCACCATCTTCACCGCGCTCACACCGCGGTTGCGTGACTCGACCGGCGCGGTCACGTTGATGTTGGTCTGCTCCTCGAGCAACGCGAGCGCGGCGCGGATATCGCCGGGATCTGCGGTTCGCAGTGTGAATCGCTCACCGGCCGCGTGCACCTGAGCGAGGTACTCCGACGGAAAGTCGGCGCGGGCCGCGGTCTGCCGTGCTGCGGTCTCGATCTCGGCGCGCTCGCCGGCGTACGGCAGTGAGTCGGGCACGCCATCGGTCACCACTGCGCTGGACGCTAGCGCGCAGGATCCCGCACGAGAGTTCTCGTGAGCTCCCGCGCCTGTCTGTTCGAACCGCCGGTGCCAAGCTACATTCAGGCCCCATGGCCGACGACCAGCCCGCGTCCTCGCCGGACCAGAACTCGCCGAGTCTCGAACAGCTTCTCGTCACGTTGCGCGAGCGGGTCGAACTTCGCCGCCAGAACGGCGAGTACCCTCCCGGCCTCGAAGCGGAGATGGAGTCGCACTTCGAGCGGATCACCGGCCGTCCGCCGACGCCGTCATTTCTGCTCGCCGACCTCGAGGGTGCGGTCGCCGAGCTCGGTCGGTTCGAGTATGCACGTGATCCGCTGCCGCTCACCAGTCGCGTTCCAGGCGGGTCGGCGTTGCACAAGATCGTCGCCAAGGGCGTAGGCCGCCAGATCCAGGGCGTGCTGATACAGGCGCAGGCCCAATCGCAAGCGGTCGCGCGCACGATTACGTTGATGGCGACCGCGACGAACATGCTCGCGGAGTCGTACGACAAGCGCATCATCCAGCAGCTCGACGACCTGCAAGTCCGCATCGCCGAAGAACAAGCACAGGTCCAGGAGTTGCTCGTCCGACTCTCCGATGTCGCCGCCCGCGTTCCCGGAGCCGGTGTCGACACCTGGTACGAGCTCGACGCTTTCAACGCGCACTTCCGCGGCGGCGCCGACGACATCACGACTCGTTATGACGATCTCGCGCGGCGCTTCGTCGGTTGTGACCCCGTACTCGATATCGGCTTCGGCCGAGGCGAGTTCCTTGAGTTGTTGGGCGGGCTCGGCGTCGACGCACGCGGCATCGAGAGCGACGAGCGCCTTGTCGAATGGGCCCAATCTCGCGGCTTGCAAGCCGACGTCGGGCGGGCGGTCGAATACCTGAGCACGCTCGAGTACGGGAGTCTCGGCGGTCTGGTCATGATCCAGGTCATCGAGCACCTCTCGCCCCAGAACGTCATCGACGTCGTGCGCCTGGCCGGCGAGGTCGTCCGTCCCGGTGGTCGCGTCATCATCGAGACGGTGAACCCGACCTCGCTGTACACCTACGCGCATGCGCTGTGGGTCGATCCCGATCACGTTCGCCCCGTTCACCCGAGCTATCTCGGTTTCTTGTTCGGCGAAGCCGGGTTCGAGCGCGTCGAGAGGGTCGATCGTTCCCCGGTCCCCGCCGAAGAGACGCTTGAGATGCTGCCCGGCGACGACGATGTATCGAAGCGTCTGAACGCGAACTTCGAGCGGATCAACGGGCTGCTGTTCGGCCCACAAGATTACGCCATCGTCGCGACTCGATGAGCTCCGGGAGATGATCGAGCCCGCCGGTGCCGGCCTGCATCAGGTTGTGGCATCAGCCTCGCCCGGCGACGCGATCACCGACCTCGCGCTCGGAACGCGCGACCTCCTACGTCGGGCCGGGCCGTCCGAGATCTACGCACGGCACATCGCGCCCGCGCTCGCCGACGACGTCCTGCCGCTCGAGCGCTACCGACCCCGGCACTCGCGGGACATCTTGATCGTGCACGCGTCGATCGGGCAGTCGGAGGTACACGAGTTCCTGACCGCGCGGGCCGAGCCGCTCGTGCTCGTGTACCACAACGTGACTCCGGGCCGATTCTTCGAGCCTTACGACACCGGGTTCGCGGATCTGCTCGAGGTTGGGCGCCGGGAGGTCGAGCGCCTGCTCCCGCGCGTCGTGTTGGCGATCGCCGACTCCCGCTACAACGCGCTCGAGTTGCAGGCGATGGGCTATCGCGACGTGCGCGTCGTCCCGCCGGTGATGAACCTGCGCCGGCTCACGGGCCAGGCGCCCAGCTCCGCGACGATGGAACACCTCGAGCGTGTGCCCGAACCGATCCTCTTGTCCGTTGGTCAGCTACTACCGCACAAACGGCCCGACTTCCTCGTGCAGATGATGCACGTCGCCGCGACGTACCTCGGGATGCACGGGACCCTGATGCTGGTCGGGCACCAGCGCCTCGATCGGTACACGCGTGCGATCAAGGAGCAGGTGCTCGAGCTCAACCTCTCGAACATCCACCTCGTCGGTCCGGTCGGCGAAGCCGAACTGGTCGCGCTCTTCCGCTCGGCGGACGCGATCGTGACCGCGAGCGAGCACGAGGGATTCTGTCTGCCGCTGCTCGAGGCGATGGCATTCGAGAAACCCATCATCGCTCGGGCCTGCGCCGCGGTACCCGAGACCGTCGGCGACGCTGCGTTCCTGCTGCCGGCCGACAAAGGGCCCGTGCTCTTCGCGGAAGCGGTCACCGAAGTGTTGTCGAATGAACCGGTTCGCCGGCAGTTAGTCGATGCAGGAAGCCGGCGGATCGCAGAGCTGGAGCGCCGGCCACCGAGCGTCGAGTTCGTCGAGTCGTTGCTCGAGGTCGTGTGATGCGGCTCCTCTACGTCGTGCAGCGGTACGGGGAGAACATCGCGGGAGGTGCCGAGCAGTACTGCCGGGAGATGGCCGAGCGCATGGCCGCCCGTGGGCATCACGTCGAGATCGCCACGACGTGCGCGGAGTCGTACGTCGACTGGGCCGACGTCTACGAGCCCGGACGCACCACCGTCGAGGGCGTCGACGTCCACCGCTTCCGGGTCGCGGCGCCACGCGACAACACGATCTTCGGCGACCTGAATCGCCGGCTGGTGACCGGCCGGGGCGCACGTCCTCTCTTTCTCCAACGAGAGTGGATGCGGACGCAGGGCCCGTGGTCGCCCGACCTGGTCGTGTGGCTCGAGCACAACGCGCATCGTTTCGATGCCGTGTGCTGCTTCACCTATCTCTACTGGACGACGTGGGCGGCCCTCGACGTCGTGCACGGCCGTGCCCCTCTGCTGCTGCATTCAACCGTGCACGACGAGCCCCCGCTGCGGCTGTCGTTGTTCGACAACGAGTTCCACACCCCCGACGCGTTCGTGATGCTCATGCCCGAGGAGATAGACCTCATCCGGACGCGTTTCCACCTCGACCCGCCGGGCGGCGTGGTCGGCATAGGGGTCGAGGTCGGGCCGGCGGAACCGTCCCGGTTCCGCTCCGCGTACCGGCTCGGCGGCGCGCCGTACCTGTTGTACGTCGGGCGGATCGATGCCGGGAAGGGCGCCCTTGCGCTGGTCGAGTTCTTCATCGCTTACAAGGACCGGCATCCCGACGAAGACCTCGTGCTCGTCATGGTCGGCATCGATCTCTTGAAAATCCCCGAACGCGACGACATCATCGTCACCGGTTTCGTCGACTACCAGACCCGCGACGACGCCCTGGCCGGCGCATTCGCGTTGGCGCAACCTTCGTTCTTCGAGAGCTTCTCCATGATTTTGACCGAGGCGTTCGCGTACGGACGCCCCGCCATCGTCCAGGGCCGGTGCGCGGTGCTAAGGGGCCACGCCCAGCGCAGCAACGGCGCCATCCCGTACGACGACTTCGCAGAGTTCGAGGCCGCGCTCGAGATGTTGCGGTCCGATCCGGAGCTGGCCGACGCCATGGGCGCGGCCGGACGCGCGTACGTCGAGCGGGAGTACGAATGGGACACCGTGCTCGAGCGCTATGAAGCAGTGCTCGAAGCAACGGTGCACATCTCACCGCCGGCGCGAGCGGCACGCTGAACGTCGACGTGCCTCCGGCAGAACAGGCGGCGACCGACGCCGAACCACTCGGGCCGCCGGGATGGCTGCGACTCCTCGCCTTCGTCCCCGCAGCCGGACTGCTCGCGCTCGGCGCGGCGGGACTCTTCCTGGCGGTGAACGGCTGGTACACGCCCGGGCTCGCGTTCGCGATCGGGGCCACGGTGTGGCTCGCGCTCGTAATGTTCGCGCGACCCGTCGTGGCCGCTCCGTCGGATCCTCGGCCCGGCCGCGACGGTCGCGTCGAGCGCCGCGATCACGTCTACGCCGCAGTCGGCGTCGCGGCCATCGTGGTGATCACGGCGTGGAACATGGGACACGCGTCGGAGCACATCCTGATCGACCGCGACGGTGGTTCGTACGCGAACACAGGCCGATGGATCGCCCGAGACGGTTCGCTGACCGTCGCGGCGAAGCCCGACCCGTTCACGCACGAGCCGACCGTGACGTTCGTTTCGCCCGCGGTGTACGAGATGGCCGACGGATCGCTGCAGTTCCAGTTCGCGCACCTCCTCCCGGCGGTGCTCGCCGAGGGCTACGCGATCGGTGGCGATTCCGGTCTGTTCCACACCCCGGAGCTGCTGAGCGGCGTTGCGTTGCTCGCGTTCTTCGTGCTCGCGTGGCGCATATTCCGGCGGCCCCTGTTCGCGTTGTCGGCCCTGCTCGCGCTGGCCCTGACGATCCCGCAGGTGTCGTTCTCGCGCGACTCGTACTCCGAGATCCCGTCCCAGATCCTGCTCTTCACCGCCCTGTGGCTCCTCACGACTCCGCGCGTGCTGCCCCGCTGGCGCGCAACCCTGCTGGCGGGGCTCTTCCTGGGCGCGCTCGAGGCGACACGCATCGACGCCATCGTGTTTCTCGTCGGCATGCCCGTCGTCTGTGCCGTCGCGTGGCTGCGCACGGTCACGCCGGCGGCGCGCCGGGCGACGGCGCAGTCGATCGGCGCGTTCGCGGCCGGTCTCGTTCCCGGTCTCGTTTTGGGGCTCGTCGATCTGGTCGGGCACAGCGGCGACTACTACTCGAGCCTCTCCTCCGATGTACATCAACTCGCGAAGCTCGTCGTCGCCTCCCTCGCAGTCTGCGCGATCGGCGCCGGGGTGTGGAGGTTCGTGTACCCGCAGCTGCGGCGCCTCCCGTGGACGGCAGTGTCGAACGTCGCCGGCGGAGCCGTTGTGGTGTTGGGTTTCGGGGTATGGGCGTTGCGTCCGCACTTCGAGCAGGTCGGCGGCGACGCGCTCGCGATTACCTTCCTGCAGAAGGCGGAAGGCGTACCGATCGACGCGACGCGGCTCTACTTCGAACGGTCGATGTCGTGGATGTCGTGGTACCTCGGTCCGATCGCGCTCGCAGTCGCGATCGTCGGCGCAGGTTTGCTCACGCGCGCGATTCTTCGAGGCGGTATGTCACGCGCGCTCGCCGCGTCGGCGGCACTCGTCCCGGGATCGATTCTCTATCTCTACAAGGCGAACGCAGTACCCGACCACATCTGGGTCACCCGGCGGTTCCTTGTCAGCGCGATCCCGATGCTGGTGCTACTGACGCTCGGGGCGGCGGCCACGCTCTGGGGTGCGCGATCGAACGCCACCCGGCCCCGCGTTTCCCGTCTCGGCGCGAGCGTGATCGTCATCGCGTCGGTGGCGTATCCGGCCTACACCGTCAGACCGGTTGCCGCCATGGCCGAGGGCACCGGATACCTCGAGCTGGTGCACGGCGTGTGCGCCGAACTCGGCCCCCACGCCGCGGTGGTGGTGCTGGAGCCCGCGGGCGGCGACCAGCTCGACTGGCTGCCCCAGCCGTTGCGGGGTTGGTGCGGGGCCGAGGTCGGGATCACGCGCGGCCCGACCGACTTCGCGGTGCTGCACCGGCTTGCACGAGAATGGAACGACGCCGGCCGGCAACTGTTCGTCGTGTCGGGCACGGTCAACGACGTGCGCAAGGCGGTGCCCGACGCCCAGCCCCGTCCCGCGCTCCGCGCAGCCGACTCGAAGGTGCTCGCCCAGACCCTGACGCGTCGGCCCGACGGCTACCGCTCGCTGTCGTACGCGGTCGTGGTCGCGGCGGTTCCGTCCTCGTAGCCGGACGCTCCGGATGCGACCGGCTCGCCGGCCGGACTAGTGCAACGGTCGGATCAGGGTGGGCACGATCGGGTGCCGCGAGAGAGATACAGCACGCCGCCGCTCCTGAGCGACACCTGTCCCGAGGGCGGGTGGACCGAGTGGCTGATCGAAACGGTGCGCGTGCAGAGCGTGATTGCGGGAGTCGACTCGACGAGCGTTGTCTTCGGCAACCAATACGCGAGTGCGAGCCGGTCGACGACGGTGATCGACTTGTCGAGCGTCAGTTGCTTGGTGCCCGATGCTTCCACCGCGTGCACCGTCGCGTGGGTGTCGGCCTCCCCGGCGGCCAGTGCGTTCAAGAGCGCCGGGTGCGCGAACGACAGTTGCCATCCGAACAGCGCGGCGACCCCGGTCGCGAGGACGACGGTGGCGAGGTTGCGGGCAGCTTGCTGGTACTGCGCGCCGACGGAAACCGTGATCGCCGCCAGCCCGATCAGGACGGCCCAGAAGGTGGGCGCGAAGAGCACGATGCCGCCGTGTCGCGGATCGATCCAGCCGAGGGTTCCCATCGTGGTGGCGCGGTTGTACGGGCGGGCCAGCTCGAGCCGCGCCCCGAAGTGCAGGACGAGCCACGACGTGCTCGAAACCGCGACGACAATGGCGGCGACGCCGAGCGAACGAATCGACGGACGGGTCCCGAGCCAGGCGACACCGAGCGCGACCAGCAACGGCGTGGCGATGTCGAGATACCGGCCGTACACGATTGCATCGGCCCGGTTCCCCTTGGCCAGGAACACGGTAGCGACGGCGAGCAGCGCCACGAACTCGACGACGAGCATCACCGCGAACGTCGTGTGCGACGAGGACAGCGTCGCGCGCACGGACGTGACGACCGAGGGCCGCCGTTGGCGGAGTCCGAGCAGGACGAGCGCAGTCAGTGCGATCGCGATGATCCCGCCCGTGGCGACGAACTGATACCAGTACTGGCCGATCGCGGCTCGGGACGCCAGCCACATGTCGTGCGGATGCACGAGCTGGGTGACGTTGCTGGACGCGTCGACACCCCCGGCGCCGTGCCACAACACGTGGTTGAGATGCTTGTTCAGCACCTGACCCGCGGCGGCTACCACGATGAACGCGCACCCGAGGAACAGCGACGCGATCGGGGCTCGACGCACGACGAGCGCGGCGCCGAGGATGACGACGGTGGCGACCATCGCGAGAACGGTGCGGTTGTGGATCGTGATCACGTACGCGCACGCGGCCCCGGCCAGGGCGGCCCGCACGTAGAGCGCGCGGGCACGGTTCCGCGCCGGATCGCGATCGAGCGTCCGGAGCACCCACGCTACCGCGCTCATCGCGAGGAGCAGCGCGAACGCCAGCATCGACTCCGACCACGCGAATCCGGTGTTGATCACGAACGCGGGATAGAGGCCCGCAACCAGGGCGCCGATGATGGCCACGCCCCAACTCGTAGAGAGCAACCAGCGAGTGAGGAACGCGATCAACACGATGGAGACACCGGCGAGGACCGTCTGCAGCAGGATCACCGATTCGTAGAGATGACCGGGATTGCTCGCGAAGAGCCGGCTGAGTGGGGTGATGAGCAGTGAAAAGCCACCCGCGTAGAACGCGGTGTGGCTCATGTCGATCGCGTGCCCGCCGGCGAGGAAGCGGGCGTCGGCCAGGTAGCCGATCTCGTCCGCGAAAATGCGGGGACCGGCCTGCGGGTCGGCGATCCAGTAATGCACGACGCCGACGACGACGGCGCTCGCGAGCAGCCAGGCGCGGTGAACTCGGGCCTTACGATCTTCGACCGGCGCACGGTCGGCGTTCACCGAGCTGGTGGCGTCGGAGCCGCTCGGGTCGACGACGGCAGCTTGCCTCTGCGACGACCGGACCACCGCCGCACACTAGCGAGCAACGTGCCGTTTTCCCGGGCATTGACGCGCGGATCGGATACTTCGGACGCCGCCGCGTGTGCGCGAGAATGCTTCGCTTGATGTCGAACGATCGCGTCCGGTGAGCATGACGATCGGGTCGACGTCGGCGGCGACCGACATGGCGCAGGATCCTACGGTTGTGGCTCGCGCGACGACGGCACTCGGCCGTGAGCTCCCGACCTGGCTGGTCGCCGGACTGGCCGGATCGGCAGTGGCAGTTGCGACCGCGGGCGCGGTCGGCACCACGCTGCTCGCAATCGGTTGGTACCGGCCGGCGGTGGTCGGCGGGAGCGCCCTGGTCGCCGCCGCGGCCGCCGGTTTCGCAGCCGTGCGCGGTCTCGGTCGGCGCGTGAACGCCGACCATCGGGCCGCGCTCGTTGCGCTCGGGCTCGTCGTGGTGTTCTTCGGGTTCGCGAGCGCGCTGCGGTCGGAGCATCTGCTAACCGATCGCGATCCAGCTGTCTATCTGAGCTCGGGCCGTTCGATCGCGCGTACACACGAGCTGACGCCAGAGATTCCCGACGGGCCGTTCAAGAGCCCGGAATTCGGCAACGTCGGGAACCGCTACGGGTCGAACTTCTTTCCGATGCTCCCCGTGATCCTCGCGGTCGGGTGGTCGATCGGTGGTGAGTCGGGGATGCTGCTCGTCGGTCCTGTTCTCGGTTGTCTCGGGCTGTTGGCTTGCTACGCGCTCGCGGCTCGAGTGCTCGGTCCGCGGCGTGGGTTGGTCGCGCTCGCGATCCTGATCGTCGCTCCGCTGCAATTGTGGTTCGCGCGCGACGCGTACTCGGAGCTCATCGTGCAGCTCGTCGCGCTCACCGGACTCTGGCTCTATCTCGAGACGCGCGGCCGTGGACGTTGGGGTCTCGGCGCGCTCGCGGGTGCTCTGGTCGCGTCGTCTGCGCTGGCGCGGATCGACGCGCTCGCGATCGTCATCGCGTGCGTCGGGCTGGTCGCGGCCGAATGGCTCCGCGCCGACTCGGACCCGGTCCCGATGCGCGCCCGGCGCGTCGTCGCCGCGTTCGGAGTGACGCTCGTCGTATGCACGGCGGGCACGTTCGTCGTCACGCACAAGCTCGCCGCCGGGTACATCAAGGCGTTGGGTGACGAGTACCGCCCGCTTGTCGCGGTGCTCGTCGCGGCCGTGTTCGGAATGGTCGCGGTCGTCGTGGCCCATCGCCTCCGGCCCGGATTCGGTCATTGGCTCGCAACCCGGCGGTACCTCTTCGGGCTCGCCGTGATCGCCAGCGTCGGCGTGTTCGCGTGGGCGTACGTCGGGCGTCCCGACCCGGTGCGCGACCTCCCGATCGTTATTCGTTACCCGATCACCGACGCGATTCGGACCAGCGTCGCGAATTGGCATTACAGCCGATCGCTGCACTGGTTCGCGTCGTACTTCGGTCTGGCCGGGATCGTCCTCGCGTTCGCCGGTTTCGTCCTGCTCGCGGCGAGCGCCCGACGCGGCAACGGCGCCGCCGCGACGTTGTTCCTCGTCGTGGTGCCCATGACGGTCCTGTATCTCGCCCGGCCCAGCATCGCCCCCGATCAGCCGTGGGCGATGCGGAGATATCTCCCGGTGGTCATCCCGGGAATCGCGATCGCGATGGTCGTCGCGATCGAATCGGTCTGGCGCTTCGCCCGGGAGCAGCGCGGTGCCGTTGCCCGCGGCGTGGCGGTCGCGATCGTCGGAGTGGCGGTTCTCGCGTTCGCGCTGCCCACCGCGAACGCGGCCCGGCCGTTCGTGCGCGCCCGCGTGCAACACGGCGCGGCCGCCGCCATCAACGGGCTGTGCCGGGTGGCGGGTCCCGACGGCGCGGTGCTGGTGTACGGGCACGCGTTTCTCAACAACGAACTGCCCCAGCCGATCAGCGCCTTTTGCGGAGTTCCGGTGGGAACCTCGAGCACGGTCGACATCCCGGCGCTCGCGCGGACGTGGCACGGTCTCGGACGGCGGCTGGTGGTGGTGACCGCGGTTCCCGAATCGGTCGTGAAGCTGGTTCCCTCGGCCAAGGTCGCCGCGCACCTGGTTGTCTCCGACGACCACGACATCGAGAAATCCTTCGATCACGCCCCACGGCGCGATGCGCCGGCGCCGATGAATATCTGGATCCTGGAGATTCCCGTCGGGGCCGGTTGAGCCCACAATGCGGGCCCCGGGCGGTCCCCGACGTCGTGCGAGTGCCGAATGGACCGGCCCCGAGTTGCCTGCCCGGCGACGCGTGCCCTACAAGCTGTGAACCATGACTCTCGTGACCGCGTTGTTGGTGATCGGCATCGCGTGCGCGATCGCAGCCTGGTTCGTCGTGCGCGAAGCGGGCCGGATGGCATCGGAGCCGGCGCCGCCGGTGTTCGATCCCGAAGAGGCCTATGAATGGGTGGTCGAGCACGTGCCGGACGACGTCGCGGCCACGCTCACGCCCGAGGACGTGCGCCGCATCCTCGGCTTCCAGCTCGAGTACTTCCAGCGCCGGGGCGTGACGGGCAATGGCTCGTCGTCACATCCGCCGGGCGACGTCGTGGTCGGCGGGGCCGAGACCGTTGATTACATCCTCGAGCGGGCCCGGGTCACCGGGGAGGAGTATCTGCCCGAACAGGTACACGCTGTGGTCGAGACCCAGCTGGCGTATCTCCGGGCGATCGGTGCGGTCGGCCCCGCAGCCGAACCTCCCGCCGACGACCCGCCAACCTGACCACCGAGCCGTCGGATGGCCGTGAGGCGGAGCCGGGTTTGGGGTCAGGCGCAGTCTGGAGGTCCGGTCGCGCGGTGGGGGCGCACGGGCGATGGAGGGCCGTAAGGCGGAGCCGAGTAAAAATGTTTCCTTGTGTGAACGGTCCCGGAAAAGGGTTCCACCGCTCGATCGGATCTGGTACAAAGTTGCTACCGAAGAGAGGAGGTGGTCCAGCAGATGCACGATAGATCTGGGACTTCGGAGGTGCGCGGCCGCTAGGGCCGTCAGTTCTCGACTGGACCACCTGCGGAATCCAAACCGCTGCACCACCGTCGCAGCTGCCGGCATGGTCCCACCGGCGCAAAGGCCACGACGGGTTCGAATCAGTCGAAATGAACGGGGGGTGCTTCGGCGCCCCCCGTTCTCCTTCGTTTCCGGTCCGCGTTCGTCGGCGCCGGTAGATTTCGCCGCATGAGCCGACCGTTGGCCTTCGAGCACTACCGCTACCTGGGCGACAAGCGGACGCAGGTGGTGTACGACCTCGACCTCTACGGCGTCGACGCGAGTGTGACCGACGCCGTTGACAACGTGTTGGCGTCGGAGAAGTTCATCGCGATCTCACCGCAGACGCTCGCGGAGGCGCGCAACCGCGGCTATCACCCGCATCGTTCCATTCGCGGCGCGGCCGAGTAGCGCACCCGGACCGCGAACGAGTCAGGCGGGTGTCGGGCTCCAGCACTCGGCTGGGAGCGCCTCGCGAATGCCGTTGCGCTTCGACTCGAACGCGACGTCGGAGAGAACCAGCTCGGAGGGCAGCGCCGCCGGGTCGGCCGGCAGGCCCCGGTAGTCGACCCACGACGTGCACCCGCCATAGGCCTCGTCCCACGGCACCGTGACCGGCTCGGCCAGACGGTGCACCCGCAGCACGAGGACCCAGAGCGGATCCCTCCGCTTCCAGGCGAATCGCGACTCGACGTAGGCGCGCGCCCAGACCAGCTTCGAGTCGAGGGCGTCGAGGTGTTCGGGCTCGGAGATTGTCGCGACGTCGACGATGTCGGCCCAGCCTCGCATCGTGATGGGGCCGCCGACCGGTGACGCGTCGGCGAGGTCGACCCAGTGCGCGTACGCGGGCTTCATCAGCTCCGGTTTCTGGTGCTCGGCGGTCGGCGACAGCCAGCAACGCCGGGTCTCGACGCCGAAGTGCCGGCCGTCCTCGCGGAGCCCTCCCTTGCGTACGTCGACGATCTGTTCACCCTCGAGCAGGGCGTGAACGATGGCCGCCCACTCCTTGAGCGCCGGGACCGAGCCTGCGGAAGTGCTCTGGTTCGTTGCGGAGGCGGTCACGCGCGCCAGGATAACCACCACATGGAAGAGCTCGTCTCGGAGGGTTTGCGGCTCGGGGCCCACTTCGCGCGCCCCGCGGGTGTGACGCGAGTGCCGGGATTGCTCGTCCTCCCCGGGTTCCCGAGGGGCGCCGGCGGTGCGGCGGCGGTCGGCAACACCGATCAGACCCTGTGCGACCGGATCGCCCGGGAGTCGGGCTGGGGCGGTCTCACATTCACGTTTCGCGGGACCGGGCCGTCCGAAGGCGACTTCTCGATCGAGGGCTGGCTCGCCGACGTGCGCGCCGCGGTCGACGTACTCCACGCCCGCACCGACATCACAGGGGTGTGGATCGCCGGTTTCCGGCTCGGGGGGACACTGGCGATCGTGGTGGCCGCGGACGACGAGCGGGTGCGCGGTATCGCAACGTTCGCGGCGCCGGCGTCGCTACGCACATGGGTGCGGGAGCCGGAATGGTTCCTCGAGTACGCCCGGCGGACCGGTGTGCTGCGCACACCCGAGTTCCCGACCGACCCCGAGGCATGGATCCGTGCGATCGCGACGCTCGACCCGCTGGCGGCGGCGGCGCGCATCTCGCCTCGGCCGTGGCTACTCGTCCACGGGAGCGCCGACGACGTCGTGGCCGTCGACGATGCCCGCAACCTCGCGGCGGCGGCCGGCGACCACGTCGACCTGCGCATCGTCGCGAACGGACCGCACCGGCTCCGGCACGACCCGCGCGCGATTGCGGCGCTCCTCGGCTGGCTCGACCGTCAGGAGCCCTGAGCGCGCATCCGCGCGTCGCCGAGCACCGAGTCGAGGGTGTCGTCGAGCGGGCGCGGCATCGACCAACCGGTGTCCGTGCGGATCTTGGTGGGATCGCCGACGAGGTACGGCACCTCGACCGGTCGCACCAGCTCCGGGTCGACGACCACTTCGAGGTCGCCACCCGCGCGGGCGACGAGACGGTCGGCGATCTCGCCGATGCTGACGCCTTCACCCCGACAGACGTTGTAGACCTCGCCGGGCTCGCCGCGGTCGACGAGCAGTCGGTAGGCACGCACGATGTCGCGCACATCGGAAAGGTCGCGCACCGGATCGCGCGCGCCGACCGTGATCGAACCGGCGCGGTCGAGTTGCGCCAACACGATGCGCCGAGCGAGCGCGGGCACGACGAAACGGTCCGACTGCCCGGCACCCGTGTGGGAGAAGGCGCGCACGCGTATCGTCTCGAGCCCGGTCGCGAGCCAGGACTGCAACGCGAGATAGGACGCCGCGACCTTGCTGGCCCCGTACGGCGTGAGCGGCCGCAGCGGCGCGTCTTCTCGCAGGCGTGCACCCGCCGTGTCGACTTTGCCGTACTCCTCCGAGCTCCCGACGACGAGGACGCGGCGTACCCCTGCGGCGCGCGCTGCGTCGAGGACGTTTGCGGTTCCCTCCACGTTGACGCGTAAGCAGGTCGTCGGGTCCTGCCACGACGCGCCCACCTCCGACCAGGCTGCGAGGTGATACACGACCTCGGGCTGCTCGACCCGGAACACCTCGTGCACGCGGACGCGATCGGTCACGTCGAATTGGGCGCCGTGATCGCCGGGCGAGACGACGTCGTCGCCCGCGTCGCGCAGGTGTGCGAGCAGATACGGCCCGACGAAGCCGGTCGCCCCGGTGACAAGTGCCTTCATCCCGCAGGTACCGCGCCCGGCGCGTGCCGCGCGACCTGCTCGTACGCGGCGACGTGGGCGGCAACCGAGCGTTCCCAAGTGAACGCGGCCGCGCGCGGAGGTCCCGCCGCGCGCAACCGGGCCGCGACGGCGGGCTCGTCGAGCACTGTCGCCAGCGCGCGCCCGAGTGCCTCGGGGTCGGCCGGAGGGACGAGGAGCGCGGCGTCGCCGACGACCTCTTCGAGCGCGGAACCCGACGTGGTCACCAGTGGGGTGCCGCAGGCGAGCGCTTCGAGCGCGGGCATGCCGAAGCCCTCGACGAGCGATGGGTACGCAACCACCTCGGCTCGGCGGAACAGCGCTGCGAGGGCGGCGTCGTCGATGTAGCCGGGTCGGAGTATTCGGGTCGCGACACCGCTCGCGCCGATCGCGGCCCGAGCCTCGGCCACACCCCAACCGTCGCCTCCGGCGAGCACGAGCTGGACGTCGGGATGGGTGGCGGCGATGCGAGCAAACGCGCGCACGAGTGTCGGCACGTCCTTGCGGGGCTCGATGGTGCTCGCGAACGCCACGTAGGGCGCGGCGATGCCGTGGCGGGCGAGCGCGGCCCAGTCGTCGGCGCGTGCCTGCGGATCATCGGTACCGGGCGCGAAGCGGGAGTGGTCGACGCCGTGATGGATCACCACGATCTCGCCGCGCGGATGGAAGCGCTGCCGGAGCCCGTCGGCGGCGTCGTGGCTCCCGGTGATGATCAACTCCGCGCGCCGCGCCGCGGCCGCGATCATCTTGCGGAAGTACACGACCTTCGAACGCTCGTGCCATTCGGGATGGTCGAAGAACGTGAGGTCGTGCATGGCCACGACCGTCGAGACGCGTGAGCGCAAAGGCATTGTGTAGTGGGGTGCGTGCCAGACATCGGGACGGATCCGGCTCGCAACGCGGGGGCCTGCAGTTTGTTCCCAGGCCAGCCGGGCCGGACGCCGATTCGGCGCGAGCGCGTGCATGGTGGCCGAGGGGGCGAGGTCGCCCCAGCGTTCGGTGTCACCGCGCCTCGTCAGCAGATGCAGGTCGATGTCCGCGCGGGCGGCGACGCCCCGCGCGACCGCGATCGTATACACGCCGGCGCCGACGGGCCGGGCGGGTACCGCCGAGACATCGAGCAGGACGCGCACGGGGGGAGTCTACGAAGCGCCGAGCGCGAGGGCGCGTGTGTACGCGCGACTGTGCCCGGCCGCGGAACGATCCCAGTTCAGCTCGCGGGCTCGGACGACTCCGGCGCGCGTCATCGCGGCCCGCAGCGTGCCGTCGTCGAGCACGCGTTCGATCTGCTCGGCGCAGACGTCGGCATCGCCGGGGTAGAAAAGCGCGCCCGCGCCTTCGACGACCTCCTCCAGCGCGGAACCGGTCGTGGCGATCGTCGGAACGCCGCGTGCCATTGCCTCCACCACCGGGAGACCGAAGCCCTCGTAGAGCGACGCGAGGCAGAAGGCGTCGGCTCTCCGGTAGAGCGCGTCCAGCACCGACCACGGTTGGTTGCCGATGACCTCGACGAACGATCGGTCCAAGCCGCGTACGTCACCCCACCCGCGTGGCCCCGCCACCACCAACGTGAGGTCGGGGCGGGTCTTCCGGACGCGTTCGACCGCCCGCACGATCGTCGCCACGTCCTTGCGGGGTTCGAGGGTACCGACGGTGAGGATGTACGGCGGGCGGACGTTCGCGCGCGCGACCGCGCGATCGATCTCGTCCGGATCGCGCGGAACCGGCGGATCGACACCGAACGGAACGACCTCGATCCGCGCACGATCGAAGCCTTCCCGCTCGAGCTCGTGGCCGGTGAACTGCGACGGTACGACGACGAGCGTCGCGTGCTTGCGCGCGAGGTGGAGGCCACGAGAATGAAAGGTCACGCCGCGTTTCGTCGTCGTCTCCGGCAGGCGGCGGAACGCGACGTCGTGCACCGTCACGACGAGCGGGCGATCCCGTACGGGCGGCACGGCCAGGCTCGGCGCGTGGACGACGTCGGCCTCGATCCGTAGTTGGGGCCGGTGGAGTCGATGCCAGAGCTCGTAGCGTGCGCTGCCGTGCGGCGGACCGAGGTCGATCCACGGCACCCGGCGCGCGACGCCGCGCGGTCGCGGGCCCGCGGCGAAGGCGATCGGGTCGACACCGTGCTCGGGAAGATTGCGGAGCAGCGCAATCTCGTAGCGACCGATGCCGCCCGGTACGGGCTGCAGGAGCTGACCGACGTGCATCGCGACTCTCATCGGGCAACTCTCACTGGGCCAACCGGCGGTAGCACGACGCGAGCGCGCGCGCGGTGTGGTCCCAGGAGAACGCGTGGACTCGATCGCGCCCGCGCGCGATGAGCTCGGCGCGGGTGGCGGAGTCGGTGATGACGCGATCCATCTCGCCGGCGAGCGCGTGCTCGTTGGTGGGCTCGACGAGGACGGCGGCGTCACCGGCGACCTCGGGGATCGACCCGGCCCGAGCGGCCACGACGGGAACGCCGACGGTCATCGCTTCGAGCAGCGGGAATCCGAAGCCTTCGTATATCGACGGATAGGCGAGCAACGTCGCCCGCTCCAGGAGCGCGCGCCGGCCTGCGTCGGAGACGCCACCGGCGAGGACGACCCGGTCGCGAATGCTCGGAGGGAGCCGGGCAATCGCGGCGTCGATCTCGGGGCGGGCCGGGCCGTCGTGGCCGGCGATGACGAGCCGGAGATCGGTATGGCGGTCGGCGAGCTCGGCGAACGCCCCCACCAGATGGGCAAAGTTCTTGCGCGGTTCCAGGGTGCCGATGGCGACGATGAACGGCGCGTCCCCGACCTTCGCCTCGACCTCGGTCGGCATCTCGATCTCGTCGCCCAGTGCCGGGATCCCGAGCGGGATGACGACGAGCCGACCCGAGGCCCGCAGCCCCATGCCGTAATTCTCCTCGATCTCGTCGGCGACGAACTCCGAGCCCGTGTGCAGCGTCGCGCCTCGGGCGACAGCGCGCCGGATGATCGGATCGAAGGCGCGGACCTCGGGCGTACAGAGCTCGGGATACCGCACGAACGAGCAGTCGTACACGCTGATGATCAGCGGCCGGCGGCTCGGCGGCGCGAGATAGTTCGTCGCGTGGATGACCTGCGCGGGCTCCAGCCACCGGTCGATGCGGGGCGTGTCGGCGCGCACCCAGGAGCGGAGCAGAATGCGCGCGGGGATCGGAACGAAGCGGGTGTCGGAAGGGACCGCGTCGCGTTGGCGGCGCGCCCGCGTGCTCAGCGTGTACGGAACGAGGTCGGGGCCCGCCTCGAGCGCGCGCAGCGCGACGATGATCTCGGCGACAGCGGCGCCTATTCCCGAGCGCGCGCCGAGAAGCGGCGTGACGTCGATGGCTACGGTCGGACGCGCCGTCGGAGGCACCGACGGTTGCTACCACACATCTGCCGGTAGCCTGTGACCCGGAACGCGGGCTGAGTTCCAACGACCCTGGTGGCAAGCCTGGGGAGGTTTGTGCAGCACGACGACAGCCACGATGAAGTTGCTCGTCGCCTTTCTCGTCGCGCCGCATTGCAACTGGGTGCCGGAGTCGGCGCAGCCGCGGTCGCGGCGCCGTACGTCGCGCACCTGGGCGTTTCACGCGCCGTCGATCTCGGCGACGCTCACCCGGTCTTCGCGCCCGTGCACAACTGGCCGGTCCCGCCGATCGTCACCCGCCAGAAGTGGGGCGCGAACGAGGCATTGCGTCGCGTCGGGCAGATCTACGACACGGCGGTCACCAAGATCGTCGTGCACCACACCGGTACGCCGAACGACGTCACGAACTATCCGGGCCTGTGCCGAGGGATCCTCGCGAACGAGACCGGGGGCGAGTACATCGACATCGCGTACAACTGGTTGATCGATCCCAACGGGAACATCTACGAAGGTCGATGGGCCCAGACCTACGCAGCGGGCGCGGCGCACACGGGCGAGCACAACGACGCCAACGTGCGGGGCGCGCACGCGATCTATCACAACTCGAACACCATCGGCGTCGCGTTGATGGGCACGTACGACACGCTGAATCCGCCGCCGGCGATGATCGGGGCGCTCGTCACGCTGCTCGCGTGGAAGTGCGCACGGTGGGGCATCGATCCGCTCGGCCGCGGGATCTTCCACGCGTCGAACGGCGCGGTCGAGAATCTGTTCAACATCTGTGGCCATCGCGACACGTCCGCGACCGACTGTCCCGGCCAGCGGACCGAGCCGATGCTTCCGTCGATACGCACCCAGGTCGCGGCCCGGATCAGCGGCACCGGATACTGGATCGCAACGAGCCTGAGCCAGGTCATGGCGTTCGGTGGCGCGTCGGTCGTCAACAGCGCCGGGTTCACGCTGACCCGTCCGATCGTCGGCATCGCCGGGCAGCCCTCGGCGACCGGCTACTGGTTGTTCTCGGGCGACGGTGGGGTCTATTCGTTCGGGAGCGCCGGATTCCACGGCTCGATGGGCGGCAGCGGGCTCTCGGCTCCCATGGTTGGCATGGCGTCGACGCCATCGGGTCGCGGCTACTGGCTGGTCGGCGGCGATGGAGGCATCTTTAGTTTCGGCGACGCCCGCTTCTTCGGTTCGACGGGCGCGCTGCACCTGAACGCGCCGGTGTTGGGCATGACACCGACCAAGAGCGGCCGTGGCTACTGGCTCTACGCTCGCGACGGCGGGATCTTCAGCTTCGGCGACGCCCGTTTCTACGGCTCGACCGGCAACATCCGGCTCAACCAGCCAGTCGTTTCGATGGCAGCCCGACCCCAGGGCGACGGGTACTGGATCATCGCCCGAGACGGCGGGCTGTTCGCCTTCGGTGCGGCGGGGTACCACGGCTCCGGTGCGACGAGAGCAGCGACGTCGCCGTACGTCGGCATGCTGGCGTCGACGACCGGTCTCGGCTACGCGATGTTGCAGGCCGACGGCCGGCTCTCGGCGTTCGGCGATGCCCCGAACCTCGGCGACCTCGCCGGCCGTACGTTCGGTCAGGCGGTCGGGGTCACGGGGAAGCTCAAGCCGGTGTAGGTCGTGTCATCCGCGTATCCTGCCGCGGCGCACACGCACGGGATGCTGCGCGAGAGCGAGCATCTCGTCGTCACCGGCACTGTTGCCGTACGCCCAGAGCTCGACGTCGTCATCACCGAAGAGCGTCCGCAACCTTTCGGCCTTCTCGATCCCGCGGCAGTTGGCGCCCCGGACCCTGCCCGTGCAGAGACCCTGCTCGTCACGATCGAGCTCCGTGCACAACACGTGCGTGATCCCGAGTTCAAGCGCCACCTCCGCGAGGTACACGTCGAGTGACGCCGACACGATCGCCACCTCGTGCCCTTCGCGGCGATGCCATGCGATCCGGTTCCGGGCGTCCGCGGTGACCGCCGATCCCCAGAGCCGGACGCCGTAGGAGTGGCCGGCGGCTTCGACGTCGGCGTAGGGCGTACCGGCCAGGATTCGTGTCAGCACGCGATCTTTGGCGGCATCGCGATCGCCGCGACCGGTTGCGGCGACCGCGAGCCGCGTCGATTCCGCTCCCAGCGCCTGCAGCACGCGCCGGCGGCCGGCGACGCTCATGACGAACGGGACGAGCGTGTCGCGCCGAGTCATCGTGCCGTCGAAGTCGAATGCGGCGAACGTGCGCCTCGTCACGATGTGGGCAGGCGCCGGAAGACCGCGGTGGGCACGTGGCGCAGGATCATCATCACGTATCTCATCGCGGGTGGAACCCATACGACGTCACGCCGGCGGGCGATTCCGCCGACGACCGCATCGGCGACCTCGTCGGGAGATACTGACAGGGGCGCGGCCTTCCGGCCCTCGGTCATCTTCGTGTGCACGAAGCCGGGCCGCACGATCATCACGTGCACTCCGCTCGACGCGAGCGATGCCGCGAGTCCCTGGTAGTACCCGTCGATGCCTGCCTTCGACGATCCGTACACGAAGTTGGCCCGGCGTACGCGTTCGCCGGCGACCGAAGACAAGAGCACGACCGTGCCGTGTCCCTGCGTGCGCATGCGGTTGACGAGCGGCACCGTGACCGAGACGGTGCCGGTGTAGTTCGTCTGGACGATGTCAAGCGCGGCGGCCGGATCGCGCTCGGCCCGCGCTTGGTCGCCGAGGACCCCGAACGCGACGAGCACGACGTCGAAGTCGCCGAAACGGTCGAACGTAGAACGTACGAAGATCTCGTGGGTGCCGAAGTCGGTGGCGTCGAAAGGGATGCAGTGCACCTCGGACGCGCCGAGACTCCGTAGCTCGACCGCCGCCGCTTCGCACGATTGCGGCTTGCGTGCCGCCAGTACGACGCGCGCTCGGCGACGCCCGACGATCTTGCGTACGGTTGCGAGTGCGATGTCGGACGACCCGCCGAGCACGAGGACCGACTGCACATCGCCCAGCGCGTCTTTCATTGCAGGTGCTCCGTTCGACCGCGTCGCGTACCGGAGCCGCTGCCGCTGAGGTCGAGCCGGCGATCCATGTCGCTGCGCATGAGGTTGCCAGGATCGAGGTTGGCGCGCTGCTCGCGCCAATCGTCGAGGCGGGGATACATCGCCTGCAGCAGCTCCGGGCGCAGGCGCGCGTCCTTGGTCAGGTAGACACGCCCGCCGGCGGCGACGACCATCTCGTCGAGCCGGTCGAGGAGACCGGCGATACCGGGCGCCGTGGGAATGTCGAGCGCCAGTGTCCAGCCCGGCATCGGGAACCCGATGAGCGAACGGCTGTCGTGCTCGAAACGCTTGAGCACGGCAAGGAACGTGGGGATGCGCGCCGCGCTGAAGTGTTCGAGCGCTCGGCGGATCACGTGCTCTTGACCGAAGGGCACGACGAACTGGTACTGGACGAATCCCCGCGATCCGTAGATGCGGTTCCAGTTCCGCACGCGGTCGAGCGGAAAGAAGAACTGCTTGATTCCTTCCACGTGGCGCCGCCGCGCGCGCGGCGCCTTGCGGAACCACATCTCGTTGAAGGCCCGAACGGTCAGCTCGTTCAGGAGAGTGTTCGGGAGCCACGGCGGCGAACCGACCAGGGTGCGGGGCTCGTAGGCGCGCGCGGCCGACCGGTCGTGCGTGGAGAGGTCGTCGAGGGTCGCATGGTTGCCCCGGGTCAGTACCGAACGGCCCAGCTGACGGCCCGAGGCGAGGCAATCGATCCACGCCACCGAGTAGCGATACTCGTGATCACCGGCGAGCATGCGATCCATGCAGTCGTCGACGTCGGTGGCGCGTTCGGTGTCGCACACGATGCGCGAGGTCTCCACCGGCTGCAGTTGGAGCGTCGCCTCGGTGATCACGCCGGTGAGACCCATTCCACCGCTCGTGGCCCAGAACGGATCCGCGTCGGCACCGGGCTCCAACTCACGGGCGCCGGTCGCGGGGGTGACGACACGCATGCGGTCGATGTAGTCAGCGAAGGAGCCGTGGCGGAACTTGCCGTGGATGTCGGAGGCGATAGCGCCGCCGATCGTGACGTGGCTGGTGCCGGGTATGACCATCGGGAACCAGCCGAGCGGCAGCACCGTCCGCAGGAGGCGGTCGAGGCTCACACCGCTCTCGACCGTGACCGTGCCCTTGTCGACGTCGATGGCGAGCACGGAATCGAGATGGCGGGACGAGATCACGTCGCCGCCCGCGTTCTGCGCGGCATCACCGTAGGAACGGCCGAGGCCGCGCGCGATCACACCGCGAGCGCTCGGGGCGGTGACCCGGGAGACGATCTGCTCGAGGTCGTCGGGCTGGTGCACCGTGGCGAGGGTCGGCGAGGTGCGCCCCCAGCCCGTGAGCAGTTCGGCGCCGGCCGAGTCGGGTCCGGCCACGTCAGGAACCGTGTACCGCGATCGCGAAGAGGATCGCCCAGCTCGCGCCCATCAACAACAGCACCCGGTCGCCGAGCACCAGTTCCTCGGGCGCGCCGCCGCGACCCTGCTCGAGGAGAAGCGCATAGCGCAGGATCCCGAGCACGAACGGGATGATCGCGAGCTCGAACCAGACCTGGTTGCCGACCGCCGACGATCGTTCGAACGCCCACAGGCAGTACGCGAGGATCGTGACGCTCGACGAGACCGCGCGTACGTAGCTGAGGTACTCGCGCGAGTACATCGCGAGCGTCGGGCGGTGCTTTCCCGCCTGCTCGCCGAGCTCCATCATCTCCGCGTGGCGCTTGCCCGTCACCATGAAGAGCGACGCGGACCCGGCCACGATCAGGAACCAGGGTGAGATCGTGACGCCCACCGCCACACCACCTGCGATCGTGCGCAGCACGAAACCGGAGGCGACGCACGCGAGGTCGAGGACGGCTTCGTGCTTGAGCCAGATGCTGTACAGGATTGTCTGCAGCACGTACCCGCCGACTACGAGCGCCAGCTCCCATCGCGCTGCAAACGAAAGCGCGATCGCAGCGGCGAGCAGCAGTATCCCGCCGGTCGCGGCCGTGCGGACCGATATCTCGCCCGAAGCGACCGGTCGCCGGCGTTTGCCGGGATGGCCCCGATCGGCTTCGGCGTCGAGCGCGTCGTTCAAGAAGTACGTGCCACTCGCGGCGAGGCAGAAGCAGACGAACGCGATGCCGGTCCGGAACAACGCGGTGCCGTCGCCCAGCAGTCCGGCCGCGCCCGGGGCCGCGATCACGAGCACGTTCTTGATCCACTGCTTCGGGCGCGCGAGCCGTAGGAGCGCGGGAACCTTGTGCGCGGGTTCGTCCTCGGAGGGGAGCTCGGCTCGGAGCGCGCACATGTGCCGGCCGCCGTCAGATCTCGAGGGGTTCGTGTTCGACGACCTGGACGAGATCGCCGAGCGATGCGCCGCCCCGGTTCATGCGCGGGAACAGCAGCGCGGCCATCACGATGGCGGCGGCGGCACCTCCACTGAGGAAGCCCACTTCGTTGCGCAGGATCAGGTCGTGTCCAAGGGCGACCGCGGCCACGAACGTGACGACGCCGACGATCCATGCGCACGCATTCTCTTTGTACGCCTTCAACGCGATCAGCCCCTGCGCAAGGGTGAGCGCCAGGATGAATGCGGTCGCCGCGAGCGTCAGCAGGAACATATCGCGGTTGCCCAGGTTCCATTTGCTCGAGAACAGGAGCTTGCCCGCCCAGGGGCCGAGCAGCGTCGCCGCGACGGTTCCGGTGACGCACATCGCCACCACGATCCCGATCAGCCGTTGCATCCCGTTGCGGAAGTCGTCGTGTTTGCCCGCGCTCGCCAACGCGGCGAGGTTCGGCAACAGCGCGGCTTGGACGGCCTGGAACAACAAGAGCGGGACGCGGGCCACGAACAGTCCGGTGATGAAGTGCGAGCTCAGGTTCTTCTGACTCTCGTTCGCCAGCAGTTGCACACCGAGCACGCTCGCGTACGACAACAACTGGGCGAGCACTGATCCCAAGAGCAGCCACGCGAGCGCGCCGGAGAGCTCCGAGTAGGGCGCTTCCGGTCCGGGCGCGAGCAGCCCCCGCTGACCCCGCAACGAGATGACGACGGCGAAGAGGGGTGGCGCCGCGAGCGCGAAGCCGTAGACGCCGGCCGAGGAGACGCCCGCTGCGAACAAGGCGAGGCACGCGACGATGCGCACGCTTCCCTCCGCCCCGTGCATGAGGCCGTACGCGCCGAACCGGCCGTTGCCGGCGAGCGTGCCCCGAGTGATGAACGCGACGAAGTAGCAGGCCAACGCGACGAAGAGCCCGGCGAGCAACCAGGCCCGGCCGTTGAACAGGTGGTCGATGATCGGCCGATAGGCGATGCCGCACGCCGCCGACACCGCGAGGGTGAGCATCACGCCGAGCAGCGCGGCCCGTTTGACGACGGGACCACCGCCGAGCCCGCGCACCCGCCGGGCCGCGACCGCGCGCCCGACCTCTTGCTCGAGCGGTTGGAAGAGGCCGGGCGAGAAGACGAACACCATCGCCCACAGCACGTTGAGCGACGTGAAGTCGCTGTCGGACAGACGCTTGGCCGCGATGACCTGGAAGCCGTACGCGCTGAGACCGACGACGAGCAGGCCCGCGCCGATGGCCCAGGTGCCCTCCGGTACGGGCAGCTTCTTGGCCGCGACCGCCAGTCGTTGTACGCGCTCGACCACCAACCGAATACGTTACTCGCCACCTCTTGGAACCGCGCCGGGACGTACGGTGACGAAACGGGCGCGGACTAGCCTGACGACGTGCGAAAACGGCGCATTCGGACCTCGATCGGCCGGACTTGGATCGGTGCGGTGACCGGAAGGCCATGTGGGCCGTGAGTACCCGCCTGTACATCGTTCTCGCGGCGCTGACCGGCCTCGTGATCCTGGTCGCGTTCGCGTTGCAAGTCCTCCTCGTGAACCGATGAGGACATGATGAGAGGAAGCTCGACGAGATGGCTGACGACTTCGATCTCGTAGTTCTCGGTGGCGGGCCCGGCGGATACGCGGCCGCGCTCTACGGAGCGAGCGCGGGCATGAGCATCGCCATCGTCGAGGAGCAGCGCGTCGGTGGCACCTGTTTGCATCGCGGATGTATCCCGGCCAAGGAGCTCCTGCAGACAGCCGAAGTGCTGCGGACCGTTCGGTCGGCCGCGGAATTCGGCGTCGTCACCTCCGACCCGGCGTTGCGGCTCGGGACCTCCCAGGCTCGCAAGCAGGCCGTGGTCGACCGGCTGACCTCGGGACTCGAGTCGCTGCTGAAGGGGCGCAAGGTCACGGTCGTCGCGGGCACGGGCGTGCTCGAGCCCGACGGCCGAACGATCAGTGTCTCCGACGGGAGCGCGATCAAGGGTCGGAACGTGGTGATCGCGACCGGGTCGTCGCCACGCGCGCTGGCGGTCGACGGCTTCGCATTCGACGACGACAAGGTCCTCTCGTCGGAGGAGGTCCTGCAGCTCTCCGAGGTGCCGGCCCGCGTCGCGGTGATCGGCGGCGGTGCGATCGGCTGTGAGTTCGCGTCGTTCTTCGTCGACGCCGGTTCCGAGGTCACGATCCTCGAGGCGCTCCCTCAGATCCTGAGCGGCGTCGACCAACAGGTCGCGCAGACCGTCGTGCGCGCGTTCCAAAAGCGCGGCATCAAGACGCAGACGGGCGTGCGCGTCCTCGGCTTCGAGGGTGGGGTGGTGCGCTTCGAAAGTAAAACGGGCGAAGAGCAACTCCCGGTCGACAAGGTCGTCGTGTCCGTGGGGCGCAAGCCCCGATCGGAGAACGTCGGGCTCGACGCCGCGGGCGTGAAGGTCGACGAGCGCGGCTTCGTGGTTGTCGACGGGAATATGCGCACGAGCGTCGACGGCGTCTTCGCCGTCGGCGACGTGGTCGCCACGCCCCAGCTCGCACACGTCGCGTTCTCGGAGGCTGTCGTCGCGATCAAGACGATGCTCGGCGAGTCGCCGATCCCGCTCGACTACGACAAGGTCCCGTGGGGCATCTACTGCCACCCGGAGGTCGCGTTCTGTGGGCTCACCGAGGCCCAGGCCGTCGAGCGCGGGTATGAGGTGGCGACGTCCGTGCACCGTTGGCTCGGCAATGGACGCGCGCTGATCATCGGTGAGACCGACGGCATGGTGAAGATCGTGTCCGAGCGCGGCGGCGCGATCCTCGGGGTGCACATCGCCGGACCGTGGGCGACCGAGCTGATTGCCGAGGCGTATCTGTCGGTCAACTGGGAGGCCACGCCCGCCGACATCGGTCTCCTGATCCACGCGCACCCGTCGTTGTCGGAGTTGTTCGGGGAGTCGGTGCTCGCACTCACCGGCCGTTCACTGCACGGGTAGAACAGGCGCTACCCGGCCAATCGAGGAGCTTCATGGACGTCACGATGCCGCAGCTCGGCGAGACCGTCACCGAGGGCACCATCACGAAGTGGTTCAAGCAGGTCGGTGAGAAGATCGACGCGGACGAGCCGCTGTTCGAGGTGTCGACCGACAAGGTCGACTCCGAGGTGCCCGCTCCCCAGTCGGGGTTCGTCACCGAGATCGTGGTCCAAGAAGGCGAGACCGTGCCCGTCGGCGCCCGGCTCGCGGTGATCTCCCAGGACGCAAGCGGCGCGCCCGCGCCCGCGCCGGCTTCTCCAGCTCCGGCAGCTGCTCCCGCTCCCGCTCCCGCTCCCGCTCCCGCTCCCGCTCCCGCTCCCGCTCCCGCTCCCGCTCCCGCTCCCGCTCCGGCACCCGGCCCGGCCGCGGATGCGCCTGCGGTGGCCAACGGAGGCGGCACGGTGACGTCGCCGATCGTGCGCCGGCTCATCGCAGAACAGGGCCTCGACGCCTCGACCATCCGAGGCTCGGGCGAAGGGGGTCGCATCACCCGCAACGACGTGCTCGAGGCCGGGCGCGCCCGTGGTCCGGCCCCAACCGCCGCACCTGCCGCCCCGACGGCAGCCCCTGCGGCCGCGCCGGCTTCTCCGGCCGCCGTACGCGGCGTCGGCGACGAGATCGTCCCCTTCGACAACATCCGGCGGCGCACGGCCGAACACATGGTGCGTTCCCTCGCGACGAGCGCGCACGTCTACACGTCGGTACGAGTCGACTTCGAACGGGTGGAACGGGTCCGGAACGCGCATCAGGCCCAGTGGAAGGCGGAAGAGGGCTTCGCGCTCACGTACCTGCCGTTCATCACACGCGCCTTCTGCGACGTCGTGCACGACTACCCGCACGTCAACGCCAGTGTCGAAGGTGAGACGCTCGTCGTGCACCGCGACATCAACCTCGGGATCGCGATCGACCTGCAGTTCAAGGGCCTCATCGCGCCGGTGATCCGCAGTGCCGACGGCAAACGGCTCCGGCTCATCGCCCGCGAGATCCGCGATCTCGCGACGCGCGCGAAGTCGAAGCAGTTGGGTCCCGACGAGATCGTCGGCGGAACGTTCACGATCACGAACATGGGTCCGTTCGGCACGACCCAGACGTTCCCGATCATCAACCAACCTCAGGTGGCGATCATGGCCACCGACGGGATCCGCAAGGAACCGGTCGTAGTGGAGGGTCCCGACGGCGACGATGCCATCGCCGTGCACCACGTCGGGTTCCTGTCGCTGGCGTGGGATCACCGCGCGTTCGACGGCGCCTACGCGGCGTCGTTCCTGAACGCCTTGCGCAACGTGTTGGAGACGCACGATTGGGAAGCCGAGCTCGCGTGACCCGCCGGGCGGGCTTACGGGTCCGGTGGCTCGGGGTCGTTCCGTACGCGGAGGCGGAGGTGCTGCAACGCGCCATCCACGAACACGCTGACGTCGACTACCTGCTCTTGCAGGAGCATCCGCACGTCTACACGCTTGGTTCGAGCGCGAAGGCCGAACACGTGCTGCGGGATCCGGCGACGCTCGGCGCCGATCTGGTCACGGCCGATCGCGGCGGCGACGTGACCTATCACGGTCCGGGTCAACTCGTCGGCTACCCGATCATCTCCCTCGCGGAGTGGAAGGCGGGCCAGCGCGACGTCGTCGCGTACGTCCGCAAGCTGGAAGACGTGTTGATCGCGGCGTGCGCCGACTTCGGCATCACGGCCCAGCGTTCCGTCGGTTTCACGGGCGTGTGGGTCGGAGACCGCAAGATCGCGGCGATCGGGGTCCGGGTGTCCAAGGGCCGCACGCGACACGGCTTTGCGCTCAACGTCGATCCGGATCTTGCGATGTTCGACCACATCGTGCCGTGTGGCATTCGCGACCGCGGTGTCACCTCCGTCGCCGACGTGCTCGGCCGACCCGTCGAGATGCAGGCCGTCGTCGACAGTGTCGTCGCCCGATTCGGTGAGGTGTTCGAAGCGGGAGCTGTCGAACGCGAAGACGTCGCTTGGCACCGCCCGACGCTGCGCGCCGACGCCGGTGAGCGGCCGGGGGTCGAAGTGACGCTCACCAGCAAACGGCCCGACTGGATGAAGGTGCGGGCTCGCTTCGACGACGGTTTCCTCGAGCTGAAGCAACTCGCCCGGAACCTTGATCTGCACACCGTGTGCGAAGAAGCGGGCTGTCCCAACATCTACGAGTGCTGGTCGGATCGCACTGCGACCTTCATGATCAACGGCGATCGTTGCACACGCGCCTGCGGTTTCTGTCAGGTCGACACCCAAAAGCCCCTCGCCCTCGACCTCGACGAACCCCAGCGGGTCGCCGACGCGGTCGCCGCGCTCGGGCTCGCGCACGCGGTCATCACCTGCGTCGCGCGTGACGATCTCCCCGACGGCGGCGCGTCGGGATTCGCGGCGACGGTGCATGCCGTCCGGGCCGCCAGTCCGGGGACCGCGGTCGAGCTCCTGATCGCCGACTGCAAGGGCGATCCGGCGTCGCTCGCCACGATCTTCGACGCTCGGCCCGACGTGCTCAACCACAACCTCGAAACCGTCGCCCGGATGCAGCGCGGCGTGCGCCCATCGGCCGGATACGCCCGGTCCCTCGCCGTTCTCGGCCGGGCGGGGGCGGCCGGTCTGGTGACCAAGTCGGGCCTCATCCTCGGCATGGGCGAGACCGACATCGAGGTCCGGGCCGCGATGGCCGATCTCCGCAGCGTCGGCGTCGGGATCCTGACCATCGGCCAGTACCTGCGCCCGTCGGCGGCCCACCTCCCGGTGGCGAAGTGGTGGC
Source organism: Acidimicrobiia bacterium (assembly GCA_038239145.1). Lineage (GTDB taxonomy): Bacteria > Actinomycetota > Acidimicrobiia > IMCC26256 > PALSA-610 > PALSA-610. Next base: position 181,728 of record JBBSFB010000001.1, read on the forward strand.
ACCCCGACGAGTTCGCCGCGCTCAAGGAGTACGGCGAGGCACTGGGCTTCGCGCACGTCGAGTCGGGGCCCCTGGTGCGCTCGAGCTATCACGCTCGGGAAGGCGCGGATCGGCTGGTTTCCACGCCGCACTGAGATAATGGGTGCATGGCCGATCGATTCTCGTCGTTGCGTCCCGATCTGGCGGAGTGGTGGCAGGCGCAGCCGATGTTCTTCGTCGCGACCGCGCCGAGCGGCGATGCGGGCCACGTCAACCTGTCGCCCAAGGGCTACGACACGCTGCGTGTGCTCGCGCCCGACCGCGTCGCGTACCTGGATCTCACCGGTAGCGGGGTCGAGACGATCGCGCACCTGCGGGAGAACGGTCGGATCACGCTGATGGCGTGCGCATTCAGTGGCAATCCCCGGATCTCCCGGATCTACGGCAGGGGCACGGTGCACCCCGCTGCCACGCCCGGCTTCGACGATCTCGCATCGGAGTTTCCCGAGCTTCCCGGCCGGCGGGCCATCATCGAGATCGAGGTGGAGCGAGTGACGACTTCGTGCGGGTACGCGGTGCCGCTGATGGATCTGGTCGACGATCGCGAACGGCTGCTCGACTGGGCCCGGGGCAAAGGCGACGACGGTATCGAGGCGTACTGGGGCAAGAAGAACGTCGAGAGCATCGACGGTCTGCCCGGGCTCAGCGCGTGACCTACGCGTCGCGCATCGCCCGCGTGCGGGCCCGGATGTCGGAGATCGGGATCGACGCGTTGTTGCTGTCGGTCGGACCCGACCTCCCGTACTTCACCGGGTACGAGGCGATGCCGCTCGAACGGCTGACGATGCTCGTACTGCCGCGCACGGGCGATATCCAGCTCGTGGTTCCCCGGCTCGAAGCGCCGCGCGTCGAACGTCGGCCCGAGCTGTTCCAGATAGTTACGTGGGAAGAGACCGACGACCCGGTCGCGATCGTCGCGGGGATGATCCGCCGCTCCGCGCGCCGGGTCGCGATCGGTGACCACACCTGGGCCCGGTTCCTGCTCGACCTTCAGCATGCGGTGCCGTCGTGCGTGTTCTCCCGGGCGACCGACGTGGTGGGTCCCGTCCGCATGATCAAGGACGACGACGAGATCGCCGCGCTCACGCGCGCCGCCCACGCGGTCGACGCGGTGGCGCACGACATGCGCTCGGTGTCGTTCGCGGGCCGGACCGAGCTCGAGGTGCATCGCGAGCTGGTCGAGCGGATGCTCGCGGCCGGGCACCAGCGTTCGAACTTCGCCATCGTCGCCGCCGGCGCCAACGCCGCGAGCGCGCACCACGAACCGACTGCGAGGCGCACTATCGCGGCCGGCGACATCGTTCTGTGCGACTTCGGCGGCACGATGGACGGCTACTGCTCCGATATCACGCGCATGTTCCACGTCGGCGAACCGCCCGGCGAGGTCACCGACGTGTACGCGGTGCTGGTCGAGGCGCAGGAAGCGGGAGTGCGGGCGGCGACGGTCGGTGTCGAGTGTCTCGAGGTGGACGCCGCGGCACGCTCGGTCATCGCGGCCGCGGGCTTCGGCGAGTTCTTCGTGCACCGGGTCGGGCACGGCATCGGGACGGAAGCCCACGAGGAGCCGTACATGGTCGCGGGCAACACGCAGCTGCTCGAGGCCGGTCACGCGTTCAGCGTCGAGCCCGGCATCTATTTCCCCGATCGATTCGGCATGCGGCTGGAAGACATCGTCGTCGCCACCCCCGAAGGGCCCCTCCGCCTCAACGACGCGCCGCGCGATATCGCGATCGTTGCGTGAAGCTCGACGCGGCGACGTTTCTCCTGCAGTGGGCCGCCGGTGGGTTGTTCTTCGGATGGATCACGACCCGCCGCCGGCTCGTGAGCCTCGGTTACGGATGGCTCATCCGGCTCGTGTTCGCAACGATGGCGGCCGGCGGCGCGGCGATCTTCCTCACCGGTGATCTGACTGCGGCACGGGTGATCGCGGCGGCGGCCGCCATCGGCACGGTCGTCGCCGCGATGGTCGCGCTCGCCGTCTCGGTGCAACGCCGAGCGGCCGGAGTGCAGGGACGAGAAGAGGTGCGCGCCGCTCGGCGGGCGCGCGTGTCGGCGATGATCGGTCGCGGTGACGATGCCGTTGGCGACGACGATCACGGCCCGGAGTTCCCGCCCGCGCTCGACCTGGTCGCGCCGGTCATCGGCGCAATCGGCTTGCTCACCGCCGCGCAGTTCGCGGGCGGCCCGTACCTGCTCGCGGTCGCTCGTCTGATCGTCGGCGCGGTGTTCCTCGGCAGCGTGAGCGACGCGATGCTGCTCGGGCACTGGTATCTCGTGCAGCCCGGCCTTCCCCGCGGACCGGTGAAGGAGCTCGTCGCCTGGACGGCCGCGGCGTGGCCCCTCGAGATCGCGGTCTTCGTCTGGCCGACCGGCATGGTGCAGGTGCTGAACGGCACCGTCGCCGACGGGTACCACGGCGTGCTCGGCTGGATCTGGATCGGTTCCGCGGCGCTCACGATCGGCCTCGTCGGCATGACCTGGGCGGCGCTGCGCGAGCGCTACTACTCGGCCGTGATGGCCGCGACCGGGTTGCTCTACCTCGCGATCCTCACCGCGTTCGGCACCGACCTCGTCGCCCGCGCCGTCCTCCGCCCCTAGACGGCTGCTCAGCCGGCTAAACGACGAAATACTTGGCCCCGGGGTGGGGGACGATGATCGCGCTCGTCGACTGCTCGGGGACGAGGTGGAATTCCTCGGTGAGTGACACGCCGATGCGTTCGATTTCCAACAGCTCGGCGACCTTGGTCTGGTCGTCGAGGTCGGGGCACGCCGGATAGCCCCACGAGTAGCGCGAGCCGCGGTACTGCTGCTTGAACAATCCGGTGAGCGTCGGGCCGTCCTCGGCGGCGTAGCCCCACTCCTCCCGGATGCGCCGATGCCACAGCTCGGCGAGCGCTTCGGTCATCTCGACCGAGAGTCCGTGCAACAACAGGTAGTCCTGGTATTTGTCGGCCGCGAAGAGTTCCTTCTCCCGTGCGCTCGCAGCGGTGCCCATCGTCACGACGTGGAACGCGGCGTAGTCGGTCTCTCCCGACTCGATCGGCCGGAAGAAGTCGGCGATCGACAGGAACGGAGCCTTGCGCTGGCGCGGGTAGTGGAAGCGCAGCCATTCCTGGGTGCGGGTGTCGTCCTTCCACACCACCAGGTTCTCGCCTTCGCTGTTCACCGCGAAGTATCCCCACGCGGCCGCGGGCACGAGGAGGCCTTCCTGCTTGGCGGTGCCGAGCTGTTCTCGGAAGATCGGACGGATCCGGGTCTTGAAGTCCTGGTCGTTCTCACCGGACTCGGGCCGGAACTGCCACTGGTTGCGGAACAGCGCGGTCTCGTTCACGTAACCGGCGATGTCGTCGAGGGAGATGCCCTTGGCGACCCGGGAACCGACGAACGGTGGCGTGAAGATCTTGGTGTCGACCGCGACGTCGGAACGGGCGGGGATGTCGACGTCTTCGACCGGGAGCTCCGACTTGCGGGGCGGCAGGTTGCGGCCTCCGGGCTCACGTCCGAACTTCTCGTCGAGCGTCCCGTTCTTGCGTCCCTGCACCAGCGCGTCCATCGTGCGCAGGCCTTCGAATGCGTCCTTGCCGTAGAACACGCGGCCGTCGTAAACCTCGCGGAGGTCGCGCTCCACGTACGTGCGCGTCAGCGCCGCGCCACCGAGGATCACCGGCACGGTGTCGGAGAGCCCGCGCGCGTTCAGCTCCTGCAGGTTCTCGCGCATGATGATCGTCGACTTCACGAGGAGGCCGCTCATGCCGATCGCGTCGGCTTTCACCTCGAGCGCCTTCTCGATCATCTCGTTGATCGCGATCTTGATGCCGAGGTTGTAGACGATGTAGCCGTTGTTGGTCAGGATGATGTCGACGAGGTTCTTGCCGATGTCGTGGACATCACCCTTGACGGTGGCGAGCACCACGATGCCCTTACCCCCGGAATCGGCTTTCTCCATCAACGGCTCGAGGTACGCGACCGCGGCCTTCATCGTCTCCGCCGACTGCAGCACGAACGGGAGCTGCATCTGGCCACTGCCGAAGAGCTCGCCCACGACCTTCATGCCGTCGAGCAGCACGTCGTTGACAACCTGCAACGGGGTCAGTTCGGTCAACTGTTCCTGGAGATCCGTTTCGAGGCCGTCGCGCTCGCCGTCGATGATGCGGTGCTTCAATCGCTCCGACACCGGCCAGCCCGAGCGGTCTTCCTTCTCGATCGCGCCGGCCTCGACGTTCTCGAACAGGGCCATGAACTCGGTGAGCGGGTCGTAGTTCTCCCGGCGGCGGTCGTAGATGAGATCGAGCGCCGCTTCCTTTTGGGCTTCGTCGATCCGGTGCAACGGCATGATGCGCGCCGCGTGCACGATGGCGGCATCGAGGCCGGCTTCGCGGCACTCGTGCAGGAACACGCTGTTCAGCACGTGGCGGGCTGCGGGCTTCAACCCGAACGACACGTTCGACAGACCGAGCACTGTGTGCGCGCCGGGCAGTTCGGCCTTGATCTGACGGATCGCGTCGATCGTCTCCATCGCGTCGCGGCGGAGGTCGTCGTCGCCGGTGGAGAGCGGGAACGTGAGCACATCGAAGATGAGGTCGGTCGGCTCGAGGCCGTAGCGCTCGATCGCGATGTCGTAGATGCGCTTGGCGACGCGCATCTTCCACTCCGCCGTGCGCGCCTGTCCTTCTTCGTCGATCGTGAGGCAGATGACCGCGGCGCCGTACTCGCGGGCGAGGCGGAAGACGCGGTCCATCCGCTTGCCCTCCTCCTCCCCTTCTTCGAGGTTGGCTGAGTTGACCAGCGCCTTGCCCCCGTGATGTTGCAGGCCCGCTTCGAGCACCAACGGCTCGGTCGAGTCGAACACGAGCGGCAACGACGCCTGGGTCGCGAACCGGCCCGCGATCTGGTCCATGTCGATGGCGCCGTCGCGGCCGACGTAGTCGACGCACACGTCGAGGACGTGGGCGCCTTCCTTCACCTGTTCGCGCGCCATCTGGACGCAGCCGTCGAAGTCGCCTTCGAGCATCGCGTCGCGGAACTTGCGGGATCCGTTGGCGTTCGTGCGTTCGCCGATCGCGAGGTACGCGAGCTCCTGCTCGAACGGCACGTGCGAATAGATCGACGAGCAGCCGGGCTCGAACTCGGGGGTCCGCAGCACTGGTGCACGATGGTCGAGCTTCTCCACAACCTGACGAAGGTGCTCGGGCGTGGTGCCGCAGCAACCGCCGACGACGTTCAGACCGAACTCCGTGGTGAACCGCTCGTGCGCGTCGGCGAGCAGCTGCGGCGTAAGGTCGTAGTGCGTGTGACCGTCGACGACCGAGGGCAGGCCCGCGTTCGGCAGCGCAGACAGGAACGTCCGGGCATGTTGCGCGAGGTAGCGCAGGTGCTCGGTCATCTCGGTCGGACCGGTCGCGCAGTTCATGCCGATGACGTCGGGGCGCATCGCCTCGAGCGAGGTCAGCGCGGCGCCGATCTCGGTGCCGACTAGCATGCGGCCGGTCGTCTCCACCGTCACCTGCACCATGATCGGGATCGGGTTCGACAGCCCGGCGCGCCGCATGGCCGCGCGGGCGCCGTTGATCGCCGCCTTGGCCTGCAGGAGGTCGTAGACCGTCTCGATGAGCAGTACGTCGATGCCGCCCGCGATGAGCCCGTCGACCTGCAGCTCGTAGTCGTCGCGTAGCGTCGTGTACTTGATCTGACCGAGCGAGGGCAGCCGCGTCCCGGGCCCGATGGAACCGATGACGAAGCGGGGGCGCCCGTCGGCGGCATGACCGGACGCGACCTCGCGGGCGAGTGCGGCCGCGTGCCGGTTCATCTCGAACGTCTGGTCGCCCAGTCCGTACTCGTTCAACACGAGGGGGAAGGCGCCGAATGTTGCCGTCTCGACGCCGTCGACGCCGGCCTGGAAGAACTCGTCGTGCATCTGGGCCACGAGATCGGGCCGGGTCTCGATGAGGTTCTCGTTGCAGCCCTCGAGCGCCTCGCCGCCGAAGTCGTCGGGCCCGAGATCCTGGCCCTGCATCCACGTACCGAACGCGCCGTCGAGCACGAGGACGCGCTCGTGGAGCGCGTCGAGGAAGGGGTGTACGGCGCCGCTGCCGATGGGCGAATCGGTTCCTCGAGGGTCGGTCATCACATCAGGTTACGTCGGCCAAAACCGGCGCCACTACACGATTCCGCCGGCGGCGGCGACCTAGGCTGCAACCCGAGTATGAAGGTCTACACACGCACCGGCGACGACGGAACGACCGGCCTCCTGTACGGAGGTCGGGTCGGCAAGGACGAGGTTGGACCGGAGGCGTACGGCGCGGTCGACGAGGCGGTGAGCGCTCTCGGTCTCGCCCGGGCCGAGATGGACCCGGACTCGGAGCTGCACGAGCTGGTGGTGCAGCTGCAACGAGAGCTCTTCGTGGTCGGCGCCGAGCTCGCGACGGCACCCGAGAACCGGGGCAAGCTCACCCCTGAGGTCTCGCTCGTTACCGTCGACATGGTCGCCCGGCTCGAGCCCATCATCGACGACGTCAGCAGCCGGTTCGACCCACCCAAGGAGTTCGTCCTCCCCGGTCAGAATTCCGTTGCGGCCATGCTCGACTTCGCCCGGACCGTGATCCGGCGCAGCGAGCGGGTCAGCGTCGCCGCCACCCGGGTCGGCTGGCTCGGGCCCGAGAGCCAGGTCGTGCCCTATCTCAATCGTCTCGCCGATCTCGTCTACACGCTGTCGCGTTGGCAAGAAGGCGAATTCCGTCCGTCGCGCAACCGCTGAGGAATCTCATGGCCCCCACGTTCACGATCGTTGCCGGCGCGCCGAAAGCCGACCTGTTCGTCGTCCCGGTGTTCGCCGGCGCCGAGGTCGGGCCGGGTGCCGATCTGGTCGACGGCGCGATCGGCGGGAAGCTCGCCGACTTCATGCAGGAGACCGACTTCGACGCCAAGCTGGGTGAAGTGCTCGCGGTGCCGACCGGTGGCGGTCTCGGGGCGCGGGCGGTGCTGTTGCTCGGAGTCGGGAAGCGGGAGAAGTTCGACGCGGCCGCGATCCGGCGCGCGGGCGCGACGATCGCGCGGCGCGCATCGCGTGTCGCGTCGGTCGCGACGACGCTGCTCGATGCGGTCGGTCCCGACGTCGATCCCGCGCTCGCGGCGCAGGCGTTCGCCGAAGGTGTGTGCCTCGGCCGCTACCAGTTCCTGCGGTACAAATCCGACGGCAAGGTGACGAAGCTCGCTCGGGTGATCGTGGTCGGGCGCGCGAACGCCAAGGTGCGGGCCGGCCTCGCGCGGGGCGCGCGTATCGCGGAAGCGGTCGCGTGGGCGCGCGACCTCATCAACGAGCCTGCGGCCGCGAAGTCTCCGGCCGACGTCGTCGCGCTCGCACGCGCGGTAGCCCGCAAGTCGGGCCTGAAAGCCACGGTGTTCGCGGGCGAACAACTCGTGCGGGAACGCATGGGCGGTGTGCTGGGCGTCGGCAACGGGTCCGACCGGCCCCCGCGTTTTCTCCGCCTCGAGTACTCACCGCCGCGTCCGAAGGGGACGGTGGCCTTCGTCGGCAAAGGGGTCGTGTTCGACTCCGGCGGCCTCTCGCTCAAGACCGCCGGCGGCATGGAGACGATGAAGACCGACATGTCGGGCGCAGCCGCGGTGATCGCGGCCATGTCGACGCTGCGCGATCTCGACGTGAAGGCACGCGTCATCGGTTACGTGCCGCTCGTCGAGAACATGCCGAGCGGTGCGGCCATGCGCCCGGGCGACGTGCTGAAGATGCGCAACGGCAAGACGGTCGAGGTGCTCAACACCGATGCCGAGGGGCGCCTTATCCTCGCCGACGCGCTCTCGCTCGCGGCCGAGGAAGGCGCCGACGCGATCATCGATCTGGCCACGCTGACGGGCGCGGTCGTCATGGCGCTGGGCGACAAGATCGCCGGCATCATGGGGAGCGACGACGACTGGGTCGAGCAGGTGCAAGAAGCGGCCGAGCGGGCGGGCGAGCGCATGTGGCACCTTCCGTTGCCCGATGAGTACCGCCGCAATCTCGACTCCGAGATCGCCGACCTGCGCAACATCTCGACGGGAAGTGGGGCGGGCACGCTGACCGCGGGGCTCTTCTTGAAGGAGTTCGCGGGCGACGCGCCGTGGGTGCATCTCGACATTGCGGGTACGGCTCGCTCGTCGGCGGACGATGCAGAGACGACCAAGGGTGGCACCGGCTACGGCGTGCGCACGCTCGTCGAGCTCGCGTCGACCTTCCGCAAGCCGACTGCGTGAGCAGTTTCCCACGAACCGTCCTGCTCGGGGCGGTACTGCTCGTGGTCGTGACCGCATGCAGCTCGTCGTCGAAGAAGCCTGCGGCACCGGCAGCACCGACGAACCTCCGCCGTCACGCGACCGTCGAGATCGACGCCAAGAACTTCCAGTTCACGCCGAGCGCAATCATCGTCGACGTCGGCACCAAGGTGACCTGGCACAACACCGACTCGGTGACACACAACGTCAAGAAGTCGGCCGACGCGGTCGATTTCGGCGCCCAGTTCGGCACCGACGCCTTCGCGCCGAGCGCGAGCTACTCGTTCACGTTCGCGAAGGTGGGGACCTTCCCCTACGTGTGCACGATCCACGCCGGCATGACCGGCACAGTTGAAGTGGCCGGGAAATAGCGCGTTTCTCGCGGTGAGCAAGAGCGATGGGCGAAGCGCGAGCGAGCCGCGCAGCAAGCCAAGTGCACAGCTAATGCGCGTGCGGCATGCACAGGTCGTCGTACTCGGCGATCACGATCTGCGCACCTTCGCCACACGCCGGACAGCTGGGGTCGCGGCGCACTTTGAAGTTGCGGAACGTCTCCTCCAGCGCGTCGTACGCGAGCAGACGGCCGCGTAGGGGCTCGCCGAGATCGAGGATCAGCTTGATCGCCTCGAGCGCCTGGATCGACCCGATGATGCCCGGCAACACGCCGATGACACCGGCCTCCGAACACGACGGCGCCAACTCCGGCGGGGGCGGCTCCGGGAGCAGGCAGCGGTAGCAGGGACCGTTGTACGGATCGAAGACGGTGACCTGACCCTCGAACCGGAAGATGGAGCCGTGGACGACCGGGATCCGCTTCAACAGTGACGCGTCGTTCACGAGGTAGCGGGTGGGGAAGTTGTCGGTGCCGTCGACGATGACGTCGTACCCGTCGATGATGTCCATGACGTTGTCGGCGCCGAGGCGCACGTCGTAGGTGACGACATTGACGTCGGGGTTGAGCGCGGTCAGTGTCTTCTTGGCCGAGTCGACTTTGCGGTCACCGATGCGCTCGAGGTTGTGCAGGATCTGGCGCTGCAGGTTGGAGGCATCGACGACGTCCATGTCGATGATGCCGATTGTGCCCACTCCCGCGGCCGCGAGGTAGAGCGCGGCGGGCGAGCCGAGGCCGCCCGCGCCGAGCAGGAGGACCTTGGCGCCGAGCAGCTTCTGCTGACCCTCTTCGCCGACTTCGGGCAAGAGGATGTGGCGGCCGTAGCGGTCGCGCTGTTCGGGTGTGAGCACGTTGGGCGTGACCCAATCGCGCCCCTCGTTCTTCCAGCGCCCGAAACCCCCGGCCATCGACACGACGTCCGAGTAGCCGAGCTCCTGGAGCGTCTTGGCTGCGAACGCGGACCGAGTGCCGCCGGCGCAGTAGATGACGATCGGGGCGTCGTGATTCGGGATCTTGTTCTCGACCTGGCTCTCGAGGTGACCGCGGGGGATGAAGACCGAGCCCGGGATCATTCCCTGCTCGAATTCGTCGAGCTCCCGGACGTCGAGGAACGTCGACTCGCCGACCCGGGGCTCGGCGTCGGCCGGGGAGATCTCTTGGATCTCCGACTTCGTCTGCTTCAGCAGGTCGCGAAAACTCGCCATCGAAACTCCCGGAACGAGGCCGAAAGGGACACCTTCCCGGCCGATACAACGGGTTAAATCCTACCGCGGCAGTCGGATATTCCCAACGGGCGGCGTTCGCGCCGCCGTCCCGGCCAAGGCTCAGACCCGGGCGACGAGGGCGGGTAGGACGGCGCCGAGCTGCTCTCGGACGACCGCGTCGGCGACCTCGTCGAACGGGGTCTCCTCCGCGTTGAGGATCACGAGTCGGGCGCCGTTGCGGCGGGCGATCTCGGGGAGTGCGGCGGCGGGATACACGCCGAGCGAGGTACCGATGGCCACGAAGACGTCGGCGGTGCCGGCCGCGATCTGTGATCGCTCGAGATCGGCGGCGACCAGGTTCTCGCCGAAGCTGATCGTCGCCGACTTCAGGATCCCGCCGCAGACGGGGCATTCGGGATCGGCTTCGCCCGCGCGCACGCGGTCGAGCGCCTCGCCCATCGGCGCACGCCACCCGCACGCCATGCACTTCACCTCGCGCACGTTGCCGTGGATCTCGATCACGATGCCGGGGGACTGCCCGGCCGCGTGGTGCAGGCCGTCGATGTTCTGGGTGACGACGGTTTGGAGCTTTCCTTTGTGCTCGAGGTCGACGAGGGCGCGGTGCGCGGCATTGGGTTCCGCCGTCCAGTAGTTGCCGTTCACTCGGTTCTGCCACGCCTGGCGCCGCACTTCCGGATCCGACATGTAGTACTCGAGCGTCGCCGTCTTCTCCGCGGCCGGGTTCTTGGTCCACACGCCGTTCGGGCCCCGGAAGTCGGGGATGCCCGACTCGGTGGAGATGCCGGCGCCGGTCAAGACGATGACGCGATCGGCGCGGCGCAACCAACCGGCGATCTTGTCGAGCTCGGCGTCGTCGAGCGGCGTGTCCATCGGCCGTCGAGGCTATTCGCAGCAGGGCGGGACGGATCCCTCGGGTTCCGTCCCGCCCCGGCGATGCGCTACCGGCGGGGGGCGCAGATCACCGGCAACGACGCTTCGCTCTCATGACGCTTCGGGGAGGTCGTCGGTTCCCCGATTTTGGGCGTGGGCCCAGCGGACGGCTTCGTGGGCGAGGGCCGGATGGAACCCGCCGGCATGGAGCGCACGTTCCACGAGGTCGATCGGTTCGTCCTGCGCCATCAAGGTGAGTGCGAACCGGCGGGCTCGGCGGCGGGCCATGTCGACGGGCTTCGCCGCCTGCTCCTCGATCCACTCCGCGTGCCGCGCCTGCAACGCCACCGGGAGGCGCCGGACGTGTCGACGATGCACGGGCGGCAACGTCGTGCGGACCGCGATCGTCACGTCGCCGTCGGAGCACGCGAGCTCGAACTGCTGCAGCCGGGTGAGGCTGCGGATGAGGGGCGATTGCTGGCCCTCGCGAGGACCGAGCCCGAGGGCGGCCGCGGTGTCGGCGACCGGGAGGTCGACGCCCTTGGGACTGGTCTCGAACCGGTCGGCGAGGTGGCGGAGCAGCAGGAGCGCGGTCGGCCCGAGCGTCGGCAACCAGAACGTCTCCACGTACCAACTCCGCGGGTCGTGGCCGATGGCGTCGAGCACGGGGTCCGGCCACGGCATAACCCGAAGGGCACTGGTCATTTTGGGGCCTCCACAGCCGCAGGAATCGAGGGGGGAAGTCGACGACGAACGACTGAGCCGGGAGTCAGTTCCCGTGCGCCCGGCACCACGGGTCGGGCGAACGGACCGTGGCGCAATAGACGGTCGGGTCCCAGTGCCCGGGATCGGCAATCGGTGTGCAGGCCGAATCGCGAGACCGGCCAGCGCGAGCGCGAACAGGCGCCTCATCTCGAAACGTCCTGTGCACTGGTCACTGGTCCTCCCGGCTCATCGGAGATCATCTGAAGTTGTCTTAAGATGTATAGCACGGCCTGTACCCGCGCACAACGCCGGGCGTGCCGCCGCGGGCGGTACCCGTGGTGCTTGGAGGCATGAGTAAGTTGAGGGGGATGAAACTCGAGCGCGCCACTTACGTCACCTGCGATCAATGCCAGAGCTTGTTCAAGGCAGGGACGTTCAAGGACGGCTCGACGCCGACCGCATGCCCCACCTGCCGGGTGGGAGTCGACCCCGCGGGTCAGTCGGTCACCATCGATACCGAGTCGCGCTTCTAGGCCGTCCCAGCCTTTCTTTCCCCGCCAACTTCTCAGGCGGGGGTGCGTGCGTGGTTCACTAAGCCACATGACGGAACCGGACCTCACGCGCTGGCGGGAGCTCGCGTCCAAAGAACTGAAGGGCGCCGAGCCCGAAACGCTCACGTGGGAGACGCCTGAGGGCATCGCGGTCAAGCCGCTGTACACCGCGGCCGACCTCGAATCGCTCGAGACGGTGGGCGGGTTACCCGGCCTCGAGCCGTTCGTGCGCGGACCGCGCGCCACGATGTACTCGAACCGGCCCTGGACCATTCGCCAGTACGCCGGTTTCTCGACCGCGGAAGAGTCGAACGCGTTTTACCGCCAGAACCTCGCGGCTGGGCAGATGGGACTGTCGGTCGCCTTCGATCTCGCGACGCACCGTGGCTATGACAGCGATCACCCACGCGTCGTCGGCGACGTCGGCAAGGCCGGTGTCGCGATCGATTCCGTCGAGGACATGAAGATCCTCTTCGACGGCATTCCGCTCGACAAGATGTCGGTGTCGATGACGATGAACGGCGCGGTGCTGCCGGTGCTCGCGGGGTACGTCGTCGCCGCCGAAGAACAAGGTGTGAGCCAGGACAAGCTCACGGGGACGATTCAGAACGACATCCTCAAAGAGTTCATGGTCCGCAACACGTACATCTATCCACCCGAGCCGAGCATGCGGATTGTCGGCGACATCATCGACCACACCGCGAAGTTCATGCCGCGCTTCAACTCGATCTCGATCTCCGGCTACCACATGCAAGAAGCGGGCGCGACCGCAGTGCAGGAGCTCGGTTTCACGCTTGCCGACGGGCTGGAGTACGCGCGCTTCGCCGCGTCGCGCGGCTTGTCGGTCGACGAGTTCGCGGGCCGGCTCTCGTTCTTCTTCGCGATTGGCATGAACTTGTTCATGGAAGTGGCGAAGCTGCGCGCCGCGCGCCTGCTGTGGGCCCGCATCATGACTGACCTCGGCGCGCAGAAGCCGGCCTCGAAGATGCTGCGCACGCACTGCCAGACCTCGGGGGTCTCGCTCATGGAGCAGGACCCGTACAACAACGTCGTGCGCACCGCGTACGAAGCGCTCGCGGCCGTGCTCGGCGGAACGCAGAGCCTGCACACCAACGGTTTCGACGAGGCAATCGCGCTGCCCTCCGACTTCGCGGCCCGCATCGCGCGTAACACCCAGCTGATCCTGGCGGAGGAGACCGGAGTCACCCACGTCATCGATCCGCTCGGCGGTTCGTACTACGTCGAGGCGCTCACACAGTCGCTCGCCAACGAGGCCTGGGAGCTGATCCAAGAGGTCGAGGGCCTCGGCGGCATGACCAAAGCGGTCGAGTCGGGGATGCCGAAGCTGCGGATCGAAGAAGCCGCAGCCCGACGCCAGGCGCGCGTCGATCGAGGCGAGGAGGTCATCGTCGGCGTCAACAAGTACCGGCTCGACAAGGAGTCGGCGATCGACACCCGCACGATCGACAACACGGAGGTGCGCCGCCAGCAGATCGTGCGGCTCGAGCGCATCAAATCCGAGCGCGATCCCGAGAAGGTGCAGGTCGCGCTCGCCGCGCTCACCGCCGGCGCCAAATCCGACGGCAACCTCCTTTCCCTGTCGATCGAAGCTTCCCGGGCCCGCGCGACCGTCGGTGAGATCTCCGACGCGCTCGAAGAGGTGTTCGGTCGGTACCGCGCCAACATCCGTACGATCTCGGGCGTGTACGGCAGCGCGTACTCCGACGACGAAGAGTTCCAACGGATCCGCAAGGAAGTCGCGGCGTTCGCGACCGAAGAGGGCCGCCGGCCCCGCATCCTCGTGGCCAAGCTCGGCCAGGACGGTCACGACCGCGGAGCGCATGTGATCTCGACCGCCTTCGCCGATCTCGGCTTCGACGTCGACGTCGGTCCCCTCTTCCAGACCCCGGAGGAAGCGGCGCGCGAGGCGATCGAGAACGACGTGCACGTCGTCGGTATCTCGAGCCAGGCCGCCGGGCACAAGACGCTCGTGCCGCAGCTCATCGAGTCGCTGCGGGCCCAGGGCGCGAACGAGATCATCGTGGTGGTCGGCGGCGTGATCCCGGCGTCCGACTATGACTTCCTGCACGACGCCGGGGTGGCGGCCGTGTTCGGGCCCGGGAGCAACATTCTCCAGGCTGCGGCCGACGTCCTCACCTTGATCCGGCGGAACCCCGTCGCATGACGCTCACGTTCTCGTGACTGCGCTCGCCGACGCGGTGCGCGCCGGCGACCGTCGTTCGCTGGCGCGCGCGATCACGCTCGCGGAGTCGACCCGCGCCGATCATCGCGACGAGGCCGCCGCACTTCTCGACGAGGTCATGCCTGCGACCGGAGGCTCCACCCGGGTCGGGATCAGTGGCGCGCCCGGCGCGGGAAAGTCGACGTTCATCGAGGCCCTCGGTCTGCACCTCGTCGAGGGCGGTCACGAGGTCGCGGTGCTGGCGGTCGACCCGTCGAGCACGCGCGGTGGAGGTTCGATCCTGGGCGACAAGACCCGCATGGAACAGTTGTCGCGTTCGCCGAAGGCGTTCATACGGCCGTCGCCGTCGAAGGGCACGCTCGGCGGTGTCGCCCGCCGGACCCGCGAGGCAATGCTGCTGTGCGAAGCGGCCGGTTTCGACGTGGTGCTGGTCGAGACCGTCGGCGTGGGGCAGTCGGAGGTCGCGGTCGCGGCGATGGTCGACGTGTTCGCGCTCTTGCTCGCGCCCGGCGCGGGTGACGAGCTTCAGGGCGTGAAGCGCGGCATCGTCGAGCTGGCCGATCTGGTGATCGTCAACAAGGCCGATGGTGCGCTGGCCGATCTCGCCCGGCACACCGCGAGCAACTACGGCCACGCGCTGCACCTCCTGCGGCCGCGCACCGACGGTTGGGCGCCGCGGGTCCTGTCGTGCTCGGCCCTGCTCGGCGAAGGGATCGACGACGTGTGGTCGGTCGTGGAGGAGTATTCGGCGGCGGCCCGGGCGTCGGGAGGCTTGGACCGGAGGCGGGGCGAGCAGGCCCGCGAATGGATGTGGTCCGAGGTCGGCGAGACGCTGCTCGAACGGCTCCGGGCCGACGATCGCGTGCAGGCGGACGTCGACTCCCTGGAGGCCGAAGTGGTGGCGGGGCGGACGTCACCGACCGCCGCCGCGCTTCAGTTGCTCGACCGCTTCTCGGGCTGATCGGCACCGGCGGTCCGGCACCGGACTGTGCTCGGGTCAGCTGGCCTTGCGGATCGTCGCGGGCTGCTTCGGCTCGGGCGGACGAGCCTGGCGGAGCACCTCGCGGGCCTGCGCAACCCCGAGACGTCCGACCGAACGCGTGCGCTCGTCGAGCTGCCAGTCGGGTCGTGCCGTAACCGACCCTCCGGGCAGCAACCGAAGCTGGCTCTCGCCGATCTCCTTGGTGGATGTGCTCCGCTCGCTCATGATCAAAGTATCTCCTTCGGGTGTGACAACTACACCCCGTACGTCTCTCCTCCAGGTGAACGCTCGGGGCCGGGAACGTGTTCCCGAACCAGCCGCCATACCCTGGTCAGGTGCCTTTTCCGACCCCGAGCGGAGCCGACGACGGCGTCTACCTCGATCACGCCGCGTCCACCCCGATGCGCCCCGAGGCGATCGCGGCCATGACGCCCTTCCTCGCCGCCTATCCGGGCAACCCGTCCGGAGGTCATCGCGCGTCCCGCGCGACCAAGACCGCGCTCGAAGAATCGCGAGAAACGGTTGCCGCCGTGGCCGGTTGCCGGCCCGACGAGGTCGTGTTCACGGGGGGTGGGAGCGAGAGCGACAACCTGGCCTTGAAGGGCGCCGCGGGCGCGGCACGGGCGCGGCGTGCCGACCTCGACGGCGTCGTGACCACCGGTATCGAGCACAAGGCTGTGCTCGCCGCCGCGGCCCGGCTCGAGCGGGAGGGCTTCCGAGTTGCCCGGGTGCCGGCCGACGCCGGCGGGATCGTCGACGTCGAGGCGTTGGTCCACTGCCTCGACGAGCGCACCGCGGTCGTGTCGGTAATGCTCGTGAACAACGAGACCGGCGTGCGTCAGCCCGTCGCCGAGATCGCGCGACTCGTTCGGGCGCGGGCGCCCGGCGCAGTCGTGCACACCGACGCGGTGCAGGCGCCCCAGTGGCTCGACTTCGCATCGGCTACCGCCGACGTGGACCTGATCGCGATCTCGGGGCACAAGTTCGGTGGTCCCAAGGGCGTCGGCGCGCTGATCGTGCGGGGCGACACGGCGCTCGTGCCGCTCATCGAAGGCGGTGGGCACGAACAGGGCCGGCGCGCGGGGACGCAGAATGTGGCCGGCATCGTTGCCTTCGCCACCGCGCTGCGGATCACGCACGAGGGTAGAGCGACCGAGACGGCTCGCATCGTCGCGCTGCGGGACGAGCTCGAACGCGGGCTCATCGCGCAGGTTCCCGGATTCCACGTGAACGGCGCGCCCGACGCGCGCGTCGCCGGTCTCCTGCACTGCACCGTGGACGACGTCGAGGCGGAGATGCTGTTGCTCGCGCTCGATCAGCAGGGTGTCATGGCCGCATCCGGATCCGCGTGCAGCTCGGGCGCCGTCGATCCGTCGCACGTGCTCCTCGCAATGGGGATGCTGCGCGCTTGCGCGCTGTCGTCGGTCCGTTTCTCGTTCGGGTACGCATCGACGCAGGCCGACGTCGATGCCGCGCTCGCGATCGTGCCCGAAGTCATTGCGAAGCTGCGAGCCGCATGATGGCGCGGGTCATGGTGATGATGAGCGGCGGGGTCGACTCATCGGTGGCGGCCGCGCTGCTGCACGAGCAGGGTCACGACGTCACCGGCGTGACCCTCAAGCTGTGGGGCGGCGAGAGCGACAGTGGATGTTGCAGTCTCTCCGACGTCGAGGACGCGCGCCGGGTCGCGGCCCAGATCGGGATTCCTCACTACGTCTTCAACTTCGCGGATGCCTTTGACTCCAACGTGGTCGCGCCGTACGTCGACGCCTACGCGGCGGGAGAGACGCCGAATCCGTGCGTGGAATGCAATCGCACGATGAAGTTCGGTCGGGTCCTCGAACGAGCCCGTCAGCTCGACTTCGATTTCGTCGCCACCGGTCATCACGCCCGGATTGTGACGACCGCCTCCGGTCCCGCGCTCGCGCGCGCGGCGGACCCGGCCAAGGACCAGTCGTACGTGCTCTACATGCTCGGTACGGAAGAGCTCGCGCGCGTACTGCTTCCCGTGGGTGAGCTGACGAAGGCCGAAGTGCGCGAGCGCGCCCGCGCGCTCGGGCTGCGTACCGCAGAGAAGCGTGAGAGCATGGACGTCTGCTTCATCAAGCGCGGAGGTCGCGACGCGTTCCTCGGCGCGCGCATCCCGCGGCGTTCGGGCAGCATCGTCGACGAGCACGGCGCGGTCGTAGGTGCGCACGACGGGATCGACTCGTTCACGATCGGTCAACGGCGCGGGCTCGGGGTCGCAGTCGGTGAACGCCGATACGTCACCGACATCGCCGCCGGTACCGGAACCGTCACCGTTGGGCCGCGTGCCGACCTGCTGCAGGACAGCCTCCAGCTCCGCAACGTGATCCGATCACGCGACCTCCCGCCCGAGATGGACGTGCAGGTGCGCGCCCACGGTGTCCCGTTCGCGGCGACGCTCACCGGCGCCACGCTCGAATTCGCGTCGCCCCAGCCCCGCATCGCGCCCGGGCAGGTCGTTGCGTTCTACGACGGTTCCGTTTGTTGCGGCGGTGGCATCGTCGCCGAGTGACGGGTCAGGCGTTGATGCGGCGGGTGCGGGCCCGGGCGACCGCGGCGTCGGCGCGTACTACGGCGACGGCGACGACCTGAGGGGCGACGATCTCGGCGTTGACGCGACCGCGGCGCCGACCGAACTCGACCGGCTCCGTCAACGTCAGCTGCACGCCGCCCGCGATGGTTCCGAGCCGGAGATCGAGCGCAGCCGCGGGCAGGGTGGTCGACGCGGTCCGGCGCAACGTCGTGATGAGCTCGCGGCGCACGAGTACGGGCTCGGTCAGCGTGAGCGGATCGGCGATCGCGATTCCGGCGGGCACGAGCACGAGCCAGCGCGACGACAACGGATGCAGCGCGCGCGCGATGAGCGCGGCGACGGGGATTCCGACGATGGTCGCGAACGCGCCGAGAGCGTAACGACCGTCGGCCAACAGCAGGGGCCCGGATAGTGCCCCGAGCGCGGCGATCGCGATCGCAACGGGGATCGGCCCGAGCAGCAGCGGCATCGGGATACGCAAGACGAACCGTTCCTCGTCGCCGTACGCGAGCGCGTTCGCGGTCGCCATTGCAACGGGGGCCGACAACGCCAGGATTGCGGCAAAGCCGCCACCGACGAGAGCGAGCACGGCTGAAGCCGTCGTCGTCGACGACAACGAGAACACGATGCAGAGGAATCCGCACGGCGCGACGACGCGCAGCAGGGTGAGTCCGATCGGTCGGGGTGCGAACAACGCGAGGAGTCCCGCCGCCCAGACCAGCCACAACGCGACCGCCGCGACGCGCGCGGGAGCGATCGACCAACTGACGGTTGCGTCAGCCAACGCGGTCCCCGCCGTCACCGGTAAGAGCGCCCACATCACGCGTGTGCACCAGAGCCAGATCAACGTGCACTCCGCTTCGTCGAGTGTGCCGGCGTCGCCCTATCCTACGAATCTTCATGGCGCAATCACTGCTCGGCGGGGCGATCAGTGCGGGTACGGCGACCACAATCGGGAGCCTTCCTCATCACGATGCGCACGCGGCCGCGGCCCTGACGTTGCGCTGCCTCCCCGAGCTGCCCGCCGTGCCCCAGCTTCCGCACCGTTCGGCTCGAGAGGGCGTCGTCGCGCAGTGGGCCGGAGCGGTCCCCGGTGTCGTCGTGCGCGACGACGGTCGTATCGAGCTGACCTCCGAGGTCGATCCCGTCGGGCGATTGAAGACATTGTTCGACGACGACACGCATGGTGGTCTGCTCGCGTTCCTCGAAGTCGCCGCTCAGCAGCCGAAGCCGCCCAAACAGATCAAGGTGCAGGTGGCCGGTCCGTTGACCCTGGGAGTTGGCTTCGTCGACGCGGGGATGGACGCCGCGCACGCGTTCCCGCTGGGCGCGCGCGTCGCCCGTTCGTGGGCTGCCGCGATCGCGGAGCTTGTCGCGGCACGACTTCCCGACGCCGGGCTCGTCTGCTTCTTCGACGAGCCCGCGCTCGTCTGCTGGCGCGACGCGGAGGGCCCGATCGATCGTGAGGTCGCGACCGATCTCCTGTCGAGTGCGCTCGCCGCGTGCAGCGGTGTCTCGGGTGTCCACGTGTGCGGGCATGGCGATCTCCGGCTCGCGCTCGACGCGGGGCCGCAGGTGATCCACTTCGACGTCGACGCGCTCGACCTCGACGACGCGACGTCGCTGTCACGGTTCCTCGACGGCGGCGGTTGGATCGCGTGGGGCGCGATCCCGACGCACCGTCCGGTCGGTGAACAGCCGCAACCGCTCTGGAAGGCATTGCTCGACGCCTGGTGCGAGCTGACCCGGCGCGGCTGCGATCCGGTCCGGCTCCGCGGCCAGGCGTTGGTCGCGCCCGCGTGCGGGCTCGCGGGCCACGGTGTGAGCCAGGCCGAGCGCGTGATGTTGCTCGCCCGGGAGATCGGCGACCGCGTGCACGATCAGGCAGCCGCGACGAAGCTCGCCGTCGGGGCCTAGATTTCGGGCGTGGCCCGAACCAAGTCCGACTCCGACAGCACGCGGCCGGGCGACGACGCGGTCGAGCGCGCCACGCAACTGCGCGAAGTCATCGACTACAACAACGAGCGCTACTTCGTGTTCGACGAACCCGAGCTCGCCGACGCCGAGTTCGACGCGCTCGTCCGGGAGCTGCGCGAGCTGGAAGCGACGTACCCGACTCTCGTCACGACCGACTCGCCCACGCAACGTCCCGGCGGACGCCCGGCGTCAACGTTCGCGCCCGTCGTCCATCGCCAGCGCATGCTGTCGCTCGACAACGCGTTCTCGCGCGAGGAGCTGGTCGCGTGGGGAGCGCGTATCCAGCGGTTGATCACCGAGCCGATCCGCTTCGTGGCCGAACCCAAGCTCGACGGCCTTGCGATCTCGCTGCAGTACGTCGACGGGCGGTTCACCGTCGGCGCGACGCGTGGTGACGGTGTGACGGGCGAGGACGTCACCGAGAACCTGCGTACGATCGGGGCCGTTCCCCAGAAGCTGAAGGGGAAAGCGAAGGACATACCCGCGCTGCTCGAGGTCAGGGGCGAGGTGTTCATGCCGCTCGCCGCGTTCGAAGCCTTGAACAAGCGCCAAGGGGAGGCGGGGGAGCGGCTGTTCACCAGCCCGCGCAACGCCGCGGCCGGGAGCCTGCGCCAAAAAGACCCGGGGATAACCGCGACCCGCGACCTCACGCTCTACGCGTACCAACTGGGCGCGAAGGAGGGCGGTCCCCGGCTGCGCACCCATCAGGAGACGCTGGCGTGGATCAGGGATCTCGGGTTCCCCGTCAACGACCGGATCGAGGCGATCGAGGACGTCGGCGACGTCTACGGCTTCTGCGAGCGTATGGAAGCGAATCGACACTCGCTCGGATACGAGATCGACGGCGTGGTGGTGAAGGTCGACGACCTCGGTCAACGCACTGAGATGGGGGTGACCTCGCGCGCGCCCCGCTGGGCGATCGCGTACAAGTTTCCGCCGGAGGAGAAGACGACGATCCTGCGCGACATCATGGTGAGCATCGGCCGTACGGGCCGGGCCACTCCGTTCGCGGTGTTGGAGCCGGTGTTCGTCGGCGGCGCGAACGTCGGCATGGCGACGCTCCACAACGAGGACGACGTTGCCCGTAAGGACGTGCGACCCGGCGACACCGTGGTGGTACGCCGTGCCGGCGACGTGATCCCCGAGGTCGTGGGGCCCGTGCTCGCGAAGCGGCCGCCCAAGACCAAGCCCTGGAAGTTCCCGAAGAAGTGCCCGGAGTGCAAGCAGCCGTTGGTACGGGTCGAGGGCGAAGCGAACCATCACTGCGTCAACGTCGACTGCCCGGCGCAGCGCGTCCAGCGGCTCGTGCACTGGGCGGGTCGGGGAGCGATGGACATCGAGGGACTCGGCGAGGAACGGGTGCGCCAGTTCGTCGAGGCCGGGCTGTTGGAGGACGCGGCCGACATCTACGCACTCACGGTGGAACGCCTGGTGCCGCTCGAGCGGATCGGGGACCGTTCTGCGCAGCTGCTCGTCGACGGGGTCGAGGGCTCCAAGGGTCGGCCGGTGTGGCGCGTGCTCGTCGGTCTCGGCATCAACCACGTCGGCCCGACCGCCGCGCAGGCGCTGGCGCGCGCGTTCGACGATCTCGACGGGATCATGGTCGCGGGCGTAGATGGTTTGACCGCGATCGATGGCGTCGGCCCCACGATCGCGCAGAGCATCGGCTCGTGGTTCTCGATCGACCGGAACCGCCGCCTGACCCAACGACTCGCGGCCGCAGGCGTGAACTTCGAAGGCGAACGCGGTCAGCAGCGCGAGGTGGTCGACGCGTCGCTCGCGGGGCTCACGTTCGTGCTCACCGGGTCACTCGACCAGCGCACGCGCGACGAAGCCGCGGCCGAGATCGAAGCACGAGGCGGCAAGGTCACCTCGAGCGTGTCGAAGAAGACGAGTTACGTCGTCGCAGGCGAGAGCCCGGGCTCGAAGCTCGCCAAAGCCGAGGAGCTCGGCGTGACGATCCTCGACGGCGACGCGTTCGACGCGCTGCTCGCGAGTGGTCAGCCGACGTTGAACGACCAGGTGTAGCTGCGCAGCTCGTGCCGGGCCTTGGCCGCCTCTGCGGTCTGGATGGTGCTCGGCCACCACTGAAGCACGGCCGTGTGGCCGCCCTTGGAGAATTCCTGGATGTCCTTGCCCGGCCCGGGATCGAACGTGATCGTGCCGAGGCTCGGCGTCGAGGTGATCTGGTCCTGCGGGATGATCTTGCCGTCGATGGCGATCTGCCCGACGAGGTTCGCCCGAAGCTGCGCACCGACCTCGCCCTGGGGGAGGAGCTGGTCGCTCTCGTTCGGCTCGAGGGTTACGATCTCCGCCGGGCGCTGTACGGTTGCGGGGCCGTTCACCTGCGCCCGCCCACCCCAGATCAGCACGTTCACCCCCACGAGCAGCACGCCGACGACGATGGCGACGCGGACGGGATTCCGAGGTCGGGTGAGCGACACGTACCCGAACCTACCGTCGCCGGTCGGCGATCGGGGAATGGGCACGGCGGTGCTGTGACCCGGCGCGCGTGCACCTTGCCGGTACCGTTGATCGTATGGCCGGCAGTGCGGTGAGCGACCTCGCGGGCCGTGTACTCGCGGGCCGGTACCTCTTGCAGGCCGCCGTCGGCACGGGCGCGAGCGGTCGGGTCTACGTGGCCGAGGACACCCGGCTGAAGCGCAAGGTGGCCGTGAAGGTGCTGCACGCGGCGCTGGCGGAGGACGCGGCGTTCCTCCGTCGGTTCCGGGCCGAGGCCCAGCTCGCGGCCTCGCTCCATCATCCCCACATCGTGACCGTGCACGACTGGGGCGACGACGACGTTCCGTTCATGGTGCTCGAGCTGCTCGAGGGCGGTTCGCTGCGCTCGCTCCTCGATCAGGAGACGTTCCTCACCGTTCCGCAGGCGGCCCGCGTCGGTCGCGACGTTGCGTCGGCGCTCGAGTACGCCCACGCGCGCGGCGTGTTGCACCGCGACATCAAGCCCGCAAACCTCTTGTTCGACGAGCACGGCATCGTGCGCGTCGCCGACTTCGGGCTCGCCCGCGCCCTCGCCGAGGCGAGCTGGACCGAGCCCGCGGGCGCGGTGTTCGGCACCGCCCGTTACGCGTCGCCGGAGCAGGCCCGCGGGACGCAGCTCGACGCCCGCTCCGACATGTACTCACTCGCGCTGGTGCTCGTCGAGAGCGTGACCGGGCGTCTGCCGTTCGCAGCCGACACGACCCTCGGCCTGTTGACGGCGCGCACGCTCGAGCCGCTCGTCGGGAGCGAGAAGCTCGGACCGCTCGAGTCGGTGATCGACCGCGTCGGCGCCATCGATCCCGCTGACCGCTATCCCGACGCGGGCACGATGCGCCAGGCGATCTCGGACGCGGCCGACGCACTGCCACCGCCCGGTCCGCTCGTGCTCGCGGGCATGGTCGATCGGGTCGACCCGCACCCGACGCGCGCGGTCCCCGCACCGTCGGCGCCGTTCTTCGACCAGGACGCGGCCGACGCCGCGCGCGTCGACACACCCCAAAAGAACAAGACGAAGCCCGAGACCGCGGCCGAACCGAAACGGCGCGTCCCGGGCCAGCGTCGCCTCGTGCCGTGGATCGTCGGCGGCGTGATGATCCTCGTCGTCGCGTCGGCCGGAGTCGCGCTCGCCCAGGTGAGTGGCGGTACCCAGCTGTCGATTCCGGGCCTGCGCGGGCTGTCGATTTCCCAAGCGGCCCTGATCGCGAAACAGAAGGGCTTCGACGTCTCGTCGACGACACAGTCGGCGCCCGATCCGAAGGGCACCGTCATCTCGCAGACTCCGCCTGCGGGCAGCTCGACCTCGAATCATCACGTGCGACTGGTCGTCTCCGGTGGTCCCGCCAATGTGGCCGTGCCGAAGATCGTCGACACGCCGTGGCCGACCGCCAAGAAGGCCCTCGATGCCGCCGGTCTGATCGCGCCGGCCGCGCCGCCGAGCGCTACCAGCGAGATGATCCCGCCCGGCTATGTGATCTCGGTGGATCCGCCCGGCGGCACGAGCGTCGCGCCCGACAAGTCGGTGACGGTGCTGCTCAGCTCGGGACACGCGCAGGTGAAGATCCCGGACGTCTCCGGTCAGCTGTTCCCGGATGCATCGAAGGCGCTGACGGCGGCGAAGTTCAAGGTGGTGCGCGCCCCCGACGACGTCTTCTCCTCGACTGTCACGATCGGACGCGTCGTGAAGGCGACCCCGGCGGTGAACACGACTGCGCCGTACGGGTCCACGGTGACCTTGTTCATCTCGAAGGGCCCCGATCGCGTCCCGGTCCCCGATGTCCGCTTCGAGACGTACGCGCAGGCGCGTAGCGATCTCGCCGCGCGGGGGTTGGTGCACGGGGCACTCAAAGGCTTCAACTCCGACGCGAGCGTCGTCATCGGCCAGGACCCCCTCAGTGGCAAGCTCGCACGCGGTTCGCCGGTCGACCTGACCTTCAATCCCCGCACGGGTTGAGCCGCGGCCGCCGGGCCTGCCTACGATCTGCTCCTTCCTCTACAAGGAGCGATACATGGGTGCACTCGACGGGCGCGTTGCGATCATCACCGGAGCGGGACGCGGTCTCGGCCGCGAGCACGCGCTCCTCTTCGCGAGCGAGGGCGCCAAGGTCGTGGTCAACGACCTCGGTGGCGACATGCACGGCGACGGCGGCGATCCGAGCGCGGCGATGCAGGTCGTGGAAGAGATCAAAGCCGCGGGCGGCGAAGCGGTCGTCAACGGCGAGAACGTCGCCGAATGGGACGGCGCGCAACGGCTCGTGCGGCAGGCCGTCGACGCGTTCGGAGATCTCCACGTGTTGGTCAACAACGCCGGCATTTTGCGCGACCGGGTGATCATCAACATGACCGAGGCCGAGTGGGACTCGGTCATCACGGTGCACCTCAAGGGCCACTTCGCGCCGACGCATCACGCGGCTGTGTACTGGCGCGAGCAGACGAAGGCAGGCAAAGACGTGCAGGCCTCGATCATCCACACGACCTCGACGTCCGGCCTCTTCTCCAATCCCGGGCAGGCGAACTACGACGCGGCCAAGAGCGGCATCGCGACGTTGTCGCAGGTGTGCGCCAAGGAGCTCGTGCGTTACGGAGTGCGTTCGAACGCGATCGCGCCCGGAGCCCGAACCCGGTTGACCGAGTCGACGCCCGGCCTCGGCGACGCGGTGAAAGCGCCCGAAGAAGGCTTCGACGTGTGGCATCCCGGCAACGTGTCGCCGTTCGTCGCCTACCTCGCGACCGAGGGCTGCGCGATCACGGGCGAGTGCTTCTTGGTACAAGGCGGCAAGGTGCAGCGCGCGCAGTCGTGGAAGGCCGCGGAGACCATCGACAAGAACGAGCGGTGGACGGTGGAGCAGCTCGCGGGCGAGGCCGTGACCCTCGTTCCGCCCAAGTCCAAGAAGTGAACGATCCGCGGCTACTCGGTGACCTCTTGCAGCGCGGCCGTGAGCTGCGCGTTGGCGCCGCCGCCACCCTGCATCATGAGCTTGGTCATGTCGCCCTGCACCCGGACCTTGCCGGCCATGAAAGCCTGCATGCCGGCCTGCTGATCGCCCGAAATGAACACGGCGCGGGCCGTCTCGATGTCGGTCGACATCGTGAGGTCGGCGCCGTCGGTGGCACCCTTGCCGAAGAGGACCTCGCCGTTCTTCGCGCCCATGAAGAACTTGACGGTGTTGCCACCGTCGGCGACCTCGAGGTTCATCACGAGGTTGGTGGGCGGGACTTCGGGCTGGTGCTCTTGGATGAGCTTCTCGGCCGCGTCGAACCAGGGGTCGGAGAGAAACAGGAACTTGTCGGGCACGAAAGCCTCCTGGAAATGGCGGGAGCGACGGATCGACTGCTCCGGCTTGCTACAGCCGCGGGAGCGTAGCTGAGCACCGCCCTCGCCGCCCCCTACTCTGGGGTCGTGGCCGGAACTACCAGGCTCGAGCGCATCGCCGAGCACGAGCGCAACCCGAAATGGCAGAACCCGCCGCTTCGTATCGAGATGTCGGAGTGCATCAACTGCGATGCGTGTCTCCGGCACTGCCCGTCGCAGTTCGGCGCGATCTTCAACCACGGCGCCGACGTCGTGATCGTCCCGGAGCTCTGTAGCGGCTGCGACAAGTGTCTACCCGCGTGCCCGGTGAACTGCATCTACCCCGATCCCGAATGGCAACCGGCATCCGAAGCATGGTGGGGATTACCGCTGAGCCGGCTCGATCCCTACAAGTAGCCTCTCGCCGATGGCCGACCGCATCACTCGTGCCGAAGTCGAACACGTCGCGCAACTCGCCCGGCTCGCGCTCGACGAGCAGGAGATCGTCGAGCTCACCGAGGAGCTCGGCGCGATCGTCGATTACGCCGCCCAGGTCTCCGCGCTCGACACCAGCGGTGTGGCACCGACTGCGCACCCGCTGCCGCTCGTGAACGTGTTCCGCGCCGACGAGATCCGGCCCGTGCTCGATCGCGACGAGGTGCTGGCAGCCGCTCCGGTCGCCCAGGAGAAGCGCTTCCGCGTTCCCCGCATCCTCGGCGAAGAGCCGTGAGCGCCGCCGAGATCGCGGCCTCTGTGCGCTCCGGGGCGCGCTCGGCCCGCGACGTGGTCGAAGCGCACCTCGAAATCATCGGTGGCCGCGAGCCCGACGTCCACGCGTTCAACCTCGTTCTCGCCGACGGCGCCAGAGCCGAGGCCGACGCGGTCGATGCCGCGGTTGCGCGCGGCGACGACCCGGGCCCGCTGGCCGGGGTGCCGCTCGCGCTGAAGGACAACATGTGTACGCACGGCGTCGAGACGACGTGCTCGTCGCGCATCCTCGAAGGGTGGCGCCCGCCGTACGACGCAACGGTCGTCGAGCGCGTGCGGGCCGCGGGCGCGATCGTCATCGGCAAGACCAACCTCGACGAGTTCGCGATGGGATCGTCCACCGAGAACTCCGCGTTCGGTCCGACCAAGAATCCGCACGATCTCACACGCGTCCCGGGTGGATCGAGCGGCGGGTCGGCGGCCGCGGTCGCAGCCGGCTTCGCGTCGCTGGCACTCGGATCCGACACCGGCGGCTCGATCCGCCAACCCGCGGCTCTGTGCGGAGTGGTAGGCGTGAAACCCACGTACGGGTTGGTGTCGCGCTACGGGCTCATCGCGTTCGCGTCGTCGCTCGACCAGATCGGACCGTTCGCGACAACGGTCGAGGACGCCGCGCTCCTGCTCGAGGCGATCGGCGGTCACGACCGGATGGACTCGACCTCCATCACGGGGCCGGCTCCCGCGATACTGCCGGGCCTCGATGACGGCGTGTCCGGTCTGCGGATCGGGATCGTCGACGAGATGACGGAGATCGACGGGATCGAGCCGGCCGTTCGCGACGCGGTGCGCGCAGCTGCGGCCGCGTTGGAGGCGACGGGCGCGACGGTCGACACGGTCTCCGTTCCGTCGACCACGTACGGCATCTCCGCGTACTACCTGATCGCGCCGGCAGAAGCGTCCTCGAACCTCGCGCGCTACGACGGCGTGCGCTACGGCCTGCGCGTCGACGCGGAGGATGTTGCGCACATGAACGCGGCGACCCGCGAGTCGGGCTTCGGTCGTGAGGTCAAGCGGCGGATCATGCTCGGCACCTACGCGCTGTCGGCCGGCTATTACGACGCGTACTACGGCCAGGCTCAGAAGGTGCGAACGTTGATCCTGCGCGACTTCGAGCGCGTCTACGGCAAGTTCGACGTGTTGATCTCGGCGACGTCGCCGACGGTTGCGTTCGGGCTCGGAGCCAAGACGGCCGATCCGCTCGCGATGTATTTGTGCGACGTGTGCACCGTTGCGTCGAACCTGTCGGGACACCCGGCAATGTCGGTGCCGTTCGGGACCGGCGAGGGCGGGATGCCGATCGGTGTGCAGGTGTTGGCGCCCGCGCTCGGAGAGCCGGTGATGTTCCGAGTCGCGCGCGCTATCGAACAGGCGGCCGGCAGAACGCAGCGGTGATCTTGTTGAACGTGTCGGCCGACTCCCACTGAAGGAAGTGGCCGGCGTTCGGCACGAACAGTGGGCCGGTCGCATCGATGCACGCGGCTGCGGCCTTCCACGGGAACGACGGCAGCACGACGTGGTCTTCGGGGCCGTACAACACGAGCGTCGGCACGGGGGTGCGCTCGAAGAGGCGGGGGACATCTTCCATCGGGCGGTTGCCCGTCGTCTGCTCGTACACGCCCCAGCTCGCGCGCAACTTCGCCGCGTCCCGGTAGGGCTCGGTGTGGAAGGCGACCTCGTCCGGGGTGAACGCGTTCGGCGTGCCCCAGAGGCGGTGGCCGTACATGCCGGCCACATAGCGCTGCCGCCGTTCCGGAGTGTCGAGTTCGGCGAGCAAACCCTCGGGATCGCTGCCCTGGCGCACGAAGTAGTCGGCTTGGGCCCGGCGTTCGCGCACGTCGTCGGCGGGGAGACCGGCCGCCTCGTAGACGTCGTTCAGCGGCGGGGGAACGGTGTTGAACAGCACCTGGTGCGTCGCGAAACCCGGGTAGCGCAGGCCGAGGTCGAAGAGCACGACCCCGCCGACGTCGCCCGCTGCCACGGCACAGCGATCGTGACCCAGCACGTCGTGCACGAGCGAATAACAGTCGATCGAGAACGCGGCGATGTCGTAGAAGTCGTCGGGCGCCAGGCTCGAGTCGCCGTGACCGCGCAAGTCGGGGGCGATCACCTCGTATCCGGCCTCCGCCAGCGCGCCGATGTTGCGCCACCAGATGCGCTTGGTCTCCGGATAGCCGTGGAGCAGGAGCAGCGGGATGCCGCCCACGCCCTCCCGGATATACGCGATCGTCACGTCGTTGCGCACGTGGGCGTGGTACACGACGAAATCATCCGAGCTGGGAGCCTGCGTCATGTTGCGTAGTCTGGCAGCGTGAACGAGACCATGACGGGCTCCGGGACGACGACCTACGAGACCGTGATCGGTCTCGAGGTCCACTGCGAGCTCGCGACGGTGAGCAAGATGTTCTGTGGCTGTCCGAACGGTTTCGGCGACGAGCCCAACACCAACGTCTGTCCGGTGTGCCTGGGCCTGCCCGGCTCGCTGCCGGTGCTGAACGGGACGGCCGTGGAGTATGCGCTCCGCGTGGCCGAAGCGTTGCATTTGAGAGTGCCGGAACGGTCGGTGTTCTCGCGCAAGAACTACTTCTATCCGGACATGCCGAAGAACTATCAAACCTCCCAGTACGACGAGCCGATCACGATCGACGGTTGGCTCGACATCGACGGCGTGCGCGTTGGTATCACCCGCGCGCACCTCGAGGAGGATACCGGCAACTCGCGCCACGTTGGCGTGGGCGGTCGTATCCACGACGCCGAGTTCTCGTTGGTCGACTACAACCGCGCCGGCGTGCCGTTGCTCGAGATCGTCTCCGAGCCCGACATTCGCTCGGCCGAACAGGCCAAGCGCTACGTCGAGGAGCTGCGGGCGACGCTGCTCGCGGTGGGCGTCTCCGACGTGAAGATGGAAGAGGGTTCGCTGCGTATCGACGCCAACGTGTCGGTGCGCGTTCCCGGCGCGTCGGAGTACGGGACACGCGCGGAGATCAAGAACCTCAACTCGTTGCGCTCGCTGTTGCGCGCCATCGACTACGAAGCCGAGCGGCAGTGGGCACTCACGCAGGCCGGCGAGAAGGTCGTGCAGGAGACGCGCCACTGGGACGAAGAGCAGGGCCGCACGATCTCCGGGCGTTCGAAGGAAGAGGCGCACGACTACCGTTACTTCCCCGAGCCCGACCTCGTGCCGGTCGAGCCGACGCAGGAGATGCGCGACCGCGTGCGGGCCACGATGCCCGAGCTGCCCGCCGCGCAGCGGGCTCGGTACGTCGAGCAGTGGGGCGTCGGCGCCGAAGACGCGCGCATCCTGGTCGAGGTTCCCGGGCTGGCCCAGTACGCCGAGCGCGCGGTCGCGGCTCTCGGCGCAGGCAACGGTTCGGCCAAGGACGTCGTGAACTGGGTGCGCCAGGAAGTGCTGGCCTACGTGAACGAGTCCGGGCTCTCGCCGTCGGTGCTCACGCCGGAGATGCTCGCTGAGCTCGTCGGGCTGGTCGCGGCGGGGACGATCTCGCGCCAGCAGGCGCGCGACGTGCTCGCGGAGTCGATGGCCGACGACACCTGGCCGCGCACGATCGTCGAGGCGCGCGGCATCGCGCAGGTCAGCGACGAGGGCGCCATAGCCGAGATCGTCGATCGGGTCCT
Source organism: Acidimicrobiia bacterium (assembly GCA_038239145.1). GTDB lineage: Bacteria > Actinomycetota > Acidimicrobiia > IMCC26256 > PALSA-610 > PALSA-610. Next base: position 211,689 of record JBBSFB010000001.1, read on the forward strand.
GGCCGCCAACCCCGGCGTCGCCGAGGAGTACCGCGCCGGCGACGAAGGCGCGCGCAAGAAGAAGTGGGGCTTCCTCATGGGGCAGGTCATGCGCGAGCTCAAAGGCCAGGGCAATGCTCAGGTGATCAATCAGTTGCTCGAGCAGCGGTTGGCGGGCGGCAAGTAGTCGGCGACGCGGCGGGTGAGCCAGTCGGGCTCAGTCGCTGTTGATTGCCCTCTGTTGCATCGCCTGTAGGCGATGGATCGCGGCGTCCTGCAGACGGTTCACCACCGGCGGGACGAGACGTGCGAGCGTTGGCGCCGGGCGGGAGATTCCCACCACATCGAAGCGCGCTCCGCCCGTAGGCTCCCGGGCGACGACGAATGATTCTTCGCCCCGTTCGGGATGGACCGAGAGCGTGCCCTACGCGAAGCCGAAGCGATCCGGGGCTTCGACGACCGCAACGATCCATTGGCGTCGCTCGGAGCGACGCCGCTTGAGCAGTGCCGCAGCCTCCGGCTTCGTCGGGCGTCGCAACCGAGCACCCACGATGTTGTAATCCGGCGTCGGCGTTGTTGTCATACCCGCCTGTCATGATCGGTGGGTGGCAGTAGCGATCGACGGGCGAGCTTCGGGTGGGGTGTCGGCGGTTCGTATCGTCGAGCATGCGCTCGCGTCGTTGGTCGATCGGTTGGACCCGGACACGGTCGCGTTGCGTGACGTCACGG
>JBBSFB010000002.1:0-146045 GCA_038239145.1 Acidimicrobiia bacterium
ACCACGTGTCGTGCGCGGAACCGGCCGGGACCGACAGCACCAACGCATGCCCGTTCACCCCCACCGAACCGTTACCGACCGGGTTCTCCACCGACCACAACGACGAATTCAACGACGCAGCATGAAAGTCGTCCGACACCGCCGCGCCCGCCGCCGCGGCCGCCGGGGTGGCCGGCAGCGCAGCGATTATCGCCACGGCTACGCCCAGCGCGACCGCGCGCATGCGTCGAATTCTCACAACGGTGCCCCTCCCGCCAACCGAAGAATCGTACCGCACCTTTCTCACGCAACGCGATATGGGCACGCCCTCGGTCACTGCACGCGCGCAAGACAGGCAGCTCCCGACCGTTGACCATGCCGGTCTGCACCACTGGAAACCGGGGCCCCACCTGCCGATAAGGACACGACTCGCGTGAACTGGTCGCAGAGCGCGGGGGTACCATCGCTGGTTCGACGACGGATTCTGGAGCATCGCGCGTGGTCAAGAGATCGATGACCGACGAGCCCACTTCGTCCGTCGAGGAGCTCTCGGGTCATTCGCTCCTGAGCGGCGGCGTCTGGGTCATCGCCAGCCGGGCGCTCCCCCAGATCTACGTCCTGGTGTCGTCGGTGCTGATCGCCCGGTTCCTGACCGTGGGCGATATGGGCCGCCAGAGCTACATATCGTTCATTTCCGCCTCGCTCGTCATGGTGTGCAGCTTCGGGCTGAGCGGGGCGCTGGTCCGGTACGGCGGGGAGCTTGTCGGCCAGGACCGTCTCGGTGTACTGCGGGGCCTGATCTGGTGGTCGACCAAGATCCAGGTCTTCGGCGCGCTGCTCACCGGCGTGATCATGGTCGTGATCGGTGCCTTCAGCCACGACATGCAGGCCTCGTGGACGTGGGCGGCGGTGGCCACCGCGTTCGCCACGTTCCAGAACGTCCCCAACGGTGTGCTGAGCGTGCTCCGGCGCTGGAAGGAAGCGTCGATCATCACGCTCGCGATCGGCCTCGCGTTCACCGTCGGCATCGCGGGCGTGCTCGCACTCGGGGGCGGGATCGCGGGCGTGTTCGCGGTCGGCGCGGTCCTGTCGATCGTCGCCACCGCCTGGACGAGTTGGATCGCGCTGAAGGTGCTCAACTCGGTGGCGCCTCGCTCGGAGCCGTACGAAGAGCTCAAGCGCCCGATGATCGGCTACTCGGCGACGATCTGGGCCGGCTTCCTGCTCACCCTCGTCGTCCTGCGTCGTTCCGAGTTCTTCTTCCTCGATCGTTACTCGTCCGCGCAGGCAATCGCCTACTACTCGGTGGCGTTCGCGGTCGTGGCCGGTGTCGGGTCGGCGGTCGAGTCGTTGTCGGGCGTCGTCGCCCCGACCGTCGCGTCGCTCCACGGCTCCGGCGATTCCGTACGCATCAGCTCGGGCTTCTCGCGCGCCTCGCGCCTCGTGATCCTCGTGTGCGTACCGATCAGCGCGTTCGGCATCGTGTTCGGCCCACCGCTCATCCGCCTCGTGTACGGCGGCGACTACGCGCGCACGGCCGGACCGCTACGGATCATGCTGCTCGCGTTCCCCGTCATCGCGTTGATGAGCCTCTGCAGCGGTCTGCTGTGGGGTGTCGGATACGTCAAGGCCTGGTTGATCGTGTTCTGCTTCGCCGCGGTCGTCGACGTTGGGCTGGACGTGCTCCTCATTCCCGGGCACGCCGAGGTCGGCGCCGCTTGGGCCAACAACACCGCGCAGGTCGTCGCCTCGGTCATGATCGTCGCCTACACGGTGCGCAAGTTCGGACCGCTCGAATGGCAGGGCCTCGTACTCGCGCGCGCCGTGATCGCTAGTGCGCTCGCGGCCGGCGCCGGTTGGCTCTGCGTCAGCGTCGTCGGCGGCGCAGAGGGGATCATGGCCGGCGCCGTCGTCGCGACGTTGCTGTTTCTCCTGTTCTCCCGACTCCTGCGTACCGTGCCCCACGACGATGCCCGGTGGATCGGCGACTCGGTACACGGCCGGTTCGGACGGACGATCGCCGGCATCGTGGGCCTCGCTGCGACCGACCACGGCGACGAGCTGATCGAGAGCTGATGCCCGCTCGTAGCGCCGACTCGTCGGATTCCCGCTCTCGCATCGCGTTCGTCGCCCAGCCGATCGACCGCCTGCTCCCCCCGTTGCAAAACTCGGTCGGAGCATGCACGTGGGGTCTGGCCGGATCGCTCGCGGAAACCGCCGACATCACGGTGTACGGGCGGGGCAACGGTCACGACGGCGTCGCCGAGAACGAAGAGCACGCGGGCATGAGTTTCCGCTTCCTCGACGCCCCCCGCCCCGACCGGCTCCTGTTCCGCGAATACGCCCGGATCGCGCCGTGGCTCCGGCCGCTCAACCGCGGGGTGATACCACCGATCTCGTCGTCGGCCGCGCTGTTCCCTCTCTACACGCGCGCCGTGGCTCGCGAAGTCGCGGCGCGCGATTTCGACGTGGTGCACGTGCAGCACAGCACGCAGTACGTCCGCCCGGTAAAAGCGCGCAACCCGCGTAGCGCGGTCGTGCTCCAGCTCCACGCCGAGCTGTACCCGCAGAACAATCTGAAGGCGATCGAACGCCGGCTGTCATCCGCGGATCTCGTGGTAAGCGTGAGCGACTACATCACCGATATGACACGCGAGCAGCTCCCCCGTCTCGCCGACCGCTGTCACACACTGTGGAACGGCATCGACCCCAGCGAGTTCCCCGTCGCCAAAGATCACCGCGCCGGCGCGGGCCCACTGACGATCATGTACGCGGGCTCGGTGTCACCACACAAGGGTGTGCACGTCCTCATCGACGCGTTCGTGTCGATCGCGGACCGGTATCCCGACACACGACTCGACGTCGTCGGACCGCTCCACACCGTCCCGCCGTCGGAGACGTATCCGATGAACGATCGCCGGCGCGAGAACGAGATCGCCACGATGTACGCAGGCGACTACATCGAGCAGCTCCGGGCTTCGATCCCGCCGGCCCTCGCCGATCGGATCGCGATCCTCGGCGGCATTCCTCGTGCCGAGCTCCTGGCCCGCTACTCGGCGGCCGACGTCTTCGTGTTCCCGTCGATCTGGGACGAGGGCTTCGGGCTTCCCCCGGTCGAGGCGATGGCAGCGGGAGTCCCGGTGGTCGCGTCACGCTCGGGCGCGGTGTCGCACACCGTCATCGACGGCGAGACCGGCATCCTCGTCGACAAGAACGACACGCTCGCGCTCGCCACGGCGATCAGCCGGTTGCTCGGCGACCGGGAGCTGCGGGCGAGCATGGGAGAGCGCGGTCGACGGCGAGCGCTCGACCACTTCACCTGGGCTCAGGCCGCCAATCGTGCGACCGAGCTCTACGACATGGCTCGCGGGCGCATCCGCACGCCGTAATCGCGGCACTCGCACGCTCGCCGAATCAACTCAGTACGAGCCGAGGGTGCCGGTGACCCGTGCGGCCCGCAGCGCCTTCTTCAGCACGAACAACGACAACGGGAGCAGCACGACCGCGAACGCCGTCAGCGCCGCGTAGTCGCCCGCGACCTGCCGACGCCCTCGAGCTGCAGACTCACGGCTGCAGCCGATCGTCAGGCAGCGGACGACACGAAACCGAGGCGGACGAGTTCATCGAGAAAGGTTTCGACGTCCGCGGTGGCTTGTGTGAGGCTCACTTCCGGGAACGCCCCGTTCACGATCTCGGCCAGCCGGGCCGCCGAGGTCGGCGCCGCCGCAAGGGTCCGCCAGATGAGCGAACCGACCGGATTGAGGGTGACGAGCTCGCTCGACGCCTGGTCGATGAGCATCACCTTGACGTCGACCTCTTCCCACAAGACGCCGTTCGCGACCCCGAAGTTCGACATCTCCACGTTCCGCCCACCCTCTGTAGTCACGCCGCGACGAGTACAAGACGGAAAGTCAGGGTACACGTGCGATAACGGCACGAAACGCGCATTGACGGGAAGACTGCTCAACCACGTACCACACCTGTCCGAATACGTTATGTGGGCGTGCTACCGTTCTCCGCTACATACGGTCGGTCAATTACCTTGCGCCCCATTGGCCGAGTTCGTCAGGGATTCGCATGCTGAACCGAGATGCCTCTTTCGAAATCCCCGGGGCCCCCGCGGCCGGGACGCGAGTCCTCGTCACCGGCGGTGGCGGATTCATCGGCGGGTGGCTGGTCGCCGACCTGATCCGCCGGGGATATGAGGTCCGCGCTGCTGATCGCAAGCCCTACGGCGACTGGTACCAGGTCCACTCCGGGGCCGAGAACCTCACCCTCGACCTGAGTGAGATCGGCGCCTGCCGCGCGGCCGTCGACGGCATTGACCAGGTCTTCAACCTCGCCGCCGACATGGGCGGCATGGGCTTCATCGAGCTCAACAAGGCCGCGTGCATGCTCACGGTGCTCATCAACACGCACATGTTGATGGCGGCCCGCGAAGCCGGCGTCAACCGCTTCTTCTACTCCTCCTCGGCGTGCGTCTACGCCGCCGACAAGCAGGTGCAGACCGACGTCACGGCGCTGCGCGAGGAAGACGCCTACCCGGCGATGCCCGAGGACGGCTACGGCTGGGAGAAGCTGTTCTCCGAGCGCATGTGCCGCCACTTCGAAGAGGACTTCGGGCTCACGACACGCGTCGCCCGCTACCACAACGTCTACGGCCCCCAAGGGACCTGGGACGGTGGTCGGGAGAAGGCACCTGCGGCGATCTGCCGCAAGGTCGCAACCGCGGCGTTGAACGAGCTGCACGAGATCGAGATCTGGGGCGACGGCGAGCAGACCCGCAGCTTCACCTACATCGACGACTGCGTGTACGGCACCGAGCGCCTGACGTGGAGCGACGTCAACGAGCCGTTGAACATCGGTTCGAGCGAGCTCGTCTCGATCAACCAGATGGTCGACATCGTCGAGGACATCGCCGGCATCGCGCTCGAGCGCACGTACCTGCTCGACGCGCCGAAGGGCGTCCGCGGTCGCAACTCCGACAACACCCGGATCCTCGAACTGTTCGGTTGGGAGCCCAGCACGACCTTGCGCGAGGGCCTCGAGCAGAACTACCGCTGGGTCTACGACCAGGTCTCCAAGAGCCTCGGTCGTTGAGCGAGCCGGGCTCGGGCCCGGCTCGACGAGGAGCATGCGTGGGCACCCAGACTGCGCGTGACGCGACCATCTGCATCACGACGTATCGACGACCGCAGGGCCTCGCACGGCTCCTCGAGTCGATCGACGCGCTCGAAGTTCCCGACGGCTGGGTTTTCGACGTCGTGGTCGTCGACAACGACGTCGACGGATCGGCGCGCGCGACCGTCGAAGCCGCAGGGAATCCCGACGTGCGTTACGTCGTGGAACCCGCGCGCGGCATCGCCCAGGTCCGCAACCGCGCGATCGTGGAGACGCAGACGTCACCGTGGGTCGCGTTCCTCGACGACGACGAATGGCCGGAACCGAACTGGTGGCGCCGCCTGGTCGAGGTGCAGAACGAGACCGGCGCCGACGTGGTGATCGGGCCCTCGGAGCCCGTGTTCGAGACCGACCCGCCGCAATGGATCAGAGAAGGCCGCTTCTTCGAGCGCGACCGCTTCGCCACCGGCACCGACATCCCGTCGTGGCTCGCCCGCACGAGCGGCGTCATGATCCGGCGTTCGTGCTTCGAACGACTGGGCGAGCGACCCTTCGACGAGCGCCATCCCCTCGCCGGCGGCGAAGACGTGCGGTTCTTCAAGGAGGTCGAAGACCTCGGCGCCCGGATTGTCTGGGTCGACGATGCGGTCGTGAACGAGTTCGTCCCCGCGACCCGCTCGAATGCGCGGTGGCTGTTGCGACGCGCCTTTCGCATCGGTAACTCCCGCAGCGTCGCGCTCCTGCTCGACGGAGCGAGCCCGACCCGACGCCTGAAGCGCGTCGCGCGCGGCGTCGTCGACATCGGTATCGGCTTCGGCCGCCTCGTCGGCTCCCGGACGAAGGCCGAGCGGATGGCGAGCATCTCCCGCGCCGCGCTCGGGCTCGGGCTCATCGCCGGTGCGCTGGGCCTCCGCTACGACGAGTACAAGTTGACCCACGGCCGATGACGAACGACGCGGACATGCACGTGCTCGTCGTGACCCACTCGGAGAAGGTCTGGGGGGCCGAGCGCCAGCTCTTCGAGCTCCGGACGCGCCTCGCCGACGCCGGCATCCGGCTCACGCTCGCGTGCCCGCCCGACTCCGATCTCGCTCGAGCCTGGACCGCAACCGGTTCACCGACCGTCGCGTACACGCCCGCGGGCCCGCTCGGCCTGCGCGACGACGACGGGAGTCGCCGCGGCGCCCGATCGATCGCCGCGCAGATGCGCGTCATCGGATCCGACGCACGTCACATCCGCCGCCTGATCCGATCGGTCGGCGCCGACGTGGTCGAGTCGTACACGCTGAACGCGAACGTCGAGGTGGTGCTCGCAGGCCGGGCGTCGCACACCCCGAGCGTGCTCGACGTCCACGACATCGTCGTTCCCGGGTTCGGCCGCCGCGTCCTCGGTCTGGCGGCGGGAGCGGGCACCGTCACGATCGCCAACAGCGGCGCCACCGCTTCGACCGTCGGGCGTGGACGCGTCGAGATCGTGTTCCCGGGCGTCGACACCGACCGCTTCGTTCCGGGTCCCGCCGATGCGGCGACCCGGGCCCGCCTCGCGGCGCACCCCGATCGGCCCGTCGTCGGCATCCTCGGCCGGGTCGACCCGGAGAAGGGCATCGACGTCGTGGCCCGCGCCGTCGCGCGTCTCCTTCCCCCGCTCGACGAGACCCAGCTCGTCGTCGTGGGTGCGTCACTCATGGCTGCCCGCGACTTCGACACCGCGCTCCGGGCCGAGGTCGGCGGCCTCCTCGGAGGCCGGGCCCGCTTCGTCGAGCCGACCGACGACGTACCCGCCGTGATGCGTTGCCTCGACGTACTCGTGAACGCCTCGAGGGCCGAGCCTTTCGGTCTGACCGTCCTCGAGGCCCAGGCGTGCGGTGTACCGGTCGTGGCGAGCGCGGCCGGCGGTATCCCCGAGTTCGTCACCGACGACGCGAACGGTCTCTTGTTCGCGTCCGGGGACGACGACGCGCTCGCGCGTGCGCTCACCCGACTGCTCTCCGATGCAACGCTGCGAAGCCGGCTCACGGCCGAAGCGATCATCACCGCGCGTGCGAAGTCGATGGATCACCAAGCTGCGCTCGTTGCCGACGTGTACCGCGCCGCGGTCGCGCGCCGGCCCCGGAGACGCGCGCTGTCGAGCCTGAGCCCGAAATGAACGCTGCGAAAACGTGCCTTGCACCCGTCGTTAGGATTTTGCCGTGATGACGCCGCTTCCCCGTGATGACGCGCCGCCCCTGGCGCCAGTGCGCGTCACGATCGCGCTCCCTGTGTACAACGGCGAGAACTTCATCGAGCGTGCCCTCGACGCGATCCTCGGTCAGACGTACCACGACTTCGAGCTCCTCATCTCCGACAACGGCTCGACCGACCGCACCCCTGAGATCTGCCGTCGTCACGCGGCGAAGGATTCCCGGGTCCGGTATCTCCGCAACGACATCAACCGGGGCGCGGGCTGGAACTACGAGAACGCGCGAGCCCAGGCGCGTGGCACCGACTACTTCAAGTGGGCCGCACACGACGACATCATCGCCCCCACGTTCCTGGAGCGGTGTGTCGCCGCGCTCGACGCCGATCCCGAAGCCGTCGTCGCGTTCAGCGGTGTCGCCGCGATCGACGCGAACGGCGATCTCATCCGGCTCAAGAAGCGTCAGGTCGAGGCCACCAGCCCCCGCCCGAGCGACCGGTTCCGCGGCGTGATCCGCACCGACGCCGACCCCGAGGCCGTCTTCGGCCTCATGCGCGTGAGCGCGCTCGAGCACACCCGCGGGCAGGGCGACTACGTCGCTTCCGACCGGGTGCTGCTGGCCGAGCTCGCAGTGCAGGGAACGTTCTTCGAAGTGCCCGAGGTGCTGCTCTTCAATCGGGATCATCCGAGCCGCTCGGTCCGGATCACGGGCGGCGACTTCCGCAAGCTGACGTCGTGGTTCGCGCCGGGCAAGGCCGAGCAGTTCATGCCGAACTGGCGGCTCTGGCGCGAGTACGCGCACGCGGCCCGGCACGCGCCGGTCTCGTTCTTCGAGCGCGTGCGCTGCATGTTGCTCCTCCCCGCCTTCCTGCGCGGGCACGCCAAGTTGCTGGTCGGTGACCTCCGGTTCCTCGTACTGCGTCTGTTCCGGCCGTGGCGCAAGCCGTCGGGTACGGCGCTCCCCGACGCGGCCCCGAACGTACTGATGGTCGACGCCTCCAACCGCGGTGGCATCGCGCGCTACACGGCCGCGCTCGTCGGCGACCTCCGCGCCGACGGCACCGCGGTCGCGCTCTCCGCGCCGAGCGGGCACGAGCTGAACGCGCGGGCGATCTCGCACATCCCGTGGGGGGACGAGCTCGTGGGCTGGCCAGGCTGGCGGGTGAAGCTCCTGTTGCTCCGCGAATTCCCCCGCCGCGCCATCGACCTCGAGGCGGCCGTGCGCCGGGCCCACCCCCGCATACTTCATCTGCAGGCCAACGTCGGTGGCCCCTTCGACCCGATCCTCATGCGCCACTGGCGCCGCCGGAAGATCCGCATCGTCCGCACCGTGCACGACGTCGTCGCCCATGAGAGCACCCGAGCGGCGCGCCGCGACGAGAAACTCTGGCGCTTGGCCGACGTCGTCATCGTGCACGGCACCGAGGCCCGCGCTGCGGTCGAAGCGGCCGCCCCGGCAACGCGGGTCTACGTCATACCGCCCGACCCGCCCCGCGTCACCACGCCGTCGCGCCCCGATGCCCGGGTCGCGCTCGGGATCGATGATCGCCCGCGCGCCTTGCTGCTCGGCATCATCCGCTCGTACAAGGGCGTCGGCATCGTCGCCGACGCCTGGTCGGCCGTGCGCGCCGCGCTGCCCGACGCCGTGCTGACCGTCGCGGGATCACTCCCGGAGCCGTCGGCTGATCTCGAGCGCCTCGCCCGGCTCGACGGCGTCGACGTGAGGCTCGGCTGGCTCAGCGACGAGGACGTCCTCCTGTGGGCCGCCGCCGCCGATCTCTGTCTGCTTCCCTACGCGCACGGCGTCCACTCGGCGGTCATGCACAGCGCGGTGGTCGCGGGGACGCCGGTACTGGCCAGTCCCCCGCTCGCCGAGGAGTTGGAACGCTTCCGGGCCGGCCGCATCGTTCCCCTCGACGCCGCCCAGTGGTCGGAGGCCATCATCGAGGCCCTCTCCACCCACCCGTTGCCCGCGCCGACCGTCCCGCCCCGGGGCGCCCAGGCCGAGGCGACCAACGCGCTCTACCGAAAGTTGCTCGCGCGCTGAGCAGACTTCTGCCCGAGCAAAAGATGCTCGTACGACAAGGTCTCGGCTGACGTGCCTCGGGCACGGCACCCGCGAATAATCGTGGATACCACGGGCGGTATCACCGGCGGTATCACCGGCGGTATCACCGGCGGTATCACCGGCGGTATCCACCAGATCGTGAGCTGTCGCGGCGCTTCGCTGACAGTTGGTGGCGACGTTGCCGGATGGCGTGAAGTTGGCGCCGTGGTGCCGGAAGTTGGGGATCGCTCGGCAGAGCGCGTCCACGGGGCGGGCCCGGTATCGGACGGGCAGCGGGTCGGATCAGCGGCAAACTCGAGGACCGGATCGTCGCCGCCCGTGAACGCCCGCGGCATCGCAATACCGCCGGTGATACCCCCGGTGGTTTCCACCGCATTCGCGAGCATGCCGACTTCGGGCCGCTCAACGACGGGAACTCGTCTACGACGCGAACTCGACGACGCGATCACCCGGGTGGCGATAACCGTGCGCACCTCGCACCAGTACCACGCCCCGGCACGTCACCCCGGCCTGTTGCAACATCTTGATCGCGGAAGTGATCTCCGTAACCGACGAGGCCCGATCGTCGACGGCGAGCACGCACGCCGAGAGATCCTCGGTCGCAGCGCGTAGACACGCTTCGGCGACGGGAGGTCCCGCGACGGCGCCGATGCCGGGGAGCGCCGGAGTCGACGCCGACGCCTCTACGACAAAGCGCTCGTCCTCCCGGTCGAAGCGGTCGACCAGCCAGGGTGCAAGCTGCGCGTCGCCCAACGACGTCACGACCACGCGGCCGTTCGCGAAGTCGTCCCCGAGGAGCACCGCGACGATCGATTGCAGACCGTCCCGGCCACCGCGGCGCCGCGTCGCATTCACGCTGCCGAGCACCCGGACGCCGCGCCGGCGGAGCGCGGTGACGACGTCGCGCGCTTCCTGCAGGCGCTGCGCGCCGAACGCGGTGATGACGAAGGCGAAGAATGCGAAGGCGAACAGGGCCACGAAGCTGATGATCTTGACGCGCCGCCCCGTCACCACTGCGCCCGATGCCGGGTCGAGAAGCTGGATGCCGAGGTAGGGGTCGTTCTTCATACGCGTGACCAACGTGCGGGCCAGCGCGCCACTCCATGCAGTGGCCGTGTCGGGATCCTTCGCCTCGACGTTCACGAACAACGAGCTGTCCTGGTTGTCGAGCGAGGAGGTCACGGTGATCGGGACGTCGACGAACTCGGCCGGGACGCTCGGCGCCGCCTGCTTCTGCAACGACTCGCTCTCCGCGACGACGACGACGTTCGGGAGGATGACGCGCAACACCGTCTCGGATGCGAGCTGGAACCGCTCTGCGCGCGGTGTGATGAGGATGGTGCTCGTCGCCTCGTACTTCTGGGGCGAGCGACCGATGGCGAGCACCCCGATGCTCAGCACCAGGATGGCGACGACGATGCTCGCGCGAAGATGGCGGCGCAGTGCCCGACGGAACTCGATCAGATCCATACCGACTCCAAGAATTCGGTCTCTTCCGCTTCCGACTTCCGGGCCTGGGCGATGATCCCGATGAGCATCCCCAAGATCACGGTGAATCGGTATTTCTGAGTGATGCTCTCGAATAGGCCTTTGGACACGAGCTGTACGAGCAATATCCCGGACGCGAGCGCGATGGCGGCGACAGCCGAGCTTCGGGCGCCGCGCCACGTGACGAACGCGCTCCACAACGACGACGCGAACGCGAGCGAGAACAGTCCGAGACCGACGACACCCGTCGTCACCACGAGATCGATGGCGATGTCGTGGAAGTCGCCGCCGGTGAAGGGATCCTCGGATCCGTTCGACTGGAAGATCTTGAAGTCCTGTCCGAGGCCCCAGCCGAACACCGGGCGTTCCGCTGCGAGGTGACGACCGAAGTCCCAGACCGTCAACCGGATATCGGCCGACTGCGTCTTGCCGACCCCGGTGAAGCTCCCGCCGAGGCTCGAGACGATCGGCACCGCGGTCGAGCTCGGGCTCGTACGGGCGTTGAGCACGGCGATCGTGCCGAGCGGTATGACGAGCAGCGCGAGGACCGGGAGCAGATGGGAGAGCCGGGCGCGCGATCGGCGCCGCCACGGTCGTCCCGACATGACGACCAGCGTGCACGCGATTGTGACGAGCAGGCCGATGAGCGCGGCGCGCTGCCCGGTGACGATGCCGGCGACGATCATCAACCCGCACCACGCGACGACGCCGAACCGGGGCGAGTCCCGACAGATCTCGACCATCAGCAACAAGAACGAGAGCGAGAGCAGCACCGTCGCCGAGTCGGACCCGAGGCTCGCGCCGAATCCGGCCTGCGGCAACAGCGGGAAGTTGATCTGGTGTTTGGTGAACGCGGCGAGGATCGGGACGAGCGACATCAATCCGAGCGTCCACGCGGCGCGCCCGATGAACTTCGGCGACGTCACTGACGACAGCGGCACCCCCGCCATCAGGATCGCCATGCCACCGGCTTCCAGGACGAACTTCTCCTGGAAGATCACGAGCGCCGACGCGTGCCCGTTCGCGAGTCCGAGCGGCACTGCGATGGTGAACATGGCGAAGAACGCGAACCAGAGCAGGCCGGTGCCCGTCACCCGACGGGGAAGGCCGCGCACGAACAGCCGCGCGAGCAACGCGATCACGATCACCAGGTCGGCGGCGCGGTAGTCGTGGCCGAAGATCGTCGGCCGCAGGATGCCGGCCGGCTCGGCGCCGCCGTCGGGGTACACGAGCGCGTCGAACACGACGACCGCGAGCGTCACCACCACGATGATCTCGGGACGGCCGCGCTCCTCGAGGACAACGCACGCGATGACGCCGGCGATGGCGACCACCGCGAGGGCGATGATGATCACTGCACCCTCACCAATCCGACCCCAGCCCCGGGTGAGCGTAGTTCACGGGGCCATTGGGTTCACGGCGTCGGCGGCTCCCCGCCGGCGCGGTCACTTCGCGGTCATACCGCCGGTGACCCAGAGGTTGTCGAGGTTCAGGAACTGCGACGATCCCGCGTTCCGGTCCATCCACACCTCGAGCGTGTGAACGCCGGGCGTCAGCCTCGGGCGCAGCGTCAGCATCGACCACGTGTTCCAGTCTCCGGTGCCGGGGAAGATCTTGTCGGCAGCAATTGCCTCGCCGTCCAGCATGATCGTGCGGGATGCCGGACCATTTCCGGCGGAATACCGCAGCCCCAGGCTCGTAGGGCCCCGACCGACCGTGAACGAGAAGGTCACGTACTGGCCCTGGGTGCCCCAGCAGCAAATGTACGGCGCGCTCTGCGCCCCGGACCATCGGCTCTCGGTCGGGATGTTCGTCGCCGACGAACCCGCCGGGATCACCAGGATGGGCGAGATGGTGAGGTTGTCGAGGTTCAGGTACTCGTACGAGCCGGCGTCCTGGTCCATCCAGACCTTGACGGTGTGACGGCCCGGCGTGAGCGTCGTCCGCAGGGAGACGCTCGACCATGTGCTCCAGTTCGCCGTCGCCGGGAACTCCTGGTCGGCGGAGAGAACCCGGCCGTCGAGGTCGATCTTGCGAGTCGCCGTTCCGTTGCCGGCGCCGTAGCGCAGGGCCAGGTTCGTCGGGCCACCGGCCGAGGTGAACGAGAAGTTCACGTATTGGCCCTGGCGGCCCCAGCAGCACACGTACGGCGTGTTCTGGGCGCCCGACCACCTCGTCTCGGTCGCCATGTCGGTCGACGACGTCCCGGCCGCAATGACCTGCGGCGCCGCGGAGGTGCCCGGCGCGATCGGCTTCGAGGGAAGCGAAGGCGAGTTGGGCACCGTGGTGGTGGGAACCGGAGCGTCGGTCGTCGGGGTGGTCGTCGTGGGTGCGGGCCGACTCGTGACCGGCGGAGCCGCGGTCGTCGGGGTCGCGGTGGTCGGGGTCGGCGCCTTCGTCGTGGGCGCCGACGCCCGCTTGGTGGTCGGCACCGCTTGCACCGTGCCGGGTGACGACGATCCGCCGAACAGCGCCTTGAAGCGAGCCTGCGCGTTCGGGAAGTGCGACAGCATGTGGTTCCCGTCCTGCGCCGCGTCCTCGTTGAAGTAGGAGTGGTAGGCGAGGCTGCCGGCGCCGGATGCCGGGAGTGCGTTCATCCAGTCGAACATGCCCTGGATGAACGTGGGGTCGTCTCCGCCCGCGTTACCGGCGGACTCGGAGCCGCCACCCGAAAGCGCCCATTCCGGATAGCTGACCTGCTTGCCGTGCCTGATGGCGAAGTCGCGTTGGAACTGGAGGTTCGGAACGACCTTCGACCAGGCGGCCGCCGGGTCGGCCCACGACTGCGTCGACGAGCTCCATGCGACGCCGAGACCCTTGTCGTACACGTCGAGGCCGATGATGTCGACGTAGCCGTCACCGGGATAGGCGCCGACCTGACCCTGCAACCATCCCGGGTCGCCGTTCCAGTCGAAGCGGAAATTCGGCGACACCGAACGGAACACGTGCACCACGTGTTGGAACGCGCTGACCCACAGAGCGTTGTTGCCGTTCGACGACCACGGCATCCACCCTCCGTCGAACTCCCAACCGAGCCGGATGATCGCGTCACCGAAACCACCGGCGCGCATCGACGACGCGGCCTGCTGGTAAAGCGAGTCGTTCGATCCATTCGCGGTCGCCTGCAATGCGTTACGGGCCGCCGCTTGCCCGGACGCGGTCGTCGCGTCGACGAAACCACCGAATGCCAACGGGATCGACTCGACCAAGGTCGTGCGACTCGACACGACCTGGAACGCGCCCGCCTTCGTGACCTCACCCCACACGCTGCCTGCGAAGTTCGCCGCGTTTCCGTCGGCGAACTGGACGACGTAGTTGGCGTCGTGACCGAGCCACGACTCCAACGACGTGAGCTGCGCCACACTTCCGTAGCCCGGGTAGAAGCCGAGCTGTGAGATCGCGGGGCGACTGGCGGCCGATGCGTTCGGCAGCAACGCCGCGCCTACGAGACCGGTCGCGCACAACGCGGCGACGATCACCGTCGCCCGCGCGCGCACGCTCGCCGCGCGGTGACGGCGACGACGGAGTCGCCCGGCACGGCTGTTTGCGATCGACCATTGTCGGTCAGCGCGAGAAGTAGACACGGACACTCATGACCCCCCCGGTCAGGACACGGACCCTGTTTCAATCGGTCGGGCTACCTGAAATCTTGACCAACGTGAGTCCTAGTGTCCCTATTCAGACCGCAGTGTTCACGACGAGAAGGCGCAGAGTTCACTGCGATAGCGCGCAATTCGACAGATACCGCTTTTCTGCGACCCGGCGGTCGCGCGAGGCGCGACACAGCAGCCGTTGATGTCGCGCACAGCGCGAACCGCGCGCACTTGCATCCGACGACGCGACCGATGAAAACGGTTGGTTTTCGAAGGTTGCAGTGCCCAGCCCCGACGCGCGTGACGACGCTGTCGCGTGCTGTGCGCGTCGATCGTGCGTCGGAGCGAGACGGATACGCGCGTCTGTCGCGCGACTTGCAGCTAGCGTCTTGAACTGTGACGCCTCGCGAAACGCGCCGATCGCAGTCACGCGGTTCCGAGGTTCGATCGCTTGCATCATCATCCTCGACACCGCTGCTTCCGTGGACACAAATCACGCGCGCGAGCGTCGGTCTGATCGCGCTCGTGAGCGGCATTGTCGGCGCGACTGCCGGTTGTGCGCCTGTTGGCGGATCGTTCGCAGACCACGCCCTGACGGGCATCGCGGCTGCGCTGGTGACGTTCGCGGCGGCGCAGGCGTCGGGCCTCGCGCTCGTCGCCGCGGGCGCGGTCGTCGTGGCCGCCGGCGTCTGGTGGGAGTGGCACCTGCTCGGTATCGTCGCGGTGGCAGGCATCGTGCTGCTCGAACTCCGCAAGGAGACCCGCCCCGCGCTGCGCGCGCTTGCAGGGGTCGTGCTCGTGCAGATCGCGCTCCGCTTCCCGTGGACGTCACCGGCGCGCGGGTCCGCGATCGTCGCGCTCGTGGTGATGCTCGTGATCTTCGCGTCGGCAACCCGCCGCGCGCCCGCGCGCACGCGCCGCGTGTCGTTGCTCGTCGCCGGAGCGCTCTGCGCGCTCGCGCTCGTCGCCACCGCGGCAGCGACGTACTCGGTGTTGCGGAGCCGGACACTGCTCGAGTCGGGAGAGGCGACCGCGCGCAGCGGTGTCGATGCGGCACGCGCCGGCGATCGGCTCGCGGCGGCCAATCAGTTCGCGGTGGCCCAGACGAAGTTCGAAGACGCGCGCGACAAGCTCGGATCGTGGTTGACGTTTCCCGCGCGCCAACTCCCGCTCGTCGGACCGCAGCTCCGTACGCTCGACGACATCGCCTCGCTCGGTGCGCGGACGATCCCGATCGCCCGGACGGCGGCGACCAACATCGACCCCGACCGGCTCCGGCTCGTCGACGGTCGCCTCGACCTGTCGGTGCTCGCGTCGTACCGGCCCACCTTCGACGAGCTCGCCCGGGAGACCCGGCTCGTCCGCGCCGACCTGGCCCGTTTGCACCGCATGTGGCTGTTACCGCCACTCGAGCGCCAACTCGTGAAGTTCGAGACGACCGTCGTCCGGGCCGACGACAGTGCGCGGACCGCGGACGAGGCCGTGCAGGTCGCGCCTGCGCTGCTCGGCGGCTCGGGCCCGCGCACGTACCTCGTCTCGATCGTCACCCCGGCCGAGTCACGCGGTTCGGGCGGATTGATGGCCAACTACGGCGTCCTCACCGCATCGGAGGGCCGCATCCGCCTCGAAGGCGTGGGCCGAGGCCCCGACCTCGACACCCGCGGGGTCGAACCGAAGCACCTCACGGGCCCGCCTCAGTACCTTGCGCGCTACGGCAAGTTCCAGCCGGCGGAGACCTGGGAGAACCTCACGATGTCTCCCGACTTCCCGTCGGTGGGCCAGGTGATGGCACAGCTGTATCCGCAGTCGGGCGGGACCGTGATCAACGGCGTGATCCAGCTCGACCCGTTCGCGATCTCACAGCTGCTGACGCTGACAGGACCGGTGAAGGTGCCCGGGCTCGACTTCACCATCAGCGCCGACAACGCCGTGTCGTTCCTGTTGCGCGACGAGTACACCCTCGTCACCGATCCGATCGAGCGTTCGAACCTGCTCGGCAGCGTCGCACAGGTCGTGTTCGATCGCCTGACCTCGGGTCAGTCGGCCACGCCCTCGAGCATGGCGCAGGCCTTGAGCCCGGTGGTCGCAACCCGCGACCTTTCGCTCTGGATGCGCGATCCTCGTGAACAGGACTTCGTGCGGCGTATCGGCGCAGATGCCGCGCTCCCCCCCGTACTCGGAGACTCGTTCGGGGTCATCGTCCAGAACGGCGGCGGCAACAAGATCGACAACTATCTGCATCGCACCATCGACTACTCGAGCGCGATCGCCGCGAGCACGGGCGAGGTGCGCTCGCACGCGGTCGTGTCGTTGCGCAACGACTCCCCGTCGAGCGGGGTTCCGCTGTACGTCATCGGGAACGAGATCAACCGACCTACCGGGACGAACACCTTGTACGTCTCGATCTATTCGCCGCTCACGCTCCGCGGCGCGCAGATCGACGGCAAGCCCTTCCCGCTTCTCGTCGAAACCGAGCTCGGCCGCAACGTCTACTCCGCCTACGTCGAGATCCCGCCCGGGGGCACGAGAACGATCACGCTCGATCTCGGGGGCACAATGAGCCTCCGTTCCGGGACCCTCCAGTTCCAATATTTGGCCCAGGTACTGCCGAACGCCGATCTGGTCACGTGGACGGCCCACCTGACCGGCGGGCGGGTGACCTCGGCCGCGGCCCACGGCACCGTTCCCATCGCCGCCCGCCAGACCGACAGTTCGGCGAGCGTCGCTCGCGCCAGCGTCCGGGGGCCCTGGACAGTGGAATTGACGCTGCGCCGGTGACTTTCGCCACGGAGAGTGTTCTTTTGGTGGGAAACCGACGCGGCAGATGCTACGATTTGCTCTCGAGGCGGCGGATCGACGTCAGACACGGACGGTCGGATGCGATCAGGCTCCAGGAAGGCAGAGGCATGAAGGTCCGGAGAATATTCGCGAGCGTTGGCGCGGCGGCATTGCTGTCGTTGGGCATGGCGTCGGCGGCCCACGCAGCCGACTACCCCCCCACGACCAACGGTCACACGGTCATCGAAGGTTCGACCGTCACCACCGCCACGGCGGATGCCCCGACGAACGCGGCTGCGGCCGCCAACGGTGGTCTCCCGTTCACGGGCGGCAACGACGGCACGCTCGTGTGGGTCGGACTGGCGGCAGTCGGTACCGGATCGTTCGCGGCGTGGCGCTTCCGGCGCCGTCCCCGCGTTTCCTGATCCGTCCGCGTTCGCAACCGGGTTCGTTGGGGCCTCAGACCGCGGGTCGAAGTGCCGATATGACCCAATATGAACGGTGACTCAACGTGAACGGCGAGCCAACGTGAACGACGAGCACGGGTTCCGCCACTTCTTGTTGACTCGCTTCGACGTGAATCTCGGAGATCAGAGCCGATATCGAACCGACGAGTGGTTCGACCGCCGGCTCGATCTCTTCGAGCAGTTCACCTGCCCGTCGATCGCAAGCCAGACCGAGAAGAGCTTCACGTGGATCGTGTTCTTCCACGAGAAGAGCCGGGAGACCGTCGAGCGTCGCTTCGGGGCCGACCCGGAGTTCTACACGGCCGTATTCACGGCCGACCTCTGGGAGCCGGCGGTAGTGCGCGCGGCAGTGCGGGCGCTCGGAACCCCGGAGCAGGGCACTGTGGTGTCGACGCAACTCGACTGCGACGACGTGCTCGCGCCCGACACCATCGAACGGATTCAACGCGCGGTGGCGCGCGACCCACGGCAGCGCACGTACCTCAACTTTCCGTTGGGATACCAGTTCGCCCAAGGGCGCTTCTACATCGCGCTCGACCCGTCGAACCCGTTCATCACGCTCGTCGAGCCGGTGACGAACCTCGACCAGGCCCTGTTCGCGTATCACCTGTGCCACGAGGACGCGAGCGAGCACGCACCCGTGCAACAGGTCGACTGGACCCCAGCATGGCTGCAGGTCGTGCACGGCACCAACATCTCGAACCACACGAACGGGTTGCGCATTCGCAACGCCAAGCCGTGGGAAGAATTCCGTCATCTTCCCGGGATCGGCCGGCGCCGACCCGAATCCCGGCTCGAGGTGGAGAAGGAACGGGCCGCCAACGCAGCCCGGTTGGCCCGCAAGGCGTTCTTCCGCCCGCTCGGGCGCCGTCGCATCTACCGCGCACTGAAGGTCGACGGCGCGATGACGAAGCTCCGGAACCGAACCGAAGGCATGGCCACGCCGGGCTCAAGAGGGCATCCGAAGTCGTCGAATCTGCAGGGGACGCCGACCCCCGCAAGCCGCGAATTCGACGAGCCGCCGGCCCCCGAATCCCACCTTGCCCCGTAGGTACCTAACCTGCGACCGGCGTTCGCTCGCCGCAGACTCCCGTCATCATCTCGAACATCCTGAAGTCGCGTGAACCGCTCGGAAGTTGCCATGACAGAACTGACCTCCGACAGTCGTGGGCACTGGGACGACGTCTACGCGCGGCGCTCCGCCGGCGTTCCTCCGATCGACCAGGTCGCAGGGGCAGCCGCGCTCGCACACTTCGGCGATATTCGCGGCAAGCGTGTCCTGGACATGGGCTGCGGTTCGGGCGAATACTCCCTCTACTTCGCCCAACAGGGCGCCGAGGTGACCGCTCTCGACCTCAGTAACGTCGCAATTGAGTCGCTGAGCGACGAGTGCCGACGACTTGGCATCACTTCCGTTCGCCCCGTCGTCGGCGACGCCTTCGGCATCGAGGAACATGGTCCCTTCGACGCCGTGTTCGGTTCGTGGATCCTGCATCACCTGGAACCGTTCAGCGACTTCGTCGACGTGCTCGCGCGCGCGACTTCACCGGGAGCACGTGCGTTCTTCTACGAGAACAGTGCGATGAGTCGGGCTCTCATGTGGTGCCGCGAGCATCTCACCGGTCACTACGGGATTCCGAAGTACGGCGACGACGACGAGTTCCCACTACAGCCGCAGGAGATCGACATGCTGCGCCGATCCTTCGACGTCGAGGTCGCCTATCCGGAGCTGTTCCTCGCCCGGCTGGGTTCGCAATACCTCCTGCACAACCGGGGTGACCGCCAACTCGGCTGGATCGACGAGAAGCTCTACCGCTACCCACGGATACGCCGATTGTCCTACAAGCAGTACGTGCTACTCGAACGCGCGTCCTGAGCCAGTCGGAGGCACGAGCTTGCGGGTCGTCGTACACGACTATTCCGGACATCCCTTCCAGGTACAGCTGAGCCGCGAGCTCGCGCGACGCGGTCATGAGGTGCTGCACCTGCACTGCGAGTCGTTCGTTACCGGCAAGGGTGCACTCGGTCGACACCCCGGGGATCCGCCGACATTCGAGATCGAGCCGATCAGCCTCGGACAGAAGTTCGAGAAGTACTCGTACGGCAAACGCTTCGCCCAGGAGCTTCGCTACGGCCGTCAGCTCGTGGCGCGTGTGCGCGAGTACCGGCCCGACGTCATCTTGTCGAGCAACACGCCGCTGTTCGCCCAGCGAGTGTTCCAGCGCGATCTCGATCACTCGACCCCGTTCGTGTTCTGGCAACAGGACGTGTACAGCGTCGCTATGGGTGAGAACGCGCGGAAGCGCATCCCCGTCGTCGGCGGGGTGTTGGCCAAGGTGTTCGAAAGGCTCGAGCGCAAGGAGCTCCTCGACAGCGACCGTGTCGTCATCATCAGCGCCGACTTCCGTCCGATCCTCGAGCGCTGGGGCATCGACCAGAGCCAGGTCACCGTGATCGAGAACTGGGCGCCGCTTTCCGAGATCGAGCCGGGCCCGCGCGACAACGACTGGTCGCGAGAGCACGATCTCGGAGACTCGGTCGTCGTGCTGTACGCGGGCACGCTCGGCCTCAAGCACAACCCTGACCTGCTGCTGCAGCTCGCCGTGCGCGGCGCGGAGACTCCCGAGGAGAACATCCGAGTCGTCGTCATCTCCGAGGGCCTCGGCGCCGACTGGCTCGCAGAGAAGAAGCGCTCGCTCGGTCTCGACAATCTCGTGCTGTTGCCGTTCCAACCGTACGAGCGGTTGTCGTCGGTGCTCGCGAGCGCCGACATCCTCGTCGCTATCCTCGAACCCGAGGCCGGCGTGTTCTCCGTCCCGTCGAAGGTGCTGACCTATCACTGCTCCGGACGGCCGATCCTCGGCGCGATCCCACCCGAGAATCTCGCGGCGCGCATCATCGAACGTGAGGAGAGCGGCGTCGTCACCGACCCTGGCGACGTGGACGGGTTCGTGAAGTCCGCGAGCCGGCTCCTCGACGACGCGGAGCTGCGCCGCGAGATGGGCGAGCACGCCCGTCAGTACGCGGAGCGCACCTTCGACATCAACCGGATCGGCGACGAGTTCGAGACCATCCTGCAATCGTTGCTCTGAGACGCGGTCCGGAGAAGCAGCCCATGCGCGACGAAGCCGACGAACATGCCGACGACGAGCACGCTGACGACGAGCTTCGCCTCGACGTCGTGAGCGGTAATTCGGTCCTGGTGAACGCCGCCCGCTCCGAACGCCCACACACCGTCACGAACGACGCGATCACGAACGACGCGATCACGAACGACGCCCGCGCCGGGAGGGTCGCCGACTGCCCGTTCTGCTGGGGCAACGAAGAAGCGACGGCGGAAGAACTGGCGCGGTTGGGACCTGGCGCGCCGGGAGCTCCCGGCTGGCGCGTCCGCGTCGTGCGGAACCGGTACCCCGTTCTCGGTGGAACGGACGAAACCCCAGCTCGGTGCGAGGTCGTCGTGTTCCGGTCGCACGAGCATCGGCTCGAGGATCTCGATGTCGCCGCGGTCGCGGAAATCCTCACCGTCGTCCGCGACCGGGTCGCGGTACAACAACAGGCCGGGCGGGTCTCGGTGCAGGTCTTCGTCAACGTCGAACGCGACGCGGGTGCGTCGATCGAGCACCCGCACGCGCAGCTCATCAGCCTCGACTTCGTTCCGCCCGCACTCGCGCTCGAGTTCGCGATGATGGCGAGCGCAGGACCGGACCCGGTGCGCGCCGACCTGGCCCGGGCTCGGGCCGATGGCCTTATCGTCATCGACGCCGAGATCGCGGCGTGGTGCCCCTGGGGAATGCCATATCCCTACGGCGTGCGAATCGCTCCGACCGTGGCCGGTGCCCCGTTTCGCGAGCTCGACGCGACTACCGTCGATGCGGTGGCACAGACGCTGCGGGACGTCCTGCGCTCCATGAACGACCTGCTGAACCGCCCCGCCTACAACGTCGTCGTCTACGCCGACCAGACCCGAGGCGAGTCGGTCCGGCGCTGGCGCATCGAGGCCATCCCCCGGGTCAACGTGGGGGGCGGCTTCGAGATCGGCACGGCCGTCACCACCCACTCCACGCCCGCCGAGGTCGCCGCGAGGGCTTACCGCCACCAGGTCGCCGGCGCCTCGGGAACCGCCGATTCACACAACTCGGGGAGAGTTTTGCCGATCAGGACGTACTCGTGAATCTCAACGACCTGCTGCGGCTACTCCGGCGTTTCCGGTACCTCGCCATCGTCGTCATCCTCGTGGTGATGGCGATCGGTGTCGGCGTCGCGCTCAGTTCGCCCAACCGCTACTCGTCGACCGCCACCGTGGTGGCCGACCCGACGGTCACCGGCGGCCAGGTCGGCAACGTCCAGAACATCGACTTCCTGATCCCGCAATACCTCGCGCACCTCGACTCGGCCAAGTTCCAGAACCAGGCGCAGGCCACCGTCCCCGAGAACCTGCGCAGCGCGCCGATCACGATCGTCACCACCGGCCAGGCCGGCACCGGCATCATCGACATCCACGTCACGAGCACGACGCGTGACGCGGTCGCGCCTTGGGCCAACGCGTTGGCGAACACACTCGTCCTGACCTCGGACAAACGGTTCGCCGTGCTCAGCCTCATCGACGAGCCCAAGACCCCGGCGACACCGTACGCGCCGAACCGGACGTTCATCCTCGGCATCTCCGCAGTGATCGCGCTCTTCACCGCGATCATCGTCGTCATGCTCGCCGCGGTGCTGCGGGCCCGTCGCGACGGTGCCGCCGAGATCCGCGAGCGTTTCGGTATCCGCGTGCTCGCCGAGATACCGACCCTCCCCCGCCGGATAGCGACGCTCGAACCACAAGAGCTCGCGATCAACGCACGCGCGCTGCCGGTCGTCGACGCGTTGCAGACCTTGCGCGCGAGCGTGTCGTATCTCCTCACCGACAAGCCGAACCCATGGATCGCGGTTGCGTCCGCGCGCGGTCGTGAAGGGAAGTCGTTCGTCGCCGTCCACCTCTCCTGGTTGTTCGGCGCCATGGAGAAGGAAACGCTCCTGCTCGACGCGAATGCCCGCAATCCCACGGCGAACCAACTCCTCGGGCTTGCGTCCGCACCCGGAATCGAAGAGCTCGACGCGTCGAATCTCGGCTCGGTGATGCAACGCACCGCGCGTGAGCACCTCGGTTTCATCGGTGCCGGCCGACCCGACCGCCACCCGGCCGAAGTGGCGAGCGCGCACTTCCCGAACCTGTTGAAGCAGATCGACGGCCATGAGGTCACCCTCGTCGTCGATACGCCCGCGATGTCGGGCGCTGCGGAAACCGTCATCTACGCGGCCGGCTGCGGCGCGGTGCTCCTCGTGATCGACGCGCGCCGCCGTGACTTCGCCGACGTCGAGCAGATGTTGTTGACGCTCAACGATCGCCGGATCGAAGTGCTCGGCGTGGTGATCAACCGTGCCCGCCGCGCGTCGTGGACGCAACGCCTCTCGTTGCGCCGAACGGTTCCGGGCCCGAACGCGGCGCCGGCGTTCCCGACGTGGCCGGCGAACGGGCCGGGCCCCAGCGGCTCCGACGCGCCGTCAGACCTCGTCCGCACGAACATCTGACACCGCGTCCGCAGGCCCCGGGCCGGATCCGAGCGATTCCGACGGGGCCGGCCACGCGATAGCCGCCCGCCATTTCATCTGCGCCCGGCCCTCACTATCCTGGGCCCCGGGAGGGGTCGACGGCACGCAGGGTCACCTGACCGCGAGATCGACGGCAACCGTGCCGCCGTCTCTCGGCCTGTGGTCCGCGATCGTCGAGTTGGGGGAAGTGGCGAGAACGATGAGAACGCGCGTCGGACGGCGATGAGTACGACTTCACGCTCACCCAACGACCATGAAAAGTCGGTCGGCTTCGGCTGGCTCTCGCGGGGCGACGAACCGGGAGCCAGAGCCCAGCGCGAGGCGCAACTCGCCACCGCGGCCGCCACCACTCGCTCCGAACCGCCCGCCGCAAGCCCGCGCGCAGAAGCTGCTCCGGTCGACCCGGCGGTTTTGCAGCCGCGGCGCAACCCGGTCGCGACCCCGCCGGTACCGACCCGGGCGCCGGCGCCGAGTCGCATCGATCCCACCTCGATGCAGACGGTCATCAACTTCGGGCTCGTCGCCCTCTTGTGCATCGTCGGAGTAGTGGTCACATTCGAGGCCGTGAAGGCACTGCACGGATCGACCCCGTCGAGCTCGCTGCGCACCGACGTCAGCCCGGCGACGCCGGCCCCCACGTCGGCGCCGCACACGAAGCCCCCGGTGAAAGCCGCCGCTCCGGTGACGGCGACGACGGCGCGTGTCCCCGTGACGACGCCCGTTACCTCGCCGGCCCCGACGACTCCACAGACCGCGCCGCGCCAGATCACCCGGTCGACGACTCCGCCGCGGACCACCCCGCCCGCCACTGCGCCCGCGGTCCACATCCTTTCGACGCCCACCACCATTCCCAGCCAGTCCGTCGCGGTTCCTTCGAGCCCCACCACCGCACCGGCGGGCCCGACCGGCCCGACCGGGATCGTCGTTCCCGTCGGCCAAACCCCTTGAACGTGAGCAGATGAACACCAAACCCGATCGCTCGTTCCTCTCGCGGCCCGTAGTGCGAGCACGCGTCCTCGTCGCCGTGACTGCCGTGACGGCGCTCGTCGGCGTCATCGTCGTGGCCCCCGCCGCGTTCGCCGCCGCGCCCGGCGCGCCTGCTCAGCCGGTCGCGACGGCCGCCGACGGTCAGATCTCGGTGGCATTCACCGCGCCCGTCGGCGCGACCGGGTTCGCGGCGAGCTGCCCGTCGTCCGACGGTGGTACAGCGGGATCGGTCACCGGCGCAGCATCCCCGCTCGTGGTCACCAGCGTCACCAATGGCAAGACCTACACCTGCACGGTTACCGCCTCGAACACCACCGACGGCTCCGGGCCACCTTCGCCCGCGTCGAACGCGGTGATACCGAGCGGCCTCCCCGGAACGCCGGACCCGCCGACCGCGACCGCCGGAGACGGTCGGATCGTGGTGGCTTTCACTCCCCCTCCCGACAATGGACGTCCGATCTCCAAAGTCCTAGCGACCTGTACGTCCCAAGCAGACGGATCGCTCACAAGCAATCCGGGCACGGCGTCACCGATCACCGTCGTCCCATTGACCAATGGTGTGACGTACGCGTGCACGGTCACGGCGACCAACGCGAACGGCGACGGACCGACGTCGGGCGCTTCGAACGCGGTCACGCCGGTGGCGGCGACCTCGGTTCCGACCGCGCCCCGCAACGTCTCGGTAAACGCCTCCGACTCGCAGATCCTCGTCAGCTTCGCGGCGCCGCTCTCCGACGGCGGCAGCGCCATCAACGGCTACACGGCCGGTTGCACGTCCTCGAACGGCGGGTCCCAGGGACTCGGTTCCGGCGGAGGCTCCCCAATCACGGTCGGCGGTCTGGACGACGGGAAGTCGTACACGTGCACCGTGGTCGCGACGAACGGCGTCGGCAACGGCGCGACCTCGACGCCGTCGGCGTCCGTGATCCCGAAGGGTGTGCCCGCGGCCCCGGCCAAGCCGACGGTCGTCGGGAGTGACAGCAGCATTAGCGTCACCTTCGTGGCTCCGTTCAACGGCGGAACCCCGATCACGAGTTACACGGCGACATGCACCTCGTTCGACAGCGGTGTCAGCACCAGCCGGTCGGCCGCGACCGTGACGCCGATCGTCATCCCGGGCCTCAACAACGGCGTGACGTACGGCTGCAGCGTGACCGCCCGGAACGCCGTCGGCGCCAGTGACTCGTCGCCCTCCTCCGACTCCGTCGTTCCCGACCGCGGCCCGGACTCCCCCGCGACGCCGGCCGTGTCGGCCGCAAACGCGCAGATCCGGGTCGGCTTCACCGCACCAAGCAACGGCGGCAGCCCGATCACCGGGTACACGGCGCGATGCGCACCAGCGAACGGCGGGGCGATCAACACCGCGTCGGCCGGCGGCTCGGCGGCGTCGATTGTCGTCACCCACCTCTCCAACGGCCGCACCTACCGGTGCACGGTGCTCGCGACCAACGTCAAAGGCAGCAGCCTTCCGTCTCCGGCATCGGCTCCGGTCGTCCCGAGCACCGTGCCGGGCATACCCGCGGCACCGGGAGTCACCGCCGACAACGCATCGGTCAACGTTTCGTTCCGGGCACCCGCCAACGGCGGTAGCGCGATCACCAGCTACGTCGCCGGGTGCAGCTCCTCGAACGGCGGCCGGTCGGGTTCCCGCGCGGGCACGACCTCGCCGCTCAACGTCGCCGGCCTGACCAACGCCAAGAGTTACCGCTGCTTCGTCACCGCTCGCAACGTTCGTGGTTCGGGCGCGCGTTCCGCCCTCTCGGCCGCAGTGTCGCCCTCCGATCTCATCACGATCCAATCGACGCAGCGAGGCTTCCGCCTCTTCGGCGGTGACGGCGGAGTCTTCACGTTCGGCGTCGACCGGAGCTTCGGCTCGGCGTCGGGCGTTGCGACCCACGAGGTCGTCGGCATGGCGTCCACGCCCGACACCAAGGGGTACTGGCTCGTCGCCACCGACGGCGGCATCTTCAGCTTCGGCAACGCGCACTTCTGGGGCTCGACCGGCGCAATCCGGCTCAATCAACCGATCGTCGGCATGACCCCGACACCCACCGGCCACGGCTACTGGCTCGTCGCCAGCGACGGTGGGATCTTCGCGTACGGCGACGCGCACTTCTGGGGCTCGACTGGCGCAATCCGGCTCAATCAACCGATCGTCGGCATGGCGTCGACTCCGACCGGTCACGGCTACTGGCTCGTCGCCAGCGACGGTGGGATCTTCGCGTTCGGCGACGCGCGCTTCCACGGCGCACCGACCGGATCGACGCATTCCGCAGTGGTCGGCATGGCCACCACGAGCAGAGGTGGCGGCTACTGGATCGCAGCCGCCGACGGCTCCGTCTACAACTTCGGTGACGCGCCCGCACTCGGCGGCGTCACCATCCGGGCCACTCGCCTGCCGCTGCGCGGCATCGCGAGCACACCGAGCGGACACGGGTATTGGCTCGCGGCCGGAGACGGTGGCGTGTTCACGTTCGGCGACGCGCCGTTCATCGGTTGGCCCGGGCCGCTCGTGCTCCGGGCGCAGATCCAGGGAGTGAGCCGGTAACAGGACGGCCGCTAGAGTCACCGTCCGACCACCCACCGCCGGGAGCTTTCGATGACCGTCCGAGTGCTGGGCGTTGGCGCCGCAACCCCTTCGTTGCGACTCGCCGCGTCCGAGGTAGGCGCGGCATGGGGCCGCAAGGGCCGAGGCCGGTTCGCGGTGTGCGCACCCGACGAGGACACGCTCACGCTCGCCTGGCAGGCCGCGACCCGCGCGCTCGACGCGGCGGGCGTCGACGCTGCCGACATCGACGGCCTGTTCTGGGGCACGAGCCGGCCGCCGTTCGCAGAGGGGCCGAGCTTCGCGTTCCTCGCTTCCGCGCTCAGCTGCGGACCGACGATCTCGGGCTCGCTCAGCGCGGGTTGCGCGCACGCCGGAATGGAGGCGCTCGCCGCCGGCATCGACGCAGTCGGCGCCGGATCGGTGCGTACTGCGCTCGTCATCGCATCGGATGCGGTACGCCCCGGTCCGGGGACGGGCTTCGAGGCGAGGTGCGGCGCCGGTGCCGCCGCGTTCGTCCTCTCCGCCGATGGCGCCGGAACCGCCACGATCGGCACCCGCGTCTCCCGGACCCGACCGTTCCTCGACCGGTACCGCGGCGACGGCGAGATCGACAATCGTGACCTCTACGACGGTCGCCTCTTTCGGGAAGAGATCTTCTTGCCCGTCGTCACCGACGTCGTCACTGAAGTCGTCGCCGCGGCCCCGGCATCGTCTGGCATCCGGGCGTGGTCACTCCCCGATCCCGACGGCCGGCTCGGCGCCACCGTCGCCAAGCGCGCCGGTGCCACCGAAGTCCCGTCGGCCGACGTGTACACAGCCGCGGGCGACACCGGCGCCGCTGCGGCGATGTTCGGCGGCGCCATCGCGCTGGCCGCAGCGGGCGCCGTCGCCATCGTCGGGACCGGAGGCGGACGCACCACCGGAATCCTCATCGAGGTCGAGTCGCCGGTTCCCGGTGCCGACCGCGTCGCCGACGCGCTCGGGGGCGGCCGCGACGCGAGCTATGCCGAGGTGCTCCGGTCGCGCGGCCAGCTCACCCCGGTCGGCGAGACGATCCCGATGGGCGTGCCGCCCGAGAGCGCGATGTTCGTCCGGGGCGCCGACGAGATGCTCGGCCTGCTCGGCGGTCGCTGCGTCGACTGCGGCACGATCAACACGCCGCCTTCCATCCACCCGCACTGCATCAACTGCGGCGGTCCCAAGTTGGAGCCGGTCGCCCTCGCCCGCACGGGCGTCATCCACACGTTCGTCGTCAACCAGACCATGCCGGCACCTTTCGTCGCACCGTTGCCGATCGCAGTGCTCGACATGGCCGACGGCGCCCGTTTGATGTTGCAGGCCATCGGCGACGGCACCGACATCGAGATCGGCCGCACCGTCGATCTCGTGCTGCGGAAATATGCGCACGAGCGCGGTGTTCCCGTCTACGGATTCAAGGCCCGCGTCCGGAAAGAGGATGCCCAATGAGCTTGGACAAGTCGTGAGTTGGAACCGAGTCGCCGTCGTCGGTGCCGGCCTCATCAAGATGGGCGAACTGTTCGAGCAGAGCTACGAACAGATGGCGGCCGGTGCGTTCGAGGCCGCGGTCGGCAGCGTCGACAAGGGCTTCGAACCGAGTCAGGTCGAAGCCGCGTTCGTTGCCACCCAACGAGGCACGCTCTGGGGGCAAGAGGGCATCGGCGGCAACACCGTGCCGAGCGCGATCGGTCTTGCGGGCATCCCCTGCACGCGGATCGAGAACGCGTGCCCGTCGGGTTCCGACGCGTTCCGCGTCGGCGCGATGGCCGTCGCCAGCGGCGTGCACGACGTCGTGCTCGTGATCGGCGTCGAGAAGATGCGCGACAAGTCGTCGGAGGAAGGGCTCCTGTCGCGTGCGGCGGCCGGCCATCCCATCTTTACCCGAGGCGAGACCGCGCCCGTGTTGTTCGCACCGTTCGCGACGCGGCACATGCACGAGTTCGGGACGACCCGCGAGATGCTTGCGTCGGTCGCGGTCAAGAACCACTACAACGGAGCGCGCGATCCGTACGCGCACTTCCAGAACGAGATCACCGTCGACGACGTCTTGAAGTCGGCGCCCGTGTGTCATCCGCTGCACCTGCTCGACTGCTGCCCGCAGACCGACGGAGCCGCGGCCGTGTTGCTCGTGAGCGCGGAGCGGGCCCGCGAGTTCACCGACAAGCCGGTCTACGTCGCCGGCTTCGGCGTGGCAACCGATCATCCCTACCTGCACGAGAAGGACAGCTTCACCGAGATCAAGGTCACGCGGATGGCCTCGCAGCGTGCGTACGCGATGGCCGGCATCGGACCGAGCGACATCGACTGCGCGGAAGTGCACGACTGCTTCACGATCACCGAGATCCTCGATATCGAGGATCTGGGCTTCTTCGAGAAGGGCGACGGCGGGCGGGCGAGCCTCGAAGGCGAGACCGCGCTGACCGGACGGATCCCGGTGAACACGAGCGGCGGCCTGCTCGCGAAGGGCCATCCGATCGGAGCGACGGGAGTCGCCCAGATCACCGAGTGTTGGTGGCAGCTCCGGGGTGAGGCGGGCGAACGACAGATCGAGACCCGGAACGGTTACGCGCTGCAGCACAACGCCGGCGGCCGCGGTTCGGGCGTCGCCGTCGTCAACATCCTGACGACCCGGAACAACGGCTCGTGACCCAGACCGACCTCCGGGTCGAGGTCGACGTCGACGGCGTCGGTCAGATCATTCTCGACCGCCCCGAAGCGAAGAACGCGCTCACCGTCGGCATGCGCGACGGCATCGTCGACGCGGTGCGATCGTTCCGCAGCGACCCGAAGGTGCGGGCCGTGCTCATCACCGGCGCGGGCGACGCATTCTGCGCGGGCATGGACCTGTCGGCGTCGACCGTCTCCCAGGCGGGGAAGCCCGGTTTCAATCCCCGCACGACCTCCGAGGCGCTACGCGTCGGTGTGCAGGCGTTCATTCGCGAGCTGTGGGAGCTCGACAAGCCGACGATCGCCGCGGTCAACGGCGCGGCGGTCGGCCCCGGCGCGCACCTCGCGCTCGCGTGCGACTTCGTGCTGGTCCACCCGCGCACGAGGTTCATGTGGTCGTTCGCGAAGTGGGGCCTCGTCGCCGATGCCGGCGGCGCTTATCTGCTCCCCCGCCTCGTCGGGCTACCCAAGGCGAAGGCCATGATCATGCTCGGCGAAGGCGCGGTCGGGCAGGAGGCCGTCGACCTCGGCCTCGCGTACCGCTGCGTCGACGATCCAACCGCGTTGGTGGGTGAGGCGCTCGCCATTGCTCGCAAGCTCGCGGCGGGACCGACGCGCTCCCTCGGCCTCTCCAAGCGCCTGCTCAACGCGTCGTTCGAGACCGATCTCGTGCACTCGCTCGAGCTCGAACGGCATTTCCAGGCGATCGCCACTGCGTCGCCGGATCTTGTCGAAGGCATGGCTGCGTTTCGCGACAAGCGCGACGCGAAGTTCACGGGCGAGTGACCGCACCCGACGACGTTCCCCTGGAGCGCATCCAGCGCGTCGCCGCGTACAACGTGTGCGTCGACGCATCGGACCGGTTGCTGCTCTGCCGGCTGTCTGATATCACCGAAGCGCCGGGCGCGTGGACGTTGCCCGGCGGCGGCGTCGAGTTCGGCGAGCATCCGGAGACGGCAGCGATACGCGAGCTGCGCGAGGAGACGGGTCTGACGGGCCACATCGAGGAGCTGCTCGCCGTCGACTCCATGCACCGACCCGTCCGCGCCGGCGAGCACGTCGCCGAGTACCACAGCATTCGCATCATTTACCGGACGACCGTCGAGCGGGGCGAGGTGGTGCACGAGGTCGGCAATTCGACCGACCGGGCCGCCTGGTGGAGCCGCGAGGAGCTGGTGACGTTGCCGCTCGTCGCGACCGGCGAGCTCGGCGTGCGCTTGGCATACGGTGAGCGCCGATGAAGACGCGCATCCCGATCAAGTATTCGAAGGTGTGGTCGTGGCTGCTCACGAGCATGCTCCTGCCCCGGAACCTCGCCTACGTCGAGATCGACGGCGACACGATTCGCGTGCGCATGGCGTGGGCGTTCCGGGTCAAGTTCACGCGGGGCGACATCAGCACGGTCGACAAACACCGCCCGGTGGTGAGCATCGGCGTCCACGGATGGCGAGGCCGCTGGCTGATCAATGGCGCGAACCGCCCGATCGCCAGCGTGACGCTCGCCCTGCCCGCCCGCGCCCGCGTCGTCGGGTTTCCCGTGCATCTGCGTGAGCTACTGGTCAGCGTCGACGACGTTGCCGAGCTGCGCCGCGCGCTCCTAACCTGACGCCCGCGTCAGTTCTTTCGCATCAATCACACCACACTGGTCACCAGGGAGTTCTCGTGGGTCTGTACGACGGCAAGGTCGCGATCGTCACCGGCGCAGGGCGCGGCATCGGCCGCAGCCATGCGTTGCTCCTCGCGTCGGAAGGCGCAGCAGTCGTCGTGAACGACCTCGGCGGTTCGAGTGGCGGCGAAGGCGCCGACGCGACCCCCGCGCAGCAGGTGGTCGACGAAATCGAAGCCAAGGGCGGCCGGGCGATCGCCAACTACGACAGCGTCTCGTCGTGGAGCGGAGCCGAGGCGATGATCCAACAGGCCGTCGACACGTACGGCGCCCTCGACGTGCTCATCAACAACGCCGGGATCCTGCGCGACAAGATGAGCTTCAACATGGACGAGTCCGAGTGGGACCAGGTCATCGACGTCCACCTCAAGGGCCACTTCGCGACGTCACGGTTCGCCGCGTCGTACTGGCGCCTGAAGTCGAAGGAGACCGGCGCGCCGGTCAACGGCAAGATCGTGAACACCGCGTCGGAGTCGGGGCTCTACGGCAACGCGGGCCAGGCGAACTACGCGGCGGCCAAGGCCGGTATCGCGTCGATGACGATCGTGATGGCACGTGAGCTCGAGCGCATCGGGGTACGCGTGAATGCGATCTGCCCGGTTGCGCGCACACGCCTCACCGAAACGGTCGCCGGCGACTTCATGAACGCCAAGGAAGGCGAGTTCGACCGATTCGCACCGGAGAACATCTCTGCGGTCGTGTGCTGGCTCGCTTCGGATCTCTCCGTTGGCGTGACCGGTCAGGTCGTGAAGGTGATGGGTGGTCAGGTGCAGCTCGTACGGGGTTGGCGTCCGATCACCGAGGCGACCGACGACAAGCCGTGGACGATCGAGTCCATCAACGACGTCGCGTCGACCCTGTTCGCCAAATCGGACAAGGGTGCCCCGCCGTTCATGCCGAACGTGGGCGACAACTAAACCGGGCGGTCGTAGGCTCGGTGCCGATGAGCATCGAGACTCCCGACACCGAATCGCCGACAACTGCGGTCCCGACGACTGATCTGGGCGTCGACGACATTCACCTCGGCGACATCGAGCAGTGGATGCGACCCGATCGCGAAGGGATCTTCGCCAAGCTCCGCGCCGAACGACCCGTGTCGTTCCACGCGGAGCCGGTGCCGCCGCCCGAGATCGGCATCCCGCAGGGTCCGGGCTTCTGGGCGCTCACGCGTTACGCCGACGTCGTGCAGGTGTCGCGCGACCCGGAGACATTCCATTCCGCCCCGACGTCGACCGTCGGCGACATGCCCGAAGGCATCGCGGAGTGGCTCGGATCGATGATCAACATGGACGCGCCCAAGCACACGAAGATGCGACTCATCGTCAACCGCGGGTTCACGCCCCGCCAGGTCGCGCGCATCGATGACTCCGTGCGCGAGCAGGCGAAGGACATTGTCGATCGCATCGCGCCGCTCGGCGAGTGCGACTTCGTCAGCGAGATCGCGGCGGCGCTTCCCCTCCAGATCATCTGCGACATGATGGGCATCCCGCGCGAGGACACGCAGCAGATCTTCGAGCACACGAACGTGATCCTCGGCGTCGGCGACCCCGAGTACGTGCAGACGATGGAACAGCTCATGGCCGCGGGCATGGGCCTTTTTCAATACGGGCTCGCACTCGCCCAGGACCGGCTGGACAATCCACGCGACGACATCACCACCGCGCTCATGCAGGCCGAGGTCGAAGACGAGGACGGGAAGCACCGGCTCACCACCGGCGAGCTCGGGTCGTTCTTCCTACTCCTCGTCGTGGCCGGCAACGAGACGACGCGCAATGCGATCAGTCACGGCATGCGCGCGTTGACCCAGCATCCGGACCAACGCAAGATCTGGACCTCCGACTTCGAGACGGTGTCCCCGACCGCGGTCGAGGAGATCGTGCGGTGGGCCACACCCGTCATCAACTTCCGGCGCACCGCGAGCCGCGATGTCGTGGTGGGAGACGTCGAGGTCGAGGCCGGCCAGAAGGTCGTGATGTTCTACAACTCCGCGAACCGCGACGAGCGCGCCTTCGACGACCCGTTCCGTTTCGACGTGCAGCGGACACCCAACGAGCACTTCGGTTTCGGGGCGGGCGGTCCGCACTTCTGCCTGGGCGCGAACCTCGCCCGCCGGGAGATCCGGGTGATGTTCGAAGAGGTGCTCCGGCGCCTCCCCGACATCGAGGTGACCGGTGAACCCGACATGCTGCAGAGCAACTTCATCCACGGCATCAAGCGCATGCCCTGCGCCTGGCACACCGTCAACGACTGAGCGCCGTCGCTGCAGCACGTCCAGAAAATCGGTGGTGCCGCCGGTGGTACCACTCCGATTCTGGGGATGTCCCGCGTTGTCCTACGGGAGCCGATCGATGCGCTCCCACCAACCGTCGAGCACGGGAGTCAGATGCGGGCGAAGTCACGCTCGGCATCGAGACCGGCCGCGCCACCAACAACAACGGCATCACCTCGGCCGGAGTGATCACGGACGGAATTATCGTCGAGGGCCACCCGGGCCCGGACAGTCCTTGCGGCCGACGCGCTACCTTTCCTGACGCGTACGTCAGGTACGACTGGCGTCAGGTTCCGTAGTCGGAGGGAGTCCAGGTGCAGCTTGCGTGGAGCGCCGAAGACGAGGAGTTTCGCGCCGAGCTGATCGCCTTCCTCGACAACAACACGCCCGAGGAGATGATCGGCGGCTACGACTTCCAAGACGTCGGTGACGAAGCGGAGCTCGTACCGCAGTGGATGCGCGACTGGCAGGCCACCCTGTTCGACCACGGCTGGATGATCCCGGGCTACCCGCCCGCGCTCGGCGGCCGGAACTGCACACCCGTGCAGACCCTCATCTATCTGGAGACGCTCGCCAGCCGTCGCCTCCTGCGCAGCTCACACTTCCCCGGCTACGCGATCGTCGCACCGAGCCTGCTCGAGTACGGCAACGACGAGCAGAGGAAGCTCGTACCCGCCGCGATCCGGGGCGACACCATCTGGTGCATCGGGATGAGCGAGCCGAACGCGGGCTCCGACCTCGCGGGCCTGCAGACCCGGGCCGAGGTCCACGACGACCACTTCGTCGTTAACGGGCAGAAGGTCTGGACCAGCTACGCGATGATCGCCCAGAAATGCTTCTGTTATGTGCGGACGGATCCGACGCTGCCGAAGCACAAGGGCATCTCGCTGCTCATCATCGACATCGACTCCCCCGGCATCGACATCCGCCCGCTGCGCCACATCAACGGCACCGCCGGTTTCGCCGAGGTCTTCTTCACCGACGTGATCGTGCCGCGCGAGAACCTCGTCGGAGGCTTGAACGGTGGCTGGGCGATCACGCAAGGATCGCTCGCGCACGAGCGCGCCGGACTCTGGGTCGAAGGCGTCGCGCGTTTCGAACAGACCATCGACGGGCTGGTCGCCCTGGCGCGCCAACAGGGACAGGCGGGCGACCCGATCATCCGGCGCAAGATCGCGGCCGCCTACGAGCTCGCGGCATCGCTGCGCGCGCTCGGCTACAAGGGATTCGCGTCGTTCGCACAAGGATCGAGCGCACCCGAGCACAGCTACATGAAGATGGCGATGTCGGAAGCGAGCAAGGCCGCGTTCGAGTTGGGCATGGAGATATCGGGGCCGCTCGCACCCGTCACCGACCCTGAACTCGGTGAGACGACGAACCGCTTCGTACACGGGTTCTTCATGTCGTTCGCGAACACGATCGCGGGCGGCAGCTCCGAGATCCAGCGCAACATCATCGCCCAGCGCGTGCTGGGCCTTCCGAGGCACTGAGGATCAGGTCCGTGGACTTCTCGCTCACCCCCGATCAGGAACTGTTGCGCGACACCGGGCACAAGCTGCTCGACCGCGAATGCCCGGCCGCGCTCGTGCGCGCGCACATCGAAGACCCGTCGGTGTACGAGCCGCTGTGGCGTCACCTCTGCGAGTACACCGCGCTCGGTGCCGGCGATGCGACCGACCTGTGCCTGTTTCTCGAAGAGACCGGCTACGTCGCCGCGCCCGGCCCGTTCCTCGCAACCGCCACCTACCTTGCGCTCACCGGCGACGAAACCAACACCGGCACCGTGTGCCTCGTCGACGATCCGATCCTGCCGTTCGTCCTCGAAGCCGATCGCGTCGACCGGATCGCAGTGGTATTCCCCGGGGCTCGGATCGCGGTGGTCGACGCGACCGACCTTCCCGCGCGCTTCGTCTCGACCGTTGACTTCTCTCGGCGACTGTTCACCCTCGACGTGCCGGAACTCGCGACCGAACCGCTCGACGCGGAGTTGTACGCGCGCTGGCGCGACCGCGCCTTCGCGAGCGTCGCGGCGGAGATGGTCGGCACCGCCCGTCGCATCTTCGACATGTCGTTGGAATACGCCAAGGAGCGCAAACAGTTCGACGTTCCCATCGGTTCGTTCCAGGCCATCCAACACAAGCTTGCCGACATGTCGCTCGCGCTCGAGCGCGCGACGGCGGCGGTGCACTACGCCGCGATGACCATCGACGGCGGCGACCCCGAGCGCGGCCGCGCTTGTCACGTCGCCAAGGCGGCCGCGGGCGAAGCGGCGCGCCGGATCCTGAAGGACGGAATCCAGATCCACGGCGGCATCGGCTACACGTGGGAACACGATCTCCACATGTACCTTCGTCGCTCCACCGCCGACGAGTCGCTCTTCGGAACCACCGGCTGGCACCTCGATCGGCTCGCCGACCTCCTCATCGACGCCTGACGCCGACGAGCGCGCATGGTCGGGCTCGTTGGTCGGGTCCGGGGGCAAGGTCTAGACTTTCCCTGACGTCTGCGTCAGTTTCGCGAGGGGGAAGCACATGACCAATGTCGACCTGGTTCGTCTCGCGGGGAGCCGGGGCCGGATCTCGGATTCGCCCACCGTCGACCTGGTGACCGCGGAGGTCATCCGGGGCGGCATGGAGACGGTCTGCTTCGAGATGGCGGAGTACGTCTCCCGCACCGCCACGACTCCGATCCTCAACCAGTCGAACGAGCGCAACGCGACCGTGCTCGACGCCCGGGGGCGGCTCGCAGCGCTGTCCGTCGGCATCCCGCAGTTCATGCTCACCTCCACCCTGCCCGTGCGCTTTGCGCTCGAGTTCCTGGGCGTCGAGGAGTTCCGCGAAGGCGACGTCTTCGTCGCCAACGACCCGTACCACGGCGGTGGTCACCTTCCCGACTACAACGTGTTCGCGCCCGTGTACGCGAACGATCCTGCCGCGCCGGGCGGGCGGCGCATGGTGCTGATCGCGAGCATCCAGTGCCACCACGGCGACACCGGCGGCGGTGTCCCGGGCGGTTACAACATCACCGCGACCGACATCTGGGGCGAAGGCGTCCGCTGGCCGGTCGTGAAGGTGCTCGACCGCGGCATCGAACGCCGCGACGTGCTGTACGCGCTGCAGGCGAACAACCGCATCCCGAGCTACATCGGCGACCTGCGCGCACAGATCGGTTCCGCGCAGCTGGGCGCGCAACGGTTGGGCGACCTGATCGACCGCTACGGCGTCAGCGCGATCGAAGACTCCGTCGACTACATGATCGACTACGCGGCCCGCCGCTTCCGCGAAGAGGTCGCGCAGTGGCCCGACGGCGAGTACGAGGCCGACTCCTATGTCGACCACGACCCGCTCGGTAATCCCGACATCCACCTGCACGTGAAGGTGAGCGTGGCCGGCGACGAGCTGACCATCGACTTCACCGGCACCGACACCCGGCCCGAGCTGCAGTCGTGGTCGACGTTCGGCAACACCCGCGGGTACACCGTCGGCCAAATCGCGGCCATGATGGATCCCGAGATCCCCAAGAACGAAGGCTTCTTCGAGCAGATCAAGCTCGTGGTGCCGAAGGGCTGCCTCCTCAACCCGGAAGCGGGCAAGCCCGTCTCCGCCGGCACGCACCACCCGGGCGCTGACGTGGGCGAGGTCATCGCCAAGGCGATGCAGTACGTGCTCCCCGACCGGGCCGTGCCCCAGACCTACAAGACCGGCATCCCGACGATCATCGTCGGCGTCGATCCCCACACGGGCGCGAGCTTCACCGACCACTCGGCCGAGGTGTACTCGGGCTGGTGCAACGCGTCGAAGGGCATGGACGCCTGGGGCGCGCTCAACGCGAGCTTCGGCAACCTCTGGAAGGCGACGGCCGAGATCAACGAGTCGCTGTATCCGCACGTGCAGTGGAGCCGCGACTACCGCACCGACGGCGGCGGGCCCGGGCAGTGGCGAGGCATCTGTGGCTCGCACTACGAGAAGGAAGTACGCGTCGACGCCAAGGTGTACACGTACGTGGTCGGGATGAAGTATCCGATGCCCGGTATCTGCGGAGGGCGCGATGGCTCCCCGAACGAGATGATCCTGCGTTACGGCAGCGACGACGAGTTCAAGGTGAAGCACACCGCGGAATGGGTGCCGATCCACGCGGGCGAACGGATCATGTTCGACTACGGAGGCGGCGGCGGTTGGGGTGATCCTCTCGAACGCGATCCCGAAGCGGTACTCGACGACGTGATCGACGAGTACGTGTCCGTCCTGGGTGCGAGTCGCGACTACGGAGTCGTGCTCGACGGTTCGCTCGAAGACCTCACCCTCGAGATCGACCACGTCGGCACGCGTGCACTGCGCGAGCGGATGCGGGCCGAGCGGACGCCGGCCGAGCGCGCTTGACATGGGCTTCCGAGTAGGAGTGGACGTCGGCGGCACGTTCACCGACCTCATCTGTGTGACGCCCGCGGGCGAGATCGTGCTCGACAAGACCCCGACCACCCTCGATGACCAGTCGTCGGGCGTGATGAACGGGCTCGGCCAACTCGCCCAGCGATTCGGAATCGAGCTCGACGCGTTCTGCAAGGACCTCGACATCCTCGTGCACGGCACCACCACTGCCGACAACACGATGATCGAGATGAACGGCGCGCCCACCGGCCTGCTCGTGACCGAGGGTCACCGCGACGAAATCGAGCTCCGGCGGTGCCATAAAGAGGAGATCTGGGACCCGAACTATCCGGGCCCGATCCCGATCGCGCGTCGGCGCGCCCGCATCCCGATTCCGGAACGCATGGACTTCGAAGGCAATGTGCTCCTCGACCTCGACGAAGAAGCCGTTCGCCGGGGCGTGCAACGGTTAAAGAAGCTCGGCGTGCGTTCGATCGCCGTCATGTATCTCTTCTCGTTCGTCAACCCGGTGCACGAACGGCGTACGCGCGAGATCGTGTTGGAAGAGTTTCCCGACGTCGAGCACATCTCGCTGTCGCACGAGGTCATGCCGCGCGGTCCGGAGTTCGAACGCGTCTCGACCACCTTGGTGAACGCGTACGTCGCGCCCCGCATCGCGAACTACACCCAGAACCTGCAGGACAAGCTGCGCCGGGCCGGATACCTCGGGCCGCTGCTCATCATGCAGTCGACCGGCGGGGTCATGCCCCCCGAGTACGTGTCGCGCCGCGCGGTCACGTTGCTCGCGAGCGGACCGACCGGCGGAGTCATGGGCGCAACGGTCGCCGCGCAGGCCGCCGGCATCGGCGACTTCGTCGCGGTCGACATGGGTGGCACCAGCTTCGACATCTGTCTCGTGCGCCACGGGCGACCCGAGATCAAGACCGACTGGAACTGGCGGTACCGCTACTACATCGGACTCCCGATGGTCGACGTTCAGAGCGTGGGCGCGGGCGGCGGTTCTATCGCTCGCGTCCGCCAAGGTGCGCTGCTCGTCGGTCCCGAGTCGGCCGGTTCGACTCCGGGCCCGGCCTGTTACGGACGCGGCGGAACCCGCCCAAGCGTCACCGACGCCGACGCCGTGCTCGGATACCTGCCCGTCGACGGGTTCGCGGGCGGTCGCATGCACCTCGACATCGCCGCGGCCCGGGCCGCGATCACTCACCACGTCGCGGAACCGCTCGGGATCGAGCTCACCGAGGCCGCCTGGGGCATCGAGCGCATCGTGAACGCGAATATGGCGAACGCCACCCGCAAGGTGCTCGCCGGTCACGGGGCTGATCCGCGCGACCTTGCGCTGATCGCGTTCGGCGGCAACGGCGCCGTGCACGCGGCCGCAATCGCGCGCGAGCTCGGCGTCGATCGCATCGTCGTACCGAAAGCCGCGCCCGCGTTCAGCGCGCTCGGCGTGTTGGTGGCCGACTACGTCGTCGATCTCGTGCGCTCGTATGTCACGCCCCTGTCACAGGTCGACCTCCGTCGCGTCCGCGATCTTCTCACCGACCTCATACAGGAGGTCGACAAGGAGCTCGACCCGACGGGCGTTGTTCCCGCCGACGTCGAAACGAACCTGTACGCGCAGATGTGTTACCCGGGCCAGAACTTCGACATGAGCGTTCCCGTGCCCGAAGGTGTGGCGCTCGACGAGCCGGGACTGCTCGACCTCGCCGAACGCTTCCACGACCTGCACGAGACCGAGCGCGGCTTCAGCTTCCGTTCTCAGCAACCGCTGATGCGGGGCGTGCGCGTCATCGCGCGCGGCAACACGCTCAAACCCGATCATCTCGCGGAGACAGGTGCGCTCGCCGACGCCGACGAGGCCCGGCGCGGTATTCGCCACGCGTACTGGGGTGACGGCTTCGTCGACACGCCCGTGTACGACGGCAGCCGCCTCGGAGAAGGCGCGAGTGTCGAAGGCCCCGCGCTCATCGAAGAGCCGTTCACAGTGGTGGCTCTCCCGCCGGGCGCGGCCGCCACCCTCGACGGCCTCGGCAACTACATCATCTCCGTGTGAGCCCCGAACTCCTGCTCGTCTCCCATTTCCACTGGGACCGCGAGTGGTATCGATCGTTCGAGGTGTTCCGCGGGCGGCTCGTCGACGCGATCGACGCCGTGCTCGACCTGGTTGCGGCCGATCCCGGCTTCCGGTTCGTGCTCGACGGTCAGGCCATCGTCCTCGAGGACTACCTCTTGGTCCGACCCGACCGCCGCGACGAGATCGTCGCCGGGCTGCACGAGGGGCGGCTCGCGGCCGGGCCCTGGTATGTGCAACCCGACTCGCTGCTGCCGGCCGGCGAGACCCACGTGCGGAACCTGCTGCTCGGACGCCAGGTCGCCGGCGCGCTCGGACCGGTCTCCGCGGTCGGGTACGTCCCCGATTCGTTCGGCCATCCCGCCCAGCTGCCCCAGCTCCTCGCCGGCTTCGGGCTCGACCCGTTCGTGTACTGGCGCGGGAACGGCGCCGAGCTCGACGCCCTCGGCCCGATGTACCGGTGGTGCGCGCCCGACGGCACGTCGGTGCGTGCGTGGCAGCTCCCCGAGGGCTACTTCGCCGCAGCCGGGCTCGACGCCGACCACGACCTTGCGACCACGATCGCCCGGCTCCGGCCGGTGATCGACCGCATTCTCGCCGCCGGCGGCGATCCGGTCCTGTTGATGAACGGCTTCGACCATCTCCCGGCCGACACCTCGACCGAGCACGTCGCCGCGCTCCTCGGCGCGGAGCGGGTGTTGCTCGACGATGCCGCGCAACACCTGCCCGACGCGTCCGCGCTCGTCCCCTGGGCGGGCGAGCTCATGGGTGCACGGACCGCGAACCTCCTGCCGGGCGTGTGGTCGACCCGCATGCCGTTGAAGTTGCGCAACCGCGCGGTCGAATCGCTGCTCACCGATTGGGTCGAGCCGTGGTCGGCGTTCGCCCATACGTTCGGTATCACCGACGAGCGCCCCGCGCTCGAGGTCGCGTGGCGGTCATTGCTGCGCAATCAGGCGCACGACTCGATCTGCGGCTGCTCGATCGACCCGGTGCACGAGCGCATGGTCGCGCGCTACGACGACGCCGACGGACTCGGCACCGCGACGTTGCAACGCGTCCTCGAACGGCTCGCGGGGCGCAACCTGACCCGGGACACGCCGTGGCAGAACGAGCAGGACATCGTCGTGTTCAACGCGTCGGCGACCCCGCGCTCCGACGTGGTACGGGTTCCGCTCGAAGGCTTCCCGTCGTGGCGCGTCAGCGTCACCCGGTTCGACATGCACCCGTTCGCCATGCCCTCGTTCCAAGGCATGACCGTCGACGGGCGCCCGGCCCGGCTCGTGCACAGCGACGATCCGAACCGGGTGCGGTTCCTGCCCGGTATGGGTGGGCTCGACGTCGAGTTCGTCGCCACCGACGTTCCCGCGTT
The DNA here is from genome assembly GCA_038239145.1 of Acidimicrobiia bacterium. GTDB lineage: Bacteria > Actinomycetota > Acidimicrobiia > IMCC26256 > PALSA-610 > PALSA-610. The sequence continues at coordinate 41,252 of JBBSFB010000002.1, forward strand.
CGGCTGTCGCCGCTACGCGCTGGAGCCGGCGCCCGAGGTGCTCGACGAGGTGGATGAAGGCCGGGAGATCGAGGCCAGTGACGTGCGGGTCGCGGTCGCCGACGACTCGACCCTTTCGGTCACCCTCGGCGACCGCACGTATCACGGTCTGTTCGGGGTCGAGGACGTCATCGACCGCGGCGACTCTTACGACTGCGATCCCGACCCGGAGCGCGACCTCCGCGTGCGCTTCGTCACCGTGCAACGCACGCGCCACCCGTCGGGCGTGTCCCGCTTGAAGGTCGTGCGCGAGCTCGACCGCGTCGGCCCGCTCACCGTCGAGGTCTGTGTCGCGCCCGGCCTTCCCTTCGCTCGTTGCCAGGTGACGCTCGACAACCGGGAGACAGATCACCGGCTACGGCTGCGCTTTCCCACCGGCGCCCCGGTCGATCACTTCGACGCTGCGACCACGTGCGACACCGCGCACCGCGCGACCGCGCCGACCGACGACACCGGCTGGGTTCATCCCGCACCGCGCACGTTCCCGCAACAAGGGTGGGTCGCCGCGAACGGCTTGGTCGTCGGCGCGCCCGGACTCCCCGAAGCCGAGGTCACGCCCGACGGTGAGGTGTTGGTGACGCTCGTGCGCAGCGTCGGAGTACTAGCGCGCATCGAGCTGCGGACCCGTCCGATGCCCGCGGGCCCGGAGATGCTCGTTCCGGGCGCGCAGACGCAGGGCCGGATCGCGGCGACGATCACGCTCGCCCGCAGCACGGCCGACGCCCGCGCCTCCGAGGTCGGGCTCCGCGGCGTGCTCGGCGGCGAGACCCCTGCGCTTGCGCCCGACGTCTCGCTGCTCACGATCGAGTCGGATCACTCGACGCTGTCGACGTGCAAGCCCGCGCAGGAGGCGAATCGCATGGTCGTGCGCGTCCTCAACCCGACCGACGAGCCCGACGACGTCATGCTGCACTTCGGTCTCGACGTGCAGCGGGCGCACCCCGTCGGACTCGACGAGGGCCCCGCCGACTTTTTCCTCACGCACAACGGCCGCGACGTGGGCTTCCACGTCCCGCCCCACGCCCTCCGCACTCTGCGCATCACCTTCGGCTGACGTCCAGAACCCGAACCCCAACACAAGTTCCACCAACAGTTGTCGGAGTAGACCGCACTATGTGCGGAACACTCCGACAACTGTTGGCGGAGTTCTTGGGGGGTCAGACCTTGCGGCGGTACATGCGGACGGCGAGGGGCGCCGAGATCGCGATGATGGCGATGCTCCACGCGATCGCGCCGAGCACCTTGCCCGTCGACGCGAACTGCCCGCCGTACGTCAGGGCGCGCACCGCGTCGATCACGATCGACACGGGCTGGTGATTGGCGAACCAACGCAACGGGCCCGGCATCGACGCGGCGGAGACGAACGCGGTGGATGCGAAGACGAGCGGCGCGAGGATCGGGAACGACGCGGCCTGGGCCGCCTCCGCACTCGACGCCGAGAGCCCCACCAGCGCGAACACCCACGACAGCGCGTGCGCGAAGAGCAGCATCATGGCAATGCCGCCGATCAGACCGAACACGCTCGTGTGGATGCGCCATCCGACGATGAACCCGACGCACACCATGAGCCCGACCACGAACACGTTCCGCACAAGGTCGGCGAGCGTGCGCCCGGCCAACACCGCGGATCGCGCCATGGGCAACGACTGGAACCGTTCGATCAGACCCTTCTGCAGGTCTTCGGCGAGCGCCACCCCGGTCTGGATCGATCCGAACACTACGGTCTGCGCGAACACGCCGGGCATGAGGTAGTCGACGTAGTGGTCGACGCCCGGGATCCGGATCGCGCCGCCGAACACGTACCGGAACATCAACACGAAGATGATGGGCTGGATCGTGGAGAACACGAGCACCTGCGGGGTGCGCTTCATCGCCACGAGGTTGCGCCAGGTGACGGTCATCGCGTCCTGGACCGCCCAGCTGAACGCGCTGTGCTTCTCGCGTTCGATCGTCGCCGGAATGGCAATCGTGGCGGTCATGCTGCACCTCGGGTCCGCTTGCGGCCGGCTTCGGCCTGTTCTTGCTCGGCAACTTCCTCTTCGGCCTTGTGGCCGGTGAGCGACAAGAACACGTCGTCGAGCGTGGGCTCGCGGACGTTCAGCGTCTCCGGCTCGAGGTGCGCGTGGTCGAGCGCGCGCACGACGTCGAGCACGACTCTGGCGCCGGCGTCGACCTTCAGCTCAACCAACGTCGACGCAGTCCCGACGTCGCACAGACCGATGCGGGCCAGCTCGGCCTGCGCCCGCTTCGCCGTCGCCGGGTCGGCGAACCCGACCTCGACAATCGTGGCGCCCATCGTCGCTTTCAATTCCGGTGCAGTGCCTTGGGCGATGACGCGACCGTGATCGATCACGACGATGTTGTCGGCGAGGCGATCGGCCTCTTCCAGGTACTGGGTGGTGAGCAACAGCGTGGTGCCTTCTCGCACGAGGTCTTCGATCACGCCCCACAGGTCCTGACGACCGCTCGGGTCGAGACCCGTCGTCGGCTCGTCGAGGAACAACACCGGCGGCCGGTGGACGAGCGCGGCCGCGAGGTCGAGCCGGCGCCGCATACCCCCCGAGTACGTGCGCACCGGGCGGTCGGCGGCGTCGGCCAGGCTGAAGCGTTCGAGCAACTCCCCCGCCCGCGTCAGCACGACCGACTTCGACAGGTGCGAGAGCCGGCCGATCATGCGCAGGTTCTCGTGACCGGTGAGGTTCTCGTCGACCGCGGCGTACTGCCCGGCGAGTCCTATGCGTTCCCGCACCGCTTGCGCGTTGCGGGTGACGTCGAGACCGAGCACCTCGGCCCGGCCCGAGTCGGGGCGCAAGATGGTGGTGAGCACCCGCACCGCCGTGGTCTTGCCCGCGCCGTTGGGCCCGAGCAGACCGAGCACGGTGCCGGTCGGGACCGAGAAACCGACCCCGTCGAGGGCGACGACCGAACCGAAACGCTTCTGGAGGTTTTCGACGATGATGGCGTCCGTCATGGCTCCACACTTGCACATTTGCTTGAACAGTGTCAAGTATTTAGCTCATCAACCTTCGATGTACTTGAAACATCTGAGCAACACCCGTACGATCGGGTGGTGACCACCGAAGCGGTTTCGAGCGAGCCGACCCGAGGCTGTGACCCGGCCGACGAGGTGTGGCGCCTGCTCACGAACGTGATGATGGTTCGCAAGGAGGAGTTCCCCGCCCTCGCAGCCTCCGTCGGCCTCAACCCCGGCGCGATGCACGCGCTCCTCCAGCTCGACCCGGACGAGCCGCAGTCGATGAGCTCCCTGGCCGGGGCGTGGAAGTGCGATGCGTCGAACGTGACCTGGCTGGTCGACCGGCTCGAGGAGCACGGGTTGGCCGAGCGCCGGGCCCACCCCGGTGACCGCCGGATCCGCACCGTCGCGCTCACGGCCAAGGGCGCCGAGGTGCGCGCGCAGGTCGAGGCCCGCATCTACGAAGCGCCGGAGATGCTCCGATCGCTTAGTGCCAAAGACCTCGAGGTGCTCGCGAAGATCCTCCGCAAGCTCGGGCCCGCGACCCCCCCGCGCCACTAGTGCCGCGCTTCCTCTCCGACCACGAATACGGCGTCGTGGCGGCCGCGGCCGACCTGCTCATCCCACCCCTCGACGGGCACCCGGGCGGTTCGGTGCTCGGCGTCGCCGACTACATCGACAACCTGCTCGGCGCGTTCACGTTCGACCCGCCGTTGATCTTCGCAGGGGGGCCGTTCAGTGGACGCTTCGGCGGCGAAGCGTCGTTCTCGGAGTTCATGACCCTGTCGCCGCACGAAGAGCTCGCGTGGCGCACGCGCGTCGAAGGCTCACTCGGCGTCTCGGAACGCGAGTTCAACGGGCCCCGACGCGGTTGGCAGGAGATCTACCGCGACGGCATCGCTGCACTCGGTGACGACTTTTGCCGCGTCGACGCCGACGAGCAGCAACGGCGCCTCGACGGGCAGGGCGAGCTTCTCGCAGAGTTGTACATGCACGCGTGCGAAGGTGCGTACGGCGCGCCCGAGTACGGCGGCAACCACGACCTCGCCGGTTGGCGCGCCATCGAATGGGAAGGCGACGTGCAGCCGCGTGGCTACACCGACGAAGAGGTCAGCGGGCGTGACTGAGAACCTCGACTGCGACGCGGTCGTGATCGGCACCGGGCCCGCGGGCGCGACCGCAGCCGACGTGTTGACGAGCGCAGGATGGTCGGTAGTGATGCTCGAGAAGGGCCGCAACCACCTGCTCTCGCTCGAGGCGCCGTTCGCACCGCTCGGCCACGTGTCGAACGACGAAATCAAGTTCAGCCGCCGGCACTTTCTCGGCCCGGATCCGCTCCTCGAACCCCGCAGCTATCGCCGCGACGAGGCCGACGGCGACCGCTTGTTCGCGGGCGACGTCAACAACCTGCCGTCGACCGTCGGGGGCGGCGGCTTCCACGCCGACGGCAAGCTCCCCCGCTTCCGCTCCGTCGACTTCAAGGCCCTCTCCGAGCTCGGCCCGATCGACGGCGCCGACATCGTCGACTGGCCCGTCGACTACGACGAGATGGAGCCGTACTACGCCGAAGCCGAACGCCTCATCGGCGTGGCCGGCGACGCCGAGGCGAATCCGTTCGCGGAATGGCGCAGTGGTCCGTACCCCATGCCGCCCGGCGCCGACATGTTCGGCGCAGTGCTCACCACCGAGGCCGCCACGCGGCTCGGCTATCACCCGTACCGCGCGCCGACTGGTGTCAACTCGGTGCCGTACGACGGTCGGCCCGCGTGCAACAACTGCGGATTCTGCGCGTTCTACGGATGCCCGATCGAAGCCAAAGGTGATCCGGTCGCGCCGTTGCGCAACGCGCTCCGTACCGGCCGCTGCGACATCCGCGTCGACTCGTACGTCGAGCGCGTGCTGCTGGACGCGACCGGCAAACAGGCGCGCGGCGTGCGGTACATCGACATCGACGGCAACGTGCACGAGGTGACGGCGCGCGTCGTAGTGGTGGCCGGCGGAGCGTGGGAGACGCCCCGACTGCTGTTGCGCTCCGAGATCGCGAACTCTTCCGGCCTGATCGGCCGCTACCTGATGTACCACTTCCAGACGTTCGTGATCGGCCAGTTCCCGTTCCGGCTTCACGGTCATCGCGGCCGTTCCGTCACCCATCTCCACGACGACCACATGATCGTCGACGACGACATGCTCGCGTTCGCACGCGAGCACGGGCTCCCCTATTTCCGCGGCGGGCTCACCGAGCACGGCGGCGGCGGGAGTCCGGTCATGGAGGGCATCTACACGACGCCCGGCGTCGCGCACTCGCGCGAGATGCTCGACTCCAAGTTGCGCGACCGCCTCTGGGCGTTCACGGTGCAAGGTGAAGACCTCCCCCAGATCACGAACCGGATCGACCTCGATCCGACGGTACGAGACGTCTACGGCTTCGCGGCCGGTCGGGCCACGTACGACGTGCACCGGCACGAGGTCGTGGCCTCGCGCTACATGACCCCCCGCTTGCAGAACATCATGCGGGAGGCGGGCGCGGAGTCGACGTTCGCGGCGTCGTCGCCTCCGCTCGAAGGTGTCCGGGCCGGGACCCGGAGCGCGTCGATGTCGCGGCACATCATGGGAACGTGCCGGATGGGCGACGACCCGACAACGAGCGTCGTCGACCGCTGGCAGCGCTTTCACGACGTCGAGAACATGGTCTGTACTGACTCGTCGGTGTTCCCGACCTCGACCGGCTACGGCCCCACGCTGACGATCGTCGCGCTCGCGATCCGGGCCTGCCGCGAGCTGGCCGCACTGCCGAAGCTCACGAGCACCCCGACCCGCTAATCAGGACTCCTTAGTAGGCTGGCGGTATGGATATCGCCATGCTCTCCGACACTTCGCTCTCCGACGCCACCGGCACCAAGCACCGGCTCGGCGACCTCTGGAACGACCAGCCGGTCGTGCTCGTGTTCCTCCGCCATTTCGGTTGCCTCCACTGCCGTGAGCACGCGGTGCAGCTCCGTGATCGCTACGACGACATCAAAGCGGCGGGCGGTGACATCGTCGCGGTCGGCACCGGCGACCAGCGCTACGCAGAGGCGTTCGCGCGCGACGAGCAGATCCCCTTCCTCGTATTGGTCGACGACGACGCCGTCGCGGCGCACGCGGCGTCGATCAAGACACTCAACTGGTACCAGCTCCTCCACCCGCGCACTTGGAAGGCCACGTGGCACGCCTCGCGGCGGGGGCACCACGTGCACAAGCCCGGTATGCGCGTGAAGCAGATCGGCGCGACGTTCGTCATCGGCGCCGGCGACACGGTGCGCTACGAGCACATGGACTCCGACAGCACCGATCACGCCGGCATCGACCAGCTCGTCGCCGCCCTGCGCACCGCCTGACGCGACTGCGGTCGGGAAGGCGGCGCACTCATCTGCGAGAATCGACGGATGGTGAAGGCCGTCATCTTCGACTTCTACAACACCCTCGCGGAGACCACGAACTTCGGTCCGTCGTGGGAGGAGCTCATCAACGAGCTCGGCTATTCGCTGCCCCCCGACATCCGGGAACGCTGGTGGAACGACGGGATCGACGGCACCGAGCACGACGAGCACTCCGTCTCCCGCGATCACTACGTCGCCTGGCAGCAGTCCCGAGTGCGCTCGATGCTGACCGAGTGCGGCGTTCCGGACTCCGCTCACGACGAGTTCATCGTCCGGGTCCGTGAGATCGGCGCCCACAATCGCATCGACGCGTACGAAGAGGTCTCGGGCGTTCTCGCCGGTTTACGCGAGCGCCGTGTCGCCCTCGCGATCTGCTCGAACTGGGACTGGGACCTGCACGAAGCGATCGAATCGGCCGGCCTCACCGGCGCCGTCGACCTCGTGGTGTCGTCCGCGTGGATCGGCGCCCGCAAGTCGCACCCGCGCATCTACACGCACACCTTGGACGAGCTCGGCATCTCGCCGCAAGACGCGCTCTTCGTCGGCGACACGTGGACGTGCGACGTCGGCGGTCCCCGCGCCGCGGGCATGGAAGCGATCTATCTCCGCCGCGCCCATCTCGGCGTCGACCAGACCGCGCCCGAGCCCGAGCGCAGACCCCGCGCCGTGCAGCACGCACTCGACCTGGGTGCGCTCGAAACCCACCCCGCGCTTCAGCCGTAGAAGCGGTCGATCGCGGCGTCGATGTCGGCGCGCGTCGCGAGGAACAGTCGCATCGGCGCGCCCAGCAGCGCCATGAGCTCGGCGACACCGCTGTCGTCCGTCGGTTCTGCGACCGCGACCTCGATCAGTCCGTCGACGCTCCGCAAAGGCAGCGCGACCCGGCGCCGGGCGTCGGCTTTCGTCAGCCGCGCGAGCACCGTCGGGTCGCGGTCGACCCGGCTCAGATCGACGACCTGCATCCGGAGCTGCTCGGCCAGGAGCTCGACCAGATCCCGGTCGGTGATCAGGCCCAGGTCGACCAGGATCCGCCCGATCGGATCCGAGCTACCCGCCTGGCGCGCCAACGCATAGTTCAGCTCCGTCTCGACGATGTACCCGCGGGTGACGAGGAGGTTCCCGAGGAGACGACCCGAGTGCCGAACCCCGACGACGCCTCCGACCACCGGGCCCGGCGGGGGCCCGGTCGTGGGGACGGGTTTCGCGCGCCGGCCCTCGACCAGCGCCGCGAGTCGCTCGGCAACGAGACTGGCCTCTTCCTGGCGGGTCGGGACCGTCGGGAGGTCCCCGGCGCCGCGTGGGGATGCCCGGGCGCAATCAGGGTCGGTTTCGCCCTCCGGGGCCCGATTGCTCCGCACGCGACGCATCCTTGGTTGTCCCCTGGATGCATCGGCACGCGACGCCGAAAACTGACGCCTTCGCACTGCCCGCCGGCCGGCACTCAGTTGACGGCGCGGCCGCGCCCCGCCCAGTAGGGGTCGCGCAGCTCCCGCTTCAACACCTTCATCGCGCCCGAAAGTGGCAGCGGCTCGGTCCGGAACTCCACCGACTTCGGCACCTTGAAGCCCGCGATCCATTCCCGCGCGTGGTCGAAGATCTCCTGCTCGGTGGCCGTGGCCCCGGGCCGCAGGACCACAATCGCGTGTACCGCTTCGCCCCACGTGTCCGAGGGGATGCCGATGACCGCGACCTGGGCGACCGCGGGATGCGACGCGATCGCGTTCTCGACCTCGATCGAGTACACGTTCTCGCCGCCGGTGATGATCATGTCCTTCACCCGGTCGACGAGGAACAGGTAGCCGTCGGAATCGAGGTAACCGGCGTCGCCGGAGTGGTACCAGCCACCGCGGAATGCGTCGGCCGTCGCCTCGGGCTGCTTCCAGTACTCGGTCATGAAATTCCCGGCCCGGGCACACACCTCACCGGTCTCTCCGGTCAGGAGAATTCGGCCTGTCGCGTCCTGGATCGAGAGCACGATGCCCGGCAGCGGTCGGCCCGCCGATCGCAACCGCACTCCCCCGGCTCGGTGATCGGCGGCACCGAGGGCCGTGAGCACTGCGGACGACTCCGTCATCCCGTAGCCCTGGAACACGTCGAGATCGGGGAAGGACGACAGCAGTTGGTCGAGGAGCGCGGCCGACATCGGTGACGCGCCGTAGGTCAGCACGCGCAACGACGCGAGCCGCTCCGCCCGGAACTCCGGGTGGTTCAACAACATGCCGATCATGGTCGGCACCATGACGGTCTGGGTCACCGAGTGCTGTTCGCACAAGGCGAGCACCTGCGCAGGGTCGAACAATGGCAGGAACACCGACGACCCGCCGTGCGCGGGCACGCCGAGCATCCCGCCCATCGACGCCGCGTGGAACATCGGCGTCTGGTGCAGGAACACGTCGTCGGCGCCGAAGCGCCAGAAGGCCAACACGTGGTAGAGGTTGATCATCTCCGCGCGCTGGTCGAGGAGCACACCCTTCGGCCGGCCGGTCGTGCCGCCCGTGTACATCAGAACCGCGGGATCATCCTCTTCCGGTTCGTCGGCAAGGGTGGGTGTCGCGCCTGCGAGAAGTTCGTCGTACGAGATGTCGTGGGGGACGTCGCCGCCACCGATCAACACGACCTGTTCGATGGCCGTCGCCTTGCGCACCTTGTCGATGACCGGAGCGAAGAACTGATCGGTGAAGCAGACCTTGGTTCCGGAGTCCCCGAGGATGTACTCCAGCTCCTTCGGCGCGAGCCGGAGGTTCAACGGGTTGATGACGCCCGCGCCGAGAAACGCGGCGTGGTAGCACTCGAGGAAGTGATGGCTGTTCAACGCCATCACTGCGAAACGATCACTCTTTCCCACGCCGAGGCCGCGCAACCCGGCCGAGAGGCGCGCGACACGATCGATGTGCTCGCCGAAGGTCGCCCGGTGCTCGCCGTCGATGAACCCGACGCGATCAGCATGCCGCTCGACGGTGGGCAGCAACAGCCGGTGATAGACGAGCTCTTTCATCGCCTCGTCCTTGTCTCGAGCGCGGATCTGATCACACGCCGAAGCCGGCGGCGCGCACGATGGCGACCGCGGCGGGATCGCCGTCGAGCGTGACCGCTGCGGCTTCCTTCCGTCCCGACATGTACAAGGCGAGCTCGCCGGGAGGGCCGGTCATCCTCACCGGGCCGCCGTCAGTGGAGACGACCCGCTCGCGGCCGTCGGGCGTGCGCAGCGTGAGCGCGGCTCCGCGCACCGCCTTCTTCGACATCCGGGCACCGAACCCGAGCATCTTCCACAGGATCGCATCCATCTCGGGATCGAGCGCGCGCGGCCCCTCGCCCGAAGCGCGCCGCACGTCCTCGTGGTGGATGAAGTTCTCGTTCACGTTCGCCGTAGCGAGGGGTCCGGTGCGATGCATCCACGGCGGACCGCTCCGCAGGCTTGCGATCAGCGGGCCGTAACCCTTCTGCTTGTACTTGTCCATCACCTTCTGCAGGTGCCCGGCCAGGGGTGGGACGACCAGCCCGAGCGCGGCATCGGAACGCGCTTCCCGGGCCATGAGATGCGCGGCGACGTCGAGGGTGACCCATCCTGTGCACAGGGTCGGCGCATCGGGACCGTATTTTTCCAGCGTGTCGCAGAGCGCCGCCCGCTCCTTCAACAGCACTTCGGTGGCAGCCATGATTACTCCTCGTAGAACCTGAGCTCGATCGTGTTGCCGTCGGGGTCCTGTATATACACGCTCGACGCGTACCCCTGGGCCCCGAACAGACCGTCGGCGCGGTTTGCGCCCGGGAAGCGCGCCGCCAGCGCGTCGAGGTCGGTCGGCTCGATCACGAGGCAGATGTGGCCCATGTTCACGCCGGTGGGCGCGGCCGGGAAGAGGTCGATGAGTGTGTCCGGGGTGACCCGGACCGAGGGGAACAGCACCTCGCCCCGCCGCCATTCGTCGACCCGCACCGGCTCGAGTCCGAGCTCCCCGCAATAGAACGCCAGCAGCACCTCGGCATTGACGGTGTTGATGACGACGTGGTCGAACCCGACGACCTTCATGGCGGGTAAGCCCTTCATACCGCGCAGGTTACGTCAGCCCACGTGACCGACGATCCGGAATCGGGAACCTTTCGAGTGCCGGTCGCGTCAAGGAGGCTGTGATCGCGGTGCACGACCAGCCGACCGACGCGGTCGGGATGAGCGAGCCGACGGCCGAGGTCCGGGCGGTGGAACCGACCACCTACGAGACTGGCAACGAGACGGGCGACGAGACCGTGCGCTTCCACCTGTCGAGCGCGCTACGGCTTGCCCGCATGCTGGTCGGCAACCAGTCGGTGGCCCGAGGACATCGCCGCCGAATCGGTCGCCCGTCTTCTGGCAGCCCGCCGGCGCGTCCACATCGCGAACGCGGATGCCTACCTCCGGCGAATCGTCGTCAACCAGGGTCGTCGTCAACCAGGGTCGTCGGCAACCAGCGACGGTTCGCGACGGAGCGAACGTTCGGTCACCGCGTCGCGGTCGACACGACCGTGCCCGAGACGACGACGAGCGCGCCCTGAGGTCGGGCTCCGCACGCGCAGAGCCCGACGTGTAACGCGCGACTGATCAGAGGATGAAGAGCATCTCCTGGTAGGTCGGCAAGGGCCACAGGTCGTCGGCGACGAAGGTCTCCAGCGCGTCGGCCGCGGCTCGCACGGACGCCATCGCCGGCAGCAACCCCGCTCCCGCGTGCTTCGCCTCTTCCTCGACCGTCGCATCGCCGTCGTGTCCCAGCTCGGTACGAAGGATTGCGATAGCGGAGCGGAGGCTCGCCATCGCGTCCGAGACTTCGTCGAGCGTGGAGGTGTCGCCCTCGATACCGATCGTCCGCAGGCTCGCGATGTTGCCGGCCAGCTCGGTCTGGTACCGCAACGCGGCCGGCAACACGACGGTATTGGCGATCTCCAGCGTCAACCGGGCTTCGACACCGATGCTCAACGCGTACTGTTCCATCGCGACGTCGTAACGACTGTGCATCTCGCGCGGGCTGAACACGCCGTAGTGGTCGAAGAGCTCCATAGAAGCGTCGGTGATCAGTTCGGGTAGCGCGTCGAGTGTCGTGCGGAGGTTCGGGAGCCCACGCGCCGCGGCCTCGACCTGCCACTCGTCGGAGTATCCGTCGCCGTTGAAGATAACGGCACCGTGCACCGTGATGATCTCCTCGAGCACCTTCTGCACCGCAACGTCGAAGGGCGTGTCGTCAGCGACGCGCGACTCGATCGCCGTGGCGATGTAATCGAGCGCCTCGGCCAGGATCGTGTTGATCGTCACCATCGGACCCGCGATCGACTGCAGCGATCCCGGGGCACGGAACTCGAAGCGGTTCCCTGTGAAGGCGAACGGGCTCGTCCGGTTGCGATCCCCGGGGTCGGTCGGGAGCACCGGGAGCGTGTCGACGCCGATCATGAGCGTCCCCCGCTCCTTCGAGTTGGTCGCGCCGCCCTTGGCGATCTGGTCGAAGACGTCGGTCAGCTGATCGCCCAGGAAAATGGAGATGATCGCAGGGGGAGCCTCGTTCGCACCGAGCCGATGATCGTTCGTCGCCGACGCGACGGACGCCCGGAGCAGTCCGCCGAACTTGTGCACCGCTCGGATCACCGCCGCGCAGAACACCAGGAACTGCGCGTTGTCGTGCGGCGTGTCGCCCGGGAGCAACAGGTTGCCCTCGGTGGCGTTTCCGAGCGAGAAGTTGACGTGCTTCCCGGAGCCGTTGATGCCGTCGAACGGCTTCTCGTGGAACAGACATTCGAGGCCGTGCTTCTGCGCCACCTTCTTCAGCACGACCATCAACAGTTGTTGATGGTCGGTCGCGACATTCGACCGTTCGAACATCGGCGCGAGCTCGAACTGGCCGGGCGCGACCTCGTTGTGTCGGGTCTTGGCCGGAATGCCGAGCTTGAACAGTTCGCGTTCCGATTCGAGCATGAATCCCAGCACACGTTCCGGGATCGCGCCGAAGTAGTGATCGTCGAATTCCTGACCCTTGGGCGGCTTGGCCCCGAACAAGGTACGGCCGCTGTTCAAGAGGTCGGGTCGACCGAAGAAGAAGCTCCGGTCGATCAGGAAGTACTCCTGCTCGGCGCCCGCGAACGAGACGACGGCGTCGGGGTCGTCGTGCCCGAAGAGCCGCAGCACCCGCTCTGCTTGCACGGCCATCGCCTGCTGCGACCGCAGCAGCGGGGTCTTGTGGTCGAGTGCTTCGCCGGTCATCGAGACGAACACAGTCGGGATGCAGAGCGTGTTGCCGTTTGCGTTCTCCAAGATGTACGCGGGGCTGGTCACGTCCCAACCCGTGTAGCCGCGCGCTTCGAACGTGGCCCGGAGCCCACCGTTCGGGAAGCTCGACGCGTCGGGCTCGCCCTGGGTGAGCGTCTTGCCCGCGAACTCGGCGATCGCCGAACCGTCACTGCCCGGCTCGAAGAAGCTGTCGTGCTTCTCCGCGGTGAGGCCGGTCAGTGGATAGAAGACGTGCGCGTAGTGGGTCGCGCCCTTCTCCATCGCCCAGTCCTTCATCGCCGACGCGACGATGTCGGCAACCGTGGGATCGAGAGGCTTGGAGTGTTCGATCGTCGCCATCAGCGACTTGAAGATCGGCTTCGGGAGGCGCTGCCGCATCACCGCCTTGGTGAAGACGTTCGCACCGAACACCTCACCCGGAACTCCAGCTGTGGAGAAAAACGACAGAGGCGGCGCGAAACCTACGACGGCTTCGATCGCCTGCAGCCGGCTCTTGCTCCCGCTCATCGCACACTCCTCTGCGTGTAGTGCTTCACCGGTCAGGGCGGATCCAAGTAGACCGGACAAGCCCGTCGGCCCCACGCAGCTAACTCCGCCCGCGTGTCGGGCATGTTTCCGTCGAGTGAAGCCCGACCTAGCGTTGCGCCGCGCTCATGACTCGGGGCGCCGCGTCGGGAACATCCGGCCACAGCACGTATCCGGTATTGCGAATACAGACGATCGTGAGCCCGATCGAGCGCAGTCGACGACGCAGGCGTGAAATGCGTACGCGCAGCGCCTGTTCAGTTCCGGCGTCGGACCATGTCCCCTGCCGCAGGGCGTCGCCGTCAACGACCCTCGACCAGCTCTCGACCAACCGGCTCACGATGCGCTGATCGAGATTCGAGAGGTACCGCGCGCATCGGCGCTGACGCCGAATCCGCGCACACTGATCCAGCTCGACCGGTGGCGCAGGACTGTGCGCACCGCGAGCAGGATGACAGCGATCAGTGCGATAAAGAACAGGGTCGACATGACCAAGACAGTTTCGCGCGTGCGAACCGGCGCTGGTAGCGTTACGACGAGGAGTATTCGGTGCTGACTGTGTACGGGATCGTCGTCATCACGTTCATGATGCTCATGTACGCGTTCGAGCGTCGAGGTCCCAACTTCGTCGTCGCCTTCGCCGCCGGATGCGCGCTCTCCAGCTCGTACGGTTTCCTCAGTGGGGCGTGGCCCTTCGGCGTCGTGGAAGCGATGTGGTCCGTGATCGCGCTTCGCCGCTACCTCGACCTGCGCGCCTCAGCGGGGTAGGCCGAGCATCCGTTCGCCGATGATCGTGCGTTGCACCTCGCTGGTGCCGCCCGCGATCGACGCCGCTTTCGACCACAACCACTGACGCTGCCAGAAGCCGCCACCGGGGTTGTCATCGGCGCCCCACCACAACGGCGCCGCCGCACCGACCACCTCAAGCGCGCGAGCCGAGAGGGCTTGGGTCATATCGGTCCAGGCGAGCTTGGTGACGCTCGACTCGGGTCCGGGTTCGATGCCCTTCGAGAGTCGCGACAATGTGCGCCAGTTGTGCAGACGCAGCACACGCAGCTCCACGAACGATTGCGCAAGTGCGTCGGCGATCTCGACGTCGTCGAGAATTCCCCGCGCCGCCGCGAGCTGCCACAGCTCGTCGAGATAGACCTCGTGCACCACCTGTTCCTTGAAGGGGAACGCGGTCCCGCGCTCGTGCGCAAGCGTGGTGTTCGCGACCGCCCAGCCGTTGTGCAACGCGCCGACGACCTGGTCGTCGGGGATGAACACCTCGTCGAGGAACACCTCGTTGAATTCGGCGTCGCCGGTGATCTGCACGAGCGGCCGGACCTCGATGCCCGTCGCCGTCATGTCGACCACGATGTACGAGATGCCCTTGTGCTTGGGGACGTCGGCGTCGGTCCGGGCCAGGCAGATGCCCCAGCGCGCGAACTGCGCGTACGACGTCCACACCTTCTGCCCGGAGAGCAGCCAGCCATCGTCGACGCGAACGGCTCGCGTCTTCAGCGACGCGAGATCGGAACCGGCGTCCGGCTCCGAGAACAGCTGGCACCAGATCTCGCCCGCGGTGAGGATCGGCGGGAGCCAACGCGCCTTCTGGTCGCCGGTGCCGTGCGCGAGCAGTGTGGGTCCGGCGAGATTGATCCCGACCCGGTTGATCGGTTGGAGCGCACGTGAGCGGGCGTACTCCATGTTGAAGATCGCAACCTCCACCGGCGATGCGCTCCGACCGCCGTACGCCGAAGGCCAATGGATACCGACCCAACGGGCCGCGGCGAGGCGGGCCTGCCAGCGCCGCCCGAACTCGACCTCGTCGGCGATGTTCTCGAAGCGGGGCGGTACCTCGACGTTGGCGGCGAGCCAACCCCGCACCTCGAGTGCGAACGCGAGCTCTTCGGGAGTGAACGAGAGATCCACCGGCTACAGATCCCAGAAAGGTTCGCGCTGGTAGCGCACGAACGACTCGTGCAACGCACGTTCGTCATCGTCAGTGAACAGTGGGTAGGCGTCGTCGCCGCGCAGTCGGACGAAGAGCTCGCCGCCGCCGACGAGATCGTGGCGGAACTTCTGCTGTACGAGCGTGCGTTTCACGACCTTGTTCGTTACGGTCGTCGGCGGGTCGTGCATCAGCCGAACGTAGCGGGGCCGCCACTTCGGGCCGATCGACTCCCGCGCGTCGAGCCCGCGCGCGAACTCGACCGGGTCGAACGACGCGTGCTCGGCGATCACGAGCCCCGCCATCACCTGATCGCCGGCCTGGTCGTCGGGCACGCCGTACAGGGCCGAGAGCACGATTCCGGGCGCCTTGCGCAGGGTGTCCTCGATCGGCCCGGCCGGGAAGTTGTCCCCGCCGACGCGGATCCAATCCGCGGTGCGCCCGGCGAAATAGAGGAAGCCGTGCTCGTCCTTGTAGCCGAGGTCGCCCGACCAGTACCAGCCGTTCCGCGTCGCTTTCTCGGTCGCGACCGAGTTGTTGTAGTAGTCCTCGAACGGCCCGACGCCCTGCGTGTTGACGATCTCGCGCACGCACTCCTCCGCGTTCTGCACGCCGCACCGTACGCGTCGATGACCTCGATGCGGTAGCGCTCGGAGAAGTTCGCGACCACTTCCGGCGACCCTTCGTTGCCGAACGCGATGCGCAGTGAGTTCTGCGCATCGTCGGGGAGCTGCGGCTGCGCGAGCAGATACGCGAGCGGCTTTCCGGTGTAGTTGAAGTACGTGGTGCCGTACCGGCGCACGTCGGGGAGCCAACGCGACGTCGAGAACCGGCGGCCGAGGCCGACCGCGCACCGAGTGACGAGCGACGGCGCCCACCCCACCTGCACCGCGTTCGAGTGGAAGAGCGGCATACAGACGAACCCGATGTCGTCGGCCTCGAAGCCCATGATCTTCACCACGCGATTGCCGGTCACCAGAAGCCGACGTTGCGAACAGGTGACCGCCTTGGGCGCGTCGGAGGTTCCCGAGGTGCAGATGAGCGCCCAGATCGAGTCGACGTCGGGCTCGATCCCCTGCGTCGACCGCGCCGTCGTGCACCCCGAGCACGTCGCTCAACGCCGAACCGAGCGAGGTCGCCGGAACATCGTCGTCGTCGTCGAAGCGATCGGACATCAACACCGGCGGCAGGTCGTCGGCGACGGGCTCGAGCAACGCCGCGTGCCGGGGCTCGGTGATTGCCAAACCGCAGTGCGAGTGCTGTACGTCGCGCAGCAAATGCACGCCGCGGCGGGTGTGGTTCCGGCCGACGACGGCCGCGCCGATGAGCGCGGCGCCGCCGAACGCAAACAAGTAGTCGGGTGTGTTGTCGACCAACATCGCGACGTGGCGGGGACCGTCGGCCGGCAACTGCGCATCGAAGAGCGCCGCGAACCGCACCGACTCCGCGGAGTACTCCGCGTGCGTCCATTGGGCGTCGCCGAACTTGATCGCGACCCGGTCGCCCGACTCCTGCGCGTTGCGCCGGAGCAGCGCCGCCGCGTTCGCGGCGACGAGGGGAGCCTGGCCCGGGGCCGTCTCCGGCGCCGACCTCGGCTCCCGGCTCGGGCTCGGGCTCGGGCGCGGTATGGAAACTGACATCGGCGTCAGAGACTACGCGTAAGCTCCCCGCCGATGAGCGTTGACCTGACGGGCGCAGCCGACCTGCATTGCCACTTCGGGCCCGACCCCCACCGCGAGCGATCCGTCGACGCGTTCGAGGCCGCGGGCGAGGCGGGCGCCGCCGGGCATCGGGCCGTGGTGCTGAAGTCGCACGACTCCCCTACCGCGTCGCTCGCCTGGGCCGTGCAACGGGAGGTCGGCGACACGATCTCGGTGTTCGGGGGCATCTCCTGCGATCGCGAGGTGGGAGGCGTGAATCCCGCCGCGGTGGAGGTCGCGCTCGGCCTCGGCGCCCGCATCGTGTGGCTGCCGACCCTCAGCAGCCGCCAGGACTTCGACAACGGCATTGCCGCCCAGCTGGGCATTCCCGGTCCCGGTCTCGTCGTCACCGACGCCAACGACCAGCTCCTCCCGGAGACGCGCGAGATCCTGGCGCTGGTGAAAGACCACGACGCGATCCTGGCGACGGGCCACGTCAGCGCGGCCGAGCACTACGCGGTCGTGCACGAGTTCGCGCGTACCGGCCGGGTGATCGTCACCCACGCGACCGAAGACCTCGCGGGCCCGAACCTCAGCGCCGCCCAATGCCGCGAGCTGGCCGATCTCGGGGCCTGGATCGAGCTCTGCGCGATGACGTGTATCGGTGGGCTCGCCACCCGTACCGTCGGCGAGATGGTGACGACGATCGGTGCCGTCGGCGTGGAGCGCGTGACCTTGGGAACCGACTTCGGCCAGAAGATCAACCCCCATCCGGCGGCCGGATTGCAGACCTACGCTGATGCCCTGTACGCAGAAGGCATGACCGAGGCCGAGATCAGGCAGATGGCGTGCGCCAACCCCTGCGAGCTGTTGGGAGTCGAGTAGTGCCGCACATCACCGTTCCCGAAGGAAAGGCCGATCCCGAGGTACGGGTCTGGGCCCTGCGCCCCGACATGGGCATCGGCGCAGGCGCGCTGAGTCACGCGATCTACGACCAGAGCATCGTCCCCGTGCGCGAGCGTGAGCTCGCGCGTATGCGCATCGCCCAGATCAACGGATGCGTGATCTGTCAGCAGTGGCGCGCGACGCCCGGAGCCGAAGGCGCGGTCACCGAGAACGACTACGCGCATGTGCTCGAGTGGCGGACCCACGATGGTTACTCGGCTCGCGAACGGCTCGCAGTCGACTACGCGGAAAAGTTCGCGCTCGACCATCACAGCATCGACGCCACGTTCTACGACGAGATGCGCGCCGCCACGTTCACCGACGCCGAGATCCTCGATCTGACCGTGTGCATCGGCGGCTGGCTCGCGCTCGGGCGCACGCTCCACGTGCTCGGTCTCGACGACGCCTGCAAGATCACCCACTAGCCCGATGGGCGACCTCGCCGCCGATACCGCCGTTCACGGAAGTGTCGGCCGTTACTCCGCCCGGTTGTCGCGCGACTGGGAGATCTGGGGACCGAATGGCGGGTACATCGCCGCGATCGCGCTGCGGGCCGCGGGCCGGCACTCGCAGTTCGGTCGGCCGGTCAGCATCTCCGGTCATTTCGTCGGTGTCGCCACGTTCGACGACGTGATCATCACCGTCACGACGGTACGGCTGTCCGAGCGGGCCGAGTCGATGCGGGTCTCGATGAAGCAGGGCTCGCACGCGATCTTCGAGGCACTCGTGTGGACGTGCGCGCCGATGGAGGGCCTCGAACACGAATTGGCGCTCAGCCCCGCCGACTACGAACCCGAATCGGTTCCGTCGACCGCGCAGCGCATGGCGCAGGCGGGGATCGATTCCGTCTACCGGTTCTGGGCGAACCTCGACGAACGTTCGAACGACTGGATCTCGGGCGAGGCGTGGCTCGACCGCACGCCCGAGTACCCGTCGTTCGAACGCTGGTACCGGTTCCTGCCGACCTCGACGTTCGACGACCTCTGGGTCGACGCGTGCCGCTCGCTCATCCTCATCGACACGCTCGGATGGCCTGCGGTCTGTCGGCTCCACATCGACGACGCCTACATCGCGCCGAGCATCGACATCACATGCACGTTCCACCGCGCCCGCATCCAAGAGCCCTGGTTGTACGCACAGGCGACGTCGGTGAGCGCAAACGCCGGCATCGTCGGCTGCGAAGGCAAGGTCTGGGCGCGCGACGGCGCGCTGCTTGCGATGGGTACCAGCCAACTCCTGTGCCGGCCGATCCCGGCCTCCTGAGAAAGACCGATGGAAGACCGCATCACGCCCGGACTCTACCTGGAGATGACCGATCTCCCGATCGCCGACTACGTACGCGACCGCGTTCCCGTCGTGCTCCGGCGCGCAGGTGCGCAACGGGCGACGTGGTGGCGCAACGTGAAGCGCGGGCGTACAGACCTGCCTGCCGTGCTCCCCGAGTTCGGCCATCTGGCCGTGTACGAGGTCGACGTCACCTTCGCGGCGCCCGAGCCGGTCGACGAGATCAGGAGCCACCATTTCCGCCACTACCGCCGCCCGGGCCAAGGCATCGTGAGCGGCCGCCCGACACTCGGGCTCTCCTTGGTGCTCATCTCACCGAAGGACGAGTCCCGAGCCCAGGAGCTGCGGGACTGGGGCGACTTCGTCCACATCCGTCACATCGCCGAAGCGGCCGTTCCCGGGTACTGCATGATCACGCCGTATGAGAACGTCAGCGGCGGAGATCCCCGGTTCATGCACTTCTACGAGATGGACACCGACGATCCCGAAACCGCGTTCAAGTCGATGACCCCACTCGTCGCGCAGCGCATCGGCGCCGACACCACCGATGCGTTCCGCCACTGGGCGCGTGGCCCCAGCCTGCGAATCATGTACGTGAACTCGTTCGCACGGGTCGGAACCAGCGACACGAACGGCCCGAGCGGCGCATGACGGAAAGCGACTACTTCGACGTGGTGGCACGCCAACGCGCCCATCGATCCTTTTCGGCCGAGCCCGTCGACGACGAGACCATCGGTCGCATCCTCGCGGCGGCGACGTTCGCGCCGAGCGCGGAGAACAAACAGCCGTGGGAGTTCCTCGTCGTGCGCGACGAGTCGACCCGGGCTGCCATCGGCGACCTGTCCCGCCGGGCGTGGGAAGCACGCGGCCGCTCATTCTCGGAGACCCGGCTCACCCCGAAGATGCTGGCCGACGTCGACCGAGGTGCGACCGGTGGCGTCGCCGAGGCGCCCGTCAACATCGTCGTGTGCGCCGACGTGCAACGCGGTCTCGAGGCGACGATCCCGTCGTCGATCTTCCCGGCCGTGCAGAACCTCTTGCTCGCGGCCACTGCGCTCGGCCTCGGCAGCGCGCTGACGACGATCACGTCGGGGTTCCGTGCCGAAATGCAGGAGATCCTCGGTCTCCCCGACCACGTGTGGCCGATCGCGCTCGTGCCGATCGGCCATCCGGTCAAGCCCCTCGGACCGCCGCGCCGAACCCCCTACACCGAACGCACACACCGCGACCGGTACGGGCGGAGCTGGTAGCTGCTACTTGGCTTTGTGCTTGTCCGTGTGCTTGTCCGTGTGCTTCTCCGCATCGGCCGCAGGCCGGACGACGAGCACCGGGCACGGCGCGTGGCGCACGACCTGCTCGCTCACTGACCCGAGCAACAGCCGTTCGATCGCGCCGCGCCCGTGCGAGCCGACCACGATCACGTCGACGGCCAGGTCGGCTGCGACCCGGCACACCGTCCCGCCGACGTCGCCGACCTCGATGCGTTTGTCGACCTTGGCGCTCGTGAGCTCACCCGCTGTGCGTTCGAGCTCCTCGCCCGCTTCGGCCAACTCCTGCTTCCAGAGCGCCTCCTGCTCACCCGGCGAGTAGACGGAGCCTTCGAAGCCGCCGGCGTCGTCGCCCGGCACCTCCGTCAACACGCTCAGCAGCGTCACCTTGTCGGCGGCGCGCAGGAGAGTGCCGGCCTGGCGGGCGGCGTCGATCGAGCTCGGGGAACCGTCGGTGGCGATCAGTACGTGCATGGTTGCCTCCTCTACCCCGGAAAGGATACGACGACGCCGCCGCCGGCCGCCGAGGTACGGATCGCGTCGATCACCTGCATCTCGGCCACGCCGTCGGCGAAGGTCGGGAGCGGCACCGCGGCGGGGGCGGGACGGCCCTCGACCCCGGCCCGCAGAGCCTCGGCCAGGCGCGTGTAGGGGCCGAGTTCGAGATGGGTGTATCGATCCCGGGGGTCGTCGGAGCGCGTCGGAGGTTGGGGCAGGGCGAGATCGTCGGGGACCACGAGCAGCCGCCGGCCCCGGCGATCGGAGCAATACACGCCGTCGGCGGCGACCTCGATCGTGCCCTCGGTGCCCGCCACCATCGATAGGCCGATCGGCTGCGTCGTCCACGAGGCCGCAGTCTGCTGGATCAAGCCGTGCACCCCGCTCCGCATCGTCGCACGCACCACGAATGTGTCTTCTGCGCCATCGGTGCGCGCGCTCACGGTCGGCAACGTGGCGCTGACCGAGGAGAACTCGCCGAACCACGTCCGGAGCTGGTCGACGATGTGGGAGCCGGACGCTCCGAGCCACCCGCCGCCCCGCGCACCGTCGAACCACCACTCGGGTACGCGCGCGTCGGGATCCGCCACCAGGGGGACGAACGACACCAACGAGAACAGGCGGGGTTCCCCGATGACGCCGTCGGCGATGGCGCGCGCGACCAGCGCGCGGTCGGGCGCCCAGCGGAACTCGTGCCCGACGAGGTGTGACACCTGTGCCCGTTCCGCGGCCGCGAGCATCTGTCCGGCTTCGTGCGCGTCGAGCGCGAACGGCTTCTCGCAGATCACGTGCCGGCCCGCGGTGCACGCTTCGATCGCGAGCGCGGCGTGGGTGTCGGGCGGCGTCGCGATCGTGACCGCGTCGACCTGCGCGAATGCGAGCGCGTCGGAGAGCGACGTGAACGCTCGTTCGATACCCAGCCGCTCGGCTCGGCGTTGCGTGCGATCGACGTCCGTGCCGACGAGACCGTGCACGGTGAACCCTGCGTTCCGTAGCGCAGGCACGTGGACTCGACAGCCGAACCCCGTGCCGACCACGACCGCGCCCGGCATCAATAGCCCTCGGTTGCGTCGACGACGTTGAGGAGCGGTTCGTGTCGGAGGAACCGACCGATGTTCTCGATCAAGACCTCGACCGCGGCGGCCTGCAGCTGCGGCGTGTACCACGAGACGTGGGCGGTCATCCGCACCTTGGGATGCGAGTACAGCCAGTGTCCGGCCGGAAGCGGCTCGGGATCGACCGTGTCGAGCGTCGCCATCGCGACGGTGTCGTCATCGAGCGCAACGCGGAGCGCGTCCTGGTCGACGATGCTGCCGCGCGCGATGTTGACCAGGTGGACTCCCGGTTTCATCCGCGCGAACGCGGCGGCGTCGATCAAGTGCCGGGTGCGCGCGGTTGCCGGCGCGGCGATCACGACGTGGTCGGCGCCATCCAACAGTTCGTCGAGGGAACGCACCACGTGCACACCGTCTACCGGACTCGGCGCATCGGTCCGGCGGAGTGCCCGCACGTGCACCCCGAACGCGAGGGAACGCGTCGCGATCGCGGTGCCGATCCCACCCAGCCCGACCAGCGCGAGTGTCGAGCCCTCGACCCGGTCGAGCTTCGGGTCGGGGAAGTTCCAATACTTCGGCTTCTCCGACAGGAAGGTCTCCGGGAAACGTTTTGCCCAGGCGAGGATCGCGGCGAGCACCCACTCCGAGATCGGCACCGCGCTGGCGCCGCGCGCGCACGTGACGATGCGATCGTGCTCGAACACCGCCGGTGCCACGTTGTCGGCGCCCGTCCCCGACAGCTGGACCCAGCGGACACGAGCGGCGTCGAGCCACGGAACGATCGCGTCCCACGCGTGATAGCCGCCGAAGAACGCCGCGGCGTTGAGCCCTGCGGGCGGATCGCCGGCCGTGAACTCGACCAGCTCGACCTCCGGATACGCCTCCTGCACACGCCCGGCTTCGGCCGAGGCGAGGTCGAGCTGGGCGATGATCCGCACGACCGCAGAAGCTAGCCCGAGCGGCTCGCACCGCCGGTCCGGTGGGTCCTCGAGGTTGCAGGGCTCGACGTCGGGTTGGCACCCGGCGAGCCGCAATCCAACTGACACCGCACTGCGGCGTGATCCGGCGCGTCGGCGTACGGTTCCCGCCATGCAGTCGGTCGTGGTGGGTCAAGGCATCCCGTTCGCGGAGGGACCCGTGTGGTGTCCCGACGGCACCGTCGTGGCAACGAGCGTCGCCGCAGGCGCGCTGTTCCGCGTCGAGCCGGGGTCGGCAACCGTGACCCGCATCGCCGATACAAGCGGGGGCGCGAACGGTGCTGCCCTCGCGGCCGACGGCTCGATCCTCGTGACCCAGAACGGTGGCATCGACTTCTCGGTGTTGCCCGGGGTGTTCGCCACACTGCCTGCGTGCGTGCCGGCCGTGCCCGGCTTACAACTCGCCGCGCCCGACGGGAGCGTCACATATCTCACCGACGACGGCTACCGAGGCCCGAATGATCTCGCCGTCGACAACACCGGCGCGGTGTACTTCACCGACCCCGGGCACTTCCCTCCGCCCGAGGACGGTCGGGGCCGCGTGATGGTCTTCGAACGCGACGGCACGGTCAGCACATTCGCGGGCGGTTTCCACTACTGCAACGGCATCGCGCTCGAACCCGACGGCACCATCGTGGTCATCGAGCGCCGAGGGCTGCAGCGCGTGCACCCCGACGGTTCCTGCGAGTGGGTCGTGGAGCATCTCGGGCCGGGCGGGGGCGACGGGTTCTGCCTCGATGCCGACGGCCGCTTCTACGTCGCGTCGACGATCGAGCACGGCATCCGTGTGGTCGACCGCGACGGCGCGGTCCTCGACTTTTTGGCGATCGAAGGCGAGGGGCTGACGACGAACTGCTGCTTCGGCGGCGCCGACATGCGCACGTTGTTCGCTACCGACGCGATGCCCGGCAATCTCATCGCATTCGAAGGGATGCCGACGCCCGGTCTCGAGCTGCCGACCTGGCCCGGACTCGCTCCGTAGGAAGATCGCACCGAACGACGGTGAGTGCACCCGCGAACTACGTGGATACCGCCGGCGGCATCACCCGCAGTATCACCGGCGGTATCAACCCCGATTCACACGACGCGACACCGGGCCGAAAACGATCGCAACGAACGGATCGCGCTACGCGCTGCGCACGCGGGCGGCAAGATCGCAGGCCCACTGCACGGGATCGTCGAGGCCCCAACCGATGTCGGGAAGGTCGAAGTACTCGATGCTCAGCTTGCCGCGATAGTCGAGTCGCTCGAGCTCACGGAACACTGCATCGAAGTCGACCGCGCCGGTGGGGTCGTCGACGTGGACCTGGGTGTGACCGGGCTTGCCCTGTCGCAACTGCACGTGATCGGCCAGCGCGAGGAGCTCACACGGATCACCGCCCCAGTCGGCGACGTGACCCGTGTCGACCAGGATGCGGACGTCACCGACCTCGTCCCGGAACGCCCGGATCGATTCGGCCGAGTTCACGATCGCGCCTGCCCACGGCTCCAACAACGCCTGCGGCGCGCGCCGCCACCACCGCACCGCCCGGTCCCACGCGCCGTCGAGCTGTGCGCTCGGAGCGGGCGTCGTGCACCACGCGTCGACCGGCTTCGGGTACGCGGTCGGGCACCCGATCGGCAAGGCGAGACTGTCGGGATCGGTGCCGATCATGCAGTCGATGTGCTCGAAGCCGTCGGCCTTGGCGGCGGCGGCGCGGTCGGCGATCCCGGCGTGCCGGGCGTAGGTGACGTCGACGACACCCAACGGCCAGTCCGTCACTTCTCCATCGACTTCGGCATCACCATGCCCACCGTCTGCATGTGCTGGCCGAGCGTGGCGTCGAACTTCTCTGCGACCTCGCTCGCGCTCCAGCCGCCGTCCTTCCACATCCACGCAATCTGCTTCGGGTGCTGGAAGAGTGTGTACGCGTACTCGGTCCGGCCGAGGATCTGACCGTTCACGTGGGCGGCGCCTTCGGACGCCAAGAACGCGACGAGCGGCGCGTTGAGGGCCGGATTCTCCTCGGGCGGCGCTTCCTTGCCCGAGCGCTCGTACAGCGCGGCCGTCATCCGGGTCGCGCCCGCGGGCGCGACCGCGTTGACCGTGACGCCGTAACGGCCGAGCTCCATCGACCACACGAAGGTCATGCCCATGATGCCGGCCTTGGCCGCGCCGTAGTTGGTCTGGCCGAAGTTGCCGCGCAGACCCGCCGACGACGTGATGTTGATGATCCGGCCGTAGCCCTTCTCCTTCATCACCTCGGCCGCGTGGCGCGTGCAGTTGAAGGTGCCCTTCATGTGCACGCCGACGACCGAGTCGAAGTCGGCTTCGTCCATCTTCAGCAACGTCTTGTCGCGCACTATTCCCGCGTTGTTGACGAGGATGTCGACAGTACCGAAAGCCTCGACCGCCGTGCGCGTGATGTTGGCGGCGCCGTCGAAGTCGGTGACGGAGTCGTAGTTCGGGACGGCTTTCGATCCGAGCGCCCCGATCTCGGCGCACACCTGTGCAGCCGGATCCTCCTCGGTGCCGCGTCCGTCGAGGGAAACTCCGACGTCGTTCACGACGACCGACGCGCCCTCGCGCGCGAAGCACAGCGCGAACTCGCGACCGATACCGCGACCGGAGCCGGTCACGATCGCGACGCGACCGTCGAGCACACCCATCTACGCGACCGCCGCGGTGGCCTCGCCGATGACCGCGGTCACGCCGTCCTGGTTCGCCACCGTGAACGTGAGGTCGACGAGGTGCTCGCCGCCTTCGTCGCGCTTGCCCGTGACGGTCGCCAAACAGGTGAGCACGTCGCCCGGCCACACCTGCTTGGCAAAGCGCACCTGCAGCCGGCGGAGCGCCTCGGCGCCGAACCAGTCCTTCACAACCCGGGCTGCGAGTCCCATCGAGAGCATCCCGTGTCCGAACACCGACGGGTTGCCGACCTGGGTCGCGATCGTGTCGTCGTGATGCATGGGGTTGAAATCGCCACTGGCTCCGGCGTACTTCACGAACATCGTGCGCGTGAGCGCAGGGAATTCCTGGGTCCGTTCCTCGCCAACCGAAACGGCGTCGTACGTGGTCGCGCTCACTTGTCCCCTCCGATGCTGACGTCGGCGTCGGAGCGTAGCGGTGCAAGCCCGCTCCAGTCAGGGCGAGACACCGGAAACATGACACGAACGTCGGGTCCGACCTAGCCTTCCCAGGTGCCCCGGGCCGGTGGAAACCAATCCGCGGCGCGCGGGCGGGCGACGAGTGAGCCCCGAGAGCTGCGCGCCCGAGGCCGCAACACGCAACGACGCCTCCTCGATGCCGGCGCCATCGTCCTGGCGACGAAGGGGTATCACGCCACCCGGGTCGACGACGTGGTGAAACTGGCCGAGACCTCGCACGGAACCTTCTACCTGTACTTCTCCAACAAGGAGGAGCTGTTCCGTGCCCTCGCAGCCGAGGTCGCCGAGGAGATGCAAGCGCTCGCCGAAGCCCTGGAACCGCTCCGGGCCGGAGCCACGGGGCAAGCACGACTGCAACGCTGGATCGCGGAGTTCGTCGCCCTCTACCGGCGGCACGGTCCGGTCATCCGAGCGTGGACCGAAGCCGAGATCGGCGGCAGTGAGTTCGGCCGCCTGGGCACCGATCTGCTCACGCAGTTCACCGGCGTGATCGTCGGCCGGGTCGGCGAGGTCGCCCCCGCCGACGTCGATCCCGCAATCGCCACACTCGTGCTCGTTGCGATGCTCGAGCGCCTGAACTACTACGCGCTCACGGAGCAAGTGCACGTCGAGCCCGACGTGATCGCGGCGACGCTGGCGCGGGTCACCCACGCGTCGCTGTTCGGCGGTTGATCGACGCTTCGGGGGCTACGGAGCGGGGTGGCCGGGCGTTCCGCCGCCACCGAGGACACGCGCCTGCAGGTCGCCCAGCTCCGATACCGGGCCCCAGTATGCGACCTCGCCCTTCACCAACACGATGGCCTCGTCGGCGATCCCGAGCGCGTGGTGCACGTGCTGCTCCACGATCAGCAGCGTGGTCCCCGAGTCGCGGATCTGCTCGAGCGTCCGGTACACCTCGTCGACGACGATCGGGGCGAGACCGAGCGAGAGCTCGTCGGCGATCAACAACCGCGGCTTCTCGACCATCACCCGCGACAGCGACAGCATGCGCTGTTCACCACCGGACAACGTGCCTGCGACCTGGCGGCGCCGCTCCCCCAGCCGGGGGAACATCGTGAACGCCTGGTCGACTGCTTCCCGCACCCCGCTGCGACCCCGACTCCGCCGGAACGTCAGCTCGAGGTTCTCCTCCACCGAGAGCGACGCGAACACCGACCGCCCCTCCGGTGCGTGCACGATGCCGAGACGCGCGTAGCGAAAAGCCGGGCGACCGGTGACGTCGTCCCCTGCGAACATGACCTGGCCGGCCGTTGGAGTGACGAGGCCCGAACAGATCCGGGCGATGGTCGTCTTACCGGCTCCGTTCGAGCCCAGCAATGCCAGCACCCGGCCTCGGGGCAGCGAGAACGAAACGCCGAAGATGGCTCGGAACGGGCCGTACGCGGCTTCGACGTTCCGCAGCTCGAGCAGCGGCGCCTCGACGGGCTCAGCGGCGGCGGCGACCATCGGACCTTCCCATCAGACGATGTCCCCAAGGTAGGCCTTGCGGACCGCACTGTCGGCGAACACCTCGTCGGTCAGGCCCGAGGCGATCAGCGTGCCGAAGTCGAGCACGAAGACCCGCTCGACGAGGCTGCGCACGAAGTCGACGTCGTGCTCCACCAACAAGATCGCGAAACCGCGCTCCTGTTGCACGGCCCGAAGCTGCACGCCGAGCGTCTCGGTCTCGTGCCGGTCGAGACCCGACGACGGCTCGTCGAGCAGCACGAGCTTGGGTTCGGTCATGAGCGCTCGGCCGATCTCGACCAGGCGGCCGACGCCGAGGCTCAATGATTCGATCGGGCGATCCGCGACCGGTGTGAGTCCGAGCAGCTCGAGCATGGCGTCGACGCGGGAGTTCTCGTCCGAGGACGCACCGCCCAGGAACAGCACGTCCTTCCAGAGTGCGCCCCGACCGTTGCGCACGCGCTCGGCGACGAAGAAGTGATCGCGCGGCGTCATCCCCGCAAAGAGCTCGATGCGCTGGAAGGTCCGACCGATTCCGAGCCGGGCCCGCTTGTGCGTGGCGACCCGGGTGAGGTCCTTGCCGTCGAACGTGACGCGGCCGTCATCGGGCTTCAAGATGCCGAGGAGACAGTTGAAGAACGTCGTCTTGCCGGCGCCGTTCGGGCCGATCAGGCCAACGACCTCGCCCACCTTCACGTCGAGGTTTACGTGGTCGAGCGCGGTGATCCCCGCGAACGTCTTGGTGACGCCACTTGCGTCGAGGAGGCTCACGCCGCGCCCACCGGAGGGGACGCGGCGGCGTCGGGCGTCGGCTTCGGCCCGCGCTTGAAACGGTCGATCACGCTCTGGACCTTGGCGAGCGACTTGCCCTTGTTCGCTTCGAGGATGCCCTCGGGATGCTTGGCGTAGGTGACCGCGCCGAGCCCGAAGAAGATGAACTGCGTGGCGACGGGCAGAGAGTTCACGTGCAGGAACGGCTGCGCGTGGTTGATCAACCAGGGCAGCCAGTCGGTGAGCACGCGGGCGGGGAACAGCACGAAACCGATCGCGGCCTGGATCGCGCCCTCCACGGTGCGCGGGCCCAGCGTGACCACGATCACGACCCAGAACAGACCGAGCGTCGCGTTGTAGTCGATCTTGTTCGCGTGACCCTCGTAGCTCGCGAGCAACGCACCCCCGATACCGGCGATGCCGGCCGATAGCGCGAACGCGATGATGCGAGCGCGCATCGGGTTGATCCCGACCGCCGCGGCGGCGACCTCACTTCCGCGCACTGCCGCGAGGTACCGGCCCGTCGTCCCGCTGCGGACCTGAATGACAATGACGCCGACGATGAGGAGGATCACGAGACACATCGCGAGGAACGACTTGTCGCTCGCGAAGTCGATCGCACCGAGCTGCGGCCGGGGTGCGACGATCGGAAACAGGCCACCACTCACCCAGCTCAGGCTCACGATGACGTTGTCGAAGAAGAGCGCGAACGCATAGGTCGCGAGCGTGAGGAAGATCCCGCCGAGCCGCAGCGCCGGAACCGCGAGCAGCGCGCCGATCACCGCCGCGATGAGCCCGCCGAGGATGATGGTGAGCACCACCGACATGCCCGCGCTCGTGGCAAGTTGGGCCGACGCGAAGCCACCGATGCCCGCGAACGTCGCCTGCGCGAACGACACCTCGCCCGCGATGCCCGTGATGACGACGACCGAACAGAAGATGATCGAGTAGATCGCGATCTGGATCGCCTGGCCGACGACGCTCGCGTTCCCGTGAAAGAACACGTAGTAGCCCATGCCGAGGCCGAAGAGCACACCGGCAACGCGCGTCCCGATCGTGAGCTCGCGGCTGCGTTGCCCCGACGCGGGGGCGGGCGGTGGTGGATCGACCGACGCGAGCGGATCGGCGAGCTCCTTTCGGTTCCGCAGGCGCGGCGAGAGGATCAGTACCAAGAAGAGCACGACGAACGGCAGCGACGGGCGCAGGTTGCTGGCGAGCACGCTGTTCGTCGGGAGGTACCGGTTGAGCAGCTCCTGCACCACCCCGAGGCCGACCGCGCCGCCGAACGCGAGGGGGATGCTCGTCAGCGAACCGAGCACCACGGCCGCGATCGCAGCCGTGAGCAGGGTCGTGTAGTAGATATCGCCGACCTGTTGGGTCACCGTCGGGAGGAGCACGCCGGCCAGGCCGGCCACGAGACTGGACAGGATCCACGAGGCGGTGCTGATCCGATCGGAGTCGGTGCCGGAGAGCTCGGCCATGCGCGGGCTCTCGACGACCGCTCGCATGCGGATGCCGAGCGCCGTGTAGCGGAACAGCAGGCTCAGCCCGATTGCGACCAGCGCCGCGATGACGATGATCGAGAGTTGGTTGCGGTCGAGCGACGCTCCGAACACGTGGTACACCACGTCGCCGCCGGGCACGATGCCCTTGGGGTTGGTCGCGTCGGTCTCGTTGAACCAAAGCAGCACGAGCTGTGGGATCGCGACCAAGAGGCCGAGCGCGGTGATCAGCCGCGCCATCGGTGGTGCGCTACGGAGATATCGGAACAGCGCCTTGTCGAGCACGATCCCGATCAGAGGAGCCACGATCAGCACTGCGATCACGAACGCCGGGATGATCCCCCAGCCGTCGGTCACGTGGAGCTGGTAGTAGATCGCGCCCGACGCGAAGGCCTGCACGCCGAACGCGATGTTGAAGACCCCGGACGTCTTGTACGCCAGGGTGAGGCCTACCGCGAGCAGCGCGTAGACGCAACCGAACGCGATGCCATCGATGATGGCGCCGAGCAGCTTCTCCATCCGTCAGCAGACCGATTCAGCTCAGGTTCCGTTGCGTCGGGTCAACCGACGCCCCCGGGCGCGAACGACATGTGCGTGACTTCCTTCGGGATGGGCGCAGCCGGATTGGGGTCGAAGCAGATCCACGGTTTGCCCGGCTGGGTGAACTGAGGCACGAACTTGTTGTCGACGATCTTCATGACGGCGTCGCACTCGTATTTACCACGCGCCGCGGGAGTGTTCGTCGGGTCGATGTGGGCTCTCGTCCAGTCGATCGGCACGATCAGGCCGCCCGGCGTCTCGGCGGTCTGTGTGTTGAGCGAGTCGATGACCTTCTGCTTCGTGAACTCGGGTCCGGCCAGCTTCATGCCGTCGAGGAACATCGAGCCCATGATCCAGCCGACTTCGCTCAGTTCGACCGTGGTGACGTGGTGTGCGGCCGTGTACGCGAGGAATTCCTTCGTGGCCGGCGACTGCGGCGCCGCTTCCCACGGCACGTACTGCGGGTTGATGTAGCTGCCGTCGAAGATCCCGCCGCTCGCGGCGATGGACTGGTGGTCGTACGCGTTGGGCAACTGCTGCACGGCGTTCAGGCCCTGCTTCTTCATCTCCCGGGCGATCTTGGTGACCTCGTTCGTGTCCATGCACGTGTTGACGAACTGGACGCCGGCTTCCTTCATCCGGGTGACGTCGGCGGTGATGTCGGCCGAGAAGGGCAGCGAGTCGTCGAAGAAGGCGACCTTCACGCCGGGCGAATACTTCTGGTAGCTCGCCCTGATGCCGTCGGCGCAGAGGCCGGACGAAG
Source organism: Acidimicrobiia bacterium (assembly GCA_038239145.1). Lineage (GTDB taxonomy): Bacteria > Actinomycetota > Acidimicrobiia > IMCC26256 > PALSA-610 > PALSA-610. The sequence continues at coordinate 72,225 of JBBSFB010000002.1, forward strand.
CCGACGTGGCCTTGCTGTACGCGAGGACGCCGACCTTGGTGAAGCCCTGGTTCTGCGCCAACCACGGCAGGTAGTGACCACCGCAGGAGAAGCAGAGCGCGCCCAACGATCCGAAGATGTTGTCGTGCGAGGGCCCACCCTTGGGCGTCGCCATCTCGGGGTTGATGTTCCAGATGAACGTCGGCTGCTTCGCCTTGGCGAGCAGGTCGGCGCCGGTGAACTGCAGCGTGGCGACGAAGGTCGCGAACGCGTTGTCGTCCGACAGGCTCGACTGCACCTGCTGGTTGTTCTGGAGCCCGATTGTGTCGTCGCGGTTCTTGACGATGACCAGCTTGCGCCCGTAGATCCCACCCTTGGCGTTGATCGTGTCGAAGTAGGCCTGGAGCCCGTCCGCGAACTGCGCGTACTTGCCGCCGATTGGGTTCGTCTTGGTCGTGATGACCGCGATCCGGATCTCCTTCTTGGCGTCGTCCACGCCGGGGCTCGAGTTCGCCACGAACTTGTTGAGGTCCGCGGGCGGCACCGTGGTGGCGACGGGGCCGGTGCTGGACGGCACCGTGTCGGGCGCGGATTGCGACTTCGAGTTCCCACAAGCCGCCGCGAGGAGCGCGATCACGACGCCAAGTGTCGCGAGCCGACCTACATTCGTACGAGCGCGCATTCGTTCCCCCGAGATCTGTTGCACGTCAACGTGAGCCGAAGCTGACGCTAACGTCATACACGGCTGACCACAAGAACCCTCCCGGCTCGGAGATCGCATTGGGCTACACCTTGGTCACTTTCCATGCGCATCCCGACGACGAGTCGATCACGACTGCCGGCACGACGGCGCGGGCGAAAGCCGAAGGCCACCGGGTCGTCCTCGTCGTCGCGACCCGCGGCGAGCTCGGCGAGTATTCGCCCGACGCGCTCGCGCCCGGCGAGACCCTGACGGACCGTCGTGTCGCCGAGCAGCAGGCCGCCGCCGACGTGCTGGGCGTCGATCGGCTCGAATTCTTGGGTTATCGCGATTCGGGGATGGAAGGCGAGCCCACCAACGACGACGAAGGTTCGTTTGCCCGCGCCGATCTCGAGGAAGCTGCGTCGCGCCTGGCCGACATCCTCCGGGAGGAGCACGCCGACGTACTGACGGTGTACGACGACCACGGCGGCTACGGCCATCCTGACCATGTGCAGGTACACCGGGTCGGGGTCCGCGCCGCCGAGCTCGCGGGGACCCGCCGCGTCTACGAGAGCACCGCGAACCGCGATTTCATCCATGCCCTGCTCGCCCGGAGCGCCGAGGAGATGCCCGATGGGCCCGACGCGCCCGACGCCGCGGAGATGAACGACTTCGGCTCCCCCGCCGCCATCATCACCACGACGGTCGACGTCCGTGACTACGTCGATCTGAAGCGCGCCGCGATGAAGGCGCACGCGAGCCAGATCCCGGCCGACTCGTTCTTCTTGATGCTGCCCGACGACGCGTTCCGGGACGCGTTCGGATCCGAGTGGTTCATCCGGCGCGACGCGCCCGAGATCCGCGAGACCTGGCTCTTCGACGACCTCTGATCCCTGCGGGTCGCGCGGCTCTACTTCTGGCTGCGCCGGGCCATCGCAACCCTCCGCTTCCCCCACCCGTAGTGAGGCAGCGGTTGGATCGGCGAGCGATCCGATACCCACGGCGCGTACGGCGCCATGACGAATCCGGCCATCGTGATCAGCACCCGGTCGTAGTTGACCCGCCAGCCTGCGAAGTCGCGCCAAGCCTGGTCGTGGTCGGCGTGCACCGGCACACCCGCCTCCACGAGCGCCGTACACACCTCGTCGAACTCTTCCCGGGTGACGCTGATGGGGTCGTCGGGCGCGGGCGAGTCGTCGTAGTCGTAACCGAAGAACCCGGCCACCTCGCGCAGCGCCAGGTACCCCGACCGGATGCACACCGCGGCCTGCGGGGTCGGAGGGATGTCGACCAACGCGAGCCGCATCGCGGCGGAGTCGAGGACGGCGCCGGCCGCGGTCACCCAGGAGCGATGCGGGTTCGGCGACCGGAAGAACACCAGTGACCCGTACGACGTGTGCGTCTCCTGCACCTCGGTGAACCAGGTCGTCCACAACTCCCAGAAGTTGTCGAGCTCCAACAGGAAGCCGGTGAGATACGCACGCCGGAGCATGGCGGTCGGGGTCGGTGGCGTGCCCGCCCGGGTGCTGAGGTCGGTGACCGCGACCTCGCGCCTCGAAAAGGAGTTGTAAATCGTCGGCAGATAGGCGATCAACAGCGCGAGGAGCGCAAGCCCGATCCCCGCTTCGGAAAAGGCGGCGAAGGCCGCGGGAAGGTGCGGCGGTCGTTCGAATCCGAGCGTCAACAGCGACGACCCGCTCGTCATTACCGCGTTCCTCCATCCGTGCGACTCGAGCCCGATGAAGATGCACGCAAACGCGACGAACACGACGAGGATCGAAATCAACGGGAGCGCGAGGAGCGCGAGGGGCGCGTACAACGCCATGACGCGGTCGCGCGCTTCGTACGTGCGACGCGGTGATGCGAACAGCCCGAAGAACCACTTGACCATGCGAAAGATCACGACGGTGAACAGCACGACCGCGCCCCGCGGCACGACGAACGTACGCACGGCCGCGTCGAGGACAATGACGACGGCGACGAGACCGATCACGATCAGTGCGACGTCGCCGACGGCGGACACCCTTACTCCTCCCCTGACGGGCGGCGCCGGTTGCGCTTGATGTCGCCGCGTTGCTTCTTGTCGTCGACGCGCCGCTTCTTGGCCGAGCGCGACGGCTTGGTCGAGTACCGCTTCGGATCCACGTGCAGCGCGCCGGCAATGCGGGCCTGGAGCCGCTCGAGCGCGAGCTCACGATTCTGGTGCTGCGACCGCCGCTCGGAGGCGGTAACGCGCACGACGGGCCCGAGTCGCTCCAGGATGCGCGCCTTCTGCCTCGGACCGAGTGACGCGGATGCCTCGACGTCGAACCTCACTTCGACCTTGGTGTTGGACGTGTTCGCGTGCTGGCCACCCGGACCGCCCGACGCGGTGAAGCGCCACTCCAGCTCGTCGCTCGCGATCACGCACGACCGCGTAACTCGCAACCGCCCACTGGAATCGACCATCGGAACTAGTGGATCACGACTAGTGGGTGAGGGGCTTGTATTTCAGGCGGTGCGGTTGGTCGGCGTCGCCCCCGAGCCGCTGATGACGGTCCTTCTCGTAGTCGCTGAAGTTGCCCTCGAACCACGTCACCTGACTGTCGCCCTCGAACGCCAGGACGTGGGTCGCGATGCGGTCGAGGAACCAACGATCGTGGGAGATGACGACTGCACATCCGGGAAACTCGAGCAACGCCTCTTCCAACGCGCGCAGCGTGTCGACGTCGAGGTCGTTGGTCGGTTCGTCGAGCAGAAGCAGGTTGCCGCCCATGAGGAGCGCCTTGGCGAGGTGCAGTCGGTTGCGCTCTCCGCCGGAGAGATCGCCGACGCGCTTCTGCTGATCGGAGCCCTTGAAGTTGAGGCCGGCCACATACGCGCGGCCGTGCACCTCACGGTCGCCGACCTTCACGAGATCGACGCCCCCGGTGATCTCCTCGTACACGGTCTTGTCGGGATCGAGCGACTCGCGTGACTGGTCGACATACGCGAGCTGCACGGTCGGACCGACCTTCAGCGAACCGCCGTCGGGTTCCTCTTGGCCGACCAGCATCCGGAATAACGTCGTCTTGCCGGCGCCGTTCGCGCCGATCACGCCGACGATGCCGCCCGGCGGCAGCGAGAAGTCGAGGTCTTCGATCAGCAGCCGGTCGCCGTAGCCCTTGGTGATGTGCTCGGCCTCGATGACGAGATCGCCGAGCCGGGGCCCGGGCGGGATCGTGATCTGGACCTTCTCCTGGCGCTTTTCGGCCGAGTCGGCTTCCGCCACGAGCTTGTCGTACGCCGTGATGCGCGCCTTGCCCTTGGCCTGACGAGCGCGCGGCGCGAGGCGGACCCATTCGAGCTCGCGCTGCAACGTGCGCCGGCGGGTCTCGTCGACCTTCTCCTCCTGCGCGAGCCGTTGCTCCTTTTGCTCGAGCCAACTCGTGTAGTTGCCTTCCCACGGGATCCCGGCGCCGCGGTCGAGCTCGAGAATCCAACCGGCGACGTTGTCGAGGAAGTAGCGATCGTGCGTCACGGCAACCACCGTGCCGTGGTAGTCCTGCAGGTGGCGCTCGAGCCACGCGACTGATTCCGCGTCGAGGTGGTTGGTCGGCTCGTCGAGCAACAAGAGGTCGGGCTTGCCGAGGAGCAGGCGGCACAGCGCCACCCGGCGCCGCTCGCCACCGCTCAGCTTGCTGACGTCGGCGTCGGCCGCGGGCAGCCGCAGCGCGTCCATCGCGATCTCGAGCTGGCGGTCGAGATCCCAGCCGCCGACGTGGTCGATCTTGTCCTGGAGATCCGACTGCTCGGCGAGCAACTTGTCGAAGTCGGCCTCGGGTTCGCCCATGGCGTTGCAGACTTCCTCGAAGCGGTCGAGGAGCGCCTTCGTGCTGCCGACCCCTTCGATGACGTTGCCGAGCACGTCCTTGTCGGCGTCGAGCCGGGGTTCTTGGGGCAGGAAGCCGACGGAGAATCCGGGCGTGACCCGGCACTCGCCCTGGTATCCGTCGTCCTCACCGGCGATGATGCGCAGGAGGGTCGACTTGCCCGCTCCGTTCAGCCCCAGCACGCCAATCTTGGCTCCTGGGTACATGGAGATGTTGACGCCGCGCAGCACTTCCTTGTCGGGCGGGTGCACCCGCCGGAGATCGCGCATAGTCAAGATGAATTGGTGAGCCATACTCCTCACCGTACCGGCCACCCGGAGGAGGAAACGTGTCGGAAGTCTTCGACATCGCCGACCACTACGTCGACAAGCTGGGCGCACTCGACCCGTGTAGCGCCACCTACGCCGGCATCCCCGGCCATGACCACGAGATGACCGACTTCTCGCCGGTCGGTGTGGCCGAGCGAATCGATCTGGTGCTGGAGACGTTGAATGCGCTCGAGGGCGCGACCAACACGACGGACAACGATCGGCTCGCCGCGGCGGTCATGACCGAACGCCTCGGGCTTGAGATCGAGCAGTACGAGGCGGGCGAGCGGCTCCGCGACATCCGGATCATCGGCAGCCCGATCGAGTCGGCCCGGCAGTGCTTCGACCTGATGCGGCTCGAGACCGACGCCGACTGGGACGTCGTGGCCGAGCGCATGACCCGCGTCCCCGCGTCGCTCGAGAGCATGGAGGCATCATTCCGCGAGGGCGTCGCCGGCGGCGTGGTTGCGGCACGGCGCCAAGCCCTGGCGTGCTCGGAGATGGCGGCGACGTGGGGCGGCGAACGAGACGAAGTGCCGTTCTTCCGCGCGCTCGCCGGGCAGCGCCCGAACGACAAGACGCTCGCCGCCGCGGCCGAGCAGGCGACGGCGGGATACGCGCGCCTCGCCGCATACCTGCGCGACGAGTACGCACCCGCCGCCGATCCCTGCAACGCGGTGGGTCGTGAGCGCTACGCGTTGTTCGCCCGCTCGTTCAACGGCATCGAGCTCGACCTCGACGAGACCTACGCGTGGGGATGGGAGGAGTTGCACCGCATCGAGGACACGATGCGCAAGGTGGCCGAGCGCATCGTCCCGGGCGCGTCGATCGACGAGGTGATCGAGCACCTCGACGCAGATTCGAGCCGCGCGATCGAGGGCGTCGAAGAGTTTCGGCTGTGGAACCAGGGCCTCATCGACCAGACCATTTCCGACCTCAACGGCACGCACTTCGACATCGCGCCGCCGCTGCAGACGTGCGAAGCGATGATCGCGCCGCCCGGCGGCGCGGCGGCCATGTACTACACCGGACCGAGCGAGGACTTCTCCCGACCGGGCCGTACGTGGTACCCGACGATGGGCCAGACCCGCTTCCCGCTGTGGAAGGAAGTCAGCACCTGCTACCACGAGGCGGTTCCGGGTCATCACCTGCAGGTTGCGCAGACCGTCTACATGGCCGAGAAGCTCTCCCGCTTCCAGCGCCTCTTCGGGTTCGTCTCCGGCCACGGCGAAGGGTGGGCGTTGTACGCCGAGCGACTGATGGGAGAGCTCGGATACCTCGAAGATCCCGGGTACGAGATGGGGATGCTCGCAGCCCAGGCGATGCGCGCGGTGCGGGTCGTCGTCGACATCGGGATGCACCTCGAGTTGCCCATCATCGAAGGCGAACCTCATGCCGGCGAGACGTGGACGCCGGAGCTCGCGCTGCCGTTCGTGATCGGCCGCAGTCGCTTCCCCGAGGTGTTCATGAAGAGCGAGGTCGACCGCTACCTCGGCTGGCCCGGCCAGGCGATCAGCTACAAGGTCGGCGAGCGGGTGTGGCTCGAGGCGCGCGCCGACGCCAAACAGCGCAAAGGTGCGAGCTTCGACTTGAAGGAGTTCCACTCGTACGCGCTCGATCTCGGCAGCATGGGGCTCGGACCGCTGCGCGCCGAGCTCGCCCGGTTCTAACCTGACCCGCCATGAGCCCAGTCGACACACCCGCCCTCGCGGGCTTCACCGAGACCGAATTCTCCTACGCCGGCTCGACCCGTACCGTGTACCGAGCCGGTGCGGGTCCGGGCGTCGTGGTGATGAGCGAGATGCCGGGTATCACGCCCAACGTCGCCGCGTTCGCCCAACGCGTCGTCGATGCCGGGTTCACGGTCGCGATGCCGTCGATGTTCGGCACTCCCGGTCGCGACGTGTCGACTCCCTACGTGTTGAGGTCGCTGACCCAGGGCTGTGTGTCGCGTGAGTTCTCCAACTGGGCGCTCAACCGCACATCGCCGATCATCGACTGGTTGCGCGCACTGGCGCGTGATCTGCACGAGCAGTGCGGTGGTCCGGGTGTCGGGGCCATCGGTATGTGCTTCACCGGTGGATTCGCGCTGGCGATGGCGGTCGACAACACGATGCTGGCTCCGGTGCTCAGCCAGCCGTCGCTGCCGTTCCCGGGAGGCAAGGCGCGCAAGCGCGCGCTCGGCCTCTCCGACGCCGACCTTGCGACCGTCGCCGCCCGCGAAGATCTCTGTCTGCTCGCCATGCGTTTCACCGGCGACTTCGCGGTTCCACCGCAACGGTTCGAACACCTCCGCGAAGTCTTCGGCGATCGGATCATCACGATCGAGATCGAGAACCGCAAGGGCAGGAATCCGCACGACCTCCCGAAGGCCGCGCACTCCGTTGTGACCGAGCATCTCGTCGACGAGCCCGGCCACCCCACCAAGGAAGCCCTCGACCGAGTGCTGGCGTTCTTCCAGGAACGCCTCACCCCGAAAACCCCCACCAACACGCGTTAAACCCCCACCAACAGAAGTGCGAGAAACACGCGCATAGCGCTTATTTCTCGCACTTCTGTTGGTGGGGATTGTTGTGGGTCAGAGCTCGCAGACGATCTTGCCGTGGGTTCCGCGCGACCCGAGCCGGCTCAACGCGGCGGGGACTTCGGCGAGTGACACCCTCTCCGAGATCAGCGGATCGATCTGCCCGGCCGCGTACAACCGCACGAGCTCGTGGTGGGTGTCGCGCACGAGCTGCGGGTTCACAACGTTGTAAAGCGCCCAGTGCACACCGACGACGGAGTAGTTCTTGATCAACACGTGATTTGTGCGCGCCTCCGCGAAGCGTCCGCCGGTGAAGCCGACGATCAGGATGCGGCCTTCGAACGCGATGCACTTGGTCGACCGGTCGTACGTATCGCCGCCGACGGGGTCGTAGATAACGTCGGCGCCCCGCCCGTCGGTGAACTCCTTCACCGCGTCGACGAAGTCGCGTTCCTTGTAGTCGAGCGCGAGTTCGGCGCCAAGCTTCCGGCACACCTCCACCTTGTCGGCTCCACCCGCAGTCGCGATGACACGCGCGCCCGCCGCGAGACCGAGTTGGATTGCGGCGCTGCCGACGCCACCGGCGCCCGCGTGTACGAGCAGAGTCTCCCCCGGTTGGATGTGGGCGCGCCGGTGCAGGCCGAGATGACCGGTCTGGTACACCACGTGCAGCACGGCTGCGGCGTCGAACGGCAGCGAGTCGGGGATCGGGAAGACGCTCTGTGCGCTCGCGGTCGTCGACTCCGCGAAGCCGCCGTTCCCGAAGCTCGGGATGGCGAGCACTCGGTCGCCGACGGCGAGCCCCTCGACGCCATCGCCCAGCTCTTCGATGACGCCGGCGACCTCGGCGCCGGGTGTGAACGGCACCGGCGGCTTGACCTGGTACTCGCCCCGGCACAGGAGCACGTCGGGAAAGTTCAACGCGGCCGCGTGCACCCGCAGCCGCACGTCACCGGGCCGAACCTCCGGCTCCGGGGCCTCCTCCAACACCATGACCTGCTCGGGCTCGCCGAGCTCGTTGACCCTCAATGCCTTCACGATGCGCGAGTCTCGCAGACTTTCCGCAAGACTTCCCCGGTGGAGCTGACGGCGACGCGCATGGTTGCCGGTGGCGATGCCCTCGGCCGGATCGACGATGGCCGGGTCGCGCTCATCGACGGCGCCCTCCCGGGTGAGCGAGTGCGCATCGAGGTGACAGCCGACAAAGCCGACCTCATCCGCGGCCGTGTCGTCGAGGTACTCGAGGCGTCGGACGCTCGCGTCGTCCCCCCGTGCGAGTACGCCCGCGCGGGTTGTGGTGGCTGCGGATGGCAACACGTCGCGACCGGCGCCCAGCCGCAGCTCAAGCTCGACATCATCCGCGACGCGCTCAACCGCATCGGTCGCATCCCCGATCCGCCGCTCGCAGAACCTATCCTGCTGCCCACTGAAGGCTTCCGCACGACGGTGCGCGCGCTCGTGGTCGACGGCCGGCCCGCGTTCCGCAAACACCAGTCGCACGACCCGGTCATGATCGACTCGTGTCTCGTGGCCCACCCGGCGATCGAGGAACTGTTGCGCGACGGGAAGTTCGGACGGGCCACGGAGGTGACGCTGCGCGTCGGCGCCGGTACCGGCGAACGCGCCGCGCTGGCCGAACCGGCGGAGATGATCATGGATCTCCCGCCCGACGTGATGCGGGGCAAGAGCGCGATGGTCCACGAAGTGATCGACGGCCACACCATGCGGGTGTCGATCAATTCGTTCTTCCAAAGCCGCACCGATGGCGCGGCCACACTCGCCCGCCTCGTGCGGGAAGCGACGGGTCCCGACAAAGTGATCGCCGACCTCTACTGCGGTGTCGGCCTGTTTGCCGTCACCGCCGATCAGCCGAAGCGCGTCGTGGCGGTCGAGCGCGGTCGCTCGGCCGTCGCCGACGCCAAGCACAACCTGAAGGGCCGCGACGCGCGCATCGTGCGCTCCGATGTGGGCAAGTGGCTGGGCAACAAGGTCGACGTCGTGGTCGCCGACCCCAGCCGGGCCGGACTCGGTCGCGACGGCGCACGCGCAGTGCTCGCCTGTGACCCCGAGCGCGTCGTGCTCGTCTCGTGCGACGCGGCCGCGCTCGCGCGCGACGTCGGGCTACTCGTCGGAGCCGACTTCGATCTGACGTCGGTGACGCTCGTCGATCTCTTCGCGCACACGCCGCACGTCGAGTGCGTGACGGTGCTCGACCGCTGAACGCGGGATCTACGCGAGCTGTTGTTCGAGCTTCGTGAGCGCCTCTTCTTCGGAGACGTTCAACGCGAAGCTCAGCTCCGACACGAGGATGCCGCGGGCTCGCACGAGCATCGCCTTCTCGCCGGCCGAAAGACCCTTGGTCACCTCGCGCAGCGCCAGGTTCCGCACGACCTCGGCGACCTGGTACACGTCGCCGCTCTTCAACTTCTCCTGGTGGTTCTTGAACCGCCGGCTCCAGTTGGTGGGCTCGCGCACGTCCTTCTTGGACAGGAGCTGGAAGAGGTCGTCGATGTCCTCGACCGAAATCGGGGGGCGCATGCCGACGTCCTCGGCCTTGTTCGACGGGACCGCAAGAGTGAGATCGCCGTTGGCGACCCGCAGCACGAGGTACTCGGTCTTCTCGCCGAACGCCTCCCGCATCTCCTTGCGCTCGATCACGGCGGCCCCGTGATGGGGGTACACGACCCGGTCACCGACTTTGAACGCCATGCCACTCCACTGTCAGGACCCAGACCCAGGATCGAAAACCGGCGCCGAATGCCCGTGAACCGAACGCCGGGCGACCTGGCATCGTACCAGGCCACCGGGATCGTCCCGGTCAGGGGTTCTTGGCTTTGCGTTCGGCCTCGATCCACGCCTTCACGACGGGCGCGAAGTTCGCCGGGTTGTAGGCGTCCTCCTCGGAGGAGAACCTCATGTCGCCCGCGTACTTCAGCACTGTGAGGTTGTAGGCCTGGTAGATCTCGCCGTCGCCGGGGTCACGGAAGCGGTTCTCGATCTGGCAGATCCACCATCCCCGCTCCTCGTCACAGACACACCAGTCGTGCGGGAACTCCTTCATCTCTGAGTTTGGCCACTCGGCCATCGTCTTCGTGATCCACTCGTAGATGGCCTCGCGGCCCTCCATCGTTCCGTAGTGGTGCTCGATGTAGGTCGCGTCCTCGGTGAACGAGTCGGCCCAGGCCCGCCAGTCGTTCGTGCGGCCGGCCTCCTGCGCGATCGCGTGATACCGGTCGTGCGCTTCCTGGAGCTCTGCCCGTGTCCATTTGCCCATATCGACAGCATCCCGCATCGCGCCGGCGCGTGTCATACCGGTCTCAGACCGGGATATCGAAACCCCGGAGGTCCCACATGTGGTGCACCAGGTCGTGCATCGCGTACCGGCCCAGGGAATCGACGGTGAAGGCCGAACCGTCGCTGCGGCGGGCCGGACGGGACCACCAGTCGTCGGCGATCGAGTCGAACCGGGCCGCCAGCCGGCTCCCGGCGTCGTCGATCTCGGCCGCGACGCGCGCCGGGTCCTGGGTTGCGTACGCGTCCTCGGCTGCAGTCGCGTCCTGATCCCAGTTCGCGAACTCCGGATCGTCCTCGGTCAGCATCAGATCGAGCCGGAACTCGAAGATTCGGTAGACGTCGCGGACGTGACAGCCGTACTCGAGCGGCGACCACATGTCGTCGCGGATCCGTCGGGACGCGTCGGACCGGGCGAGCACACCCTGCCACGCCGCCGCGTTCTCGCGCACCATGCGCCCGATGCCGTCACGATCGATCGCGGCCGCCTCGAACCCGCAATCGGGACACGCGCGTTCGAGGACCCACGTCCAGTTCTTGGTGTCGGGTGCGATCTCCATCCGGAGAGGTTAGAACGCCGCCCACGCGCGAGGGACGGAATTTCTTCCCGTGCGGACGAGCGGAGCCGCCTATGGCGGAGCCGACGAAGCTGTATAAATCTCTCGGCGCCTACGCTGCGTCGTGATCGCAGAACGACTTGCCGCACTCGGCCTCACGCTGCCGGCGGTGTTCCCTCCGGCCGGCAACTATCTCGGTTGTGTCGTCGACGGCGGCCTGGTCCACGTCGGCGGCCACGGACCGATCGCCGGGAACGACGTCGTGCGGGGCAAGGTCGGTGGCGACCTGTCGCTGGAAGAGGGACGCGCCGCGGCCCGCACGACCGCGCTGTCGATCCTGGCGACGCTGCACGCCGAGCTCGGCGACCTCGATCGCATCGAACGTTTCGTCAAGGTGTTCGGGATGGTCAACGTGGCTCCCGGCTTCGATCAGACGCCGGCGGTCATCGACGGGTGCTCCGACCTCCTCGTCGAGGTGTTCGGCGACGCCGGTCGCCACACCCGCTCCGCGGTCGGGCTTGCAGAGCTGCCGTTCGGGATTGCGGTCGAGATCGAGCTGGTCGCCCGGCTGCGGGCCTGAACCCCGACAATACGGCTATTCGGGCGGGACGGGGCTCGCGTGCAACGGCCGGTGCAGCGATCGCGGAGCCGACGCGTCGGGAACCGCGTGCACCGATTCCACGGTCGCGCCGGGAACAACGCTCGACGACAGGCTGCCGGCGATCGTGTCGTCGCCGGTGAGCTCCGTCGGCCACGCTTCGGCGACACCGACGATCGTCGTCAGCGCCGCGTAGCCGGCGTCGACGAGACCCTGATCCGAATCCGCGGGCGCGGCCACACCGGTGGCCCGTAACTCGAACTGCAACCCGCCGTCACCGGACTCGACCATTGCCGCGCGCACCGAACCGAACGCGGCGAGACGGGCCCAGCGGATACCGAGCACGTCCGCGTAGCCGCGTGCGGGGACGTTGAGGTTGAGCACGCTGCGCGACGGCGCGTCGAGCAACATCGGCAGCACGTCGACGGCGATGCGGGCGGCCGTGTCGAACCGCCACTCGTTACCGACGTCGACACTGACGGCCAGGGCCGAGCATCCGAAACTCTGTGCGGTCAGCGCGGCGCCGACCGTCCCGGAGTGCAGGATCGCGCGTCCCGTATTGCAACCGGGATTGACGCCGGAGACGACGATGTCGGGCGGATCACCGAACGCGCCGAGACGCCCGGCGCAGACGCAGAGGCCGGGCGGTCCGTCGATCGCGTAGGCGGGAATGCCCGGACAACCGGGCATCTCGACCTTCGCAACGTCGAGATGCTCGTCTGCGTGCACCAGCCCGATCGCGGCGCCGATACCGCTGCGGTCGCGATCGGGCGCGACGACGATGACGTCGTACGCCGCCCGGTCGAGCGCGGCCGCCAGGATGTGGAGCCCGGACGACTCGATGCCGTCGTCGTTGGTGACGAGAACGCGAGTCACGAGTGGCAGTGCTCACCTTCGGTTGGCGGCACGTCGAGCGCCGGGTTCCGATCGAAGAACCCGAACGGCATCAACGTGAATCCGGTGTACTCGACCGGCATGACCGGCCAGTCCTCCGGCCGCACGAAGTGCGTGACACCGAACGAGTACCACACGACGATGTCGGTGTCAGCGACGGAACGATCCTGGGCCGTCCAACGGGGCAGGCCGTCGTCGCCGGCATGCTGGTTGGGGTACTCGCCCGCGGCCCGGCGCTCGTCGGGCGCGTAGGGCGTGACCCAGAGGTTGTGCTGGGCGAACGTCGCCCGCTTGCCGACCGACGAGTCCGGGTGCGCGAGCAGCGTGGGCGTCGACATGGTCGGCACGAGCTTGTACGCGGTCGGCTGCCCGAGACCGTTGCGAGCGTCCGGGTTCGCGATCCTCCAGGTGCGGGAGGCGCCGGCGTCGACCTCGCGCCGGGCACCGAGCTCGGTCTCGAGCCGGGTCGACTTGGCCCGGAACGCGTTCAGCCACGGATTGTCCGGACCGGGCGGCATCCGTTCCGCATCGACCTCGTAGATCTCGTTGGTCTCGCCGTCGACGTCGAAGTCGAGACGAGCGTTGAACATGTGCTGGTGATGCGGGGCCGCGATCCCCTCGGCTATCACGTTCGCGTACGCGGGCGTGGTACCCGCTTCGATCGCCATTGGCGACACGATGCCGGTGAGCTTGACCTCGAGCTGGATGTTGCCATCGAGGTAGAAGTACCAGAAGAAGCCGTACTCATAGTTGCCGACAGTTGAAATGAAGCTGACGACGAGACGACGACTCCGCCGCACCTCGTTGGTTGCGCCCCACAGGTCGACGTGCTTCCACAGGATGCCGTAGTCCTCTTCGTGCATACAGATCGCGTTGTCGATCACCCACGGCTTGCCTTGCTCGGTCGCGAGCGTCGCGTCGAAGTAGTGGATCTCTCCGACGCAGTCGCAGCCCAGGGTGAGCGGCTGGGTCATCCGGCCGAGCCCCCACTCCCCTGCGTCGAACGCGTTCTTCCAGCCGTGCAATGGGTCGGGATCGCCGTACGGGACCACCATCTCGCTGATCGACGCCCGGTGCAGAATGGGGCGCAGCCGCCCGTCGTCGTCGTTGTATCCGATCTGGTGCAGCACGAGCCCCTCGAACGGGTCGAAGGCGACGCGGAACTGCCACTTCTGCCAGTGCACGAGGTTGCCGTTGACGGTGAAGCTCGGGCCTTCGGGTTGGGTGATCGTGATCGGCTTGAGATCGGTGCGCATGCGCGGTTGATCGGCGGCGAGATAGCTCGCGCGATTCGGCGGCATCGTCGTGACGCCATGGTCGTTGACTTCGAGGACTTCATTGCGGCCGTTGTCGAAGTGGACGATCAGGCCCTCGATGGGCCGTGCGTAACCGTTGTCGGTCGGGTCCTCGCGCAGGAACGAGATGCAGCGGGAGATGCGCCGGCCCTCTTCGCACTCGTAGCCGAAGACGCCCGCGGGCCACGGGTCGATCTGCACCCGGTCGATCATGTCGGCGGTGATCCCCCGCTTCGCCAGCGCCGCGAGGTACTCGGGATTGGCGCGGATCGTGCCGATCGCCTGCGCGGCCTCGTGCATCAAGAGCGTGGGCCGCATGTTCGCGAGCTCGTCCCAGGATTCGATGACGCCCGCACCCAGGTCGACCACGGCCTCGACGACCCCGCAGTCCGGCCCGGTGACAGCGACCGCGCGCACGCGCCGCTCGACCCGGTCGCCCGGCGACCATTGCGCGAGCGCGTCCTTCGTCGGCTCGTGCAGGACGATGCTCGCGAACAAGGCGTTCGCCGGCACGCGACCGCTGTCCCGCAGGATCGCGGTCGTCCGCTTCACCTCGGTCGCCGTGAGCATCTCCAAGGGATGCGCGACGGCGGCGACCGTCGTCGGCGACATCGTCTCGTCTTGGGTCATTGCGTGTTCACCACTCTCATCGTCTCCACCGCGCACCCCTCGGGCAGCCCGGCCAGTTGCGCATTGGCGCTCGTCCAGCTTCGCACCATCGTGTTGGTGGCGTCCGGATCGGGCAGCTGGCTCTTGTGCGAGAGGAGTGCCTCGATCTTGCGGTCGACCGCGGTCGTGATATCGACGTAGTGCGTCGCGCCGTCGATGCCGCCGCCGATCCACAACGCAGGAACGGTCCACGGCTCGAGCCCTTCCGCTTCGAGCTCGGGGTGCGCCCATCGGTTCCGGGCGTCGGGGTACACCGCGCATGTCGTCGCCTCGCCCGTCGCAAGATGATCGGGATGGCCCGCGTAGATGCGGTCCCAGTTCCGGTCGGGCGACTGCGACATGACTCGGTCCGGTTGCACCGAGCGGATCACTCGGCTGATGTCACAACGGAGCTGGAGCGTCGGCTCGACCCGGCCGTCCGGATAGCCCAGGAAGTGCAGCTCGTGCACCCCGACGATCGCGGCGGCGGCGCGCTGCTCGTCCCGGCGGAGCGGCGCCATCTCGTCCCGGGGGGTTCCCGTCTCGGCCCCGCCCGCGTCGCCGTCTGTGACGAGGCAGTAGACGACGTCGATCCCCGCATCGGTCATCACCGCGACCGACCCGGCCCACCCGAAGTCGATGTCGTCGGGATGCGCCACCACTGCGAGAACTCGCTTCACGCCGGTCAGGTCGAGCTCTTCCATGTCGTTGCTCCGTTTCGGGTGCTCGTTGGACCGCCGGTGGTCGCGCGCGTTTGCAGCGCTTCGACCCGCAGGCTCGTGCGCGACGCTAGTGGTCGTGACGACCTCTCCCTTCTCCTCCCGCGAGCTGGTCGGATTGCTCGCCGACGACGACCGGCGGGCCGCGTTTGCGGCGCTCGTGCTCGGCGCGGCCGACCTCGCGTCGGTACGCCTCCGGTCGGGCCTCGAGCTCCGCGCCGCGGCCAAGGCCGTGCAACGACTCGTCGACGTCGGCCTCGTCGCCCAGGGCGATGACGGAACGCTTCACCTGCTGGGCGAGGCTTTCGCGCTCGCGGCGCGGGCCGAGGCCGAGCTCGCACCGCGGAACGCCGAGCACGACGACAAACCCGCCGAGGTTGCGCGCGTGCTACGAGTCTTCGTCCGCGACGGTCGGCTCACGTCGATCCCGACCGTACATTCCAAACGCCTGATCGTGCTCGACTGGCTTGCGCAACGTTTCGAACCGGGGCGTCGCTATCCCGAGACGACCGTCAACCTGATCATCGCGCAGGTGCACCACGACACCGCCGCGCTGCGTCGCTACCTCGTCGACGACGACTTCTTGACGCGCGAGCACGGCGAGTACTGGAGGACGGGCGGGAATTACTCCCCGCCGGACTGAGCCGCGACCATCCGCCGAATCCCGTCCTTCCAAGCGACGGTCGTCGGCCCTGCGAGCGCCCGGCGCTTGGTGTTGTCGGTCGGGATCCCACCGATGGTGTGCTCGGTGCGGTCGAACTGTGGCTCGACTCCGACGAGCTCGCCCATGTACTCGCACCACGCTTCGATGCTCGTCTCGTCGTCGCCACCCCAATTGACGATCGTCGCCGGCACCGACGCCGCCCCCAGCATCGCGGGCAGGGTGGCCAGGATGTCGTCGTCGTGAATGGGATTGAACCGGCTTGGCCCGTCGGGGTGGACGGGAACCGGGACACCGGCCTGCATCAACGCGAGATGGAACGCGGGCCACCCGCCGCCGTCGCCGTAGGGAACGTTGAGACGCGCGATCGTCGTGGGGACACCAAAGATCCGGCACGTCGTGCGCACAACCGCCTCCGCCGCGATCTTGGAGATGCTGTACGTCGGCATCATCACTCGATGGTTGTCGCCGAGCGGATCGGTTTCGAGCTGCGGTAAGCCGTCGGCGGCCTCGTAGACACCCGTCGACGAACAATGCAGGAAGGCGCGTGCACCCCGGCAGTGCGCCATCAGGAGGCCGACCGACTCGGCGTTCCCGGCCAGGTCGACGTCCCACTTGTTGCTCTTCACCACGCCGAAGTTGCACACGTAGTCGACGTCGTCGGGGACGTCGTCGAAGAAACCGCGTGCGAGGTCGACGGCGATGCACTCGACGCCGGCCGCTTCGAGGCGACTCCGCGCGCCCGCGTCCTTGAACCGGGCGATCGCGACGACGTGGTTGGCCGCGGCCAGACCGAGTGCGACCGGGAGCGCAACCTGTCCCGTCGCGCCGGTCACGAGGATCCGGGCGTCGCGCAGCTCGACGGGGTTCGGCGTCACGGTGTCGCCGACAACGTCGCCGCGACCTCGTCGTCGACGCCGGAACCCTCGGGAAGTCGCGCCGCGACTGCCAGGACGAACTGCTCGTCGGTGAGCTCCATGTCCACCCCATCTCCTCTGATGTGCGTGATCCCTTCCCGCGACTCGATCGAGAACGTGGGCTTTAACTCCTTGATGGCGAACCGGCTGAATCGCGTCTGCCACTCCAACCTCGCCGCCGACTCGGCGGCCGACACCGGGACACCCACGTCGTCGGCGTGCGTGGCGAGCTCGAACGCAAGGTGGAACGCCTGCCACCGCGCCGGATAGGGGCCGACGCTGCTGTCGACATCGGATCCGTCGCGGGCGCGAAACGCGGCCCGGGTCTGTGCGTTGCGTGTACGCCAGGCGTCGAGGAGCTCGGGCGGGGTCAGTCCGTCGAGCTCCCGGAGACCGATCTCGTTGGCCGACGCCAGGTCGACCGCACCTTTCGCGCCCACGACCTCGAGGAACGCCGGCACGTCACCGTCGAGGCACGCCTGGTTGTAGTCCTCGCTCGCCGTGAGATGGGCGAGGAGATCGCGCGTCGTCCAGCCCTCGCACCGGGTCGGGCGCTCCCAGTCGTCGGCGCCGACCGTTTCGAAAAAGGACTCGAGGCGGGTCGCTTCGGCCGCCATCAGCTCGAAGGGATCGAGCCCGGCCACGTCGCTGTCGTCGACCATCCCGGCACCGTAACCCGCCCGTCGGCCCGACGGAAGCACGTCGACGACGACGGGTTACGGGAGGCCGGCGCGCGAATCGTCGCGACACGTCGCGCCACTGCGGGCGCCGATGTTGCGCAGCTTCGTGGTCTCGAGTGCGGTTGGTTCGTGGTCGGCGAGGCTCCGCACGAGCGCCTCGGCGCCCGGAGTCGCGATCGCGATGCGCGCGACGCATCGGGCGAAGACCGCGGTCGCCTGGCCTTGCGCGGCTGCGACCGTGATGCTCGAGCTGAACTCGAGCACGTCGATCATCTCGTGGAACCGCGGCGACGAGGGTTCGGGCGCGCGCTTCCCCGGGTCACACACCGTGAAGCCGACGAGATCGCCGGCCGCATCGAGCGAGGTCCGCGCCCGCCCCTTAGCCCACACCTGGATCGCCTCGAGGAGCGGTTGGCGACTGGACGCGTCGGCAGGAGCCACGGCGACCCGGTAGCAGACGATGCCCTTGCTCGCGAAGGACACCGCCCGGCCCCCACCGACGAGATTCGCGACGCGCAGCGCGCGCGCCGGATCAATGCGGAGGGCCAAGGTGAGATACATCTCGAACGGCCCGAACGACTCGGGATCCCCGACATCCGCGGCACCGGCCGAGGGTGCGGGCATGGCGACGAGGACCGGCGGGTCGACGTCTCCGGTCGACGTGAAGACCTCGGTCGACGGTGTGGGTCCGGTGAGGGCATCGTTGACCGCGCCGTTGCCGCCCGACTGGAGCAGCACCCGGATCGTCGGCGGCCCGAACTCGTACGGCGCACCGAAGAGCAGGTGGACGAGGTCCGGAACGCCGGCGGTCTCGTTGCCGACCCGGCCGCTCTCGGCCTTGTTCTCACGGTCGTACTCGGCCTGGTCTGCAGTCGAGAGTTGCTTGAGGTAGTCGTCCTGGATCCGGACCGCATCGCCCTCCACGAGCGCGCGCAGCGCGCCCGCGTCCCCGGTGTGGGAATCGTCCGCCCGCTTCTGGACCTTCGTGAGATCGAAGTGCTGGTCCTGGAGCACGTGCGTCAGCTCGTGCGCGATCGTCACGCGGTGCTGGACGTCGAGGGTCGAGCCCCGCACGATGATGTTCTTTTGGACCGGGTCGTAGTACGCGAGCACGCCCGACGACTCGTCGGTCGCGAACGCCTTGCCCAGATCATCTTTGCCGCCGACGAGACCGAGCGCGCGGAAGACCGACTCCTCCCGCGCCGTTTTGGCCTTCGCGGCGCTACTCGTGTCGTCGTTCGATCCGAGCCGGTTCTCGAAGTCGTTCGGTGCGAGATACTCGATCGCGACGGGATGCGCGAAGTCGAGACCGCGCAGCTGGGCGACCTTCGCGGCGATCGGCGCGACCTGCGGGTCCCACTTCTTCGGATACCACGACTGGGAGGCGTTCACCGCGACGAATGTGCTCCCCGCCGCGGCCGACAAGAGTGCCGCGAACACCGCGATTGCGATCGACCGGCTCAACGTGCCGGTCGGGCGCGGCGAGCCCATCTCCCGTGCCGGGTCGTCGAACCCGTCTCCGTACATGGAGTTCTCATCGACGGCACCAACTCCCTTCCTGAGAGCATCATGACCTCGCCGCACCCAGAGGCCGGTCGGCGGCCGCTCGGTAGCATGCCGCCGTGTTCGATCCCTTCGATCCGGCCCAGTCCCGAGACGCGTGGGACCTGCTCCGGGAGCTGCGCAACGCCGGTCCCCTCGCCACTGTCGCCGGGGATCTGCGCTATGTCACGCGCCACGCCGAAGCCCGTGCCGTGCTCCGCGACAACGAGACCTTCTCCAACGCATCGGGTCTCAAGGCGCCGGGCGTCGACATCCCGAGCGAAGATCGGCTCCTCGGGGAGCTGGACCCGCCCCGCCACACCGCGGTCCGGCGCGTGATGGTCACGGCCATGACCCCGAAGGTCGTGCACGCCGCGGAACCGTTCATCGAGACGACGGCAGCCACGTTGCTGGACGCGCTGCCCCGAGAGCGATTCGACCTCGTCGCGTCGTACACGGGAGTGCTGCCGAACCGGGTCACCGTCTATCTGCTCGGGTTCGATCCCGCCGACTCCGACCAGCTTGCACGGTGGGCCAGGGAATTGATGGAGAGCACGTTCCCGCTGCTCAACCGCACCGAGCGGGGGGTGGGCTTTGCGGCCGCGTTCCCGGATTTCGCGGGCTACATCGACGCGCGGATCGCGGAGCGCTGGGCTCAACTCGCCGCCGGCGAGGATCGCGACGACGTGCTCGCGCGTCTGCTCCGCCTGCAGGTCGACGACGAGCCGCTTCCGCCCCAGCAGTTGCGGGCGCTGGTGCGCAACCTCATCACCGGCGGCCTCACCACGACCAGCCAGCTGCTCGGCAACCTGCTGTACGAGATCGTCTCCCGACCCGAGCTCGAAGCCGCCCTGCGCGATGATCGCGCGCTCTTGACGACCACCATCGAAGAGAGCTTGCGGCTCTCGCCGCCCCTGCTGATCCTGGCACGCGGGTGCGTGCGCGAGACGGAGATCGCGGGCTGCCCGGTGCACGCGGGTGAGCGCGTGGTCATCGGCGCCGCCTCGGCGAACCGCGATGAACGCGTGTTCACCGACGCCGAGGAGTTCCACGCCGATCGAGAGAACGCCGATCAGCACCTCACCTTCGGCTACGGCCCCCACGTGTGCCCGGGCGCAACCCTCGCTCGTGCCGTTGCGCGCATCGGCGTCGACGCGGTGCTCGATCACTTCCCGCCGGGCGAGCTCCGCCTCGAGCCGGATTTCGTCTTCGAACAGGTGCCGACGTACTTCGAACACGGGCCCCGCCGGCTTCTTGTCGTTCGCGCGCCCCAACCGGGCTAAGCGTGCGCGTCGCCGAACCCGAAGACCTCACGGTCGGCGAGCTCGAGCCAGTAACCGTGGCCGGTTCGGGTCGGAACCATCCCCACCGCGGGTGACGGGATCCGCAACGACGCGAGCGAACCGGCGAAGCGTGCGTCACCGAAGGCGAATATCCCTCCGTCGGCCGCGACCATCCAATATCCCTTACCCGTAGGCGTGCCCGCCATCCCGACGATGGGCGAGTTCAGGTGGATGTTCCCGGTCGAGCCGTAAAAGTGCGCGTCGCCGTAGCTGAAGACACCCCCGTCGCTCGCGACGAGCCAGTAGCCCTTGCCGCTTGCGGTCGGAGCCATGCCGTCGACGGGTGAGTTCAGGTGCATCGCGCCGGTCGAGCCGTAGAAGTGCGCGTCACCGAACGTGAACACGCCGCCGTCCCACGCCAACAGCCAGTATCCGTGACCCGAAGTTGACGGTGTGATCGCATTCACCGGCTGGGTCAGACGCAGGTTCCCGCACGAGCCGTAGAAGTGCGCGTCGCCCAAGCTGAAGACGCCGCCGTCGGCGCCCACCATCCAATAACCCCCGCGATCGTGCGTGTCGGCGGCCCCGACCATGACCCAGCTGATGTGCGTCGCGGCTGGCGAGCCGCGGTTCACGAAGTTGCCGTGCGGCTCGATGCCACCGAGACCGTCGACCGTCGCGTACCCCTTGTCGTCGGCGCTCGGCAGCAGTGCGACGGCGTCGCCCCGGATCGTCGACGCGCCGAGATTGCCGCCGTCGCCGACCCACTCCCAGTGCCACGGCTCGGGGCAGGTGCTCCCGCCCGGTTCCGCGAACGCGGGATGGTTCCAGCCGAGCGATCCGGCGATCTGCTTCATGATCGCGTAGCCCCGGCTCCCGAACGTGAGCGACTGCCCGGCGTCGGTGAGATCAGTGGCCTTGCCCCACCCGTGGTACGAGTGACCGACGGGCGTGCCGTTCGCCGCGGTGCCGACTGTCGCGACGCACGCGGGATTGTTGCCGGGTTGGTTCGCTTGATTCGCGAACTTCACCTCGTCCGAGAGCGGTCGGTAGCACTGGTCGGCGCCGAGCGCGTCGTTCACCTCGCGGGCCATCGCGAAGATGCGGGCCAGGCTCGGTCCGGCTTCACGTGCGGTCACGCAACTCGGCGCGACGTTGACGAGTCGCGACACCGGAACGACTCCGTTGACCGCGCCGGCCAACGGAGTTGGTCGGTTGTTCGGATTGATCGGGCTCGCTGCACCGGCAGTGGTGACACCGCACAACGCGAAACCGATTGCGACACCCGTGACCAAGGTCGCCGACCGGCGAGGGGAGATGCGCACGCGCGCATTCAACCAGGGAAACTCAGTGCGCGTCACGCACCGACCTTACGACCCGTTCGGTGAACGGGTCAGAAGAGCTTGGCGAAGTCGAAGGTGCGCCAGCGGACGGGCCGGAGCCGGACCGTCAATGATTCGCTCGTACGTGGGTTGTTCTCGACGTACCACGCGCCCAGCTGGTCGCCGAGGTACCGCGCCGCCATTTCCAGCTCGTCGTGCGTCGCGGGCTCCAAGGTGACCGGCCCTTCGACGCTCACGTACTTGTACGGCACGGCCTCCGACTGCACGGTGAGCGACGCCCGACCCGCGGCTCGTAGGAGCACGGCTTTGCGGGCGGAGGCCTCGATGCCGACGAGCACCTCACCGTCGATGTAGAGGTACCAGATCGGCAACGCGTGTGGACCCCGACCGGGCTCGTCGACCGAGAGCACACCGACGTGCATACCCGCGAGGAACTCGTCGCGCTCGTCGTGGGTCATCGCCCCCGGGTCGCTCACCTGCGCACTCGCGTCGACCCGGTCAGTCACGTTCGAACGCGACCGCGAGATCGTCTGCCGCTGACCTCGGCGACGACGCGCTGGATGCCAACGCGGTGGCGCCGACCGGCCGCGGGGCAGGATCGGGCGTCCGCACCTGCGCGTCCTCGCTGTTGTCAATGGCGCGGGCGGGAAGCCAGATGAGCACGCCGGCCACCGCGATCAACACGATGACGGCGGCGACGAGCGACGCGAGGTGCAGACCACCGATGAAGCTCTCGTGCGCAGCCGACACGATCTGCGAGCGGTACCGCGCACCCGCCGGGGAGCCGACGACGTCGACGGCACGACCGACCGAGTCGCGCGCGGCGGTGACCAGCGGAGCCGGCACCTTGCCCGCGAGGCGCGACGCGAGGTTCGGGCCGTAGTGCGACGAGAGGATGGAGCCGAGCACGGCGACGCCGACTGCGCCACCGACCTGACGGGTGGTGTCGTTCATAGCCGAACCGACGCCGGCCTTCTCGCGCGGCAACGATCCCATGATCGACTCGGTCGCGGGCGACATGACGTTGCCCATGCCCACACCCATGATCACCGTGACGATGACCACGTGCATCGCACTCGATCCGACGTCGAACGTGACGATGCCGAGCAGCGAGACCACGACCAGCAGGAGCCCGATCGCGACGACCACCTTGTTCCCGAGGCGGGCGACGAAGCGCGGGCTCAAGAACGCGAAGATCATCAGTGCCGCCGACTGCGGGATGAGGATCGCTCCGGCCTTCAGCGTGGAGTAGCCGAGCACCGACTGCAGGTACTGGGTCAGCAGGAAGATCGTGCCGTACAGCGCGAGGAACACGAGCATGATCGCCGAGCTCGCGGCGGAGAAGCGCGGGTTCTGGAAGAAGTGCAGATCGAGCATCGGGCTCGACGACTTCAACTCCCACATGAAGAAGCTCGTCAACAGCGCCGCGCCGACTGCGAATCCGACGACGATCTCTGTCGATGTCCACCCGTGGCTCGGGGCCTCGATGATGGCCCACAGCAACACGCCGAGACTGAGGATCGAGAGTCCGGCGCCGACCGGGTCGAGGCGGGGCGTCGTGCGGTCTGAGGAGTCGGGGACAAAGAAGTAGCCGAGCAGCAACGCGGTGACGACGATCGGCACGTTCACGAGGAACACCGAGCCCCACCAGAAGTGTGTGAGCAGTGCGCCGCCCGCGACCGGACCGATGCCGACACCGAGAGCCG
Source organism: Acidimicrobiia bacterium (assembly GCA_038239145.1). GTDB lineage: Bacteria > Actinomycetota > Acidimicrobiia > IMCC26256 > PALSA-610 > PALSA-610. Next base: position 95,703 of record JBBSFB010000002.1, read on the forward strand.
AGACCCCGGCCCAAACGCCGATGGCGACCGCCCGTTCCTTCGGGGAATGGAACACGTTCGACAGGATCGACAGCGTGCCGGGCATGATGCACGCGCCGCCGATGCCCATGAGCGAACGGGTCCCGACGAGTACTCCGGCGGACGGCGCGAACGCCGACAGCACCGAGCCGGTACCGAACACGATGAGGCCGAAGGTGAGGAACTTGTAGCGACCGAACCGGTCACCGAGGCTGCCCATCGTGAGCAGCAGGCCCGCGAAGACGAGGGTGTAGGAGTCGACGATCCATTGGAGCGCGCTCCCGGAAGCGCCGAGACCGCCCGCGTTCTTCGTGTGTGCAAGCGTCGGCAAGGCGACGTTCAGAATGGTGTTGTCGAGCCCGATCACCATCAGGCTGATGCACAGCACCGCGAGAGTCAGCCACCGGCGCCGATGTGCGACCTCGGGATTCTTCAGTTCCGATCGCACACGCGCCCCTTCTCGACCGATTCAACCTATGACGAGGGAAGACACCTCCCGGGCCAGTTTCATTCCCTGATCACGCAATCCCGGAGTTCGTTACGCAATCCAGACGGTCTTCACGTTGCAGAACGCGCGTATGCCCTGGGAGGACAGCTCACGGCCGAACCCGGACTCCTTGACTCCTCCGAACGGGAGCTCCGGATACGACGTGGTCATGCCGTTGACGAACACCGCACCGGCATCGAGCGCCTCGACGAACTGGGCCTGTTCGGCCGCGTCGGTGGACCAGATGTTCGATCCGAGCCCGAACACGGTCGCGTTCGCCAGCTCGATCGCCTCTTCGGCGGAGCTCACGCGAAACAGCTGGGCGACGGGCCCGAAGATCTCCTCGTAGTAGATCCGCATCTCCGCGGTGATGTCGGTGACAACAGTCGGCGGAATGAACCAGCCCGGACGGTCGACGCGCGTCCCACCGCACAGCACCCGCGCGCCCTTCGTGGTCGCGTCGGCGAGGAACTCCTCGACGTCGCGGAGGCCCTGCTCGTTCGCGAGCGGGCCGATGTCGGTGGACTCGTCCATCGGATCGCCGACGCGCAGCGCCTTCATGCGCGCGACGAACTTCTCTTCGAATGCATCGGCCACCTCGGTATGCACGATGAACCGCTTGGCTGCGATGCAACTCTGACCGTTGTTCTGCACGCGCGCCGTCACGGCAATCTGTGCCGCCCGGTCGAGGTCGGCCGACGGCATCACCACGAACGGATCGCTGCCGCCCAACTCCAATACAACAGGCTTCAGCATCTCCCCCGCGATGCTCCCGATCGACCGTCCGGCCGGCGTGCTGCCGGTGAGCGTGGCCGCGCGTACGCGCGGGTCACGCAGGATCCGTTCGACCGACGACGCGCCGATGAGCAGAGTCTGGAACGCGCCGTCCGGAAAGCCGGCCCGACGAAACGTGTCCTCGAGCAGGAGCGCGGTCTGGGGCACATTGGACGCGTGTTTCAGCAGCCCGACGTTTCCCGCCATGAGAGCCGGAGCCGCAAACCGGATGACCTGCCAGAGCGGGAAGTTCCACGGCATCACCGCGAGCACCGGGCCGAGAGGCTGATACCGCACGTACGCGCGGGACGCGCCGACCGCGGCCGCGTCGGCGGGTTCGTCGGAGAGGAAGGCCTCGGCGTGCTCGGCATAGAACCGGCAGCCCTTGGCGCACTTCATGACCTCCGCGCGCGCCGAGACGACGGTCTTGCCCATCTCGGTCGTCATCACTCGCGCGATCTCTTCACACGCCGACTCGAGCCGGTCGGCGGCTGCGTTCATCCAGCGGGCCCGGTCGGAGAACGTCGTCGTGCGGAACTCGACCGCCGTCGCCGCCGCTCGCGTGATGCGCTCGTCGACCTCGGCATCGGTGAGCGACTCGAAGGACTTCTCGATCTCTCCGGTCGCCGGATTCGTGGTTGCAATGGCCATACGACCTTGTATCACGCGCCCACGTGCCGGAGGTCCCGAGGGTGCCAAGATGTGTCCGTGAGCGAGAGCCGGTTTTCGTCCAGCCCCTTCGTCGGCGAAGTCGAGCCGATCGTCGAGTCCGACGATCGGATCCGCGCCTACCTCGAGGAAGCCGAGGTCCCGCCGCTCCTGCCTTCGCTCGCGTACCTGACCGGCGACCTCACGCTGCTGCGGGACGGCCTGCGGCCCGATGCCGTCGGCCTCGGGATGCCCCAGGGTGGGCTCAGCGCCGACCAGCAGGCCGAAGCCCGGGCGATCGCGCTCGAGACCTTGATCCGGTTCCGCGACGGGGGGTGCCGGCCCGCACCGCCGCCGGGCGAGGCCGACACGCTCCGCATCATGGAGTTCGCCGTCGGCGGGGGCGCCGACATGGCCGCGTACCTCCCGCTGCTCGAAGAGGAGCTCGCAGTGCGGGGCGAGGACCGCCGGGCGCCGGCGTGGTCCAAGGCCGACGTTGCGCCCGACACCGCGTTCGACGTCGTCGTCATCGGCGCGGGCATGTCGGGCCTCCTCGCCGCCCATCGTCTGCAACAGGCGGGCGTGCCATTCCTGATCTTCGAGAAGAACGACGATGTCGGTGGCACCTGGCTGGAGAACACGTATCCGGGGTGCCGCGTTGACAACCCGAACCACAACTACAGCTTCTCGTTCGCGCAGCGTCACGACTGGCCGTTCCACTTCTCCACCCAGGACGTGCTGCTCGACTATTTCCGGCGCTGTGCCGATGCGTTCGGTCTGCGGGACCGGGTGCAGTACTCGACCGAGGTTCGATCGGCGACATGGTCGGAGCGGGACCGGACCTGGACGGTCGTGGTACGGCGGGCCGACGGAACCGAGGACCGTGTCGTCGCGCACGCGGTCATCAGCGCGGTCGGACAGCTCAACCGCCCGCTGTATCCCGACATCGCGGGTCGGGAGTCCTTCGCCGGTCCTGCGTTCCACTCGGCCCGGTGGGATCACACGATCGACCTCAGCGGGAAGCGCGTCGCGGTGATCGGAACCGGCGCAAGCGCGGTGCAGTTCGTTCCCGAGATCGCGCCGGTTGTCGGCGAGCTGCTCGTGTTCCAACGCACGCCGCCGTGGCTCGGGCCGACCGACGACTATCACGCCGAGGTCGAGCCCGGTCTGCGGTGGCTCTACGCGCACGTCCCTTCGTACAGCGAATGGAATCGCTTCCTCATCTTCTGGAAGATGGGTGACGGTGTGCTCGCCGGCGTACGCGTCGATCCCGACTGGGACCCGAAGGACAACTCGGTCAGCCTGTTCAATGACATCCTGCGCCAACTCCTCACGGGCTACCTGACCCAGCAGTTCCAAGCCCGTCCCGATCTGCTCGAGCGGGTGATCCCCCACTATCCGCCGGCCGCGAAACGGTTGCTGCGCGACAACGGCGCCTGGCCGGGCGCGCTCCTCCGCGACAACGTGCAACTCCTCACCGGCACCATTCGCGAGATCACAACAACCGGGATCGTGACCGCTGACGGGGTTACCCACGACGTCGACGTGATCATCTACGGCACCGGCTTCCAGGCGTCGAAGTTCCTCACGCCGATGCAGGTGACCGGGCGCGACGATGTGGACCTGCACGAGCACTGGAAAGGCGACGCGCGCGCCTACCTCGGCATCACGGTGCCCGGGTTCCCGAACCTCTTTTGCCTCTACGGCCCGAACACCAACATCGTGATCAACGGCAGCATCATCTACTTCTCCGAGTGCGGGGTGCGCTACATCCTCGGATGCCTCGGGATGCTGCTCGGGGGTGGCCACGCCGCGCTCGACGTGCACACCGACGTGCACGATGATTTCAACGAGCGGGTCGACGCCGAGAATGCGCTGATGGCGTGGGGATGGTCGGAGGTCAGCAGCTGGTACAAGAACGAGCACGGCCACGTCGCTCAGAACTGGCCGTTCACCCTCTTGGAGTACTGGCAGCGCACGCTCGCGCCCGATCCGGCCGAGTACGAACTCATCGATTGACTCACCGATTCGCCCCGGGGCGCGATACATGGACAGGTTCTCGGAAAAGATCGCGATCGTGACGGGTGGAGGCTCGGGCATCGGACGCGCCACCGCTCTGCTGTTGGCCTCGGAAGGCGCCCGGGTGACCGTCGCCGATATCGCGGGGCCTGCGGCCGCGGCGGTCGTCTCCGAGATCGAAGCCGCGGGCGGCACCGGCCGGGTGCAGATAACCGACGTGGGTGATGCCCGGTCCGTCGAAGCAATGGTGGCCGACACGGTCGCGGCGTTCGGTGGGCTCGACATCCTCCACAACAACGCCGCCGCCCTCGACCAGAATCGCTTCGATCAGGACGTCGTGACGATGGACCTGGCCACGTGGGAGCGGGTGATGTCGGTGAACCTGACCGGGCCGATGCTCGGTTGCCGATTCGCGATCCCCCGCATGCTCGAACGGGGTGGCGGCGCGATCGTCAATACCGCCTCCGCGGCCGCGTTCTACGGCAGCCACTCCCTCGCGGCGTACGGCACGTCGAAGGCCGGCGTGGTCGCGTTGACCCGCTACGTCGCGACCGCGTACGGAGAGCGTGGGATCCGCTGCAACGCGGTTGCCCCGGGCGTCGTGGTGGCCAAGACCGCCCAGGATGCGCTCGGTGGCCCGATGGGCGACCGCCTCCGGCGCTATAGCACCAGCCACCTCGTTGGGCGACTCGGGTATCCGGAGGAGATCGCGGCGGCGGTCGCCTACCTCGCGTCCGACGACGCCGCCTTCGTCACCGGCGAGGTCCTGCGCGTCGACGGCGGCTTCACCGCGCACACGCCTACCTACGCGACCGATCGCCACCCGGAAGGCTGATCCGGCGAGCCGACCGTCAGTCCGTCACCCGTCGGACTGAGAGTTCGATTCGTGGGCGACCGGAGTCGTGGTGGTCGATCCAGCCGGGTCCTGTGACGAAGAGGTCACATGGCACTGCCGAACAACGGGCGCGATGGAGCGCGAGCGAAGAACTCGCGCTCGGCGATGATCGCCGTCGTCGCGGGCGGGAACCTGATCGCGCTGCCCGCGATCGTGTTGGTGTGGGTGCTCAGGGGCCGCGACGTCATCGTCGGCCCGCCCTTTTGGGTCTTCGTCGTCGTCATCGTGGGCTCGATCGTCGGCGACCTGGGCGGCCGGATGTGGTTGCGGTGCCGACCGGACTCCCGTCTCCGCCAGCAGTTCCGGATCGCGTTTGCAGCCAGCGTCGTGACGACGATCCTCTACTCGAGCGGATGGGGCTCGATCCTGGTCATCGCCTACGCGCTCTGCGCCGTCCAGATGCTCGCGCAGATCCCGGGAATCGACTGGCGCACCGTGCTCGCGTGGTGCCTCGCCAGCGCCATCAGCGGCGAGATCGCGCTGCAGGCGGGCCTCGCTCCGCACCTGATGCCCCTCGGGCGCGCCCATCTCGTGGCCGCGGTCGGACTCGCGATCTTCGCGGCCGTGCTCTGGGTCGTCAGCGGCAGCTTCGCGGAGCACGACCTCATCGAACAAGAGGGGCGCGACCGCGGCCGACAGCTCGCGCACGAAGCCACGACCGACTCGCTCACGCAGCTCCTCAACCGGGCCGGCTTCACCGCCGCGCTCGAAGAGTCGTGCGCCGCGCACGCGCCCGCCATCCTCGCGTTCGTCGACCTCGACAACTTCAAGGACATCAACGATTCCTTCGGGCACCACGTCGGCGACGAGGTGCTCGCCGAGGCCGCGGCGCGCCTGCGCGCCGTCGTGCGACCGGAGGATGTGATCGCCCGCTTCGGCGGCGACGAGTTCGTCATCCTCGTGCGGTCGTCGTCCGACGAGAACGATGCCGATCGGCTCGTCGAACGCATCTGGGCAGTGCTCGCCGAGCCGTGGCCCAACATCGCACCGAACGCGATCTCGGCGAGCGTCGGCGTGGTCGACGACCGCAACGGGAGCAGATCTCCCGAGGACCTCCTGCGCGAGGCCGACGAGGCGATGTACGCGCGCAAGCACGGCATGAGTGCGACCGGCTCCACCGCGATCATGACGTCTCGGGCGCTCGCCCACCACCGGTTGGCGATGGACGGCATGCACGGGACGTTCGTCGTGCTGCGGGCGATACGCGAATGCGGTGAGATCGTCGATTACGAGATCCTGGAAGCGAACGCGATCGTTCGCCGTGCCTACACGGGACTCGGCGCCGAGGTCGTCGGGTCGCGGCTCTCTGCGCTCGACAAGTTCGCCGACAACTCACAGCTGAAGGCGGTGTACGCGGAGGCGTTGGCGACCGGCCTTCACGTCGGGGCCCAGCTCCCGGTGTCGCGTCCGGACGGTCGAACGGGCTGGAGCAAGCTCAAGGCGGTCACGGTCGACCGCGACGTCGTCGCGGTGGTCGCCAACGACGTGACGGCCGAGGTCGAAGCCCGCAACGAGCTCGAGCGCGAGCGGGTCCGCTTCGCCAGCCTCCTCGCCCACTCGAGCGACCTCGCGTGCGTCGTCGACCGCATGGGCGACATCATCTACAGCCCACCCTCGGGCATGTCGTTCCTGGGCTACACCGATTCCGAGCTCGAACATCCGATGGACCTGGTGATCGAATCGGATCGCGCCGAAGCCCGGGCCTGGTTCGACGAGATCCGGTCGTCGCCGTCCGCAACACCGGTCCGATCCGTGGTACTGCGCTTCGTCGCCCATGACGGCAGCGTCCGTACGTGCGCGGTGACGGCCGACGACCGCTCCGACGACCCCTTGATCGGTGGGTTCGTTCTCAACGCCCACGACGTGTCGGCGGTCGTCGCGGCGGAGGCCCGCCTGGCTGCGGTCGCCGACGCCGTGGCCGAGGTGATCGCCATCTGCGACGCCGACGGCCGCATGATGTGGGTGTCCGGCGCGGTCCGCGATGCTCTTCACGTCGCCCCCGAGGACCTGATCGGGCTGTCGGCCTTCGATGTCATTCATCCGGACGACCACCACGAGATCGCGATGCGGCTCGCCCGAATGCTCGCCGATCCCGGCGTCGTCTCGGTTCCCGTCGACATCCGCCTCCGCCGCGCCGACGGTTCGTACTGCTGGTTTGAAGCGAGCGGAAGCAACCAACTCGCCGACCCGTCGATCCGCGGACTGGTCATCAGTCTGCGCGACCGGACCGAGCGGCGCGCCGACGAAGCGGCCCTGCGGGTGTCGGAGGAGCGCAACCGAAGCATCGTCGAGACCGCCGCCGACGCGATCATCTCGGTCGACGCGCACGGCTTCATCCGGAGCTTCAACCGGGCCGCCGAACGCATCTTCGCAGTCGATGCCGCGGAGGTGATCGGCACCCCCTACGAGCCCCTTGTGCCGGCCGACTCACTCGCCACGGTGCGCGACTCGATCGAGCTCGACGGCCTGGGGCACCAGATCGACACCGTCGCGGCGCGCGCGACCGGCGAGCGGTTCCCGGCCCAGATCGCGATCTCGGCGGTTCAGGTCGGCGAGAGCCACTACTTCACCGCGGTCGTACGCGATATCAGCGAACAACGGTCGATGGAGCTGGCCCTACGGACCGCGGCAACATGCGACGAGCTCACCGGTCTCCCCAATCGGCGGACGCTGCTCGACCGGACGCAGGACGCGATCGAAGAGGCCCGCCGGACCGACGACGTGGTCGGGATGGTGTTCGTCGACCTGGACCGGTTCAAGCTCGTCAACGACGGACTCGGTCACGATGCCGGCGATCAACTGCTCGTCCTCGTCGCGAATCGGATCGCGGCCGCGATCCGGAGCCAAGACGTCGTGGCCCGGCTCGGGAGCGACGAGTTCGTCGTCCTCTGCCCGAGCGCATCCGACCTGGAGGCGATCAAGGCGGTCGCAGTGCGCATCATCGAGGCTCTCACGGGCGCGTTCGTGATCTTCGACAGCGAGGTGTTCGTCGGCGCGTCGATCGGGGTATCGGTAAGCACCGGTTCCGAGACGCCGATCGAGTTGCTGCGTTTCGCCGACACCGCGATGTATCGCGCCAAGGAGACCGGCACCTCCGGCGTCGAGGTCTTCGACAGCCGGATGCAGCGGAACGCGGCACGCCGGCTCGACGTCGAGTCCGCCCTCCGCCAGGCTGTCGGTCGGGACGAGTTGCGCGCGTACTACCAGCCCATCGTGAGCCTGCAGAGCACGGAGGTGTCGAAGCTCGAGGCCCTCATCCGGTGGGATCGACGCGGGGTGGGCCTCATCCGGCCCGACAACTTCATTCCGGTGGCGGAAGAAGCAGGGATCATCCTCGAGATCGGCGCTTGGATGTTGCGGACCGCCACCGTCGACTGCGTGCGCTGGCAGAAGGTGGCGCCCGGCGTTGGCGTGTCGGTGAACGTCTCGGTCCGGCAGTTCGAATCCGGCGACCTCGTCACGGTCGTCCAGGCCGCGCTCGCGGCCAGCGGCCTCGACCCGGCGCTACTGACGCTCGAGATCACCGAGTCGGTGATGCTCGACCACTCCGATCGCAACGCCGCAATCATGCGCCGGATCCGCGACCTGGGGATGCACATCTCCCTCGACGACTTCGGCAGTGGCTACAGCTCGCTCACGTATCTGCGCCTCCTTCCCATCGACTCCATCAAGATCGACCGTTCGTTCCTGCAGTCGCTCGGCACGGCGGTGCGCGACATGGCGATGCTCAGCGCCATCGTCAACCTCGGGACCGCGCACGACCTCGAGGTCGTTGCCGAGGGCATCGACACCGACGCCAAACTCACCGCAGTACGCGCCGTCGGTTGCACCTTCGGCCAGGGATTCCTGTTTGCCAAGCCGATGTCGTTCGCGGAAACGCTCGACTACCTCGCGCTCGAGCCGAGGTGCAGTCCGGTGGCACCGGCCGAGGTGGCCCTGCGCACCAGCCCCGATTGACCCGCGTCCCTGTCGTTGACGGCGGACGCCGGTGTCGTTACGGTCCGCGACGGCGCGGACTGGTTCGACATGCTCGGCGAGGGGGCGGCATGAGCCGCGGCGTTACGAACGAGATCCGCGAAGTCCGCCTGGCCCTCGTCTGTTACGGCGGCGTCTCCCTCGCCGTGTACATGCACGGGATCACGAAGGAGCTGCGCAAGCTCGTCGTCGCGTCGCGGGCCTTCGACCACGACGCGACCGTCAATCCGTTCCACACCGCCGAAGATGCGACGGAACGCGCCTACTTCGACGCAATCGCCGGACTGGCCCGGTCGGGCGCGCCGGTGCGGTTCGTGATCGATGTGATCAGTGGTACGTCGGCGGGGGGCATCAACGGCGTGTGCCTGGCGACCGCGCTCGCCCGCAACGGCGACGACGCCGTGCTGCGCGATCTCTGGCTCGACAAGGGCGACATCGGCGGGCTGCTGAACGCGCCGAAGCGGCCGTGGCTGTCGTGGCGGCTCGCGGCGGTCTCGCGGCGCCTGGTCTTCAAGGCCCGGTCGTCGTACACCCCGCTCAAGGGCGACGACATGGCGCGCTGGCTGTTCGGAGCGCTCGCCGGCATCGGTCCGGAGGACGGTGCCCCGGGTTCGGGGGCCCCGAGCGCCGAAGATCTCGTACCGCCCGACAGCAACCTGCGCCTCGTGGTCACGACCACCGATCTTCGCGGCTACGACCTCCTGGTCGAGTCGGGTACGGGCGACCCGCCCCTGCACGACCGCAACTATCGGCACGTGTTCGAGTTCGACCACCAGCCCGGCGGCCTGTCGAACTTCGAGGCCCGGGACACGCCCGCGTTAGCGCTCGCGTGCCGGTGTACGTCGAGCATTCCCGGCGCGTTCCCGGCGGTGCGACTCGGCGACTTCGTCGAACAGATCGGCCAGAGCCCTAGCGGCGCGCTCGACCACATCGTCGGCACGTACTTCACCAACTACGCCGACGCGTCGGTCAAGGCGACCATGACCGAGTTCGTCGACGGCGGCGTGCTCGACAATGCGCCGTTCGACCGCGCCCTCGACGTGATCGTGCAACAACGCGCCCAGACCGAGGTCGTGAGGCACCTCATCTACCTCGAGCCCGACCCCGGCGCCGACCCGGCACCAGGCGCGGGCGTCCCGTCCGCCCCTCCCGCCGAACCCGGGTGGTTGACGACCGCCTGGGACGCGGTGGCCAAGGTGTCCCGCCACGAACCGCTGCTCCAGCAACTGCTACGCCTGCGCAACCTCAATGAGCGAGTCGCAACGATCGGCGCCATCGCCGACCAACAGATGGACGCAGTGCAGCACCTAGTCGATGACGACGTCCAAGCCTCGGGACGCACCGCCGGACCCCTGCACGCGCTCTCCTTCGACGACATGGCCGCGGTGGCGAGGCGACTGCACAGCGTTGCGGCGACGCAGACCGCGCTCACGCTGCCCACCTACGTCCGCCTCAAGCTGCAGGATGCGACCGCGCACCTCTCGGCCGCGATCGCGCGGGCGAACCACTACCACGCCGATTCGAGCCAAGCCGCGTTCGTGCGGCTCGCGCTCGGCGCCTGGCTCGGCGGGCAGCCCGCGTTTGTCGACCCACAAGGCGACCGGGCCGGCCGGCTCCTCGACCAGATCGACGTCGGGTACCGCGATCGCCGCCTTCGGTTCGTCCTGCAGGGCGTCAACGCGTTGTACGCCGACTCCGGCCCGACCGCGCCGCGCCGCGGCTCCATCGACACGTTGAAGCGGGCGCTGTGGGATCGCCTCGAACCTCTTGGCGACGCGTCCGCGCACGTCGTCTCCGCCCTCCCGCCCGTCGCGACCGCGGTGTTCGCGCCGAAGGCTCTCACGACTGCCACACTCGGGCGGGACCCGGCCGGGTTCGCGCTCGAGCAGCACGCGTCCATCTGCGCGCTCGTCGAGGGCTACGGATCCGCGCTCGTGCCGCGCGTCACGACGACGAACGCCGATCTTTGGTCGACGTTCGTGGAGCTCACCGAAGGTTGGGACGACAGTGTCCGCCGCCCACTCTCGGTCCGGTACGTGGCGTTCCCGATTTGGGACCAGCTCCTCTTCCCGATCGTGGCCCTGAGCGCGACCCCGCAGTTCTCGCAGATCCAGCCGACGCGGTTCAGTCCGGACCGGGCGACGCTGCTGAAGTCACCCGACGTACCGGGCAAGCTCCGGGGCACGGGCTTTCACCACTTCGCCGCGTTTTTCGACCGGTCCTGGCGCGAGAACGACTATCTCTGGGGCCGTCTCGACGGAGCCGAGCTCATCCTGCGCCTGATCGCCGGCCTCGACGCGTCCGCGCCGGGCCTCGACCCGAGCACCGCGCGCGACGCGTTCCGCGCCGTGTTACGCAGCGAGGACGGGCTCACGTCGACTGCGGCGCTACGCGTCGACCTGCACAAGCAGATCGCCGCGCTCGCGCAATAGCGCTCAGATCCGACGCGTCGCCACGAAGACCGGGATGAGCCGGTCGGTCTTTGTCTGGTACTGCGCGTACGGCGGGTACGCCTCGACGCCGCGCTTCCACCACTCCGCCCGTTCGTCGCCGCTGAGCTCGCGCACCTCCGCGTCGAACGGCTCGGGGCCGTCCTGAATGGTGACCGCGGTCGGATCCGCCTTCAGGTTGTGGTACCAGACCGGGTGACTGGGCGCGCCACCCATCGACGCGACGAGGGCGTACTCGCCGTCGTGCTCCACCCGCATCAACGCGGTCTTCCGCAGCTTCCCGCTCTTGTTGCCACGGGTCGTCACGATGATCACCGGCATGCCGGTGTCGAGAAACGTGCTGCCCTCGCGGCCACCAGTGCGCTCGTACGTCTCGACCTGGTTGCGTACCCACTCGGACGGACTCGGTTCGTACTCACCTGCGAGCGTCATGGTGAAAACCTACCCAGCCGGGCCGAGGCTTGTGGTGCCACCGATAGCGTCTGGTCGCGTGGACCCCGGACTGCGCGCCGTGATCGAAGAGAGTCTCGGCCGCCGCGTCGTCGGCGTGACCGGCCTGGGGGGTGGCGACGTCGCGACGGCGTTCGCACTCGATCTCGACGACGGCCGCCGGGTCTTCGCCAAGACCCACTCCTCGGCCCCGCCCGGGTTCTTCACGACCGAGGCCGCCGGTCTGGCCTGGTTGCGCGCCGCGGCCCGGTCCGGCGTCGCCATCCCGGAGGTGCTCGTCGTCTCGGACGTGACCCCGAACCACCTCGTGCTCGAGTGGATCGAAGAAGGGCGCCCGACCGGCATCACCGAGCCCGAGCTCGGGGTCGCGCTCGCGACGATGCACCACGCCGGCGCGCCCACCTTCGGCCGGAAGGACCGGCGGCCCACCGGCAGCCGCGGACTTCCGAACGAACCGTTCGCGACCTGGTCGGAGTTCTACGCCCGCAACCGGCTGTTGCCGCTCGCGGAAATCGCCCGCGAAACCCGCGCGCTCCCGGACGCGACGATCACCGCACTGGAACACCTCGCGAGCCGGCTCGACGGTTTCGGCGGGCACCCCGAACCTCCCGCACGCCTGCACGGCGATCTCTGGGCCGGAAACCGCCTGGTCGACAGGAACGGCCGGAATTGGCTGATCGATCCGGCTGCCCACGGGGGGCACCGCGAGTTCGACCTTGCGATGATGCGACTCTTCGGCGGCTTCGGTGCGGAGTGCTTCGCCGCGTACGCCGAGGTCTTCCCGCTCGCCGACGGATGGCAGGAGCGGGTGCCGCTGCACCAGATCGCGCCACTCGTCGTGCACGCGATCAAGTTCGGCGGCGGCTACGGCGCGGCCGCGACCGCCGCGATCATCCGCTATCGCTGACCCGGGTATCGCAGACCCGACTCACGTGCGGACGGTCACCCGCGGGCGAGACCGATGCGGTGCGCAACGGCCGCGGCCTCCCCCCGGTTCGCGACGCCGAGCTTCGACAGGATGTTCGACACGTGCACGCTCGCGGTCTTCTCACTGATGAACAGCTCGTCGGCGATCTGACGATTCGTGCGTCCATCGGCGACGAGCTCGAGCACTTGCTGCTCTCGCGCCGTCAACGAGAACGGCACCGGCGACACCGCGCTCGCATCCGTCTCCGTGTCGACCCTTCCGGCCGTGCCGGTCCCGGCCGCCACCACCGTGTCGATATCGATGCGTGCCCACCGCGCGATGCGCGCGATGTCGTCGAGGAGTGGCGCGGCGCCCAGTGGCGAAGCGAGCGTCACCGCCATCCGGAGCTCCTCTTCGACCTCGGACCTCGGAGCCGACGTCGCGAGCATTGCCTCGGCCAGACGGATCCTTGCCCGGGCTTCCGGATACGGCTCGCCGATCCGGTGCCAAGCCTCAGCCGCCGATCGCCACGAGGCTACGGCGGGCGTACCGTCCAAGCGGGTGAGCTCCGCGGCGATCGTCGCCAGTTCACCGTGCGTACGCGGCGCAAGCCCGCGCTCGGCCTCGACCGCCAAGAGCGCGTCACGACGAGCAAGGAACGGCTGCGCTTGCTCGACTGCGTCGGCGAGACCGGATTCGTCGTGGCGGGCGCGTGCCGCCTCGGCGAGATCGGCCGCGATCTCGATTCCGAGCCGGGCTGCGGGCTCCGCGTAGTAAGCGTCGTCGGTGCCGTCGGTCATGCGAACGGCGCGATGAGCGGCGGTGAGGGCGTCGTGCGCACGCCCCTGCGCCGCCAGGAGCTCCGCGTGGGCCACGTGCGCGAGCGCACCATGCTGCACGTCGTCAGCCCGTTCCGCGAGTAGGAGCGCGGGGGCAAGATGGCGGTCGGCGCCGTCGAGGTCGCCCCGGGCGACGAGCAGCCGGGTACGAACAGTGTTCACGCGCAACGCAGCCATGGTTTGCGCGTCGAGGGCGAGCGCCGCGCTCGTCGCGTCGGCGACGTCGTCCCACTCGCCTCGCTGGAAGGAGATCATCGCTCCGTTGGCGAACAGGTAGCTGCCGTAGGAACGGTGAAAGCCGAATCGCGCAGCCCGGGCCGCCCCTTCCCGGGCCAGGGTCAGCCCCTCGTCGAGGAGACCACTCTGCATCAGCGTCTCCGAGAGGTTCACGTGCGCGCGACAGTCGTCGTCGATGTCGTCGACCGCCTGCGCGATCGTCAGTGATTCGCGCAACAGCGCGATGCCCTCGTCGAATTGGGCGAGCCCACCCAGCGCCGTGCCGAGCGAATTACGGGCGTGACCCTCGGTGCCGTGGTCGCCCACCGCGACCGCCACATCGATCGCCCCTCGACACGCTACGACCGCTTCTGCGGAGCGGGAGACGAGCATCAGCGCCTGGCCGTACGCGGCCAGTGCCCGGGCCCGGGTAGCCGTCGACGGCGTGCTCGGGCAGATGATGAGCGCCTCCTCGTAGGTGGCGAGCGCCTCTCCCGGCGCGCCTCCCGACCAGAGATACCGGCCCCGGCGAACGAGCAGCTCACTCACGCGTAACTGGTCGCCGAGATCCCGGGCTTCGGTGATCGCCAGCGCGATCAGCTGGAGCGCGCGCTCGTAGTCGGCCATCAGGTAGTGGGCGTCGCCGAGCCGGCGGAGTACGTCGAGATGATCCAGGGGCAGGTCGGCGCGGTCGCCCGGCGCTCGCGACCACAGGCTCAGCGCACGTTCGTAGTGCCCACGGGCTTCGGGCACGGCCGCGGCCCGCTCGGCCTGCAGCGCGGCTTCGATCGAAGCCGCGAGCGCCGGTGCGAGCTCGTGCGCGGCATACCAATGGTGCGCGAGCAGCGCGGGAACGCCGGTGCGGTCGCCGCCCGAGAGCTCGGGTCGCTCGCTCAACACGCGTGCGTAGGCGGCATGCACGTCGACGCGCTCACCGGGCAGCAGCTCGTCGTACAATGCTTCTTGGAGCAGCGCATGCCGGAACGAGTATTCGTGCTCTCCGAAGGGTTCGATGAGCTGTTGGGTGATCGCCTCCCGCAACTGCTCGCGCAGCTCGGCATCGTCGCGCTCGGCGACTGCGGCGAGCAGGCCGTGGTGCACGGTGCGCCCCGCGGCCGCGGCGACGCGCAGGAGCTCTTGGGTGCCGTCTGAGCACACTTCGACGCGCACGAGGAGGACGTCCCGCAATGACGGCGGCAACTCGTTGAGGCGCAGATCTCCGCCCGCCGCGACGAGCTCCTCGGTGAAGAACGCGTTGCCTTCGGAGCGAGTGAACACCGCTTCCACCACGTCGTGCGTCGGGGGCTCGCCGAGGATGCCGTGGAGCTGGGCGCCAACATCGGCACGGTCGAACCGATCGAGGTCGATGCGCTCGGCGAGTCCGCTGCGCTCGAGCTCGGCGAGGAACGGACGTAAGGGGTGGCGCCGGTTCAGCTCGTCGGTGCGGAACGTGGCCACGATCGTCACGGGCGTGGGACCGAGCTGTCGGATCAGGTAGGCGAGGAGATCACGGGTTGAGCGATCGGCCCAATGGAGATCCTCGATCAGCAGGAGGACCGGACGGTCGAGCGCGAGCCGTTGGAGCAGACCGAGCACGACCTCGAAGAGCCGGGCTGCGCCACCGGTCGGTTCCAACGCAGCCGCGTGGCCGGGGGCGGCCAGCTCCGCGACGAGCCGCCCGAGCTCGGAAGCGGCCGGGCCCGCGTACGCGAGGATCGCGGCTGCGCCGTCTTCGCGCACGAGGGTCCGCAGCACCTCGATGATCGGACCGAACGGCGGACCACTCTCGCCGAGGTCGACGCAGGTGCCGCTCAGCACCCGAGTCGATCCGGCCCGCGCCGTCAACTCCTGCAGCAGGCGGGTCTTGCCGACCCCGGCCTCGCCGCCGACGACCACTGCCGTCGCCGCTCCCGCGCCGGCTCGGACGATCGCGCCCTCGAGTCGTTGGAGCGGCTCGGCCCGACCGATGAAGGAAGGACTCGAGACCCGCGTCGCCACCATGGGCATTCTCGTCGACCCGCAGCGCTCACGCCACCGTCCGTACGCGCGTGGGCTCAGCCGACTGAACGACCGTCACCTCGGGCGTGCAACGTCGAAGATCGAGCACCGGCGCCGCGGGTCCCAGGATGAGCGCCGGTGTGCACTCCTGCTCGAAATCCGGCGTGCGCCGGGCCCGGCGGATCAGGCGCACGCGCCCGGCCGCACTCTCGAAGCGTGCCCGCCGCTCGGCGACAAGGTGCGAGGTGGTGCTGATGGATGAGATGTACATGACGGCCTCCCGTGGTGCTCCAGTGCTCCTGGAACCACGATGCGCCTAAGGCAGGCCCCCATACATTGGGACAACGCCTCATCCCAAGCGTTCGACCCCTTAGATTCCGGCGCTCCCGCCCCTCAGCCACCTCAGATCCGGCCGACCGAGCCCAAATGGCGTCGCCCGCTCCGGTTCTGGGGCCCACGCATTCCCTGTACGGGCACTCATCGGCCCCAGAACGGCCGACAGAACGTCGGCGCGCGAAGCGCTACGAGCAGCCGCTGGTGCTGCCGCAGCTCGGACAGGCGTAGCAGCTGCCGGCCCGCTGCATCATGTCGCCGCAGACGTGGCAGAGCACGACCTCTCGGCTCACCGCGGCGGGAGGAGTCGCGACCGGCGGCACCGGCGCATCGTTGCGCACCCGCAATGCGTCGGACGGCGCCCGATCCTCGAACGGGAGGTCCATCGACGTCGCGCTCGGTGTCGTGGCCTCTTCGACACCGGGCAGCGTCGGTTGCATCCGCTCGCCCACCGTCTGGATGCCCATCGCCTCGCGCTTGTCCTTGTCGAGGTACGCGACCGCCAACCGGCGGAAGATGTAGTCGACCAGGCTCGACGCGAACCGGATGTCGGGATCGTCCGTCATGCCGGCAGGCTCGAAGCGCATGTTCGTGAACATCTCCACGAACGCTTCGAGCGGCACGCCGTACTGCAGACCGTGGCTCACCGAGATCGCGAACGCGTCCATGATGCCGGCGAGGGTCGATCCCTGCTTGGCGACCTGGAGGAACAGCTCGCCGGGCCGGCCGTCTTCGTACTCACCCACGGTCACGTACCCGTGGCAGTCGGCGACCCGGAACGAGAACGTCTTGGCCGAGCGCATCTTCGGCAGCTTCTGCCGTACCGGCTCCTGCACGATGATCGTCTCGATGATCCGTTCCACCTCTTGGGTGACGGTGTCGGACGCCTTCTTCTGAGTCGACAGCGGCTGACCCACCTTGCAGTTGTCTCGGTAGAGCGCGACGGCCTTGAGCCCGAGCCGCCAAGACTCGAGGTACAGCTCCTCGACGTCGTCGATGGTCGCCTCTTCGGGCATGTTGACGGTCTTGCTGATCGCGCCCGAGATGAACGGCTGCACGGCCGACATCATCTTCACGTGACCCATGTAGTGGATCGTGTTGTCGCCCATCGAGCACGCGAACACCGGCATGTGCTCGGCCTTCATGGCCGGCGCCCCGATGAGCGTCTTGTGCTCGTCGATGTAGGAGATGATCGTGTCGACCTCGTCGGTGCTGTAGCCGAGCTTGCGCAGTGCACGCGGGATCGTCTGGTTCACGATGAACATCGTTCCGCCGCCGACAAGCTTCTTCGCCTTCGTCAGCGCGAGGTCGGGCTCGATGCCGGTCGTGTCACAGTCCATCATCAGACCGATCGTGCCGGTCGGAGCGAGAACGGTGGCCTGCGCGTTGCGCACGCCGTGACGCTCACCGAGCTCGACCGCGTCGTCCCAGGCCTCCTGCGCGGCGCCGAGCAGCTCCGGCGGTACGAGGTCTTCGTCGATCTTCGCCGCCTCGGCCCGGTGCATCCGCAACACGTTGAGCATCGGCTCCTCGTTCTCGGCGTAGCCCGCGTGCGGACCCATGCGCGCAGCCGTCTTCGCGCTGGTCGCGTAGGCGTGGCCGGTCATCAGCGAGGTGATCGCCGCCGCCCACGCCCGACCACCCTCGGAGTCGTACGGCATGCCCTCAGCCATCAACAAGGCGCCGAGGTTGGCGTATCCGAGGCCGAGCTGACGGAACACCCGGCTCGTCTCCGCGATCCGCTCGGTCGGGTAATCGGCGTTGCCGACCAGGATCTCCTGGGCGGTGAACATGACCTCGACGGTGTGTTTGAACCCGTCGACGTCGAAGCTGCCGTCGTCACCCAGGTAGTGCAACAGGTTGATGCTGGCGAGGTTGCACGCGGAGTTGTCGAGGTGCATGTACTCCGAGCACGGATTGCTCGCATTGATGCGACCCGTCTTCGACGACGTGTGCCAGCGGTTGATCGTGGTGTCGAACTGCATGCCCGGGTCGGCGCACTCCCACGCCGACTGGCTGATCTGACGCATGAGATCGCGGGCCCGCAGCGTCTTCACCGTCTCGCCGGTGGTGACTGCGGTCAGGTTCCAGTCGCGGTCGTCGACGACCGCTTCCATGAACGCATCGTTCACGCGCACCGAGTTGTTGGCGTTCTGGTACTGGATCGAGTGGCTGTCCTTGCCGTCGAGATCCATGTCGAAGCCCGCGTCGCGCAGGGCCCGGGCCTTGCGTTCCTCGACGGCCTTGCACCACACGAAGTCTTCGATGTCGGGATGGTCGACGTCGAGGATGACCATCTTGGCAGCGCGACGGGTCTTGCCACCCGACTTGATCGTGCCGGCCGACGCGTCGGCGCCGCGCATGAAGCTGACGGGACCCGACGCAGTGCCGCCCCCCTTCAAGTGCTCGTGCGACGACCGGATGCGGGAGAGGTTGATGCCCGCCCCGGAACCACCCTTGAAGATGGTTCCTTCTTCCCGGTACCAGTTGAGGATCGCGTCCATCTGGTCGTCGACGGCGAGGATGAAGCACGCCGATGCCTGTTGGGGAACGCCCTTCACCCCGATGTTGAACCACACCGGCGAGTTGAACGCCGCGTACTGGTGGACGAGCACGAACTTCAGCTCGTCCCGGAAGGCGTCGGCCTCGCGGGCGTCGACGAAGTAGCCGTCTTTGGTGCCCCAGTCGGCAATCGTGTCGGCGACCCGGTCGATGACCTGGCGCAGCGACCACTCGCGCTCGGGGGTACCGAGCGTGCCTCGGAAGTACTTCTGGGCGACGATGTTGGTGGCGTTCAGCGACCACGTGGTCGGGAACTCGACGCCGGGCTGGAAGAAGGCGTCGCCGCCGTCCTTGTAGTTCTGGATGCGCGCGTCCCGCCGCTCCCACTCGACCGTGTCGTACGGGTCGACCCCGGGCCGCGTGAAGCGCCGAGTGATCCCGATACCGAGTTGCTGCGGCGCAATCGCCATGTCTTCGATCTCCCTCCGAGCCCGCATCCGGACTCAGGTCGCCCTACGAAGCGGCCACTCGACTACCACATATAAAACCACTACATCTTGTGGTCTCTTCCCATCCGGACCGCGAGATGGGGGTGCATTACATCACTGTAATTCCACCCGTGTCAACACTTTCCCGGACGTTGCGGACACGATTCCCGATCAGACCGGACCCGGGTCGCTGACCAGGCCCAAAGCCGGGAAAACGCATGGACCGGGCTCGATCAGCCCGTCCGAGCAGCAACCGGTCAACCCACGGGTCAACGCTGTTTGGGCTCGGTCGTCTTTTGGAGCTCGCCGACCTCACGCTCGAAATCGGCCAGGTCCTCGAATCCCTTGTACACCGAGGCGAAGCGCAGGTACGCGACGTGATCGAGTCCCCGGAGCCGCTCGAGCACCGCCATCCCGACCCGGTCGCTCGGGACCTCTCCCCCGATGGCCCGCAGCTCCTCTTCGACGTCGGCGACGAGCTGGTTGACCGCAGAATCGTCGAGGCGCCCGGTGGCGGAGCGCTGGATCCCGGAACGGAGCTTGGCGGCGAGGAACGGCTCCGTTGCGCCGCCCCGCTTGCGGATGAGGAGCGGCGCTTCCTCCACTCGTTCGTACGTGGTGAACCGCCGACCGCACGCCAGGCACTCGCGTCGCCGGCGGATCGCCGTGGACTCCGAGGCCTCCCGCGAGTCGACGACCTTGTCGTCGTTCGACCGGCAGTAGGGACAGCGCACGAAAAAGCACGGTAATCCGTTCGATCGCGAATTGCGTCCCGGCAGGAGTGCGAACGACCGCGGGACGATCAGGGCGTGGGCACCGAGATCGCCTCACCGGGGATCACGGTGCTCGTACCGAGCGCGTGGGCCATCACGTCGACGACATGCTGCACGTCGTGGCCCGCGGCGGCGCGCTGCGCGATCGACCACAGCGTGTCGCCCGGCTGGACGACGATCTGTTGCACGTGCGGGAGACGCTCGGGGGTGGCGAGGGACGACCCGCCGAGCATCACCCCCGCACGCACCATCGCCAGCGCAAGGCCCAAGCCGACCAGCGCGGCGAGGACGCGCCGGCGTCGATAGACGGCACGCTGATGGCTGCGCGCCGATCGGGGGCGGGGCTGACGACGATCAGGGTCGACGACCTCGAACCGCCGGACCGGGCGGACCAGGGCGGTCGGCTCGGCGAACGGGCCGACATCTCGGGGTTCGAGCTGGTATCGGGGTTCGAGCTGGAGGACTGCGGCCATGGTCTTGGCTCCTCGGAGTTGGTTCGTGGGGGCGACGAGATGATCGAACCAGAGGGGTGAGACAGCTACGGTGGCCGAACGCCTGTTCGATGTCAAGAAAAAAAGCGAACGGGTGTTTGCCCCGAACGCGTGATCGTGTTACCGTCGATTCCATGCCCAACGCACCGGTCTCGCCGTCCCGCACTCCGTCCGGAGATCTCGCCAGCAACGGGCCCGCCCGGCTGACGGCGCGGCAGCGGCAGGTGCTCGAGTTCATCGACTCGCAGACCCGTGAGCAGGGCTATCCGCCCAGTGTCCGGGAGATCGGCGAGGCCGTCGGCCTGTCGTCGCCCTCGACCGTGCACGCCCATCTGGCCGCGCTCCAGGACAAGGGCTACCTGCGGCGCGATCCGAGCAAGCCCCGGGCGATCGAGGTCGCGCTGGAGCCCAGCACCGGCACCGCGATCGACCGCAGACCAGTCCGCAACGTCCCGCTCCTCGGCGACGTGGCCGCCGGCACGGGTGTGCTCGCGGCCGAGAACGTCGAAGAGGTCATCCCCGTCCCCACCGATCTCTGCGGCGAAGGCGATCTCTTCATGCTCCGGGTGCGGGGCGAGTCCATGATCGACGCCGGCATCTTCGACGGCGACTACGTGGTCGCCCGTTCGCAACCGAACGCCGACAACGGCGACATCGTGATCGCCGGCATTCCCGGCGAAGAGGCCACCGTGAAGACGTTCATCCGCAAGCGCAACAAGATCATCTTGCGCCCGTCCAACCCCACGATGGAAGACCTCGTCTACGACCCGCTCGACGTGCAGATCTACGGCAAGCTCGTCACCTTGATGCGTCGGCTCTGACGCGTACCGAGACCTAGCGCATTCCCACGAACGTCTCGAGCAAGCCGAGGCACGCGTCGAGTTGCGCGCGGTCCACTCGCTCGTCGGCGGTGTGCGCGAGCTCGGGTTCGCCGGGCCCGAAGTTGCACGCGGCGATGCCGTGTGCCGCGAACCGGGCGACGTCGGTCCATCCGAGCTTCGGCCGCACCGGTAGGTCGTAGACACCCACCATCTCCGCGATGAGCGGGTTCATCAGGTTCGGGGGCGCGGCCACCGAAGCGTTCAGCACATCGGTGTGATCGGCGCCGGCATCGTGGCAGAACCGCACGACCTCGGCGACGGCGTCATCCAAGGAGCGCGACGGCGCGTAGCGCCGGTTCACCACCACTGTGCATCGGTCGGGCACCACGTTGTTCGCGATCCCGCCCTCGATGCGCACCACCTGCAACGCTTCGCGGTACTCGAGCGAGTCGACGTCGACCGTCGCCGCCCCGAAGTTCGCGCAGCGCTCGAGCAA
Organism: Acidimicrobiia bacterium; assembly: GCA_038239145.1. Lineage (GTDB taxonomy): Bacteria > Actinomycetota > Acidimicrobiia > IMCC26256 > PALSA-610 > PALSA-610. The sequence goes on from JBBSFB010000002.1 coordinate 117,283, forward strand.
CGTCGCCGCCCGGTGGATCGCGTTGACGCCCATCCAGGGCCGGGCGGAATGGGCCCGTACGCCGTCGAAGGTCGCGCGCACGTGGATGGTCCCCTGACAGCCCGCTTCCACCCACCCACCCGTCGGCTCCATCAGGATCGCGAGATCTCCCTGCACGAGCGCGGGCGACTCCTCGAACAGCCGGCGCAGCCCGTTGTGCTCGTCGGTGACCTCTTCACCTTCGTAGAAGACCAGCGTCACGTCGAAGCGCGGGCTCGCGTCGGCGAGATCATCCGCCAATGCGAGCATCACCGCCAGCCCGCCTTTCATGTCGGCGGTGCCGAGCCCGTGGAGCACGTCCCCGTCGCGCCGAGGTTGCGCGTTGCCGTTCGCAGGCACGGTGTCGAGATGACCGCCGAGCACCACCCGGCGATCGCGGCCGAGTTCGGTGCGGGCAACGACGTTCGAGCCGATGCGTTCGATGCGAAGCAACGCCCGGCCCGCCCGTAGGCGCGCCTCGACCACGTCGGCGAGCGTGGCTTCGGCGCCGCTCACCGACGGGATCTCGCACAGGGTCTCGGTGAGCGCGAGCAGATCGTGGGTCACGAAACGATGCCGTGCTCTCGCAGGATCGCGTTCAACTGCAACTTGTCGTGCCCGGCGCCTTCGGGGAGGTAGCGCAGCACGAGCGCGCACGGCAGGCCGAACGTGCCCCCTTCGAACTCCCGCATGCGCGTCCCGGTGACGACCACGGCCCGCTCGGGGATGATTCCCCGGGCCAACTCGTTGCCAGTCTCCGCCTCGATCACGTGCGTGGTCGAGGTCACGACCACACCGGCGCCGAGCTTGGCTCCGTCCTTCACGCGCGCGCCGTCGACGATCATGCAACGGGAACCGATGAAACAGTCGTCGCCGATGACGACCGGTACGGCTTGCGGCGGCTCGAGCACTCCGCCGATGCCGACGCCGCCCGAGAGGTGCACGTTCTTGCCGATCTGGGCGCAGGAACCGACCGTTGCCCACGTGTCGACCATGGTGCGGCTGTCGACGTACGCACCGATGTTGACGTAGCTCGGCATCATCACGACGCCCCGCGCGAGATGCGCGCCGTAACGGGCCGACGCGCCCGGCACGACCCGCACGCCGGCTTCCTCGTAGCCGTGCTTGAGCGGCAGCTTGTCGACGTACTCGAAGGGTCCGGCCTCGATGGCTGCCATCTCGTTCACTCGGAACCACATGAGGATCGCGTGCTTGGCCGACTCGTCCACGACGACCGTGTCGTCGACGACCTCCGCAACCCGGATCTCGCCGCGGTCGAGGCGCCCGATGATACCGCCCACCAGGTCGTGCGCTTCTGCGAAAGGAAGGACGTCGCGCCAGTCGTCTCCGGCCTCGAACAGTTCCGTTGCCTGCTTGGCGTCGTCCACTTCTTCGGCTCCTGCGTTTTTCGGGTCGGATCGGGTGGGTGAGTGTCGGATTCAGGCTCGGGCCTGGACGAGCCGCTCGAGCGCGAGCTCGAGCCGGTCCGTCGGTTGTACGAGCGCGATGCGTACGTGGTCGGCACCGAGCGCGCCGTAAAGATCGCCGGGCGAGACCAGCAGTCCGGCTTCATTGGCGAGCCGGGCCGCGATCTCCCAACCGTCGTCGGCGCCGTCGTCGGTCCGCATCCAGAGGTAGAACGCGGCCTCGCCACCGTCGTGGACCAGTCCGTGCGACGCGAGCGCGTCCTGTACCAGCCGACGGCGTTCGGCGTAGCGGTTGCGTTGGATCTCGACGTGGGCGTCGTCGCCGAGCGCGGCGGCCGCCGCCGCCTGCACCATGGTCGGCGCCATCAGACCTGCGTGCTTGCGGGTCTCGACGAGATACGTGACGAGATCGATGTCGCCCGCGTAGAAGCCGACGCGCATCCCCGCGAGATTGGAGCGCTTGGACACGCTGTGCATGGCGAGCACGCCGTCGAGGCCGTGCGCCAACACCGTGGCCGGCTCGGGCGAGAACTCGCAGTAGCACTCGTCGCTCGCGACTATCACACCGTGGGCGCGCGCCCACGCGGCGACGCGCGCGAAGTACTCGTTGCCGGCTGTCGACGACGACGGGTTGCCGGGTTCGTTGACCCACAGCACGAGCGCGCGCTCGGCGTCGGCGGGTTTGATCGCGCCGACGTCGAGGTGCCACTGCGCGTCGAGGGGAACGGGCACTGCTCGACAGCCGGCGAGCACGGCGCCCATCTCGTAGCTCGGGTAGGCGATCGCGGGATAGAGCACGGTGTCGCGGCCCGGGTCACGTAGGCGCAGGAGATGCGGCAACGATGCCACGAGCTCCTTGGTCCCGACGCACGCGCCGATGTGCGCACTCTCGACCGGGACCCCGAACCGGCGCCTGATCCACTCCGCCGCAGCTGCTCGCAGCGCAGTTGTCCCGGCCGACGGCGGGTAGCCGTTCGACGACGCGAGCGCGGCCGCCGCGGCGCGGCTCGCGACCTCGGGAACAGGATCGCACGGCGTACCGATCGAGCAGTCGACGACACCGCCGGGCAGGGAGTCGGCGAGGCGTTTCAACGAGTCGAGCCGCTCGTATGGATACGGGGGCGGGACGAATCCTCCGGAAGCCGCCATCTGCTCCGAGACTAATCGGGCACGGTCGCGTACTCCGAGAAGCGGCCCGCCGCCGCTTCCGGGAGGCGGGCGCGGACGCGGGTCGCTCGATCGCCGTGGACCTCGACGAGCACTTCGCCGGCGCGATGCAGCGCGGCCAACACGTCGCCGCGCTCGTACGGCACGACGTACTCGCTGATCCGGGCGAGGGCGCGGAGCCGGTCGCCGACCGTGGTCAAAAGGTCGGGAAGGCCGGCGCCGTTTGCAGCCGAGATCGCGACCGAGCCCGGATACGCGGCGAGCAGCGCTTTTACGTCGTCGGAATCGGCGAGATCGGTCTTGTTCCATACGAGCAGACGCGGCACCTCGTCGGCCTCGATCTCGTGCAGCACGGTGTTGACTGCGTGGATCAACGCCTCTACGTCGACCGCGCTCGCGTCGACGAGATGTACGAGCAGATCGGCATCGACCACTTCCTCCAAGGTCGACCGGAATGCTTCGACGAGTTGGTGCGGGAGCCGGCGCACGAAACCGACCGTGTCGGAGAGCACGACGGTCTCGCCGCCAGGGAGATGGAGCCGGCGCACCGTGGGGTCGAGCGTGGAGAAGAGCTGGTTCTCGACGAGGACGCCGGCGTGAGTGAGCCGGTTCAGCAACGTCGACTTGCCCGCGTTGGTGTAGCCGACCAGCGCGACGTGAGGAACGTCGCGACGCTTGCGGGCCTTGCGCTGGGTCGCGCGCGTCGCGGCGAGGCCGACGAGATCGCGCTCGAGCTTCTGCATGCGGCGGAGCAAACGTCGGCGGTCGACCTCGAGCTGGGTCTCACCCGGACCCCGGGTCCCGATGCCCGCGCCCTGCTGACTCAGTTGCAGACCGCGTCCGCGTAGCCGGGGCAGCCGATACCGCAGCTGTGCGAGCTCTACCTGCACCGATCCTTCTTGGCTCGTCGCGTGCTGGGCGAAGATGTCGAGGATCAGCGCGACGCGGTCGACCACGTCGACCGCGAAGAGCTTCTCCAGGTTGCGCTGTTGGGCCGGCGTGAGCTCGTCGTCGAAGATCACGACGTCGATGTCGAGGGCCTGACCGAGCTCGCGCAGCTCTTCGGCTTTGCCCTTGCCGATGTACGTCGCCGGGTCGGGGGTCCGCCGGCGTTGCAGCTCGGAGTGCACGGGTTCGGCGCCCGCAGTGTCGGCGAGCAGAGCCAACTCCTCGAGCGAGGCCTCCGCTTCTTCCACCGTCGCGCTGCCGTATGTGGTGCCGATCAGCAACGCGCGCTGGAGCACCCGCTCGAGATCGACCTCGGTTGCGGTGAGGCGACGGCCCTGACGGCTCTGGTGCGAGCGCGACCGGTCGGTCACGAACTCTGCCTCGCAGGCTGATCGGCGTCGGCGGCGAGATCGATGTCGACGTCGAAGACGTGCTCGACGGGACCGCCGAGGCGGACCGCGGGCCCGAGCGTCACGAGAAGCTCACCTCCGGGGACACGCACCCGTACGCGATCTTCGACCACGCCCCGATTGTGCGCGACCGCGACGGCCGCGCACGCGCCGGTGCCGCACGACAAGGTCTCGCCGACGCCTCGTTCCCACACGCGCATGTCGATGACGTCCGGCGGGTACACCCGTACGAACTCGACGTTGGTGCGGTGCGGGAAACGCGCGTCGAGCTCGATCCGAGGACCGTGCACACCCACGGGCACCGTCGCGGGATCGATCACGAAGCACACGAGATGCGGGTTCCCGACGTTGGCGACATCGCCCCAGTACTCGGTGCCGTCGACGACGATCTCGACGTCCTCGTCGCCGAGGGTGACGGGTCCCATGTCGACGTCGGCCGCGATCACGTTCCCCGGCTCGTCGCGGATCAGGGAGACCACCCGGCGGCCGGCGGCGGTGTCGACGATGAGCTCGCCCTCGGTACCGAGGCCGGCGCGCGCCGCCACCCACGCCAGTGCGCGGATCCCGTTGCCGCTCATCTCCGCGTCGCCGCCGTCGGCGTTCTGGAGCCGCATCGTGCAGTCGGCCCGATCACTGTTCGGGCCGTCGGTGCCGGGACCCACGGAAATGAGCCCGTCGGCACCGATCCCGAGCCGGCGATCACAGAGCCGCGCCACGACGTCGGGGGCCAACGGCGCCTCGTCGCCGAGCGCGAGCCGGACGAGGAAGTCGTTCCCGGTGGCGTGCAGCTTGGCAAGGTGCAGTGCGGTCATGCGGACTCGGCTCTGGTCGATGCGGCGTGCGGCTCCCACAGTGCCATGACAACCGCGGCAACGTCCTCGGGATTTCGCGCCGTGCCGATCCAGCGGATGCGGGGGTCCCGCCGGAACCACATGCGCTGGCGGCGGGCGAACTGCCGGGTGCGCTTCACCGCGAGGTCGAAGGCCTCACTCAGCGCCGGGATCTCGCCGTCCATGTGGGCGAGGATCTCCTTGTAGCCGATCGCCTGGGCCGCGGTGCGCGAGAGTCCCCCACCCCGTCGCAACGATTCGTCGAACGATTCGTCGGGACGCAGCCCGGCGGCCGGCGGGCGCCGGGCTGCGAGAGCCCGGACCTCGGCTTCGAGGCCGGCGGCCCGCATCGCCGCAAAACGGGCGTGGATACGCCGGCTCAACTCGGCGCGCGGCAGCCAGACACCGACGAGCCCGACGTCGATCACCGGCGCCCCGTACTCGGTCAGGCCGGCACCGAACGACGAGAACGGTTGTCCCGTGATTTCGAGCACCTCGAGCGCGCGCACGATCCGGCGGGTGTTGCCGGGCTCGATCCGAGAGACCGCGGTCGGATCGGCGATCGCCAGGCGTGCGTACGCGCTCGCCCGGCCCGCGTCGGTCGCGGTCTCCGCTTCGAGCGCCGAACGCACCCCCACGTCGCGCGGCGGCACCCGCAGCCCGTCGACGACGGCCCGGACGTAGAGGCCGGTACCCCCGACGAAGAGCGCCCGGCGATCCCGGGCCTCGATGTCGGCGATGGCGGCACGCGTCGAGTCCTGGGTGGCCCGGACCGACCATTCCTCGGACGGATCGGCGACGTCGACGAGATGATGACGAACCGCATCGCGTTCGGCCGCGGTGGGCTTGGCGGTACCGATGTCCATCCCCCGGTACACCTGCATCGAGTCGAGAGAGACGATCTCGACGTCGTCGAACGCCTGCGCAACCGCGAGCGCGATTTCCGACTTTCCCGACGCGGTCGGCCCGACGATCGCGAGGTGGCGGGTCACACCACCGCGACCGGGATGCGGACCCGTCGGCGCGGCGCCGGTCGCACCAAACCGACGTAGTCGCCGCGCAAGAAGTGCGGGGCCGCGCTCGTGATGCGGACCGTGATCAGTTCGCCGGGTCGGGTCGTACCGAGCGGCGCGAAGTGGACGAGCTTGTTCTGGCGGGTGCGGCCCGACCAGAACGCGGGGTCCTTACGGGACGGCCCGACCACGAGGACCTCTTCGACCCGCCCCACCCGTTCTGCGTGCTTGCGCAGCGCGTGCGCCTCGACGACGTCGACCAGGCGCTGCATCCGCTCCTGCACGACCACGGGATCGACGAAGTCGGCGGTCATCGACGCGGCTTCGGTACCGGGGCGAGGCGAGAACACGAAGGTGTACGCAGCGTCGTACTCGGCCTCGTCGGCGACCTCGAGCGTGCGAACGAAATCGGCCTCGGTCTCGCCCGGGAAGCCGACGATGATGTCGGTCGTCACCGCAAGATCCGCGATGCCGGCTCGGGCCGAGTGCAGTCGTTCCAGATAGCGGTCCGCGGTGTAGCCCCGATGCATACGGGCGAGGGTGTTGTCGCTGCCCGACTGGAGCGGGAGATGCAGGTGCTCGCACACGGCCGAACACTCACCCATCGCCGCGATCGTCTCGGGCCGGAGATCCTTCGGGTGCGGCGAGGTGAACCGGATGCGTTCGATCCCCTCGACGGCATCGAGCGTGCGCAGGAGATCGCCGAACTGCGGGCGGAACTGCCCGGCGCCGAGGTCGCGACCGTAGGAGTTGACGTTCTGACCGAGGAGCGTGATCTCGAGCACGCCGTCGCGCGCCAACTCCTCGACCTCGTGCACGACGTCGCCGGTACGCCGGCTCACTTCCTTGCCCCGCACGGACGGAACGATGCAGAACGCGCACGCGTTGTCGCATCCGATCTGGATGGTGACCCAGGCGGAATGATCGTCGTCGCGCCGGGTCGGCAGCGCCGAGGGGTAGGCCTCGTGCTCGTCGAGGATCTCGACGACCGGACCGTTCGCTTGCGCCTCCCGGAGGAGATCGGGCGCGTGGGCGAGATTGTGGGTGCCGAAGACGACGTCGACGAACGGCGCCCGCTCCCGCACACCTTCGCGGTCCTTCTGGGCCAGGCATCCGCCGACCGCGATCTGCATGCCCGGCCGCTGCGTCTTCAGGACCTTCAGGTCGCCGAGGTGCGCGTAGAGCTTGTTGTCGGCGTTCTCACGGATACAGCAGGTGTTGAGCACGACGACGTCGGCCTGCGCCAGGTCATCGGTCGCCTCCATGCCGTCGGCGGCCAGCACTCCGGCGATCCGCTCGGAGTCGTGCTCATTCATCTGGCACCCGTAGGTGCGTACGTAGAAGCGCCTGGTCATGACCGCAGGCAGTCTACGGGTCGGGTTCCGGTCGCCGACCGGGATGGCATCCTGTGGAGAAGGATGCATCCCGGTCGCTGGCGGCCGGAGGATCAGGCGTCGACTTCCTCTTCGACGCCATCCTCCGCGGCCTCGTCCGTGAGGTCGACTTCCACTTCGTCGTTGAGACCAGAAGCATCCTTGATCTTCTCGCTGATCTCGACCATGAGATCCACGTTCTCGGCCAGGAATTTCTTGACGTTCTCCCGGCCCTGACCGAGCTGTTCACCCTCGTACGTGAACCACGCACCCGACTTCTTGATGATGCCCATCTCGACTCCGACGTCGAGCAGCGAGCCTTCTCGGCTGATGCCCTGGCCGTACATGATGTCGAACTCGGCCTGCTTGAACGGCGGGGCGGTCTTGTTCTTGACGACCTTCACCCGCACCCGGTTGCCGACGACCTCGGGACCGTCCTTGATCGACTCGATCCGGCGGATGTCGAGCCGCACGGACGAATAGAACTTGAGCGCACGACCACCCGGCGTCGTCTCCGGCGAACCGAACATCACGCCGATCTTCTCTCGCAGCTGGTTGATGAACACCGCGATCGTGCGGGACTTGTTGAGGTTGCCGGTGAGCTTGCGCAACGCCTGGCTCATCAGACGGGCCTGGAGACCCATGTGCGTGTCGCCCATCTCGCCCTCGATCTCGGCCCGGGGAACGAGTGCGGCCACCGAGTCGATCACCAACACGTCGAGCGCACCCGAACGGATGAGCATGTCGGCGATCTCGAGCGCCTGCTCGCCCGTATCGGGCTGGCTGATCAGCAACTCGTCGACGTTGACGCCGATGGCGGCCGCGTACACCGGGTCCATCGCGTGCTCGGCGTCGATGTAGGCGCAGACACCACCGTTGCGCTGCGCCTCGGCGACCACGTGGGTCGCGAGCGTCGACTTGCCCGACGACTCCGGGCCGAAGATCTCGACGATCCGCCCTCGGGGCAGACCACCGATCCCGAGCGCGAGGTCGAGGGCCAGGGCACCGGTGGGGATCGCTTCGATCCCGACGTGTCCCCGCTCCCCGAGCTTCATGATCGAACCCTTACCGAACTGCTTGTCGATCTGGCCGAGCGCCATCTCGAGTGCTTTCGCCCGGTCCACCTGTGAACCCCTGTCTGCCACCACGCCATTGCTCCATTCGGTTGAGGGGAAGCGTCGTGCTGGCGACCCTAACGATGGGGTGTGACAACAACGGAGACGCTCACCACGGGTGAATCACACGCGTGTGAGACACACTAGAGCGAACAGGCGTTCGACTCAAGCATCCTCGGCAAATGCGCGGTGAAATCCGGACGCCGAGCCCAGAAGGGGACCGGGAAAACAGCCTGCGTCAGCCGTCGCAGAGGCAGATCTCGTTCCCTTCGGGATCGTGCATCACGATCCATGCGCAACCGCCGTCGGAAACCGTTCCGGCGCTCGCGCGCGTCGCGCCCAGCGCCACGAAACGAGCCGCCTCGGCCTCGATATCGTCGACGAGCAGGTCGAGGTGCACCCGGTTCTTCACGACCTTCGACTCGGGTACCTGCTGGAAAACGAGCTTGGATCCTTCGACACCGGGCCCGGGAACGCACGACGCGTAGTGGCCGGCTTCAGCGAAGGGCTCGTACCCGAAAGCCTCGCAATAGAAGGCCCGCAGTGAGGCGGCGTCGGCGCAATCGATGTTCACCTGGACTTCCATGCGCATGCCTCTCGCGCGGTCGCGTCAGCGCGCCAGGACATCCAGGCGCTGGCGCAACAGGTTGAGCAACGTGATCGTCGAAAACTGCCGCAGCCGTTCGCGGTCGCCGGGCAGGCGCGTGCTCACGGTCTCGGTCGGCAGGCCCGGGATCGCGATCCCGAAGTACACCGTGCCGACGGCCACGCCGTCCTGCTCGGTCGGGCCCGCGACTCCCGTCGCGGAGATACCGACGTCGGCGCCGAGCACGCGCTGAGCGGCTTCGGCCATCTCCTTGGCGGCCTGTTCGCTCACTACGGACTCCGCAGTGACGCCGAGCAGCGAACGCTTGACGTCGGTCGCATAGCTACCGATCGTTCCCCGGAACGTGTCACTGGCGCCTTCGACGTTGACGATGCGAGCGCCGATGAGCCCACCGGTCAGCGACTCGGCGACACCGAGGGTCCAACCCCGGCCCCGCAGTCGTTCGAGCACCGCGTACTCCATCGTCTCGTCGTCGACGCCGAACACGAGGTCGCCGAGGATGAGCCGCAGTTCCTTCACCTCGACCTCGACGAGGGCGCGCGCCTCAGCTTCGGTCGCCGCCTTGCCCGTCACGCGTACGACGAGCCCTTCGATGCCGCGCGCGAGGAACGCGATCGTCGGATTGCCACCCTGCGCGTCGAGCGCGTCGAGCCGGTGCGCGACCATCTCCGCGAGCGCCGACTCCGACGTTCCCCACGTCTTGAGCGACAGCGACACGATCGCGGCCGCTTCGCCCGAACGGCGGAGCAGATCGGGGATGACGTGATCGGTCACCATCTGCTTCATCTCGTAGGGTACGCCGGGCACCGCGTAGACGATCTTGCCGTCGCCGAGCTTGCACTTGAGTCCCGGCGCGGTACCGATGGGATTGTCGATCGCCTCGCCGCCTTCGGGGACGTCGGCTTGGCGGAGGTTGTTTTGGGGCATGTCGCGGACGCGCGCGCTGAACATCTTCGCGATCGTCTCCGCGAGATCGTCGTGACGCACGAGCGGAACGCCCATGAGCTCGGCGATCGCGTCGCGCGTCAGATCGTCCTGGGTCGGACCGAGCCCGCCACAGATCAGCACGGCGTCGGAGCGCGACAGTTGGTCCTTCAGTGCGGCGATGATCCGCACCTGGTTGTCACCGACGGCGCGGTGCTCATAGGAATCGATGCCCGAGGCCGCGAACTGCTCACCGATCCAGGCACTGTTCGTGTCGACGATCTGGCCGAGCAGCAGCTCGGTACCGATCGCGAGAATCTCACACCGCATCTCGTGACCCTTCGTTCTCGTGAGTGCTTCAGGACTCGCGCAGCGTCACGACTCGACGCGCTGCCAGTCGATGTAGCCGCGTCGGACGATCTCGAGCGCGGAGACCAGCGTGAGCACGACCGCGAACCCGAAGGCGAACTGCTGCAAGCCCACGTAGTCGGCCGTGATCGGCAAGAGCACGAAGCCGACCGCGCAGTACTGCGTGAACGCCTTGTACTTGCCGAGGCGCTGGGCCGGCAGCACCACACCCCGTCGGCCCGCGACCGAACGGTACGCGCTGATACTGAATTCGCGGGCGACCACGAGCAGCACGGCCCACCATGCGAACACGCCCCGGTCGGCAAGCACCGCGAGCCCACCGAGCACGATGAGCTTGTCGGCGACCGGGTCGAGGAACGCACCCGAACGGGTGGCACCGTCGCGGCGAGCCATCCAGCCGTCGAGGCTGTCACTGGCGGTGATCGCGAACCACAACCCGACCGTCAGCCATCCGGAGCCACGGTGGCGAATGAGCGCGAGCGTCGGCACTGCGATGACGATCCGGCTCAGGGTGATGAAGTTCGCGGGCGTGGCGAGCGCGTTTTGTCCGAAGCGTTTGGTGGCGCGACTGGGCGGCGGCGCGGCCGCGGCCGTCACGACGTCGTCACCTTGGCGTCGAGATCAGGTCCTTCGACCCCGCTCACCGTGGCGCGGACGATCGCACCCGGGCGGGCGAACAGCTCACCACCGCCGATCAACCGGACGACGCCGTCGATCTCTGGGGCTTCGCGGTGCGTACGCCCGACCAGAATGTCGTCGTCGTCGGCGCCGTCGACCAGCACGTCGATCTCACGACCGACGAGTGCGCTCCTCGCGCTTGCGGTGATCGGCTCCTGCACCTCGGAACACTCGCGCAGCCGCTCGGTGACGAGCGAGTCCGCGATCCCGTCGCCGAGGTTCGCGGCTGCGGTGCCGTCCTCGCGAGAGAACGCGAAGAATCCGGCCCAGTCGAGGCGGACCGTGTCGAGGAACCCGAGCAGCTGGTCGTGGTCGGCTTCGGTCTCTCCCGGGAAGCCGACGATGAACGACGAACGGAACGCGGCCTCGGGCTCTTCTGCGCGGATCCCGGCGATGATCTCTGTAAAGCGCTCACCGCTTCCCCATCGTTTCATGCTCCGCAGCAAACCGGGCGCTGCGTGCTGCAACGAGAGATCGAAGTAGGGCACCACCGACGGCAGTTCGAGCATCGTCGAGACGAGCGGGTCCTTGACCTCGGACGGGTAGAGATACAAAAGTCGAACGCGCGCCAAACCCTGCGCGCGCAGCGGGTCGAGCCGGCGAAGGAGCGGGGCGAGCGAACCCGGCTCGCCGGCATCTCGTCCGTACCAGGCGAGGTCCTGGGCAACCAACACGATCTCGGCGACACCCTGCTCTACGAGGCTGCGCACCTCGGCCTCGATCGACTCGGGCGCACGCGAACGCTGCTTGCCCCGGAACGACGGGATCGCGCAGAACGCGCACGCACGATCGCAACCTTCGGCGACCTTGACGTACGCCCACGGCGCGCTCGGCGCGGGCCGGGGCAACTCGAGCAGGTCGCGCACGCCGGCCGGCTTGCGGCCGCGCATCACGACTTCGGCCAGCGATCCTTCGCCGGCGAACCCGACGACCGCGTCGGCTTCGGGCAGCGCGGCCGCGAGCTCGTCGCCGTAGCGCTCGGCCATGCAACCCGTGACGACCATTCGCGCACCGGGCTTACGGCCGTCGGACAGCGCGAGCGCGACGTCGATCGACTCCTGGCGTGCCGCTTCGATGAACGCGCACGTGTTCACGACGACGAGGTCGGCCTCTTCGGCCGAGTCGGCCGGCGTCAGGCCATCGGCCAGCAACGAGGCGATCACCTTGTCGGAGTCGACTGCGTTCTTGGGACAGCCCAGCGTCTCGACGTGAAATCGTTTTCCGGTCGTCGAGTCCGTGGGCATTCCCGTCATCGTACCGACGCACCCCCGTACACTCGCCGCTCGTGGACGAACCGAGCCTGTGGTGCCCGTCGTGCGGATCCGAGTACCGCGTGGGAACGACCCGCTGTGCCGACTGCCGCGTGGCCCTCGTGACCGAGGAGCCGACCCATCTCACGAGGGCCGACGACGGCGACGAGGAGGCTGCGGACGGCCTGGTGGAGATCGGTGAGTTCCCCAAGATCCAGGCCCAAGTGCTGCGCCGGCGTCTGGAGACGGCGAGCGTCCCGGTGATGATCGAGTGGACGGGCGGGGCCGACGATCGGCGGGGCGTGCTGCTCGTGCCCGAGGACCAGGGCGAGTTCGCGGCTGCCGTCGTCAACGAGATCGACGTCGACGACGAGGACAGTGACGACTCACCGCACGCCTACGTGTCGCGCATCGAGGAACATCTCTCCGCGGTCGCCGGTCTGCTCGACGAGCTCCGCACCCGCCTCGACGACCTCGAAGCCGACGGCAAGCTCTGAGCAGGTAACGAATCCCGGGCATCTGCGGTCAGACATCTCGACGGATGGCACGGAGCTATCCGCAAGTCACCAGGAGGTGGCAGATGTACGACTTCGCAGTCGTCGCGTTGCTTGCGCTCGCGACGGTGAAGCTCGTCGATTTCCTTTCGGATGCAATCCCCCAGCTGCGCAACATGCGTTCGCTGGCGACGTTCGTGATCGGCGTCGGCGCGACGGTGTTGCTCGACTACTCGGTCTTCCGGGGCTTTGGCATCGGGATCCGCAACGACACCGTCGGTGTCTGGATCACGGGCTTCGTCGTCTCCGGGATGACCGTGCCGTGGCGGGCGCTGTTCGGCTACCTGACCCACGACCGGGCCACGGCCGACGAGACGCTCGGCGAGCACACGCCGAAGGTCCGCGCCGCGTAAGCGCGAACGAGTGCGAGGACGGGGGCGGCGCAACGGCGCGCCGCCCTCTTTCTCGTTGCGTCACTCGCGTTCTTGCAGCTCCTGCAACTCTTCTACGCTCATCAGCACCGAGCGGGCCTTCGATCCTTCCGACGGACCGACAATGCCCCGGCGCTCGAGCAGATCCATCAGCCGTCCCGCGCGCGCGAAGCCCACCCGGAGTTTGCGTTGCAGCATGCTCGTCGAGCCGAGGCCGCTCGTCACGACGAGCTCCATCGCCTCGGCGAGCAGGTCGTCGGTCTCGTCTTCACCCCCGCGAGAACGACTCGCGGGTGCATCGGAACCCTGAATGCCTTCGATGTACTGCGGCTGGATGACCTGCCGCTTCCAGTGCGCGACGACCTTGCGCACGCACTCTTCGTCCACCCACGCACCCTGGATCCGGTCGGCCCGGCTCGACGACGCGTTGAGCAGCAACATGTCGCCCTTGCCGACGAGCTTTTCCGCGCCGCCCTGGTCGAGGATGACGCGGGAGTCGGCGAGCGTGCTCACACTGAACGCGATGCGGCTCGGGACGTTGGCTTTGATGACACCGGTGATCACGTCGACCGAAGGGCGCTGGGTTGCGATCACGAGGTGGATGCCGACGGCGCGGGCCATCTGCGCGAGCCGACAGATGCTCGTCTCGACGTCGCGGGCTGCGATCATCATGAGGTCGGCGAGCTCGTCGACAACCACGACGATGAACGGCAGGCGTTCGTAGGCCTTCCCCGTGTCGGGATCGGGATCGTCCTCGGTCGGGATGTCACCCTTGTCGTACATCGAGTTGTAGCCGGTGATGTCGCGCACACCGATGTCGGCGAGGAGGTCGTAGCGCATCTCCATCTCGCGCACGGCCCAGTCGAGTGCGTTGGCCGCCTTCTTGGGATTCGTCACGACCTCGGTGAGCAGGTGCGGCACGTTGTTGTACTGCCCCATCTCGACGCGCTTGGGGTCGATGAGTATCAGCCGCACCTCGTCGGGCGTCGTCCGCATGAGGATCGACGTGACGATCGTGTTGATGCACGACGATTTGCCGGCACCGGTCTGCCCTGCGATCAACACGTGCGGGAACGTCGCCAGGTTCGCGAACACGGCCCGGCCCGCGATGTCGCGACCCATGCTCACTTCGAGTGGGAGCTTGGCTTTCTTGGCTTCGGGACTGCTCAGGATGTCGCCCAACGTCACAATCGGGCGCATCTTGTTGGGGACCTCGACACCGATCGCGCTGCGCCCTGGAATCGGAGCGAGGATGCGGACGTCGTGGCTCGCCATCGCGTACGCGATCTCTTTGGAGAGGCTCGTGACCTTGCTGACCTTGACGCCGGCCGCGAGCTCCAGTTCGTAGCGCGTCACGGTGGGGCCGACCGTCGCGTCGATCAGGCGCGCGTCGACGCCGAACTCGCGCATCGTCGCTTCCAACACGTCGCCACCCTGCTTGACCATGCGAGTGTCGATCTCGCGCTTCTCGCTCCGCTTGAGGATGCTCGTGGCGGGGAGCTTCCACACGACCTTCGGGACCGGTCGGGCCTTCTCGGGATCGTCGTGATCCTCGCCGTCGACTTCGGCCGCAGCCTCCTCGTCGACGTCCTCCTCCTCCTCGCCTTCGTCTGCTTCGTATTCCTCTTCCTCGTCGTACTCCTCGTATTCCTCTTCCGCGTACTCGCCGTCCTCGTCTTCTGCTTCCTCGACCTCTTCGTCTGCTTCTTCTTCTTCGTACTCCTCGTACTCGACGTCCTCGTCGTCGGCTTCGAGTTCTACCCCCTCTTCGATCTCGGGGTACGGCCGCGTGAGGTCGAGCATTGGTTCGGGATCGGACTGGTCGAACAACACCGCGCGCTTGGTCGATGCCGGCGCGGATTCGTGTTGGTTCGCGCCGGCTTCGCCTCGCTCCGACGGCAAGGTCAGCATCGTTCGGGCCTGACGCCCCACGAAGCGACTTCCGGTTGCGAGGTACTGCACGATCTGGCGGACGCCCGTGCCGACGACGAGCAACAGGCCGAGCGCACCGATCGCGACGAGGACGATCGCGGCCCCGGCACTCCCGAGGCCGGCCCGCAGCGGCGCGCCGATCGCGGCGCCGATCAGACCGCCGGCCTTGCGCAGTGGCTCGAGGGAACCGGTCGCCGACTTCGAACGAGCGAGATGGAAACCGCCGACCACAGCCCCGCACACCAGGAACAGGCCGAGCCCGAACCGCAGCCCGCGTTTGGCGACCTCTTCGTCGTCGTCGTTACGCCGTTGCACGACCGTCGACGCGGCCGCGGCCAGCGACGCGATGGGCACGAGAACCTTGCCCCGTCCGAGAAGATCGGCGGCGGCCGTATCGATGCCACGCCCGATCGGACCGACCACATCGGAGAAGATCGCGAGCAGGCTCAGCAGGCCGAAGACGGCGAGCCCGATCGCGAGCGCGTCGACGCGGTGATCGGCGAGCTGCTCGGAGAATTCGTCGCGCCAGGCGGCACGAGTCTTGACACGAGCTTTCGCCCGCTTCCGTCCGCGCGCGGACTTGGACTGACGGCGCGAAGCCATAGCTCAAAGCTAACACCGGCCACTCTGACCACAGGGGGATCGTGGGCCCGACCAGGGCCGACGCCCGGAGACCACCACGACCGGCGCGCGGGACTACAGGGCCGACGAGTAGCCGCCGTCGACCGGGTACGTCTGGCCGGTGATCCACGAGCCGGCCTCGCTGCACAGGAGTGCCACGAGGAGGGCCGGATCCTCGGGGCGCCCGAGCCGGGGCACCGTATAGTGGCGAGCCATCTTGTTCTCGAGCTCGGGGTTCTTGGTGAGGGCGTCTTCGAGCACACCCGTCTTCATCGTCCCGAGCGCGACGCAATTCGCGGTCACACCGTGGGGGCCGACCTCGGCCGCGAGCCCCCGGGTGAAGCCCATCGCCCCGGCCTTGGCCGCGCCGTAGATCGCTTGGAAGCGCTCGCCCTTTCGGCCGGCGTCGGAGACGATCGTGACGACCCTCCCCCACCCGTGCTCGACCATCGAGCCCACGTACGCGTGGGTGACGTGCAGCACGGCGCCGAGGTTGAGGCGCATCGTGCCTTCCCAATCCTCGGGGCTCGTATCGACGAAGAGCTTCAGCTCACCGAAGCCCGTCGTCGGGATCCCGGCGTTGTTGACGAGGATGTCGACCGGGCCCGTGGTCTCGCGCATGCGCGTGATCTTGAGCGGGCTCGTGACGTCGGACTTGACCGGACGCGCGTGGGCGTCGCCGCCGAGTTGGGCGGCGACCGCGGCGGCGCGTTCTTCGAAGATGTCGTTGACCCAGACGAACGCGCCCGCGCGAACGAGCGCGCCGCAGATCTCGGTGCCGACGCCGTTCCCACCACCGGTCACGAGGGCCGTGCGACCGGTCAGATCGATCTCGACCGTCACCCGACTCAGATCTCCATCACGACGGGGATCACCTGAGGCCGGCGCCGGGTGCGCTCGTCGATGAACCGGGCGAGCGACTTGCGGCAGTGGCGGCGCATCGTGTCGAAGTCGGTCGCGCCTTCGTGCGCGGCTTTCGCGATGGAGTCGCGCACGACCTGCTTGGCGTCTTCGATCAATCCGTCGGCTTCGGGTGCGTACACCCAGCCCCGGGTGACGATCTCGGGGCCGGTCACGATCTCGCCGGTCGCGGCATCGACCGTCACGATCACCACGACGACACCCTCTTCCGAGAGCATGCGCCGGTCGCGCAGCACGCCGTGGCTGACGTCGCCGACGATGCCGTCGACGTACATGTAGCCCGCAGGAACCGCCCGGCGCTCGACTTCGGCGCCGGCCTCGTTGATCGTGACCGCGTCGCCGTCCTCGCAGATGATCACGTTGTTGTCGCCCACGCCGATCTCGTGCGCGAGCTGCGCATGGTGCACGAGGTGGCGGTATTCGCCGTGGACGGGGACGAACCACTCCGGCTGGAGCAGGCTCAACATGAACTTCAGCTCTTCTTGTGACGCGTGCCCGGACACGTGCACGGGCGAGTTGCGGTCGTGCACGACTTCGGCTCCGGCCCGGTGCATCGAGTCGATGACCCTCGAAACGTTCGACTCGTTGCCGGGAATGGCATGGGCGCTGATCACGACAACGTCGTCGGGCGAGACTTTGACGTACTTGTGTTCGTGCGCAGCCATCAACGACAACGCGCTCATCGGCTCACCTTGCGAACCGGTGCAGACGATGCAGATCTGCCCCGGTGCGTACCGCGACGTCTCCTCGATGTCGATGATCGCGTAGTCGGGCAGTTCGATGAACCCGCGTTCGCGCGCCATCGCGACGTTCTGCACCATCGACCGGCCGACGAACGCGATCTTGCGACCGTGCGCCGTCGCAGCCTGGGCGACCTGCTCCACTCGATGGAGGTGCGACGCGAAGCTGGCGATGATGAAGCGCTTGTCGGGATGTTCGCGGAACAGCGACCGCATCGCCGCGCCGACCGTCGACTCCGACGGCGTGAAGCCGGGGCGTTCGGCATTGGTCGAGTCGGACATCAGCAGGCGGATCCCGCCGTCGCGGCGCGCCAACTCGCCCAGCAGTGCGAGGTCGGTGTGGCGACCGTCGACCGGCGTGAGGTCGAGCTTGAAGTCGCCGGTGTGCACGATCGTGCCCTCGGGTGTGAAGAACGCGACCGCGAAGCCGTGCGGAACCGAGTGGGTGACGGGAATGAACTGGCAGTCGATCGGACCGATGCGCACGCGCTCACCGTCGACCACCGGGATCAGCTCGGTGCGATCGAGCATCCCCGCTTCCTCGATGCGGTTCCGCGCCAGTGCGAGCGACAACGCGGAGCCGTAGATCGGAACGGAGATGTCGCGCAGCAAGAAGGCCAGGCCGCCGGCGTGGTCCTCGTGCGCGTGGGTGAGCAGGACGGCCTCGACGCGCTCCGCATTCTCGCGGAGGTACGTGAAATCGGGCAGGACGAGGTCGATTCCCGGCATGTCGGCATCGGGGAACATGATCCCGCAGTCGACGACCAGGATGCGGTCGTCGACCTCGAGGCAAAAGCAGTTCCGGCCGATCTCGCCGAGCCCGCCGAGAAAAACGATCCGGACCGACATCACCCGCACGCTACAGCGGCGCGAGCCGAGCCCGCGCCGCTCGCGAGAGCTACGCGCCGGCTGCCTACTCGCTACGCGCCGGTGCCTACTCGCTACGCGCCGGTGCCTACTCGCTACGCGCCGGCTGCGGCCGCCTGCTCGCGGTCCTTGGCGACCTCGTCGAGCATGGCGTATTCCTCGCCGGTGTCGACCCAGTCCTCGAACTGGATCACGCCGAGCTCGGTGAAGCGCTCGCGCAGCCAACCCTGGTTGCGGTCGAGCAGGCCGAGCTTCTTGCAGTTCGGCACGATCTTCGAGAACAGGATGTTCTGGAAGATGAGCCGGGTCTCGTCGGCCATGACGAGCTCGAGCGCGTCCTTGACCGGCACGCCCATCCGGTCCCAGACCTCTTGCTGCAGGAACCGGTCACGCATGCGCACGGCCGCCTCGAAGGCGAACTCCTGGCGGTCCTTCATCTCCGCGTCGGAGAGCTCCTTGTAGTACTCCTGCAACGAGAGCACCCCGAACGCCACATGGCGGGCCTCGTCGCTCATGACGTACCGGAGGAGCTGCTTCAGCAGCGGCTCGGTAGTCATCTGGTGCATGAAGCCGAAGGCGGCGAGGGCGAGCCCCTCGACCATGATCTGCATCCCGAGGTACGTCATGTCCCAGCGGCTGTCGGCGAGGATGTCGTCGAGGAGCAGCTCGAGGTGCGCGTTGATCGGGTAGTGACCCGAGAGCTTCTCGTCGAGGTACTTGGCGAACACCTCGACGTGGCGCGCCTCGTCGACCACCTGGGTGGCGGCGTAATACTTCGCGTCGATCCACGGGACGGTCTCGACGATGCGGGCGGTGCACAGCAGCGCGCCCTGCTCTCCGTGCAGAAACTGCGAGAGAGTCCAGTTCTGACCTTCGATCGCGAGCTCGACCCATTCTTTCTCGGTCCATTTCGCGAACGGCGTGCCCGAGAGGTCGACGTTGTCACCGAAGAACTGCACGTCCTCACGGTTCATCTCGTTGAGGGCGAGCGCCTCCTGGTCGACAGGAGTCGACCAGTCAAGGTCGGTGGTGACGTTCCACTGCGACGTCTTCGCCTTCTCGTAGAGCTTCCCGAGCGCGGGACGGCTGCGCTCGTAGTCCCAGGTGAACACGGTGTCGAAGTTGGCGCCGACGGCGTGGTCCGTCGCGTCGACGTCGGTGTTGCTGACCGACAGGATCGCTTCGAGATCGTTGATCTCGTCGCGACCGATCATTTCGTTGTTGGTGGTCATCGGGACACTCCTTGGGAGTTGACGAAACCCGGGACGACGAAGTCGTCGACGAGAGCGCGAACGTGCTCCGCGTCGGCGATGTCGAAATTCTCGGAAGGACTGAAGAGATACGAAAGCGTGATGCGGGCGAGCCATTCACCGAGGCGGGCGGCGGCGTCCTCGTCGAGGAAGTTCGCGAAGGCGGGGCCGACGAGGCCGGCGGCAGTGCGCAGCACGGCGTCTTCGCGCTCGAAGGCCAGGAACGGGACGAGTAACTCGGGCTCGTAGAGCGCGACGAACGTCAGCGCCGGATGGTTGCGGAGGAACCGGGCGGCGGTAGCGATCACCGACGTGATCGCGCCCGTGAGCGATTCCTCGACCGCGGCGGCGTCGAGAACGGCGCCCCGGAGCACTGCGACCTCGCGGGCGACGAGCGCCACCAGCAGGCGCTGCTTGTTCGCGAAGCACCGGTAGACGGTCGCCCGCGCACACCCGGCCTCACGGGCGACGTCATCGAGCGTGGTCTTGGCCAGGCCGAATCGCCCGACGCAGGTCAGCGCGGCATCCAGGATCCTCGACGCCTGCGGGCTGAGGTCGGCGAATTCCACTACTTGAGACACTGACGCAGTGTACGTCTCATCGTCAACGTGTCCCGCGTCACACTTCTGCTCGCGATCGCGAGCACCTCAGCGGGCGGCGATGCCGCCGAGGAGCTCGATATTCACCAGGTCGGCGACCTGGGCCGGGTCGTCGAGGTCCCACCGCCCGGGCGCCCCGATCAGCGAAAGGATCGCCCGGGCCAGGTATTCAGCCGCCCGGGCGATGTCGACCCCGGTTCGCAACCGGCCGGCATCGGACTCCCTCCGGAGGTACGGCAACAAGAAGTCGGCGATGAACGGCAGCGACTTGGCCGACTCGGTCGTCAGCAACGGCAACAACCGTTCGGGCTCGGTCTCCATGACCTTGCGCAGCACGGCGTGCTCGGCGACCGAACGGTGAGCGAACGTGAGCCCCCGTTCCAACAGCACCGCCAGGCTGGGCGCGTCCCGCACCTGATCGGCCAAACGGTTGAAATAGTTCGCGAGCTCCCACCCGACGGTCTCGAGCATCAGCTCGTCCCGGCCGCCGTCGAACTGCCGGTAGATCGTCGCTCGCGAGACACCCGACTCCTTGGCGATGTCGTCGATCGTCGTCTTGCCCATACCGAAGCGCTCGACGCAGCGGTACGTCGCTTCGAGCAGCCGGTCCCGGAGGGACAGTGGATCGCTCGCCTGCGTCATGCCGACACATTGTGCGCCAGAATCGAGGGGTGACGGAGCGCGACAGCGAACTTCTGCGTGACTGGGTGCAACGCGACGCGCAGGTCGTCTGGCACGGGTTCACCCAGATGTCGACCTTCGCCGACAACCACCCGATCATCGTCGACCACGCCGAGGGCAACGAGCTCGTCGACGTCGACGGGAAGCGCTACCTGGACGCCATCTCGTCGTTGTGGGTGACGACCCTCGGCCACCACGTGCCCGAGCTCGACGACGCCATCGTGCGCCAACTCGCCCTGGGCGCCCACTCGACGATGCTCGGCAACGGGAACCGCGTCGTGGTGGAACTGTCGGAGGCCCTCGCCCGCGTCGTCCCCGTCGACGATCCTCACTTCCTCTTCGCGAGCGATGGTGCCTCCGCCGTCGAGCAGGCCCTGAAGATCGCATTCCAGTACTGGCACAACCGCGGCGTCACCGGCCGCACCACGTTCCTTGCGTTCGGCGGCGCGTACCACGGCGACACGATCGGCGCGCTCTCGGTCGGCGACGACGGCTTCGGCGCCGACGTGTTCAATGCCCTGCGGTTCCCCGTCGTGCGGGCGCCGGCCTTCGACGATCCCCACTGCTTCGACACCGCCGTCGACCTCGTTGCCGAACACGCGCACGAGCTCGCGGCCGTCATCGTCGAACCGTCGGTACAGGCCGCGGCCGGTATGCAGATGGCCGACCACGAGGGACTCGCCCGCCTCGGCGCCGGTTGCCGAGCGCACGACGTCCTCCTGATCTGCGACGAGATCGCCACCGGCTTCGGTCGCACCGGCACGCTCTTCGCGTCGGAACAGTGCGATCTCCGGCCCGACATCCTGTGCCTGGGCAAGGGACTGACCGCCGGCTACCTCCCGATGTCGGTCACCGCCGCGAGCGGGCCCGTTTTCGAAGCGTTCCTCGGCGACGACCTCGGGGCGAACACCCTGTATCACGGCCATTCGTTCGGGGGGAACGCTCTCGCCGCCGCCGTCGCGCTCCGTCATCTCGAGCTGATCGAGGCGTGGGACGTGCTCGCCAACGTGCGGGAACGTTCCGAC
Source organism: Acidimicrobiia bacterium (assembly GCA_038239145.1). Classification (GTDB taxonomy): domain Bacteria; phylum Actinomycetota; class Acidimicrobiia; order IMCC26256; family PALSA-610; genus PALSA-610. Next base: position 138,973 of record JBBSFB010000002.1, read on the forward strand.
GAGCTCGCCGGGCTCTTGCACGATCGCGTCGGCGCCAAACCAGCTGTGCGTGAGATACGGCTGCGCGGCCTCATGGGCGCGGTCGAGCTCGCGCCACCTGCCGACGGCCTGCGCTGGGGACGCCGGGTCAGCGCGGCATCGGTCGAGCGGGGCGTGCTGCTCCGTTCCATCGGTGACAACGTCACGCTGATGCCACCCCTCACGATCACGTCGTCGGAACTGCACCGGGTAGTGCACGCGCTGAGCGAAGCGATCGACGAAGTCGCCGACGGGGGCGGCAACTCATGACGTGGGACGCATGGATCGAGCACGAGACGAGCGCGATCCGCGCCGCCGGTCGCTGGCGTGCCCCCCGCACCCTCGACGCCAAGGGGCCCGATGGCACCCTCACCGACGACAACCGCCGCGTCGTCTCGTTCGCGTCGAACGACTACCTCGGCCTGACCGCGCACCCCGCCGTGATCGCGGCCGGGCACGACGCCCTCGACCGTTGGGGTGCGGGCGCGGGATCGGCCCGCCTCATCGTCGGTGCCCGACCTGTCCACGCCGCGCTCGAGCGCGAGCTGGCGGAGTGGACGGCGATGCCCCGGGCCGCGATCTTTCCCACCGGTTTCGCCACGAACCTCGGTGTCCTCACGACCTTCGCGGGACCGGGCGTACTCGTCTGCAGCGACGAGCTCAATCACGCGTCGATCATCGACGGCTGCCGGCTCGCCCGGGCCGACGTTGCGGTGTACCGGCACCGTGACCTCGACCATCTCACCGCGCTGCTGCGCGAACGCGGAGCCCGCCGCGCTCTCGTCGTCTCCGACACCGTCTTCTCGATGGACGGCGACGTCGCCGACGTCGCCGCGCTGGTCGACCTCTGCACGCACGAAGGCGCGCTCCTCGTGCTCGACGAAGCCCACGCGGTGCTCGGCCCCGAGCTCGATCCGCCTGCCGACGCGAATGTGCTGCGCATCGGCACCCTCTCGAAGACCCTCGGTTCGCTCGGTGGATTCGTGACCGGCGCGACGCGTTCGATCGAGCTCGTCGAGAACGTCGCCCGCCCCTACATCTTCACGACCGCTCCGACGCCGGCCGACTCCGCGGCCGCGCTCGCAGCACTGCGCATCGTGCGGTCGCCCGAAGGCGCGGCGCTCGTCGAGCGCCTGCGCACCCACGTCGAACGGCTCCGTCCCGGCCACCCGTCGCCGATCGTCCCGTTCGTTTGCGGCGAGGAGCAACGCGCGCTCGACGCCGCCAGCGCCCTCCTCGACGTCGGATTGCTCGTGCCCGCGATCCGCCCTCCCACCGTGCCGCCCGGCACGTCCCGCCTGCGCGTCACCGTCTCGGCCGCGCATTCCGACGCCCACGTCCATCATCTGCTGCGCGCGCTCACGCGCGCGCTCGGAACCGCTCGGGTTCGTTGACGATCATCGCCGTTGCCGGTACCGGTACGGACGTGGGCAAGACCTTCGTCGCGGCCGCGCTGCTCCGTGACCTACGGGCCCGGGGCGTCGCGGTGCGAGCGCGCAAACCCGCGCAGTCGTTCGCGGCCGGCGACACGACGACCGACGCCGACGTGCTGGCCGCCGCGACCGGACAAGATCCGAACGACGTGTGCCCACCTCACCGCTGGCTTCCCGTCCCGATGGCGCCACCTATGGCCGCCGCCGCCCTCGGCCTCCCGCCCTTCACCATGGCTGATCTCACCCGCGAGGTGACGGCGGGAACGACGCGCGGTACCCCGCTGCTCGTCGAGACCGCGGGTGGTCTCCGATCCCCCATCGCCGACGACGGCGACTGCGTCGCGCTCATCGAGGCGCTCGACGCCGCCCTCGTGTTGCTCGTCGCCGACGCGGGTCTCGGCACGATCAACAGCGTCCGTCTAAGTGTCGGCGCGCTCGTCCCGCAACGAATCGTCGTCTATCTGAACCGCTTCGACGCGCGCTCCGACCTCCACGCCCGCAACGCGGAGTGGCTCCGTGCGCGGGAAGGCCTCGAGGTCGTCACCGACATCGAGACCCTCACCGCATTCGTGGAACCGGTCGTCCGACCGCTAGCGCCTTAGCTGTTCAGCAACGCCGACGGCGACAGTGCCGCGGTCTTGCCGTCGAGGCTCGTGATCGTGCCGATCGCCTCGGTGTGGCCGGCCGCCTTGTTGTACTTCACGAGCTGGAAGTCCTCGCCGAGGAACCAGTCGGCCTTGCTCGTCGACCAGGTCGAGCCCGGGAGCTGTAGCCCGGCGCCGCTGATGCCCTTCAACGTGCGGGCCGTCTCCATTACCGACACGCGGTCGAGCTTGGGTGACGCTTCGAGGATCTTTTGCAGGGTCGCCGCGGTCGACCACCCGTAGGCGACGATGCCGTCACTGCTGTCGGCCTTGGGCTGGTACTTCGCAACCTGGGCCTTGTAGAGCGCGATGGCCGCGTTCGACGCGTTGGTCGGATCGGCCGGGTCGAGCAGCGGCGTCACCGTCAGCACACCGTCGGCGCCGTCACCGCCGGCCGCGAACAGCAGCTTCGAGACGCACGTTCCCGACATGTACGTGACCGGCTTCCAACCGGCGTCGTGCGCAGCGTTCATGGCCGCCGGACACGCCAGCAACGTGGCCCCGATCACGAACGTGTCGGCCTTCGACGCTGCGAGATCCGTGACCTGGGCCTTCACGTCGGAGCCTTCGGAGTTGTAGCTCTCCTGCTTGACGAGACTGAGCGTCGTTCCCTTCACCAGCTGTTGGAGGCTCTCCTGGTACGACTGCCCGAAGTCGTCGTTCGCGTAGAGCAGCGCGATCTTCGCGTTGGGCTTGTTCTTCTTCAGGTAGTCGACGAACTCCTGCATCTCGAGCGGATACGGCACGAGCTCGGAGCCGAGCATCCACGGGTACTTCGGGTTCCCCCACTGCACCGCGCCCGATGCGATGAGGAGGTTCGGGATGCAGTCGGAGTTCACCGTCTCCCTGATGCCGAGGTTGTTCTTGGTCCCGACATTGTTGAACAGCGCGAACACCTTGTCGCTGTTGATCAGCGCGTTGACATTCGTGGACGTGCGGGCCGCGTCGTACGCGTCGTCCTTGCTGACCAGCTTGATCTGGTACTTCTTGCCGGCAACGGTCACACCGCCGAGCGAGTTGATGTACGAGAAGTACGCCGACTCCCCCTGCAGGATGCCGCTGAACGCGGCGTACGTGCCGGAGAGCGGCAGGCTCGTCCCGATCTTGATCGTGTTCCCGGTGATGCCCTCGGTCAGCGTCGACGAGTCGCACTGCGACGTGTCGATGACCGACGACGTGGGCGTCGACCCACCGCCGCCACCCGCCGCGGTGGTGTCGGTGGTGCCCTTGGTGTCGTTGCGACCACTCCCGCAGGCGGCGACGAGCAGCGCCAACGCGGCACCCAGTGCGACCACTCGCAGCGGTCGCATACGGGGCTTGCTCAACCTGGGCTCGCAAACGTCGCTGTTCATGGCGTCGGTCCTTTCCTTCGGGCTGGGGAGAGATGAGGAGGTCACGTCGCGGCCGGCGCGCTCACCCGCCGACGCAGTCTGCGCAGCGCGGTCGCACCCACCCGGCGGCCACCGCCGACGATGCCCTCGGGAAGAACGTACATCAGCAGGATCAGCCCGATACCGAAGATCGCGGGCGACAACAGACTCTTGATCGAGTCGTTGATGTGCCAGAACAGCAGGCGGCTTGGGAACGACTCGCTGATCCAGCGGTTGCTGAAGACGAAGACGAACCCGCCGAGCATCGGGCCGAACACGGTTGCGGTCCCCCCGATGACGACCGCTACCAGGAACTCGATCGAGAGCTGGAACGTCGACACCGACGACGCGTTCGCGAGCCGGTTGACGAGGACGAAGCACGATCCCGCCACCCCCGCGTAGACCGCGCTGGTCGCGAACGCCAACACCTTGACCCGGGCCACGTTGATCCCGACAGTCTCCGCGGCAGCCTCGTGATCACGCACCGCGATCAGGGCCCGACCGAAACGGCTGCGCACCAACAGCGCGAGCACGACGATGCCGACCACCGCGATCGTGAGGGTTGCGTAATACGCCCATTGGTCAGGCTGATGGATGAACGTCGGCGTCCACGAGGGCGGAAGCAGCTTCACCCGGGCCAGCTCACCCACCTGCGACGTGCCGCAGGTCTTGCACAGATCGCGCGGGACGAACCGGTTCGTCAACTGCGGGAACAACGCGGCGAGACCGAGCGTCACGAGCGCGAGGTAGAGGCCCTTCACGCGGAGCGCGGGAAATCCGACCAACACACCGACGACGAACGCGAGCGCGGCTGCGACGAAGAGCGTGGGCAGGAACGGCCAGTCGTGCGATTCCATGAGGATCGCGGTGGTGTACATCCCCAGACCGAAGAACGCTCCGTGCCCGATCGAGACCTGGCCGTTGTATCCGGTGAGCAGGTTGAGGCCCATCGCCGCGACGCCGATGTAGAACGCCTCCGCCCACAGGTACGTGGTCGTCGATTCGTAGAACTGCGGTATGTACCAGCCGAAGAGGTACGCGGCGGCGATGACGAGCGCGATTGCGATGGCGAAGCGGATCATCCGGGCGCGGTCCGCGGTCACACGCGCTCGACCCTGGTCGTGCCGAAGAGCCCGGCCGGACGGAACAACAACACGACGAGGATGAGTCCGAACGGGACGACGAGCTCGATGTCGTGCACGACGTGCAGGTACTGAGTGGTCATCGTGCCGACCACCCCGACGATCAACCCTGCGACTACCGCGCCGACGGGGCTGTCGAATCCGCCGAGGGCCGCGGCCGCGAACGCGTACACCAGTATCTGCTGCATGCTGGCGCCCTGCAGCCCGACCGGGGCGATCACGAGCGCGCCGGCCAGCGCACCGATCGCGGCGGCCATCGCCCAGCCCAGCATGAGCATGCGGCCGACGGGGACCCCGACGAGCCGGCTCGACTCCGCGTTCGATGCCACCGCACGGAACGCGAGCCCGATCTTGGTGCGGTTGAGTACCAGGTAGAGGATGAGGCACTCGGCGATCAGGACACCCACGAGCACGAGCGTGTCGCTCGAGATCTGGACGTTGCCCGGAAGCCAGGTCTTGTTCGGGTACGCGCGCGGCAGAAGCTTGATGTCGTTGCCGAACTGCACCTGGGCAATCGAGTTGATCGCGAGGAACATGCCGATCGTGACGATGACCAGCACGAGCGGCGACGCCTGTTCGACCGGCCGGATCAGGATGCGTTCGATCGCGGCGCCCCCGACGAACGAGATCGCCATCGCGAGCAGGATCGCGATCCAGACCGGCACGCTGCGCTCGGTGAAGAACCAGACCAGGTACGTCGAGTACAACGCCATCTCGCCCTGCGCGAAGTTCAAGATGCCCGTGGTACGGAACACGAGCACCAACGCGAGCGCGAGCGACGCGTAGACGGCGCCACTCCCGATGCCGATCATCAGCTGGGTCAGGAAGAGCGACATCAGATCCCCAGGTACGCGCGGCGCACGTCGTCGTTGCCGGCCAACTCGTCGGCGGTGCCCGAGGTCACGATCGTACCCGTCTCCAATACGTACCCGCGCGCCGCGAGCTTCAACGCGAGCCCCGCGTTCTGCTCGACCACAAGCATCGAGATGCCGTCGTCGCGGTTGAGGTCGGCGAGCGTACGGAAGAGCTCCTGGGTCACCAGCGGCGCGAGGCCGAGCGACGGCTCGTCGAGGAGAACGAGCTTCGGACGACCCATGAGCGCGCGGGCGATCGCGAGCATCTGTTGCTCGCCGCCGCTCATGCTGCCCGCCTGTTGGGTCTGGCGTTCCTTCAGCCGGGGAAAGGTGGAGTACCAGCGAGCGATGTCGGCTGCGATGCCGGGCGCGTCGCGACGACGGTAGGCCCCGATCCGCAAGTTCTCGTCGACGGTGAGGTCGACGATCGTGCCGCGGCCCTGGGGCACGTGCGCGATGCCGGCCGCGGCGATCTGCTCGGGCCGACGCCCGCCGATCGGGTGACCATCGAACATCACCTTGCCGCTCGCATCGATCATTCCCGAGAGCGCGCGCAGGGTCGTGGTCTTCCCGGCGCCGTTCGCACCGAGGATCACCACCACTTCGCCGGCCGCGACCGAGAAGTCGAGCCCCTGCAACACGCGCACGGCGCCGTAGCCGGCCCGCAGCTCGGAGACCTTCAGGAGATCGGTCACGGGATCGGCGCCCCGAGGTAGGCCTCGATCACGCGGGGGTTCTCCCGGATCTCGGCCGGGGCGCCCTCGGCGATGCGGCTGCCGAAGTCGAGCACGACGACCTTGTCGGAGATGGCCATGACCATCGCCATGTGGTGCTCGACGAGGAGCACGCTCAGCCCGAACTCCGAGCGGATCGACCGGATGAGATCGCCGAGCTCGTCGACCTCGGAGTGGGTGAGCCCGGCCGCAGGCTCGTCGAGCAGCAGGAGCTTGGGCCGGGCCGCCAGCGCTCGGGCGATCTCGACCCGCTTGAGCGTGCCGTACGGGAGTCCGACCGCGGGTCGGGCCGCGAGGTCGTCGAGCGAGAGTCGCTGGAGGATCGAGTGCGCTTCCGCCCGCCGCTTCGCGTTCACGCGTCCGTGCGTGTACCCGCCGACCAGCACGTTGTCAAGCACGGACAGCGCGGGGAAGAGTGCGAGGTTCTGGAACGTCCGCGCGATGCCGACCCGCGCGATGCGGTGCGCGGGCATGCGCAGGAGATCCTGGCCGTCGAACCGGATCGTGCCGCTCGTGGGGTGGTACAGGCGACTGACGCAGTTGAACAGTGTCGTCTTCCCTGCACCGTTCGGACCGATGAGCGCACAGATCTGGCCCACGTCGATGGTGAACGACAGGTCGGCGAGCGCGACGATACCGCCGAACTCGACCCGAATGTCTTCGACCGACAACAGCGGCACCGGCGTCCCCCTGAAAGAGCGGAAGCTAGACGCGATGCGTTCCCGAACCAAACATCTTCTAGGTGGGTGGTGTCTTTCGCGGGCGTGAGTGCTCGCGATTTCGGTCGGTGTCTTGGATAATCGGGTGCATGATCACTTGTTGGGGTGGTGTGTGGTGACAGCGGGGTCGGCGCCGCGTCAGGGCGGGCTGGTCGGTTC
>JBBSFB010000003.1:0-142079 GCA_038239145.1 Acidimicrobiia bacterium
GTCGCGCGCCATGCGTGCGGGCCAGCCCTGCGCGGTGGCGAGCGACGGGATGACGAGCCAGGTCAGCACGAGCAGCCCGATCGTTCCGGCCGACGCACCTGCAATCTTGTCCCAGAGCGGGAGCGGGTTCGCGATCGGGAACACCCGATGCACGAGGAGCCCGATGAGCAGCCCGAGCGCTTGGCCGAGAGAGGCGACGAGCACAAGGAACAGGAGCGCGACACCGACCCGGTCGTTGGTGCTCGTTCCTCCGAGACCGGTCACGACCTTCGGTACGAAGTTGACCCCGATCGCCAGACCGGTGAAGACGCCGGCCCACGCGAATACGCGTGCGACGAGCCCGAGTCGCCAACCGCCCACGCCGGCACCGAGCGCGATCGCGATGATCCCGAGGTCGAGCGCGTTCATTCGCCTCCGGCGTTCGGCTCCGCGCTGGTCTCGGCGTCCGGCTCCGCGGTCGGCTCCGCAAGGGGATCGTCGGCCAGGCGGCGCGCGACTGTGAGAAAACCGGTGTGGGCAACCATCCGGTGATCGGGCCGGATCGATTGGCCCTCGACGTGCCAACCCCGATGCATGACTTCGAGCGACTCGCTCATCACGAACGCGGAGTTCGCGAGTTCCTCGCGCAGACGTCCGACCTGCAGGATCGTGGGGAGATACGACAGGAGAATTCCGCCGGGGACGAGCACATCAGCCGCGTGTTTCACGACGCGCCACGGTTCGGGCAGGTCGAGCACCACGCGATCGATGTCGGACTCGTCGATCCCTTCGTACACGTCGCGGACCTGGACCTCCAGGGGAACGTCGGGACCGAGGAATCCGTGAACGTTGTCGGTGGCCCGCTTCGCGAAGTCGTCGCGGATCTCGTAGCCGATGACCTTGCCCGTCGGTCCGATTGCCCGCAGCAACGCACTGGTCAGCGCGCCGGAACCCACTCCCGATTCCAGGATGCGTGCGCCCGGAAAGATGTCGGCGAGCATGAGGATCGGGCCGATGTCCTTCGGGTAGATCACCTGGGCGCCGCGCGGCATCTCCAGGATGTACTCGGACAGGGTCGGACGCAGAGCGGTGAGCCGGGCGCCTCGGGTCGTGCGCACGGTGCTGCCGTCGGGATGGCCGATGATGTCGTCGTGGGCGATGATGCCGGCGTGGGTATGGAACTGACCACCATCGACGAGCACGACGAGGTGGCGCCGACGGCGGTTGTCGACGAGCAGTACCCGTTCGTCGGCGGCGAAGAGCCGGATCACGACGCGCTCCGCACGACGAGTGGGCTCCCCACGGCCCGCGCGCGCATCCGGCAGAACGCGCACACGTCGCCGGGCGTCGGCGCCGCGCAGACACGGCACGGTCGCAACTCCTCGCGGGCGTCGCTCACCTCGGCCGCGAAATGCTCGTGGCCGCGTTCGAGAAACCCAAACACGAAGGCCGCCTTGGATCCCGGCGAGCGTTCCTCGATCTCATTGAGCGCGTTCTTGTAGCCGAGGTGGCGATTGCCGGACGCCATCGGGCACTCCTCGACGATGTAGTCGATGCCGTTCAGCACGCAGTAGGCCGCGAGCTCGCGTTCGCTCAAGCGGATCAGCGGTTTCACCTTGCGCACGAATCCGGGCGCGGCCGGGAGCACGGGATGCTGACGACCGAGGTACTCCGTCTCCCACCGCAACACGTTGCCGAACAACACCGCGGCTTCGTCGTCGAGATTGTGGCCCGTTGCCAGCACGTCGTAGCCGTTGGTCAGTGCCGCTTCGTTGAAGACGTGACGTTTCGACAGACCGCACGCGGAGCACGGAGCGCGCTTCGCCGCGCGCGACCCTGCTTCGACGTCGAACCCGTACGCGTCGGCGAGGTCAATCTCCACGAGCTTCCAGCCGCGCCCGTCGGCGAAGCGGCGCGCGTACGCCGCAGACTCGACCGAGTACTCGCCGATGCCGAGGCCGACGTAGAGGCCGTCCGCCTCGTACCCGAGGTCGCGAAGCAGTTGCCACAGTCCGAGGGAATCCTTGCCGCCGGACACCGCGACGAGGATCCGCTCCCCCGGCTGCACCATGTCGAAGTGGTCGATCGCCCGGCGAACCTGTTCCCCGCAGTGACGGACGAAGCACCCCCGGCAATATCCCGCGTTGTGGCGTCGGACTTCGATCACGGCCGGTTCCCGGCAACGGCCGCACTTCATGTCGAGCCTCCCGACATGACCGGCCGGATCTCGACCGTGTCGTCGTCGTGCAGTTGTTCGTCGTGCGTCACGAGCGTGTCGTTGCGGATGACGATCACCGACTCGGGAACGATCTCGAGCTGGCGCAGCAACCGACCGACATTACGGGGCGCCGCGACCTCGAGCTCGCGTTTGGGGTTCCGCAACACGACCCTCACGAGGCGACCATCATCGGACAGCCACAGTACTGGCCGTCCGGCGGTTACTGCCTCGGGCGCGTGACCACCTCGAACAGGTCTCCGGGCTTGACGACCGTGCGATAGAGCACCTCTTCGTCGTCCCGAGCGATGCGGTGAAGCACCCGCAGGCCGCCGGCAACGATCCCGACGACCAGCCATGGCGTCGAGCCGGACACGCCCTTGCGCAGACCGTTGCTCGTGAGGCGGCGAAGCAGAGAGAGGTACACGTCAGATCCGGCGGATCTCGAGGACGAGCTGACGCTTCTTGCCCCGGCGCTTCCCGAGCCAGAAGACGACGACGAGCGTGACCATCGCGGCGCCGGCGGCGATGGCAATCGCGGGAACCTTGGCCGCTTCCGTACGGGTGTCGACCTCGCCGCGCAACTCGCCGAGCTTCGCCTCGATGTCGGCCCGAGTGATCGGCGGCTTCACCGGTTCCGGCGACTTCTTCGACTTGCGGCTCATGCCTTCTTCCTCTTTTTGGTACCAACGAACCACGTGAGCGCGGCGAGGGCGAGCGCGCCGACCACAACGATGCCGTACGGCGCCCACGACCAGTTCCCCGTGAAGTGGGGCCCTCGGTGATCGCCCTGCAGCGCGCGCAGCCCGCCGAGGGCGAGGAAGGTCACGCCGGTGCCGATGAGGACTGCACCCGCGATCCCGAATGCGACGTAGCGCGCCAGACCCTTCAGCGGGTCGACGGTCTCCTGTTTCGCATAGGCGATCACGAGCTCCTTGAGCTCGCTGATCGTCTGTTGCGGATTGTCGGCCACTCGGAACCTTTCGCGGTTTGGCGGGGAAGTTTGCCACATACCCATCGAAGCCCGGCCCATCCCGGACCCGACGGATGCGGCCTACGGCGCCGGCACCAGGTCGGTTGGCGCTCGGAGGTCGGGCGTCGACCCGATCGCGCTCGCCACGTCGGCCTGCAGCTGCGATCCGGCGCCGCTCGAGAAGTCACCGTTGGCGAGGAAGGCGAAGTGCAGCTCGTCCGGGCGGTCGATGACACCGACCAGGCCGATGACTCCGGTGATCGACCCGGTCTTGGCCCGCAGCTTCCCCGCGAGCGGCCCTCCGAGGAAACGACCGACGAGCGTGCCGGTCTGCCCGGCGATTGGGAGCCCTTTGTTCACCGCCGCGAACTTCGGCTGCGACGACAGCTCGATGACCGGGAGCATCGTGGCGCAGCTCGCACGGTCGGCGTGAGCAAGACCGGAACCGTCCTGCATGACGAGCCTGGCGGTCGGTACGCCGAGCGCCGCGAGCTGGTGCTCGACGATCCGTACGCCCGCGGCGGTAGTCGCGGGCGTACCCGGCGTCGTCGCGGCGGCGATGTCGCGTACGAGGGTCTCCGCGGTGAAGTTGTCGCTGCTCGTCAGCATCTCGGCGACGATCGCGGAGAGCGGCGGCGAATCGACGTGTGCGATTTCCCGCCCGGTCACAGCCGCGTCGGGCGGGGCGCGATGTACACCGCCGGCGACGTTGACACCCCGGGCCGCAAGCAGGGCGGCCAAACGCTGTCCGGTCGTGAGCGCGGGATCTGCGGCCGCGACCGTGTCGTTCGGTCGGTCGAATCCCCCGTCGACGGCCAGCGCGCCGAGCGAACCGACGTCACCCTCCCGGGTATAGATCGGCTTCCACGCCGGGAGGAACCGCAACGAGTCGTGCGCACGATCGTCGACCAGGATCGCGCCCCGGACCTCGTGGACTCCGGCCGCGACGATCGCGTCGGCGAGGGCGGAGAGCTGGGTGACGGGCGCGTCGTGCGAACGGGCTTGACCATGCACGTACGCGACGTGCTCGGGTGTGGAGAGCAGCGGGTCGCCGCCGCCGACGACGACGAGATCGCCACTCCCGTCGGAGACGACTCCCGTCGTGAAGCGGTGATCAGATCCCAGCCGCTCGATGGCGGTCGTCGCGGTCAGGAGCTTCATGGTCGACGCGGGCGCGAGGGCGAGGTCTCCGCCGACCCGGGCCAACGCGCCGACCTGACCGTCGACGGCTACGCACGCGTGGGTGGCGGCGACGATCGAGCTCAGCGACCGCGTCAACGTGAACATGACTTCGGCTTGCGCGGCGCCTTCGACGGTACGGGCGAGGAGCACGGGAATCCGGCGCGGCGACCACAGCGGCGTGGCAACCCCCGCCGCGGATGCGGCGGCGCGGCGAGGCGCGGAGTCGACGGGGCGCGCACTTGCGAACACGAGCGTCGCCGCGACGAGACACGCGACGGCCACGAGCACGAACACGAAGCCCGTGCGCTTGCGGCGGGTCACGTCGATGCGCGCGCGCGCCGGAAACGTGCGTCGAGCCAGAGATGGGAGAGCGCGGTCACGGCCCGGTTCGCGCTCGCATAACAGAGCCGTCCGGTTGCCCGCACCGCGGCCGGGCCGGGATTGTCGGGCGCCGCGACCGCGAGCTCGGTCGCGGTGAGGATCGGTTTACCGGTCGCGTCGGAGATCTCGGCCGCGGCTCGCGCGAACCGCTCGTCCTGACGTTCGTGGTAGGCGACGATGCGTTCGAGCCCGTGGCCGGGATAAAAGGATCCGTCACGCAGCAGTTGCGCGGTGTTCGACTGGATGCCGACGCCCAGATAGACGATGGCGTCGATCTCCGGGTGCCGCGCGACCAGGTCCATCACCTGGGGAATCGTGTCGCGCGTCTCGCCGCCCGCGAAGTCGATGGGATTGCTGCGGCTCCACCGGGGCGGCAGCTTCTCGTCGATCGCGGCGCGCAGCTCGGCGGGCAGTGCCGCGAGCTCGAGCCCGTCCGCGCGTGCGATGGCGTCGGCCGTGACCACTCCCCATCCGCCCGCGGTCGTCAGCACGGCAGTCCGCGGTCCGAGCGGCAACGGTTGGGTCGCGAACGTCGCCGCCGCCTCGAACGCCTCCTCGACCGTGCCGGCGCGGGTGATCCCGGCCTGGCGGCACATACCGTCGAAGATGCGGTCGTCGGCTGCGAGGCTCCCCGTGTGGCTCGCGGCCGCCCGTTGTCCGCTCGCGGTCGTGCCCCCTTTGACGAGCACCACGGGTTTGCGCCGGGCGACGGCGGCTAGCCGGTCGAACAGGGCGCGCCCGTCTTCTACGCCCTCGACGTACGCAAGGCTCACCGCGGTGGCATCGTCGTCGGCATACCAGTCGAGGTAGTCGGCGACCGAGAGTGCAGCCGCGTTTCCGGCCGATACTGCACGGCTCACCCCCACTCCGGTCTGCACGGCCCAGTTCTCGAACGACGAGACGAAGTTCCCCGACTGGCTCGCAATCCCGATCCGGCCCGCGGGTGGGTACGGCGCAACGATCTGCGCGCACAGGTTGACGGGCGTCGACACGACGCCCTGTCCGTTCGGGCCCGCAAGCAGGATGCCGAGGTCGTCGGCAAGTGCGACGAGCTCGCGCTGGGCCCGCACGCCTTCGTCCCCGGCTTCGCCGTACCCCGCGCTGGTGAGGAACGCGGCGCGCACGCCGCGGCGCGCGCACGCGCGCAGGAGCTCCGCGTTCGCAGCGGCCGGCGTGCACACGAACACGAGATCCCACGGACCGTCCGGCAGTTCGTCGATTGTGCGCGCCGTCTCGACCCCGAGCACGGGCGTGGCGTCGAGATTCGTCGCGCCCACCCGGCCGCGGTACCCCGACGACAAGATGTTGTGGAGCGCGACGAACCCGAACTTGCCGGGATGCGTGGAGGCGCCGGCGACGATCACACCGCGCGGCTCGAACAACGCTCGAAACGCCGCGTCGTCGGGTCGGGGTCGGGGTGCGGGCCGCGGCGGGCGGGGAACGTCGTCGAGCTCGACCAGCGCATCGACCGCGACCGGGACGCCGTCGACCACGATGAGCGGATTCAGGTCGACCGACGCGACGTCGGGACGTTCTTCGGCGAGGCGCGACAGGCCGACGAGGGTCGCGATGACGGCATTCCGGTCCACCGCGGGCTCGCCGCGGAACGGCCCGAGCAGCTTCTGGGTCGCAAGGTCGTCGACGAGCTCGCGCGCGTCGACATCGGTGAGGGGCACGAGCCGGAACGCGACGTCGCCGAGGGCCTCGGCGAGGACTCCGCCGACGCCGAACATCACGCAGGGCCCGAACTGCGGATCTCGGACCAGGCCGGCGATGAGCTCACGGGTTCCCTTGACCATGGGCGCGACGAGCAGCCCGACCGGGCCGTCGTCGGGGCGCGCCGCACCGAGCAGCTCCTCGCCGGCGACGCGTACCGCGGTGGCGTCGTGCAAGCCGAGACGGACCAGTCCCCGCTCGGTCTTGTGCGCGATCGAGTCGCCGCACAGCTTCAGCACGACCGGGTATCGGATCTCGGCGGCGGCAGCGATCGCAGCCTCGGTATCGGCGACCGTGCGTTCGTCGAGGATCGGGACGCCGAAGCCCGCGAGCAGCTCCTTCGACGCAGATTCCGAGAGAGTCGGCACGGATCAGACCGCACTGTCGCAGTCGCGCCAGTACTCGTCGCGCAGCACCCGTTTCAACAGCTTCCCCGAGTCGGTGCGCGGGAGCTCGGGGCGCGTTTCGTACGCGCGCGGTTGCTTGTAGCGCGCCAGCCGCGACTCCGCGAACGCGCGCAGCTCGTCGAGGTCGATCGTCTCGCCCACCTTGGCCTGGACGATGGCGTGCACGCGCTCGCCCCACTCGTCGTCGGGGATGCCGAACACGGCTGCGTCGAGAATCTGCGGGTGCGCGTAGAGGACCGCCTCGATCTCGGCCGGATAGATGTTCACGCCGCCGGAGATGATCATGTCCTTCTTGCGGTCGCAGATGTAGACGTAGCCCTCGTCGTCGAGATATGCGACGTCGCCGACGGATTTCCAGTCGTCGTCGGCCAGCTCGGTGAGCTTCTCATCGGTGTGGTGGTAGCCGTCCATCGCGAGACCCGTGCGTACGAAGAGCTCTCCGGCTTCCCCAGTGGCGGCGACCGTGCCGTCGTCCTTCACGATGCGGATCTGGATACCGCCGTAGGGCTTGCCGCACGATCCCGGCTTGCGGAGCTGGTCTTCGGGCTTGAGCACGGTGTCGACGCCGAGCTCGGTCGAGCCGTACACCTCGAACAGGAAACCGTCCCCGAGCTTGTCGACGATCTCCTGCTTCAGCGCGTACGGAACCGGGGCCGCGTTGGCGATGAGGCAGATCATCGTCGACATGTCGGCGCGTGCCAGCTCTTCGGCCGGCAGCGAGACGATGCGCTTGAGCTGCGTGGGCGCCGAGAACGAGTTGGTCACTCGATGCTCCTTGACCAACGCGATCCAACGCACTGGATCGAACTTGCGCAAGATGATGACGGGGGCGCCGAGCGAGTGGGCCATCGACGCGAACGCGAGCGGCCCCGAGTGGTAAAGCGGGCCGGTCGTCAGATGTACCGAGTTCTCGTGCATGAGGCGCAGCTCGTCGAGGAGTGCGAACACGATCTCGCGATCACTACGGGTGCGCAGGGCACCTTTCGGCTTCCCGGTGGTACCCGAGGTGTAGATCATCGCCGCGCCCGCTTCGCTGGTCGCGACGACGTCGGGCTCGCTCGCGGGCTGACCGGCGCACACGTCGTCCCAGGCGAGGAAGCCGCTCCCGTCGGGTACGGGGCCGCCGAACACGACGACCGTGCGCAGCTTCGGCAGCTGATCGCGCACCGACGCGACGAGTGCCGCCTCTTCGGCGTCGATCACCACGATCGTCGCGTCGGAGTTGTCGATCACGTATTGCATCTCCTCCGCGTTGAACCGGTACGACAGCGGCACCGCGACGAGGTTGCACTTGCGCGCGGCGTGGATGGTGGTGATCACCTCGAGTGAGTTCGGCCCGCACCAGACGAGTCGCTCGCCCGACCGGGCGCCGGCCGCGAGGAGCCCGTTCCCGAGCCGGTTGATCTGGGCATTGAGCTCCCCGAACGTGGTGGTCGACGGCGTCGCGCCGCCGCTGGCGTCGACGACGACTGCGACCTTGTCGGGTGCGTGCTGCGCGTGGACGGCCAGGGCATCGAGCGGAGGTTTCATGGATCGGAGCGTACGCGGCCCCGATAGTGTCGTGCCGTGCTGCGCTCGTTCGCCGTGCGCGGTGTCGTCGAAGGCTTCTACGGAACGCCGTGGTCCCACGATGCCCGCGTCGGTGTGATGTCGTTCCTCGCCGGGCGGGGCATGAACGCCTACGCGTACGCGCCCAAGGACGACGCCCGTCACCGCTCCGAGTGGCGACTGCCCTACGAACGTGAGGATCTGGAGCACTTCCGGGAGCTCGCGGCCCACGCTCGCAACGTCGGTATCCGGTTCGGTTTCGCGATCTCTCCCGGCCTCGACATCCGGTACGAATCTGTGGCCGATCGCGCCACGCTCCTGCGCAAGCTCGAGCCCTTGCGTGAGGCCGGCGTCTCGTGGTTCCTGCTGCTGCTCGACGACATCCCGATGCAACCCGGGCTCGGACCGCGCCAAGCCGAGCTCGCGACCTGGTTGTATGCAGCGCTTGCCGGTCCTGACCTCACGCTGTGCCCCACCGAGTACGTCGGGACGCGCCCCTCGACCTACCTCTCCGAGCTCGGCAGGGGAATGCCGCCCGAGGTCGACGTGATGTGGACGGGACCGACGGTGTGCTCGCCCGAGTTGCGGGCCGTCGACGCCCGGGGCTGGACGAAGGCCTTCGCCGACCGGCGGGTGATCGTCTGGGACAACTATCCCGTGAACGACGCGCTGATGACCGGGTCGCTGCACCTCGGACCGTACGAAGGGCGAGATCCGGACCTCGTCGACGTCGTTGGCGGGATCCTCTGTAATCCGATGACGCAGGCGTTCGCGTCGCAGGTCGCGCTCGGCACCGCGATGGACTTCCTCCGCAACCCCGACGACTACCACGCCGCAAGCTCGTGGTCGCGTGCGCTCGCCGACGTCGGCGGAGTGCGCGCCGAGCCGCTCGGGTCGCTCGCCCGGGCGTGCGCCGACAGCCCGATCGCCGAGCCGGACCGCCTCGAGCTCGCGCAAAAGGTCGACGGGCTGGAACACGCGCTGGCCGGCTCGGATTGGCCTGCACCCCTTGCTGGGTTGCGCCGGTTGCTCACGGAGGTGCGTGAGCTGCCGGAAGCGTTCCCCGATCCTCCCCCGCCCGACGACACGCTCGGAAGTGAGGTGGCGCCGTGGGCGGCCGCGGCGCGGCGGTCCGCCGACGCCGGGTTGGCCGCGTTGCGGCTCATCCAGGCGTCGCGCCCGGTCGCGATCGTTGCCCCCGACGGAACGGGCCGCGCCGCGGCCCCCGACCCGGAGCCGGCGATGCACTCGGCCTTCACGGTGTTGTACCTCTGGAAGGGCGCGCGCGCCGATGAGAAGATCGTGTTCGGCCCCCGCTTCTCGATCTACACGCCTGTGGTCCAGATGCCGGACGGCTCCCCCGGCCTCGATGCCCGGGCCGCGCTCCGGGAGAATGCCAACGCGATCGATGCACTGTGCCGGCTCGCGCTGAATACCTACGACGACTGGCGGACCGGAGCAAGCGCGTCGGCCCTCGAGGTCTCGATCGACACTGATCCGCGGCCGCTCGCGGCTGACGGCAGGTTTGCGGCGGGCGGCGCGGCCGAGATCGTCGTGCGGCAGGGGCCGTCGAGCACGCGGACCTTCCCGGGCGTTGCCCTTCCGTTCTCCGACCGACGGCTTGCATGACCGCTCCCCGCGTCTCGGTCGTGATGCCGGCCTTCAACGAAGCAGAGATCCTCGGCTCGTCCGTCATGACGGTGGTCGAAGGGCTGCGGGCGCGCTCGGAGAGCTTCGAACTGCTGATCGTCGAGAACGGATCATCGGACGAGACGCTTGCGATCGCCCGCCGGATCGCGGACGAGGTTCCCGAGGTGCGCGTCGAACATCGCGACGAGGCCGACTACGGCCGGGCGTTGCGTGCGGGCCTGCTCGACGCGAGGGGTGCCGCGGTCGTCAACTTTGACATCGACTACTTCGACCTCGACTTCCTCGACGCGGCCGTCGCTCAGGTCCTCGCCGTCGACGGACCCGCCATCGTTGTCGGCTCGAAGCGAGGTGTTGGTTCGAACGACAACCGCGACCCCTTGCGCAAGTTCGCGACGCTGGTGTTCAGCACGATCCTGCGGGTGGTCTTCGGCCTGCGGGTCTCCGACACCCACGGCATCAAGGCGATGCGACGCGACGCGGTCGAGCCCTACGCCCGGATCTGCACCTTCGGTCAGGACCTCTTCGATACGGAGCTCATCCTGCGGGTCGAGCGCGCCGGCCTGCACGCCGGCGAGATCCCCGTAGAGGTCAGGGAGCTGCGACCGGCGCGCAGCTCGTTCCTCTCGCGTGTGCCGCGTACGCTGCGCGGACTGTGCAGACTCCGTTGGGCGCTGTGGAAGGAATCCCGGGCTCGCTGACGCTCCGGTGCGCACGCATCGTGAACGGAGAGGGCGGCCAGTCCTCGACGTCGGCGTGGGTGACGATCGCCGACGGCCGGATCGTCGCCACCGGCGCGGGCGAGCCCCCGACGAGCGACCAAGGCCTCGATCTCGGTGACGCGCTGCTCGCACCCGGCTTCGTCGACGTGCAGGTCAACGGCACGGGGTCGGTCGATTTCGCACATGCTTCGGTCGAAGAGATCGTGGCCGCAGTCGACGCGCTGGTCGTTCGGGGCACAACCGGCCTGCTGCTGACCGTCTGCAGCGCGCCGCTCGACGAGTACGACGCCATGCTGCTGCGCGCGGCGCAAGCGCGCGCGGCCCGGCCCGGCGCGGTCATCGGCGTGCACCTCGAAGGTCCCTTCCTCGGCGGCGCGCCCGGCGCCCATCCGCCGGCCGCGCTCCGAGCCGCAGACGCAACCTTCCTGCGCCACGTGATGGAAACGTACGGCGACCTCCTGAAGCTCGTGACCCTCGCACCGGAAGCCGATCCGGGCTTTGCGGCGACGGAGATGCTCGCCACCGCAGGTGTCGTCGTCTCGCTCGGCCATTCGACCGTCGACTTCGACGGCGCCCGGGCCGGAGCGGACGCGGGGGCGACGATGGTGACGCACCTCTTCAACGGCATGGCCGCGCTCCATCACCGCGCGCCGGGACTCGCAGGCGCGGGACTCGACGACGGCCGGCTCGTCCCGTCGCTCATCGCCGATTTCGTGCACGTGCATCCGGCGTTGGTGAAGCTCGCCCTGCGGGCGCGCGCCGACGCGGTACTCGTCACCGACGCGGTGGGCGTCGCCCCTCCTGTCATCGAACGTAACGGCGCGGCGTATCTCGTCGACGGCACCCTCGCGGGATCGACGCTCACGATGGATGCGGTGGTGCGCAACGCGGTGTCGATCGGTATCCCCGTGGCCCGTGCGGTCCGGCACGCGACGGCCAATCCGGCGCGTGTGCTCGGACTCCCCGACCGAGGTCGGATCGCGCCGGGCGCGCGCGCCGACCTCGTTGCGCTGGATCCCGTGTCGCTCGAGGTCCGGGCGGTCTGGGTGGCCGGAATACCCGTGTAACGTCGATCAATGCCCAAGGTCGCACTGTTCGTGACGTGCGTCGCCGATCAGGTGTTCCCCGACACGGCCGCAGCCACCGTACGCGTGCTCGAAGCGGCGGGGGTCGAGGTGACGTTCCCCCCCTTGCAGACATGTTGCGGACAGCCGGCGATCACCGCGGGTGAGCCCGAAGCTGCGGCCCGGCTCGCCGACCATCACCTCGACGTGTTCGGCGCCCTCGGCTCCGGCGAGATCGACGCGATCGTCGCACCGTCGGGTTCGTGCACCGCGATGGTCTGTCACCACTACCCGTCGCTCATGACGGAGCGCCGCGCCGAAGCCGACGCGCTGGCCGCACGGACCTTCGAGCTCACCCAATACCTCGTCGACGTGCTCGGGATCGACGACATCGGTTCGCGGCTCGACACGACCGTGACCGTCCACGATGCGTGCCACGGCCTCCGGAACCTCGGCCTCGGTCCCGGCGCCCGCCGGTTGCTCGAAGTCGCCGGCGCGACGCTCGTCGAGATGCACGAACCCGACACGTGTTGCGGCTTCGGAGGCGTGTTCTCCTTCGGCTTCCCGGAGGTGTCGACCCGCCTCGCCGACGCGAAGCTCGGGCATGCCGCGAGCACCTCCGCGCGGTACCTCGTCAGCGGCGACCTGGCCTGCCTGATGCACATTGACGGCCGGCGCCGGAAAGTCGGCCCGTCGAGCGCGCCGGAGCCGATCCACATCGCCGACCTCCTCGCCTCCGGACTGCCGAGCACGTCATGACCGACGTCGTCCACCCTTCGGCCGGCCACGGGATCACCACCCCGGGCGCCGACTTCCACGAGCGGAGCGCGAACGCGGTCGCGAACCCCGTGTTGCAGCAGGCGTTGCACAACCTCGACCGGCGGCTGCGTACCGCGGGTACGGCGGCGGCCGCTCATCCCGAATGGAAGGACCGGGCGGCCGCGATCCGACGGGAGACCCTGCTCGACCTCGACGGTTGGCTCGACCGGCTCGAGCGTGCGCTCACCACCCGGGGTGTGCAGGTCCACCGGGCGTCGACCCCCGAGGACGCGCGCCGGATCATCGTCGGACTGGCCCGTGCGCGCGGCGCCCGCACCGTGGTCAAGAGCAAGTCGATGGCCACCGAGGAAATCGATCTCGGCAATGCGTTGGAAGAGGCCGGGCTCACCAGCGTCGAGACCGATCTCGGTGAGTACATCGTGCAACTCGCGGGTGAGCGGCCGTCGCACATGATCACGCCCGCGATCCACAAGACGCTTCCCCAGATCCGGGACGTGCTCGCGCGCGAGGCGGGCACCGATCTCGCGGTCGATCGGGAGGCACTCACCGCCTGGGCGCGAGAGCGGCTCCGCGGCGAGTTCCTGCGCGCCGACATCGGTATCACCGGCGTGAACTTCGCGGCGGCCGACACCGGGACGCTCGTGCTCGTGACGAACGAGGGCAACGGCCGGTTCTGCACGACGTTGCCGCCCGTGCACATCGCGGTGATGCCCGTCGAGAAAGTGATACCTCGCCTCGCCGACGTCGGATTCCTGCTTCCCCTGCTCACGACGCACGCGACCGGGCAGGCGCTGTCGAACTATGTGACGATGATCAGTGGCCCTCGCCGCGCGGGCGAAGTCGACGGGCCCGAGGAGCTGCACGTGGTGTTCCTCGACAACCGCCGGCGCACGCTGCTCGGCACGAAGTACGAAGAGATGCTCGCCTGCATCCGCTGCGGCGCGTGCCTCAACGTGTGTCCCATGTATCGCAACGTGAGCGGGCACGCGTACGACGCCGTCTATTCCGGCCCGATGGGCAAGGTGCTCACGCCGCTCTTGTCGGGTGGGACCGAGGGCGCCGATCTTCCGTACGGGTCGACCCTCTGCCACGCGTGCAGCGACGCCTGCCCGGTGAAGATCCCGCTCGGCGACATGATCTTGTCGCTGCGCGCCGACGTCCCCGATCCGCACACGCCGACCCGGCGGCGGCGGCGGTTGTTCTGGACGCTGTTCGCCCGGGCGTGGTCGACGCCGCGCGGATACCGCGCGTCTACCGCGCTCGGTCGCATCTCCCGGGGCCGGGTGCCGGGACTGCGCGCCTGGACCGCGACGCGCGAGTTGCCCCGGCCGGCGCGCGAGCCGTTCCGCGACCGCTGGGCCCGCGAGCATCCGGAAGAACGACGTTGATCGACCCGTTGCTCGACTCGCTCATCGGCGCCCTGCGCGCCAACACCTGCATCGTGTCCGGCCCGATGCATGTCGACGACGCGCGTGCGGCGATCGTCGAGCGCGCCGCTCCACACTCGTTGGTCGCGTGCAACGCCGACGTGCCCCTCGCCGGGATGGTCGACGCCCTCGTCGCGCGCGGGCTCGACGTGCTCGATTGCAACGACCCCGAATGGATGACCCGACTGGCCGGCGCCGGAGTGGGTATCACCGGTTCGCGTCTCGCGGTCGCGCAACCGGCTGCGATCGCGCTCGTGGCCGCGCCCGGATCCCCCCGCGCCACGAGCCTCGTCCCCCCGGAACATATCTGCGTCGTGCGTGTCGCGGACATCGTCCCGACCCTCACCGACGCGATGGAGACGATCGCCGCGGGCGAGATGCCCAGTGGGCTCACGTGGATCGGCGGACCGAGCCGCACGGGCGATCTCGAGATGATCACGACGCTCGGCGTGCACGGTCCCCGGGCCGTCGAGGTGCTGTTCGTCGCCTGACCGGCGATGGGGGCCGGGTAAGGTCCGCGGTCATGGAGATCGTCGCGGCCCTGTTCGTCGAAAGCATCGACTTCCGTCAGGTCGCGGGTCCCGCCACCCGGATCGACATCACCGGCGCTTTCTTTTCGACCGCGGTACCCGCGTATCCCACTCAGCTCACGCCGCACCTCGTCGTGCTGGTGCGGGCTGCGAGCGGAACCGACGGCAACGCGACCCTCGAGACGGTGTTCGTCCGCGACTCCGGCGAGGAGATCGGTCGCAACCGCCAGAGCTTCTTCGTCGAGCCGGGCAAGTTCGGTTACCGGTTGGTTCGGGGCGAGCTCGACTTCCCGGAGCCGGGGAGCATTGAGGCGCGCTGCACGATCGTCGAGAGCGGTTCCGTGGTGTCGGTTCCGCTGACGGCCCTCCCGCTCTCCTGATCGGTTCCCGTCTCTTGGAGACCTGATTGGGCTCAACTCGACCCCATTGGGCGTCGACCCTCGGAGAGAATGGAACTCGTGAACCGTTACGCGTCCGCGCTCTCTTTGCATCCCACGCCGGTCGAGGCCGTGGGCGAGGTCGCGGGCGAGATTCTGGAAAGATTCGACGGCTCTCGGCCTGACCTGCTCGTTTGCTTCGCGTCACCGCATCACGCGGGAGCGTTCGACGACGTCATGGGCGGCCTGCGCAAGCTCCTCGAGCCCGAGGCCGCGGTCGGCGCCACGATGGTCGGCGTGGCGGGCGGCGGCGTCGAGGTCGAGAACAGCCCCGGAATCTCCGTACTGGCGGCGAGCTTCGGCGCGGGGCGGGTCGACGCGCTCGCGCTCGAGACACGGGAGACAGACGACGGGTACGAGATCGTCGGGTGGCCCGACTCGGTGGCCGCGCGCGGGACGATGCTCATGCTGGCGGAGCCCTACTCGTTCCCGATCGACGACTTCCTCACCGTCTGCAACGAACGCCTGCCCGCAGTAAAGATCCTCGGTGGCATGGCGTCGGCGGGAATGCGCCCGGGCATGAATCGCATCGCGCTCGACGATCGCATCCTCGACAAGGGCGCGGTTGCGCTGCTGTGTTCCGACGACGTGCCCATACGGGCTGTCGTGTCCCAGGGCTGCCGTCCGATCGGCATGCCGTTCACCGTGACGAGCTCGGAGCGCAACCTCGTCAACGAACTCGCCGGGCAGCCGGCGATGGCCCGGCTACAGGAGATCGTCCAGGCGGCCTCGGAACCAGATCGCGAGCTGATGCGCAACGGCCTGCACCTGGGCGTCGTCGTCGACGAGCACAAGCTCGACTTCTCTCGCGGCGACTTCTTGGTGCGCAACGTGCTCGGCGCCGACCGGCGCACCGGCGCGATTGCGATCGGCGATCGCGTCGAGGTCGGCACCACCGTGCAGTTCCAGGTGCGGGACGCGGCATCGGCCGACGCCGACCTTCGGGCGCTGCTCCACCGGGTGACGGGGGACGCGGCGTTGCTGTTCACGTGCAACGGGCGCGGGCGCAATCTGTTCTCCGTGCCGAACCACGACGCCGGCACGGTCGAAGAGCTGGTCCGGCCGTCAGCGCTCGCCGGCGCGTTCTGTGCCGGCGAGATCGGGCCCGTCGGCGGCCGCAACTTTTTGCACAGCTTCACTGCGAGTCTCGCCGTCTTCGAACGTTGACGGGTGGGTCGGCGCGCCGCTTGGGTACACCTAGGCTGCGATCCGGAGCACGAAAGGAGTCGAAGTGGCTGACGATCTGGAGCAGCGCGGCGTCAATGTGATCCGCGGCCTCGCGATGGACGCCGTGCAGAAGGCGAATTCGGGGCACCCGGGGACGCCGATGGCACTGGCCCCGCTCGCGCACGTGTTGTGGACCCGCATCATGAACTACGACGCGTCCGATCCGGACTGGCCGAACCGCGACCGGTTCGTCCTTTCGGCCGGGCACGCCTCGATGCTCCTCTATTCGATGCTGTACCTGACCGGCTTCGGGCTCGAGCTCGGCGACCTGGAGCAGTTCCGACAGTGGGGATCGCTGACGCCGGGCCACCCGGAGTACCGGCATACCAAGGGCGTGGAGATCACGACCGGGCCTCTCGGGCAGGGATTCGGGAACTCGGTCGGCTTCGCGATCCAGGAGAAGCATCTGCGCGCGCGTTTTGGCGCGGAGCTGTGCGACCACCACATCTTCGGTATCGCGAGCGACGGCGACTTCATGGAGGGCATCAGCCACGAGGCCGCGTCGCTGGCCGGTCACCTCAAGCTCGGGCGGCTGGTGTTCGTCTACGACGACAACCACATCACAATCGACGGCCCGACTGAGCTCGCGTACAGCGACGACGTCCCGAAGCGATTCGAGGCGTACGGGTGGCACGTGCTGCAGCTCGGCGAGGTCGCGAACGACCTTGACGCGCTGGAAGCGGGGTTACGCGCCGGTATCGCGGAGGAGACCCGGCCGACGCTGCTCGTGTTGCGCTCCCACATCGGTTACCCGTCGCCGAAGGTGCAGGATACTTCCGCCGCGCACGGCAGCCCGCTCGGCGCCGACGAGGTCGCCAAGGTCAAAGAGATCCTCGGGCTTCCGCAGGACGACTTCTACGCGCCCGACGACGTGCTGCTGTACTACCGCGAGGCCGGCAGGCGGGGCGCGGCCGCGCGCGAGGCGTGGGACGCGCAGTCGAAGCCGGACGAGTTCGAGGCGTGCCTCAGTGGCGAAGGGCTGCACGGATGGGAGCAGAAGCTCCCGACGTGGCAAGCCGGGGCCGAGGTCGCGACCCGCACCGCGATCGAAGAGGTCCTGACCGCGGTCGTCGACGTCGTACCCGGGCTCTTCACCGCCTCGGGCGACCTCACCGGCAACACCGGTATGCAGGTCAAGAGCCTGGGCACGTTCACTCCCGACGACGCCAAGGGACGCTTGATCCACTTCGGGATCCGTGAGCACGGAATGGGGTCGGCTGCGAACGCGATGGCTGCGGCGGGGCTGGTGCCGTGCGTCGGCACGTTCTTCGTGTTCAGCGACTACATGCGGCCCGCGGTGAGGCTCGCCGCGCTCATGCAGACCAAGGTGTGCTTCGTCTTCACCCACGACTCCGTCGGGGTTGGTGAGGACGGGCCCACGCACGAGCCGGTCGAGCAGCTCGCGTCGTTGCGGGCGATGCCCGGGCTGCGCGTCATCCGGCCCGGCGACGCCAACGAGGTCGCGGCTGCCTGGAAGGTGCACCTCGACGGCGAAGGGCCGACGGCCCTGATCCTCACCCGCCAGAAGATCCCGGTGTTCGAGCACACGGCCGAACGGGCCCCGGCCGGGGTTCGCGCGGGCGCGTACGTGCTCATGCCCGAGAACCGGGACCGGCCCGACGTGGTGTTGATCGGCACGGGATCGGAAGTGCAGATCTGTGTTGTTGCGCGCGAACAGCTGGCGACCCACGGGATCTCGGCTCGCGTCGTGTCGATGCCGTCGTGGTACCTGTTCGAACAGCAGTCCGACGAGTACCGCCACGAGGTACTCCCCCCGGGGGTACCGACGCTCGCGGTCGAAGCCGGCGTGAGCTTCGGTTGGGAGCGCTACGCCGACGATGTCGTGGGTATCGATCGTTTCGGCGCGTCGGCGCCGGGAGAAGTCGTGATGCGCGAGCTCGGGATCACACCCGAGCACGCGGTCGAGCGCGCACTCGCGTTGCTCGACGCCGTCGGAGCAGGAGGAAGTTGAACATGGCGAGCGCGATTCCGCTGTTGGTCGAATTCGGTCAGAGCCCTTGGTACGACAACCTCACCCGCGCGCTGGCAACCGGTGGACTGAAGAACCTCATGGACACCCACGGCATCCGGGGCGTGACGTCGAACCCCACCATCTTCGAGAAGGCAATGGCGAGTGGGAACGACTACGACGCGCAGCTCCACGAGGTGACCGCGGCCGGCGCATCGCCGGAGACCGCGTATTGGGATCTCGTCACGACCGACATCGAGCACGCAGCCGACGTGTTGCGACCCGTGTACGACGAGCTCGGCGGCGCAGACGGTTTCGTCTCGGTCGAGGTCTCACCCGATCTCGCACACGACACCGCGGGGACGGTTCGCCAGGCGAAGGAGCTGTGGGCCCGCCTCGACCGCCCGAACGTGATGATCAAGATCCCGGCGACCATCGAAGGCATACCCGCGATCGCGGAGACGCTTTCGGCCGGCATCAACGTCAACGTGACGCTGATCTTCAGCCTCGATCGGTACCAGCAGGTCATCGACGCGTTCCTCGCCGGCCTGGAACGCCGGGTCGCGTCCGGCGGCGACATCCACAACCTGTCGTCGGTCGCATCGTTCTTCGTGAGCCGGGTCGACACCGAGACCGATCGTCGCCTTCCCGACGACAGCCCGCTGCGGGGCAAGGCCGCGGTCGCCAACGCGAAGTTGGCGTACATGCTCTTCCGCGATCAGCTCGCGGGTGCGCGCTGGGACAACCTGGTCGCCGCCGGCGCCCGGGAGCAACGACCGTTGTGGGCGTCGACGTCGACCAAGAACCCGGCCTACTCGCCGACCCTCTACGTCGACGAGCTGATCGGCCTGAGCACCGTGAATACGCTGGCCCAGGCATCGGTCGACGTGCTCGGAGAAGGCGACGCCAACCTGGTGGCCGACTCGATCACGCAGGGGGTCGAAGAGGCCCGCCAGGTGCTGGCCGATCTCGCCACCGCCGACGTCGACTTCGCCGACGTGACCGCCACGCTGGAGCGCGAAGGCGTCGAGTCGTTCGCGAAGTCGTTCCACGACGCGCTCGACTCGCTCGAGAAGAAGGCGTCCGAAATCAAATAGGCCGCAGGCGAGATCACGGAGCGGCAACGACGACGCGCAGGTGGTCCGCGAACTCGGCGGGCTTCGTGTGCGCGTTCAGTCCGCTGGTGTTCGGCATGACGTAGGCGGGCACCCCCGCGAACGGTTGCTGCCAACCGAACGACGCTGTCTTGTCGACCGCGAGGCGATAACCCGTCACGCCGATGAAACACACGCATCGCGGCCGTAGCCACTGGACGAGGCGTTCCAAGCGGGCGACGCCGTCGACGTATTCGGTGGTCGTCAATTCCTTGGCGCCCGCGGTCGCGCGGCGCACGATGTTCGTCATCCCGACCCGATCGACACGGAGGGCGTGGAACGGATCGAGCGTGCGGGTCACGACTCCGGCCGCGAGCGCGGCGGGCCAGAAGCGGTTGCCGGGCCGGGCGAAGCTCAGCCCGACGTCGGCCGAGAGCAGACCCGGATTGAGGCCGACCAGGAGTACACGCATGTTCGGTCCGACGGTGTCGGCGAGCATCCGGGCCCGGGTGGCCTCGATATCGATCCACTCCTCGCCGTCATCGACGACGTCGTCGATGACGAAGCCCGCACCCTCGACGACGTCGCACAGGCGTGCCGGTGGCCACCACGTGAAGTGCCGGTCGGGAAACGGATCGTCTTCGTTCTCCTGCAGACGGTCGGACGTCACCTGGAGGTGGACCGCGCCTCCGAGTGCGACCGCGCGGTGCAACTCGGCCAGCGCCATCGGGAGTGATTCGCTCGCGATGTGCATGTACGACTTCTGCGCCCAGGCACCGGTCAGCGCACCGGCGCGGAACGGGAGGTGCTCGAGGTCGGCGACGAGCGGCCACGCGTCGGGAGCGAACGTGCGCACTTGCGCCGTCATCGCGAGGGCAGCGTCGAACGCGACGACGGGCGAGCCGAGATCGGCGCTGTGCCACCCCGGCCCACACCCGACGTCGGCGCGCACGCCGGGCGGGACGCGCGCCGCGAAACCGTCGATCGACGGCGGCCGGGCCCGGCGGCGCTGCTCGATCCACCTCTCGACGTTGTTCTCGTAGACGTTGACCGTGGTTCGATCCATGCGTGGGGAAGAATGGCAGACGTGGACCTTCCCGGACAGATTCGCATCGTCGACGACGTTCCCCGCGCGTTCGCGCGGCTCGTCGCCGAGCTCACGCCCGCATCGATCGCGCTCTCGGGCGGTGAGCTCGCGCACCGCTGTTACGCCGCGCTCCGGCGGGAGACGATCAACTGGTCGGTCGTTGACGTCTACTTCGGTGACGATCGCGTGGTCCCCGTGGAGTCCGACGACTCGAACGAAGGCATGGCCCGGCGCATCCTCCTCGACGAGGCCCAGCCCCGGGCGGTGCACTCGATGGTCGCAGCCGGCGCCGACGCCTACGACGAGCGGATCCGGAGCGCCCTGCCGATCGACATCGTCCATCTCGGCCTCGGCCCCGACGGGCACACCGCGTCTCTGTTCCCGGGCGCGGCCACACTCGCGGAAACGGAGCGACTGGTCGTCGATGCGGCCGACGACCTCCACCCGCACCCTCGGATCACCTTCACCTATCCGGGCATCGCGCACTCGACCCTCGTCGTGGTGACGGTCGAAGGCGACGAGAAGCACGACCCGATTCGTCGCATGCGCGCCGGGCAGGATCTTCCGGCCCTACACATACAGGCGCCACAGGTCTTGTGGATCGGAGACCGGGCCGCACTAGCTGCCGACTAGGGTCGCCTGATGCTCAGCGCCTCGTCGTTCCGGGAGCTGCTCGACGCGCCGTTGACCGAGCTGATGCCGGCCGCGGCCGCCCGTCGCGACGCCCGGACCGGCACGCGCATCACGTTCTCGCCCAAGATCTTCGCCCCGCTCACGATGCTCTGCCGCGACCGGTGCGGCTACTGCACGTTCGCGAAGCCGCCGGCCCGCCTCGACACCCCATACCTCTCCGAGGACGAGGCATTGGATCTGGCCGCGCGCGGTGCTGCACTCGGCTGTTTCGAAGCGCTGTTCACCCTCGGCGAGGGTCCCGAGGATCGGTATCCGCAGGCACGGACGTGGCTCGCCGAGCGCGGCTACGCCGGCACGGTCGACTACCTCGCCGCGGTCGCGAAGCGGGTGCTCGAAGAGACCGGCCTGCTCCCCCACGCCAACGCGGGCGCGCTGTCGGAAGCGGAGTTGTTGCAGCTGCGGGCCGTGAGCCCTTCGCAGGGCATGATGATCGAGACGCTTGCCGACCGGCTGCACGAACCCGGGAGTGCGCACTTCGGTGCTCCCGACAAGACCGCGGCCCGTCGGCTCGCGACCCTCGACGCCGCAGGTCGGGCCCGGGTGCCGTTCACCACGGGGATTCTCGTCGGCATCGGCGAGACACGCGCCGAACGGATCGAGGCGTTGGTCGCGATCGCGAACTCGCATCTCGTCCACGGTCACGTGCAAGAGGTCATCGTGCAGAACTTCCTGCCCAAGGCGGGAACCGCCATGCACCGGGCCGAGCCCTGCCCGACCGACGAGTTCCTCTGGTCGATCGCGGTGGCGCGCCTGATCCTGCCGGCCGAGGTGCACCTGCAGGCGCCGCCCAACCTGAGCGACGATCTCGGTCCCCTCTTGGCGGCCGGCATCGACGACTGGGGCGGGGTGTCGCCGGTCACCATCGACTACGTCAACCCGGAACGTCCGTGGCCCGCGCTCGACCTCCTGCGCGACGCGACCGAAGCGGCCGGTTTCGTGCTCGCCCCGCGGCTCACCGTCTATCCCGAGTACGTGCAGCTCCCCGAGCAATGGCTGCACCCCGACGTCCGCACTGCGGTGCTCGTTGCATCCGATCTCGAAGGGCTGGCCCGCGACAGCGCGTGGTCGCCCGGACGTGACGACCTCGTTCCGCCGCAGCTGCTCCCGGCCCCGAGCGCACGCGCCGGCGGCCGCGTCGGCGAAGTCCTCGACGGCGTGCTCGCCGGCGAAGAGGTGGGCATCGACGAGATCGTGGCTCTGCTCGGTGCACGCGGTCCCGAGGTAGCACGCGTCGCCGAGGTCGCCGATCAACTGCGGCGCGAGATCGTCGGCGACGAAGTCACCTTCGTCCGCAACCGCAACATCAACTACACGAACGTGTGCACCTTCAAGTGCCGCTTCTGCGCCTTCTCCAAGGGCCCGCTCTCGCTCAACCTGCGGGGCAAGCCGTACCTCCTCGAGATGGAGGAGATGCAACGCCGGGTCGTGGAAGCCATCGAGTGCGGCGCCACCGAGGTGTGCCTGCAGGGCGGGATTCATCCCGACTTCGACGGCGACTACTACGTCGACGTCGCCCGCGCGGTGAAGGAAGTCGCGCCGTCGATCCACATCCACGGCTTCACCGCCCTCGAGGTGACCGAAGGCGCGCGCCGCCTCGAGATGCCGCTGCACGAGTACCTCATGCGGTTGAAGGAGGCCGGGCTCGCCACGTTGCCGGGTACCGCGGCCGAGATTCTCGACGACGAAGTGCGGGCAATCATCTGTCCCGACAAGGTCAACACCGAGGAATGGCTGTTCGCGCACCGCACCGCGCACGAGGCCGGCCTGCGGTCGAACGTGACGATCATGATGGGCTCGGTCGAGCGCGCGGTCCACGTCGCGCGCCACCTCGTGCGTACCCGCGACCTGCAGAAGGAGACCGGCGGCTTCACCGAGTTCGTGCCGCTCCCCTTCGTGCACATGGCCACGCCGATCTTCATCCAGGGCAAAGCGCGCCGCGGGCCGACGTTCCGCGAGGTGCTCCTGATGCACGCCGTCGGGCGCATCGCATACCGCGACACGATCCCCAACATCCAGGCCTCCTGGGTGAAGTGCGGTATCGGGGGAACCCGCCAGATCCTGCAGGCGGGCGCCAACGACCTCGGCGGCACGCTCATGGACGAGAACATCTCTCGGGCCGCGGGCGCGAGTCACGGCCAGGAGCTCGACGAAGCCGAGTTCCGGTCGATCGTGGAGCCGATCGGGCGCACGCTCATGCAACGCACCACCCTCTACGGACGGATACAGACCATCGGTCGGCGGCTCCGGCCCATCGACGAACACGAGCAACCCGTGACCATCGAGGCTCGGCCGGTCGAGCTCAGCCTGGGAGTGAAAAAGTGAGTCGTTTCGACGTGCTGACGCTCGGCAACGCCCTCGTCGACGTGCTGGTGCACGCCGACGACGATTTTGTCGCGCGCACGGGTGTCGAGCCTGGCGCGATGACCATGATCGACGCGGCTCGCTCCGACGAGATCTACGCAGAGATGGGCCCCGCGACCGAGATCTCGGGGGGCTCGGCGGCGAACACGGCGGCCGGCGTCGCGTCGTTCGGCGGGAAGGCCGCGTACATCGGCCGCGTGGCCGACGACGCGTTCGGCAAGGTGTTCGCGCACGATCTGCGCAGCGCGGGCGTGCACTTCGACGCGCCGTTCGCCACGACCGGCCCGCCGACGGGACGCTGCCTGGTGATCGTCACGCCCGACGCCGACCGGACGCTCTGCACGTTCCTCGGCGCCGGCGCCGAGCTCGACGAGAGCTACATCGACGAAGCGCTCGTCGAAGGCGCCGCAGTCACCTACCTCGAGGGCTACGTCTGGGACCCGCCCGCGGCCAAAGAGGCGGTGCGCCGCGCCGCCGCGATCGCTCATCGCTCCGATCGCCGGGTCGCGCTCACGCTCTCCGACCCCTTTTGCGTGGAGCGGCACCGCGAGGAATTCCTCGAGCTCATCGACAGCGATATCGACATCCTCTTCGCGAACGAGGACGAGATCACGTCGCTGTACCAGGTCGACACCTTCGACGAGGCGCTGCATCACGTGCGTGGCCACTGCGAGATCGCCGCGCTCACCCGGGGCGCGGCCGGCTCGATCGTCGTCGCCGGTGACGACACCCACGTCATCGACGCGCACGCGGCCGCGGTCGTCGACACCACCGGAGCGGGCGACCTCTTCGCGGCCGGCTTCCTCTACGGGCTCACGCACGGCCACAGCCTCGCCACGTGCGGGCAGTTGGCATCGCTCGGCGCGGCCGAGGTGATCTCCCATCTGGGCGCCCGGCCCGCGGTGGCGCTGGCGGAGCTGGCCCGACCCATCCTCGGAGCCTGACCGCCCGTGGCGCGACTCCCGCGGTATCGCACCGGCGATGCCGAGATCGACGAGAGCATCGACGCCCTCATCAAACAGGTCGGCGACGTCCACGACGCTGATCTCGTCTTCGAGCTGATCGTCTCCGCGGTCCGACTCGCCCGCGACCAAGCCACCCGTGGCGACCTGAAGATCGCGAACGCGGCGCTGAAGGAGATGCGCTACGCGTTCGCGGTGTTCGAGCCGTACCGGGCGGCCCGAAAAGCGGCGATATTCGGTTCCGCCCGCACCCGGCGCGACGACCCGCTCTACGAGCAGACGGCCGCGCTCGCACGCCAGCTGGCCGACGCCGACTGGATGGTGATCACCGGCGCCGGGCCCGGGATCATGGAAGCGGGTATCGAGGGAGCGGGCGCAGCGAACTCGTTCGGGGTGAGCATCCGGCTGCCGTTCGAAGCGGCAACGACCCAGTTCCTCGCCGACGATCCCAAGCTCGTCAACTTCCGCTACTTCTTCACTCGCAAGGTGACCTTCGTCAAGGAGGCCCACGCCTTCGTGCTGCTGCCCGGCGGCTTCGGCACGCTCGACGAGGGCTTCGAGCTGCTCACGCTGGTGCAGACGGGCAAGGCACCGCCCGCACCGATCGTGTTGCTCGACGTGCCCGGCGGGACCTTCTGGTTGAGCTGGGTGCAGTTCGTCGAGCGCGAGCTGCACGCACGCGGCTACATCTCTCCCGAAGACGTGAAGCTGGTCAAGATCACCGACGATCCCGCGGTCGCGCTCGCGGAGATCACCGACT
Organism: Acidimicrobiia bacterium; assembly: GCA_038239145.1. Lineage (GTDB taxonomy): Bacteria > Actinomycetota > Acidimicrobiia > IMCC26256 > PALSA-610 > PALSA-610. Next base: position 25,162 of record JBBSFB010000003.1, read on the forward strand.
TCTACCGCAACTACCACTCGCTCCGGTTCGTCGAAGGCAGTCTCGTCCTGCGCATGCAGCGCCTGCCGGACGCGGCCGCGCTCGCCGCGCTGAACACCGACTTCGCCGACATCGTCGTGAGCGGGAGCATCGAGTCCACGACCGCGAGCAAGTCGGAGATCAGCGACGACGACGTTTCCGACCTCGCCCGGCTCCGCTTCCGGTTCGACCGCCGTTCGTACTCCCGCCTGCGCGAGATGATCGACCGACTCAACCAGTCCTAACCGGCCGTCGATCAGCCGTCGTTGGTCAGTCGTCGTCCGCGAGGGCGGAAGGTTCGAGGGCGCGGATCGCCTTCGCGATCGCGCGGCGCGCCTGCAGGAGCCGCTTCTCCTCGGCCGCGGCCGCAATCCCCGCGTCGTCGTCGGGTGCGCGGGCCACGACGCGCAGGCGTTCGTAGGCGAGGTCGCGCAGCTCTTCCTCGATCGCAACGAGGCGTTCCAGGATCTGCTCGAAGCGGTCATTCATCGAGTGCCCCCGCGATCAGGTCGGCCGGATGGCGCGCGTCGATGCCCGCCGATCGCAATTGCACGATGCATCCGGGGTTGGCCGAGGCCACGATCGGATCGGCGGAGCCGGCGGCCGTGCGCAGGGCCGCGACCTTTCGTTCGAGGATGGCTCGCGAGAGCTCGGGCTGCAGCGCGAAGTACGCGCCCCCGGCTCCGCAACACAGCCCGTCGTCGGCCGTCTCGACGATCCCGTACGCGGGCGCGAGCACGGTCCGCACCGCGGGATGGGTGTTCTGCACGTGCCGGAGATGGCACGGGTCCTGGATCACCACCCGCCCGCCCGTCGGGCGCAGCGTCGGTGCCGGCTGCTGCGCGAGCCATTCGGAGAAGTCGGCGACCCGCGCACTGAAGGCGTGCGCCTCGGGCGTGCCGAGCCACTCCCCGTACTCCTTCATCACCGCGCCGCAGCCGGCGCTGTCGACGACGACGGGGGCATCGCCCGGCATCGAGGCGATGACGCGCCGGGCCAGCGAGCGCGCTTCGTCGGCGCGCCCCGCGTGCAGATGCAACGCCCCGCAACACGCGCCGTTCGCGGTCGGTCGGGCGATGTCGGCCCCGGTTGCCCGCATGACCCGGGCCGCGGCCCGATGGGTGTCGCGCAGCCAGGCGTCCATCACGCACCCCGTGAACAGCCACGCCCCGGGCGCTCCTCCGACGGGCACCGGAATCGCCCGGGCGAGTGAGCGGGTCGAGAGCCGCGGGAGCCCGAACCGTGCCGGGACGAGGTGCAGGCGCTGTGCAACCCACGCGATCCACGTGCACGCGAGCAGCAGCCAATGGCGGGGCAGGACCACCGAGTAACCGAGCCACTCCGCAACTCGACGGACCCGTGAGCGCGGGGGCGGCAGCGCGCCGCGGGTGTTCTCCATCAATACTCCGAAGCGGACGCCCGACGGGCACGCCGCTTCGCAGCCCCGACACGACACGCACTCTTCCATCGCCGCGATGAAGGCGTCGTCGATGGGCGCGGTCTCCGCTTCGACCGCGCGCATCGCCGCGATCCGGCCGCGCGGCGACGCGATCTCCCTGCCCGTCACCCGGTACGTCGGGCAGTGCGGAAGGCAGAGACCGCACGACACGCACGCGTTGAGCGTGTCGGCATCGAGCCCAAGCGGTCCGCTCATATGGACGCCTCGGCGGCGAGGGGCATACGTCCGGGGTTGAGTCGCCCGTCGGGATCGAACGCGTCCTTGATCCGGCACATCAACGCGAGGTTGGGCAGTGCGCGTCCGTAGCCGTCGTCATCGGGCAGGCCGCCGGCCTCCCGCAACATCCATCCGTCGTGCGCGTGGGCAACCGTCCGGGCTGCGGCCAGCGTCTGTGCATCGTCGGTCGCGATGTGGATCGTCCCCACGCCGAGCTCTGCGCACCACCGGACGTCCGGGCCGAGGGCACGCGCGCACGCGCGCACCCGGCCCGGAACCACCGAGATCCGGCCGCGGTGCGCGCCGTCGGGGAGAGCGGGAGGGGCGTCGACCGGCGTCAGCCCGCGTCCCTGCTCTCGTACGTCCGCGGCGACGCCCTCGAAGAGTACGGACTCGACGTCATCCCTCCAGAGTCGCGCGGTGGGCCGGTAACAATCGCTCGTGTCCGCACCGGTGAACCACTGCGCAACGGGCAAGCGCGGCCGGCACCGCAGCGTTGCCCGGTGCAGCACTCCAATCGTGCCCAGCGAGCCGACGAACAGCCGGGGCAGGTCGTACCCGGTGACGTTCTTGACCGTCGGTCCACCGCCCTTCACCATGCGGCCGTCGCCCGTCTCGAAACGGACTTCGAGGACGTGGTCGCGCACCGGACCGTTGCGGAGCCGTCGTATCCCCGAGAGCCCACACGCGAGGATGCCGCCGACGGTCGCGGCGCGGTCGCGAGGATCGAGCGCGCACTGCTGTCCGTGTTCGGCGAGGAGCTCGTCGACGGTCGCGTAGCTCGTTCCCGCGCCGACGGTGACGGTCATATCGGCGGGCTCGTACGTGATCACGCCGGCCGCGGCGCGCACCTCGAGCGCGCCGACGGGGGGTGGGCCGCCGACACCCCATTGCGTGCGCGCCCCAACCGGGGTGATCGCGCGCGTCATATCCACGTCCCGGCCGGGGCGCGTTGCATCTCGCCGCAGCGGCTCCCGCGCGGCAGGACCTTCTGCGGGTTGGCGACGCCGTCGGGGTCGAACGCATCGCGCAGCCGCGCTTGGGCGTCAAGATCGTCGGGCGTGAACATACGAGGCATGAGATCGCGCTTCTCCATGCCGACGCCGTGCTCACCGGTGAGCACTCCGCCGGCGTCGAGGCACGCCTCCAGGATCTCGGTGCCGGCCGCGTAGACACGATCCCAGATACCGGGATCACGGCGGTCGAACACGAGCAGCGGGTGCAGGTTTCCGTCGCCGGCGTGGAACACGTTCATGACGATCAGGCCGTGCGCGTCGGCGATCTCGTACACGCGGCGCAGTACCTCGACGAGCTTCGTCCGGGGCACGACCGCATCGTGGAGGTAGTAGTCGGGCGCGATACGGGCGATCGCGCCGAACGCCGACTTCCGCCCCTTCCAGAGGAGTGCGCGTTCGTTCTCGTCGGCCGCGACCCGCACGAGCGTCGCCCCGTTCGCCCGAGCGACGGCCGCGATCGCGTCGACGTGTTCGTCGACGCCCCCGTCCATGCCGTCGACCTCGGCGAGCAGCACCGCTTGCGCGTCACGCGGGTAGCCCGCGCCGACGAAGTCCTCGACCGCCTGGGTGATGCGCGCGTCCATCATCTCGAGCGCGGCGGGGAGCACGCCGGCCGCAATCACGCCGCTGACCGTCGCCGCGGCAGCGTCGACGGAATCGAACGCGCAGAGCACGGTGGCGACGCGGGGCGCGTCGGGCATCAAGCGCACCGCGATCCTGGTCGCGATCCCCATCGTCCCTTCCGACCCGACGAAGCAGCCGCGGAGGTCGTATCCCGGCGCGTCGGGTTCGAGCCCGCCCAGACGGGTCTCGGTGCCGTCGGCCAGCACGACGTCGACGGTCAGAACGTGCGCAGAGGTGACACCGTCGGCCAGGCAATGCGGACCCCCGGCATTGGTGCCGACGTTGCCGCCGATCGTGCACGCCTGCTGCGACGACGGGTCGGGTGAGTAGTGAAGACCGAGATGGCTCACCGCGCGCGTGAGGTCGAGGTTCAGCACCCCGGGCTCCACCCACGCGACGCGCGCCTCGGTGTCGACCTCGAGCACACGGTTCATGTGCGTAGTGACGATGACGACAGGATCGTCGACCGGCGTGGCTCCGCCCGCGAGCCCGGTCCCGCTGCCCCGGGCGACGAACGAACGGCCGTGGCGGACCGCTACCCGCACCGCGGCCGCGACCTCCCGACCCGAACGCGGGAAGCACACCGCTTCGGCGCGACCGACCGCGACCCCGGCGTCGCGTGCGTACAGCGCGAGCTCGAGTGGCTCGGCACTCGTGCCGTTCGCGCCGACGGCGACGCGTAGGTCGTCGATCAACTGCTCGTGTGCGGGGTCTGAGTGCGCGATACGCGGGATGCTACCGACTACCGTTTCGGGTCATGGTCGGAGCGACGCGCGAATGGATCACGATCCCGATTCCGGGCAAGGAACGCCGGCAATGGCAGGTCGACGTGACCTTCCTCGCGTCCTCGTGGCACTGCATCTTCGGCCAGGGATGTCAGGGCGTGCTCACCGAGCCCGCGCCCGAGTTGATCCAAGGCTGTTGCTCCTACGGTGCGTACGAGTCGGAGAAAAAGGTCAAGGACAAGGTCGAGAGGCTCGCGAAGAAGCTCGGTGACGACGAGTGGCAGTTCAAGGAGATCGGCCTCAAAAAGGGTGTCTGGCAGAGCGCGGGTAAGGACGAGTGGAAGACCCGTCTGCACGAGGAAGCCTGCGTGTTCCTCAACCGCCCGGGCTTCGAAGCCGGCCCTGGCTGCGCGCTGCACCTGCACGCGATGAACACCGGTAAGCACTTCAGCGACACCAAGCCCACGGTGTGTTGGCAGCTCCCCTTGCGCGCAGTCGACCGAGACGAGGAAGACGAGTCGGTCACGTCGGTACTCACCGAGTTCGGCCGCGACGGCTGGGGCGAGGGCGGCGAGGAATTCGCGTGGTGGTGCACCGAGGCGCCCGAGGCGTTCACCGGTGGCGAACCTGTCTACAAGTCGATGGAGCCCGAACTGCGCAAGATGCTCGGTGACGCGGTCTACGAGGAGGTCTCCAAGTACATGGACATCCGCATGACCTCGGGCCCGCCGCCCATGCCCCACCCGGCCGCAGTGCAGGTGTCACTCGGCCGGACGCGAGTACGCCGTCCGTGACCGATATCGCCGCGCTCGTCGGCGATCTCGAAGCGGAACAGGCCGAACTTCAAGCCGTTGTCGAGGTGCTCGACGCGGACGACTGGTTCACTCCCACTCCCTCGTGGGGTTGGGACGTGCGCGACACGATCGCCCACCTCGCCGACACCGACGAGATGGCGATCGACACCGCGCGCGGCGGACCGTATGCAATCAACGACCTCGTGCAACGGGCCGCGTCCGGATCCGACGTGACCTTCCGGGGCGTACTGAAGGGGCGGAGCATGGCGGGTCCGCTCGTCGGCAGATGGTGGGCGTCGACCTCGGTCGCTGAGCGCACGATGCTGCGAGGCCTGGCTCCCGACACGCGCGTGCCCTGGGGTCTGGGGATGCGGACGCCCTCGTTCGCCACCGCCCGCCTGATGGAGACGTGGGCCCACGGCCTCGACGTGCGGACCGCGCTCGGCGTGGCGGCGGTCGATACCGACCGCTTGGCCCACGTGGCCTGGCTGGCGACCCGGGCGCTCCCCTACGCCTACTCGGTCGCCGGTCAGGAGCCGCCGGATGCGCCGCTCCGGGTCGAGCTGACCCTCCCGTCGGGCGCGCAGTGGACCAGCGGCCCTCCGGACGCGCGTGCTCGCATATCGGGCACAGCGGGCGATTACTGCCGTGCATTCGTGCACAGGCGCCGAGTTGCCGATACCAACCTCGTGATGGAAGGTGCCGCAGCCCGGACCGCGCTCTCGGTCGCGCGTGCGTTCCTCTAGGGAGCACAGATGCCGAACTTCTCTTTCGAGGGTTTGAGCCCTCAGGTGCACCCGGGGGCATTCGTCGCCCCGACCGCCACCCTCGTGGGTGACGTGATCGTGGAAGAGGGCGCGTCGGTCTGGTACGGAGCGGTGATCCGGGCCGACTACGCGCCGGTCATCGTGCGCCGGGGCGCGAACGTGCAGGACAACGCCGTCATCCACGGTCCTCCGGGCCTGACGACCGACATCGGCGCCGGCGCCACCGTCGGGCACAACTGTGTGGTGCACGGCGCGATACTCGAGGCCGGGTGCCTCATCGCGAACGGCAGTGTGGTGCTCGACGGCGTAACCGTCGGCGCCCACGCACTGGTTGCCGCGGGCTCGGTCGTGGCCGCGGGGACCCACGTTCCCCCCGGGATGTTGTACTCGGGTTCGCCGGCGACGCTGAAGCGCCCGGTGAAAGGGACCGGCGCCGAGATCTGGGTGGAGACGAACCCGGAGGCCTACGCCGAGCTCGCCCAGCGCCACCGCACGGGTATCCGCTACGTCGACCCCATGGACGACGAAGACTGACTCCCGAAGCCACCAACAACCACCCTCCAACAACCACCCACCAACAGTGGTGCGCCTTTTCAGCGCTATGCGTTGATTTCTCGCTCTACTGTTGGTGGGTTTTTCGCTCTACTGTTGGTGGGTTTTTCGCTCTACTGTTGGTGGGACTTTCGGCACGGTTATTTGACGCCGGCGCCGCCGTCGACGACGAGGACCTCGCCGGTCATCCACGACGACGCGTCGGAGATCAAGAAGAGCGCGCCCGACGCGATGTCGTCGGGCAGGCCCAGCCGGCCGAGCGCATGGCTGCGGGCCATGCCCTCTTCGTTCGGTTCCCACAGAGCGCGGGCCATGTCGGTCTTGACGAGGGCGGGTGCGATCGCGTTGACCCGCACGCCCGGCGCGAGCTCCTGCGCGAGCTGGCGGGTCAGGTGGATCAACGCAGCCTTGGACACGTTGTACGCGCCGATGGACGGTCCGACCCGGAATCCGCCCACGGAGACGACGTTGAGCACGACCCCTCCGTGCTCGTGCATGTACCGATGCCAGCCCGCTCGCGCGAAGCGCAACGGCGCGGTGATATTGGCGTCGAACACCTTCGCGACAGCCGCGAGATCGGCGTCCATGAGCGGGCCGAAGACCGGGTTGATCGCGGCGTTGTTGACGATCACGTCGCAGCGGCCGAAGCGGTCGAGCATTGTGCTCAGCGCGAGATCGGAGAGGTCGGGATCAGTGACCGATCCCGCAACCGTCACCACCTCGGCCCCGAGCGCCGACAACGCCGTCGAGGTCTCCTCGAGCTCGGCCGCCTTGCGGGCGACGACGCAGACGTTTGCACCGGCGGCGGCGCACGCTTCGGCGATCGCTCGCCCGATGCCGCGGGTGCCTCCGGTGATCAGGACGGCCCGGCCGTCGATCCGCAGCGCGGTAGCCGGGTCGATCACAGGTAGAGCCCCGTCCCACCCTCAGTGCGGGGTGACGCCACTGCGTGGACGTCGCGTTCGCGCAGGATGAGGTACTCCTCGCCCTGTATCTCCACCTCGAAGCCGCTGTCGGGCGAGAACAGGACCGTGTCGCCGGACTCGACCGTGCGGACCGTCGGGCCCACGGCCGCGACCTCTGCCCAGACCAGGCGCCGGGACACGTCGGCGGTCGCCGGGATCAGGATCCCGGCCCGCGACTTACGCTCGCCCGCCTCTTTCGACTCGACGACGAGCAGGCGGTCGGCGACCATTCGGATCGAGTGCTTCTCATCGCTGCCGGCGGCCATTGCGCGCAGGCTATCTGTGGGACCGCTCGGCGGGCGGGCCCGGCGGGCTCGATGCCGGGTCGGGACTGCGTTCGCAGCTAAGTTCGCGGGGATGCTTTCCAACTCGACGCGGTCGATGGCGCTCGCCGTCGTACTGGCATTCGGCCTGGTGGTGGCGGCCTGTGGTGGCAGCAGCAAGGGAGCGAGTGCGAGCAACACCAAGACCGTGACCGGCGGCAAGATCGACGTCAATGCCTCCGATCCGTTCAACTTCGACGTGAAGACGATCAACGCGTCCCCGGGCCCGCTCACCGTCACGCTGCACGAGAAGGGAAGCCAGGAGCACACGTTCACGATCGGCTCGCCCAAGTTCGAGATCACGGTCACGCCGTCTCACAAGGAAGCAACAGGAACGGTCACGCTGAAAGTCGGCACCTACGACTTCAAGTGCTCGTACGACGGTCACGCGGCTGCGGGCATGGTCGGCAAGATCGTGGTTGGTTGACCCGCCGGCCGGCCCGGTAGATTCGTTCCTGCTGATGCTTCCGTCCACGCTCCCGCTCGACGCGCCGCCCCGGCCGCTGCTTTCGACGGTCGGCGCGTACGTCCGGCTGACGAAACCTCGCGTGATCGAGCTGTTGCTCGTCACCGCGGTCCCGCCGATGTTCCTCGCCCAACAAGGTGTGCCCGCGATCGGCCTGATCGTCGCGGTCGTGATCGGCGGCGCGCTCGCCGCCGGTGGCGCGAACACCATCAACTGTTGGATCGAGCGCGATCGCGACCAGTTGATGAAGCGGACGCACGGTCGGCCGCTCCCTCAGGGTGAGATCGTCGCGAGCCGCGCCCTCGCCTTCGGCATCGTGTTGAACGTCCTCGCGTTCGTGCTCCTGGCGACCGTCGCCAACCTCCTGGCCGCGGCGCTGACACTTTCGGCCACGCTTTTCTACGTCTTCGTGTACACGCTCTGGTTGAAGCCCCGAACGGTGCAGAACATCGTCATCGGCGGCGCGGCGGGCGCGGTTCCCGCACTCGTCGGCTGGGCCGCGGTGCGCAACGACCTGAGCGCGCCCGCCTGGCTGCTCTTCGCCATTGTGTTCTTCTGGACGCCCGCTCACTTCTGGGCCCTGGCGATGAAGTACCGCGACGACTACGCCGCCGGCGGCTTCCCGATGTTCCCGGTCGTGTACGGCATCGAGCTCACGACCCGACGGATCGCGGCGTACGCGGTCATCACCGTTGCGCTCACGTTCGCGATGACGCTCACCAACGACGTCGGCCGCGTGTACGCGATCTCGGTGCTCGTGCTCGGCGCAATCTTCGTCACGCGCGCCTTCGCGTTGGTGCGCGACCCCACGCCGCAGCGGGCGATTCGCTTCTTCGGCTGGTCGAACGTCTACCTGATGCTGGTGTTCGTCGCCGTTGCCGTCGACGCCCTCGTCCACTGACGGGCCGAGCCCCCGCCACCTCTCGCGCGGTGCGCTCGTCGCGCTCGTCGTGGTGTCACTCGCCCTTCCGACCGGCGTCCTCGCGCTGATTCTCCACGGCCATCTCTCATCGTCCGCAGACGTGAGCACCAACGGCCCCCTCGTCACCCCAACGAAGGCCAAGGTCGGCAGCGTTGCGCCCGACTTCACGTTGACGGGTATCGACGGCAAACCGGTGACGCTGTCGTCGTTCCGCGGACGCATCGTGGTACTCACCTTCTTCGCGTCGTGGTGTCATCCCTGCGAGGAGGAAATGCCTGCGCTGGATCGGGCCCAGCACGACAACGGCAACCGCATTGCGGTGATCGGTGTGAACTACGAGGACTTTCCCGACGACACCCGGGCCTTCGTGCAGCGCTTGGGGGTGACCTTTCCCGCGCTGGTCGAGGATTCCTCCGACAATCCTGTCGCGAAGCGCTACGACGTGCACTCGATGCCCGACACCGTGTTCATCGACGCCGGCGGCGTCGTGCGCCGACGTGTGTTCGGGCCGACGAGCACCCACGACCTGGAGACGGCTCTCGACGCGCTGCTGCGCGCCTGAATTACTCCTCCCAGCGGAAGTAGCGCGCCGCGAGCAGTGGCGCTCCGACGGCCCAGGCGATCAGAACCGCGAACTCGCCCGCCGGGAACGACTGCGACGCGAGCACGGCCCTCACCGTCTCCGACAGCGCGGCCGCGGGTAGTGCCTTGGCGAAGTCCTGCATGACGGTGGGGAGCTTGGCGAGCGGGTACGCCATTCCGCCGAGGAACAGCAGAACGAGGAAGAGGCCGTTGGCGGCGGCGAGGTTCGCTTCCGCCCGCAGCGTCCCGGCCATCAGCATCCCGATCCCCGCGAACGCGATCGTGCCCAGGAGCAGCAATCCCACCGCGGGGATGATCCCGGCGGGCACATGCCAGCCGATGGCGACGCCCACGACGACGACGAGCACGATCTGCAGGATCTCCAGCGCGAGCACCGTCGCGGTCTTCGCGACGAGGAGGCCACCGCGTGAAAGCGGCGTGGAACCGAGCCGCTTCAGCACGCCGTAGCGGCGCTCGAAGCCGGTCGCGATACCGAGTGACACCATCGCCGCGGCCATGACCGCGAGCGACAGCACGCCGGGAACCAAGAAGTCGACCGGATGCGCGAAATCGGTCGAGACCGCGTCGACCTTGGCGAAGAACACGAGAATTCCGAGCGGGATCGCGAGCGTGACGATCAGGTTCTCGCCCCGGCGTAGCTGCAGCATCGTTTCGGCACGCGCTTGGGCGAAGAGGGCTCTGCGTTTCACGTCAGCGAGCCTCTTCGGCGGTGATCTGCAGGAAGACCTCTTCCAGTGACCGGCGCCCGGCCTGCAACGCGGCGAGGGTCACGTTCATATCGCGGAGATGACACGCGAGGTCGGCAATGCGCGCCGGCGTGCCCGCCGCGCGCACCACGTACTCGCCCGCGTGGTCTTCCACGACTTCGTGGTCGCCGAGCCCGAGCGCGCGGGCGATGACGACGACGTCGAGGCCCGGGGCCGACGCGAACCAGATTTCGTCGGCGACCGCGTGCTGGGTCAGCTCCGCAGGCGATCCGAGCGCGGCGAGCTTGCCGCCGTTCACGATCGCGACGCGATCGCAGAGGTGCTCGGCCTCGTCCATCGCGTGGGTCGTGAGCAACACCGTGACGCCGCGGTCGCGCAGGTCGCGCACGAGCTGCCACGTGGTGGCGCGGGCGTGCGGATCCATGCCGGCCGTGGGCTCGTCGAGGAAGACGACCTCCGGCTTGCCGATGAGCGCGCACGCAAGCGACAGCCGTTGCTGTTGACCGCCCGACAGCCGGCGCACCGAGTTGCGAGCGGTATCGCGCAGCCCGACGATGTCGAGCAGCGCTTCCGGTGACTCCGCGTCGTCGTAATACGCGGCGAAGAGGTTCAGGAGCTCGAGCGGCTTCAGGCCCGGGTAGAGGCCGCCCTCTTGGAGCATCACCCCGATTCGGGGCCGCAGCGCGGGCGCGTCCCGGACCGGGTCGAGCCCGAGGACCCGCACGGTGCCGAGGTCGGGGGTGCGGTAGCCCTCCAACGTCTCGACCGTCGTGGTCTTGCCCGCGCCGTTGGGTCCGAGCAAGCCGAACACCTCACCCCGGGCGACGTCGAACGACAGGCCGTCGACGGCCCGGGTGGAGCCGTAGTGCTTGGCGAGACCGACAACCGAGATGGCCGGGTCGACGGCCGGATCAAAGGCAGCGGCGGGCATGGCGTTCGGAGTCTACGAGCGGCGGTGGGAGTGGTCGCTATCGGTCGGTCAACGGTCCCGCCAGGCGACGTACGCAGCCAGTTCGTCGAGCCAGCCGCGGGCCGACTCGGCCAGAGGGGCGTTCGCGAGCGCATCGCGCGCAACGGCGACCAGCCGGGCGATATCCGATTCGATCTGCTCCAACGCGCCGGTCCGCACGAAGACGGCCTGGAGCGACTCGATGTCTGACGCCGACAGCGCGGGGTCACCGAGATGGCCGAGCAATTCGCGATCGTCGGCGCCGGCGCGTTCGAAGGCCAGCGCCACGAGCGGTGTCGGCTTGCCCTCTCGCAGGTCGTCCCCCACCGGCTTGCCGGTCAGCTCGGCGTCGCCGAACGCGCCGAGCACGTCGTCGCGGAGCTGGAACGCATGGCCGAGCGGCAGGCCGACTGCGGAGAGCGCTGGACCGAGACGACCCAGACCGTCGGCGAGCGCAGCACCGAGATGCAAGGGCCGTTCCACCGTGTACTTGCCCGATTTATAGACCGCGATCCGGTTCGCCAGATCGGCCTCGGTGCTCGCGGCCGCGGTACCCGCGAGGTCGAGGGACTGGCCGACACAGAGCTCGACGCGCAGTTCGTCGAACACGACGTAGGCAGCGTCGGGCATGCCCCGCATCAGCACGTCGGCGTAGGTGAACGCGAAATCGCCGACGAGGATCGCCATGCCTTCGCCGAACCGCCGAGGCTCGCCGCGCCAACCGGCGCGCACGTGGCGTTGGGCGAAGCGGGCGTGCACGGAGTCGTCTCCGCGCCGCATCTCGGAACCGTCCATCACGTCGTCGTGCGCGAGCGCGAACGTGTGCACGAGCTCGAGCGCGGCCGCAGCGTCGACGACCCGCCCGTCACCGTCATCGCCGTCGGCACCGACGAACGCGCAGTAACAGAACGCGGGGCGCAATCGCTTCCCGCCCGTGGCGACGAAGCCGCGCAACGCTTCGATCGGTTCCGCGAGGCGAGCATCGACCGCACTCCACCGCGCGAGCTCGGACGCGAGAAGATCGTCGATCCGGCGCTCGACCCGGCTCGCGAACGGCACCAGCGCCGCGGGGAACGTCGCCTCCTTCGGCCCGGTCGAGGTCATGCTCGGACGGTAGTCGCCTCCGGGTGGCGGGAACGGAACGCGCGGCCCGTGGTCGTACGCTGCCGCCGTGCCCGAGTTCCTGTCGGAGATGTGGCTGTGCGACCTCGACGCGGCGGTCCGCGCCGCGACCAGCGTGTCGGCCCTCACGCCGATCGTGATTGAGCAGCTCGTCTCGGGCGTGCCCGGCCGGGGCGACGTGCGATACCAGTTCCGGGTCGACTCGGATGGCGCGTCAGTCGCCGAAGGCAGCACGGTCGAGCCTCCCGACGTGCGGCTCACAACCGACTACGAGACCGCCGTCGCGATCGCCGTGGGTCGGGAGAACGCCCAGATCGCGCTCGCCCGGGGCCGGCTGCGGCTGGGGGGCGACGTCGAGGCGCTCGTGCGGGGCGCGGCCGCGCTCGGTGCGCTCGACGACGCCACCACCGCCCTGCGCGACGCCACGACCTACCCGTCGCCGTAGGATCCGCGCATCATGTGGGGCGAAGTCACGCCGGCGGAGCGGTTGCGTTCGGTCACCCGGCGCAACGTCGACGACGACCGGCTCGCGGCGGCAGCCGCCGATGCGCTCGCCGGGTTCGCCGACGAACCCGCGTCGCTCGTGGTCGCTTGCCGGCGGGTCCTGGCCCACCATCGTGCTCACGGCGCGCTCTGGTGGGTGTGCTGCCGGATCCTCGCCGCCGCCGACCCGGCCGCGGCCGCGCACCTTGCGGTCCGCGAGCTCGAGTCCGACCGCACCGGTGATCGTCTCGGTGCGAGCCTGCCTCTCCTCGACGAGGGCGAGGTCGTCACCGTCGTCGGCTACACCGGGACCATCGACGACGCGCTGCTCGATCGCTTCGATCTCGTGACGATGGCTGTGCGGGTCGACGGCGACGATCCGTTCGCGTCGTTGCGGCGCCGGCGTAGCGATCACGCGGTGAGGGTCGTTGACGCCTGGGATCCGGCGCTCGAGACCACGGCGCGACTCCTGGTCTCGGCCACGGCGATCGGTCCCGATCGAGCGCTCGTCCCGGCCGGTGCCACCGAGGTCCTCAACATCATCGGCGTGGGCGCGCGAGAGGTGTGGTTGGTCGGCGGAGTCGGGCGGGTCTTGCCCGCGCGCGTCTACGAGATGGTCGTGTCGTCGCTGCCGGCAGAGTCCGATTTCGAAGAGATATCGATGCAACGGTTCGATCGCGTCGCCGGCCCCCGCGGGCTTGAACGCCCCGCCGACGCGACCGCACGAGTCGACTGCCCGGTGGTGCCGGAGCTGCTCCGTCCCCTCGGCTGAGCTACGCGACGACGGGATCAGACGTCGATGATGTCGTCGGGCCCGCCGACATGGCGGTTGCTGCCCGCCGGTCCGCCGAGGTAACTCACCCGGCCCTGGAAGCGCCGCTTGAGCGCGCCCCGGGCGACGACCCGTGTCGGCGGGAACAAGAGGACCAGCCCGAGCGCGCCGGTCACGAAACCGGGGACGACGAGGAGCACGCCCGCCGAGAGCACGAGGGCGCCGTCGATGAGCTCGTTCGTCGGCATGTGACCGGCACTGAGTTGCTGGCGAATACGCGAGATCACGCCGAAGCCCGCGTACTTGGTGAGCCACGCACCGCCGATCGAGATGAGCAGCAGCAGCCCGATGGTGTCGAGCTCACCGATCACGTGCGCAACCTGCACCGCGACGTAGATCTCGACGAGCGGGATGACGATGAAGATCAGCGCGAAGACCGCGAGCACCCCTCGATCGTAGCCACGGTTGGGCGGGCCAAGGTCCGGTCCCGGCAAGGTCCGGGCTGGAGGGCAGGCGCTCTGCGTACGATCGGAACCATGGACGAAGAAGTGGTGGCACTGTGGGCCCGCGCGGCGCCGACCTATGAGACCGAGGTGCCGTACTTCCGCTCGATGGGCGAACGCATCGTCGCCCACGCCGCACTCTTGCGCGGGCAACACGTCCTCGACGTCGCGTGCGGGAAAGGGGCCACGCTGATTCCAGCCGCCTCCGTGGTCGGCGACAAAGGTCGTGTCGTCGGCATCGACATCGTTCCCGCAATGGTCGACGGCGCGCGCCTGGCGGCGGCCGCGGCCGGGCTTCGCAACGTCACGGTCGAGGTCATGGACGGTGAGGCACTCGAGTTGGCGCCCGCATCGTTCGACGTGGTGATCAGTGCGTTCGGTCTCGGATTCCTCCGCCCAGAGCGAGCGTTGCCGGAGATCCACCGGGTGCTTCGCGACGGCGGACGCTTCGTCACGAGCGTGCCGCTCGGCGGCGGGCCGAACTGGGCCTTCTTCGGTGAGCTGTGCGAACGCTACGGATTGACGTCGACCGCGCATCCGGGCGGCGCGAACGCGCCATCGGGCGACCAAGCGGCCCGAGTCTTCTCTGCCGCCGGATTCACGATGGGACCTCCCATCGCGGACTCGGTATCGGTCACGTTTCCCGACGAAGAGTCATGGTGGCGATGGGCCTGGTCGCACGGCCAACGCGCGTTCCTCGAACATCTCGACGAGGGTCGCGTGGCGGAGTTCAAGGACAACGCCTTCACCGCGTTGCGCTCTTGCCGGACACCGGAAGGATTCCTGCTCGAGCAGCAGTTCCTCGTCCTGAACGCAGGGACTTGACGCTTCGACGCGACCGCATTCTCGGCGGGGATGGTCTCGGTGCAGGCGGACTTCACATTGGCCAATAGCAGCGTCTACCGGGGCGTCAACACGCAGAACTCGTTGCCGTCGGGATCGGCCATGACCACCCAGCTGACGTCGCCCTGGCCGATGTCGATTCGAGTCGCGCCCAGCGAAATCAGTTGGTCCACCTCCGTGAGCTGATCACTACCGTTCGACGGAGCGATGTCGAGGTGCATGCGGTTCTTCCCCGCCTTCGCTATGAGCGGCGTACCGCTCCACGTGATCATCGGACCGGCGCCGTCCGGCGCGCGGATCGCGGTCTCTTCGTCCTGATCCCACACCAACGGCCATCCGAGCGCGGCGCTCCAGAAGTGGCCGGTCTCCTTCGAACCGTCGCAGTTGATCGCGCCGAGGCGCCCGCGACCGGCGAGAAAGTTGTTCGTCGGCTCGATGATGCAGAGCTCGTTGCCCTCGGGGTCGGCGAGCACGACATGAGATTCGGCCGGGTCCTGACCGATGTCGATGTGACGGGCGCCGAGCTCGATCAAACGTGCGACCGTTTCGTTCTGGTCATCGATGGACGTGGTCGTGAGATCGAGATGGTTTCGGTTCTGGCTCGTCTTCTTGTCCGGAACCGATTCGAAGATGATCCGGAACTGGGTGCCATCCGTCGGCACGAGAGCGATCTCGTCGTCGATCTCCTCGTCGACGTCCCAGCGCAGCGCTTCGGCCCAGAAGCGCGCGAGGAGGAGCGGATCGTTCGCGTCGAGGCACAGGGCGATCACTTGCGCAGTCATCTCGACCCTCCTCGTCGGCTCCGCAGAATCTCGTACCTCACACTATTGACGGGCGCGGACTATCTGCGGCGGGCTCGAGCCTTTGCATTGTGGGTGTGGGTTTGGCGGTGGGGTTCCAGCGGAGGAGTCGAAGACTCCTGAGCCATGGGTAATGGGTCCGGCTACCCGAGCCGGAACTCGCCTCTCGGATTCGGGCACTCGGTGATGTACCGCCGAAGCTGCGCAAAGCTCTCGAGCAGAGCGCGGAAGGTCAGGAGCTGTTCGACCCGTTGTGCATCTGCCCACTCGTACCCGCCGTATTCGATCCGGATCGACGAAGCCAACGACGAACCTTCCGACATGATCGGCTTCGGTTCGGGAAAGCCCGACACTTCGGCTGCGAACGCCGGGATGACTTGGATCGCGTCGAACCGGCGGTTGAAGATCGTTGAAACATGTTCGACAGCCCATAGCGCGCCAGCCTCCAGCCCGAATTCAGCTAGCCCGCGTTTAAGCATGTCGACCGCTGGTTCGTCGTCGTTCATCGACGTGCCCGGAATCTGCCAGAAGCGGTGCCCGCCGAAGAATGCATCCGCCTTCTCCTGTGAGGCCTCGAGTACCAGGTATCGCAAACCGTCGCCTGCGCGCGAGAAAACCCAGAGCTCGGCAACATTCGCAAGGATCTTCATCTCGCAAGCCTTGCACCCTGTGAGTACGTCGCCGCGTCTATCGGTGCGATCCGGGACTTCGGCACGATCCGCCCCGGGTTCGGGCGCGGGTTCGGGCTTGTTGGGTGTGGGTTTGGCGGTGGTGGTTCCAGCAGAGGAGTTGAAGGTTTCGAGGTCGGTGGGCCGACGCGTGTCCACCACCAGATGTGGTGGGCTTGACAGTCGCTTGGGGGGCGGGTGCAGGCGGAGTGTTGGCAGTGCCGGTCGCGGGCGACCAGGGCGTTCCACAGTGCGTTGGAGACGGTCGGCGTGGAGCGTCCGAGGTCGAGGACTTCGGACTTGCCGGCCATGATGATCCGGCTGATCGTGCAGTCACACGCGAGCAGCTCGATCATGGTGACCGAGAGGCTGGCCGGGTGATGCAGCTCGGCCCGAACCTTGATGGTTTCGGCGGGCGTGACTTGGTCGAGGTCGTCGAGCATCACGATCGCGCTCAGGTGGGGGCGGACGCCGTGACTTTCGCCGAGCTCACCGTGATCGAGTGCCCGGCGGCAGATGTTCGTGAGCGCGTCGACACGGCGGGCAGCAGTGCAACGGGGATCGCCGGGTTGGAGGTCGCGTCACCTCTCGGCGTCGATCGCGGCGGCGAGGACTTGTCCGGTGAGTGTGGCGAAGGTGCCGCGCAGGTCGTAACGGCCGTGCAACGATTCTGACAGGTAGAGCGCGCGGGCGTCGAAGTCGTTCTCGTCGGTCGTGGCGCCGTCGTCACCGTCGATGGCGTCGGTGAGGGCGCGCACGACGGCGGCGAGCTCTTTGGGTGTGTATTCGCGGGCGACGTCGACCAGCTGGGTTTCGACGTCGGCGAGCGCGGCGGCGCGTTTGTCCGTGTACGCGTTGGCGAGTACTTGGACGTGACGTTGGGAGATGTCGCCGTCGAGGTACGCGGCGCAGACCAGAGGAAGCTTGGCGAGTTTGCGGGCGGGGTCGACGTAGTGGTTCGCGACACCGTGGTCCATCCGGCACGCGGCCCGGATCGAGGCGGCGGCGCTCAGTGATCCGTCGAGGGTCCAGTCGTGGGATCGGTCGTACTCGGCGACTTGGACGAGCCATTCGGCTTCGAGCGCGTCTACGGCCCGACGCTTCGCCGCGAGACTCTCAACCGTAGCGAACATGTGTTCGAGTATAGCCGAAAACCCTCGCACACGACGAGTGAACCGACCATTTGCCATCGACGGGTCGGAAGAATACGCGGCCGCGCAGCAGCATCAACCTTGCGCTACTGGAACGCGCCGCCGTCGACACCGATGCGTTGGCCGGTGATGTACGAGGCTTGTTCCGACACGACGAAACGCACCACGTCGGCGACCTCTTCGGGGGAACAGACGTGACCGAAGGCGCTGCGCGCGTCCATCGAGTGGATGTCGTCCACACCCAGCGCGCCTTTGACCAGCCGGCGACCCATCTCGGTGTCGACCAGACCCGGCGCGACGACGTTGACATGGACGCCGTTGCGCCGCTCCTCCTTGGCCAAGGTTGCCGACAGTGCTTCGAGCGCGGCTTTCGCCATGTTGTACGGCGCCGAGTTCGCGGCCATGTGCAACGTCGCCGCGCTGGAGATCATCACGATGTCCCCACGGGCCTGCGTGCGCATCGAGGGCAACACGAGCTTGCTGCACGACCACGCGCCAACGGCGTGCGTCCGGATCACGCGGTCGAGCTCGGCCGGATCCGTATCGGCCACCGTCTCGCCCCGTGACGCATTGCCCGCATTGTTGACGAGAATGTCGACGTGGCCGAAGTCGGCGACGGCGGCGTTGACCATCGTCTCGCACTGCGCGAAGTCGTCGACCGAGGCCGCGTACGCCCGCGCCCGCCGGCCGAGTTTCTTGATCTCGGCGACGGTGTCGAGCGCCGCTTCCTCACTGCGCCGGTAGTTCACGGCAATGTCCGCGCCGTCCGCGGCGAGCCCGAGCGCGATCGCCTTGCCGATCCCGCGGCCGCCGCCGGTCACCAACGCCACCCGTCCTTCGAGCACCCCGAACTCCCTCTCCGTACTAGCCGTCGGTGAATTGCGCGGGCCGCTTCTCCGCGAACGCGGCCATCGCTTCGGTCAGGTCGCCGGTGAAGCTCGACAGCACCTGGGTGCGGTTCTCGAGATCGATGCCGGCCTGCAGGCTGCCGATCTCGAGCTGGCTCCACATGACCTCTTTGGTCATACGGACACCGAACGGGCTGTTGCCGACAATGAGGGCCGCGGTCTCGAGCGCGGCGTCGACCACGTCGGCGTCGGGGACGACGCGCGTCACGAGTCCGATGCGGTCGGCTTCGGCGGCGTCGATCAGCCGGCCGGTCAACAGCAGCTCGAACGCGCGTGACGCGCCGATCAAGCGCGGCAACATCCACGACACGCCGACGTCGCAGCCCGACAGACCGACGCGGATGAAGGCGACGTTGAAGCGGGCCGATTGGGCGGCGATCCGGACGTCGCTCGCCAGCGAGAGCGCCAGTCCCCCACCCGAGGCGGCGCCGTTCACTGCGGCGATGATCGGTTGCGGGGCCGAGCGCATCCGCGGCACCAGACCGGCAATCATCTTCTGCACGGTCATCCCGGCCTGGGCCCGACCGAGACCCGCGGCGGCCGGGGGACTGGCCCCTTCGGTGAGGTCGAGCCCGGCGCAGAACCCGCGCCCCGCGCCGGTCAACACGATGACACGACACGATCGGTCGTTCTCCAGGTCGTCGAACGCGTCGTACAGGCCCCGAACGAGGTCGTAGTTCATCGCGTTCAGGCGGTCGGGACGATTGAGCGTCACTACCGCGATCCCGGCGCGAGAACGGTCGACGAGCACTGCATCGGCCATGGCTACGACACTCCTCTTTTGGTCGCGAGCTTGGCGGCGCGCTCGAGGAGTCTCGGCGATCCGAACCGCGCGGACCAGTCGCCGAGGTCGGGGCGCGGGCCCTTCCATTCCCAGTCGTCGACGACTCCGACGGGAGCGTCGATGCGCAACGTCGCCAGCACCTTGAATCGGGCGGCGACCGCGCGTCCGGCCGTGAGGGTTGCCGCGAGCCGCTCCGCGCCGCGTACTCCCGGTACGTCCCACGAGTGCCAGTCGTCGGGAATGTCTTCGATGTGGTCGAAGCGCGTCAAGAGCGCGGCGGCGGTCTTGGCGCCGAAGCCGGGGAGCCCGGGGAAGCCATCGGCGGTGTCCCCGACCAGCGCGAGCCAATCGGGGATCGACTCGGGCGACACGCCGTACTTGGCCCGGACGCCGTCGGAGTCGAGGAGCACGTCCTTGCGCCGGTCGAGCTGAAAGACCTTCCCGCCGACACACTGGCCCATGTCCTTGTCGGGCGTACAGATGATCACCTGCTCGACCCTGGGATCGTTCGCACCGACCACTGCGGCGGCACCGAGCGCGTCGTCGGCCTCGAACTCGACCATCGGCCACACCGCGACCCCGAGGGCGACGAGGGCGTCTTCGAGCAGGGTGAACTGGCCCTTGAGCAGCGGATCGATGCCGGACCCGTCCTTGTACGTCTCCCAGAGGTCGTTACGGAACGATTCGATCACATGGTCGGTCGCGACGCCGAGGTGCGTCGCCCCCTCCTCGAGCATGGTGAGCATGGAGGACACGACCGCGCGGGTGGCGCCGACCTCGATCCCGTCGTCGTCGAGATGGCCGGGACGCGGCGCGAGGTACTGGCGGAAGAGCTCGTAGGTTCCGTCGATCAGATGGACTCGCACCAGCCGAGCCTGTCATATGCGGCGATTGGCCGGAGCACGAAATGTCACACGCGGTACATCCTCTCCGTCCGGTGGCCGACAACTCACTGGTGACCAGGGGGCGGGACGTCCGAGATTCTGGGATCAACCGGGCCGCGCTGGCGTACAGCCTGCTGCCCGTCACCTTCGCCGATGCCGTCAACGAACACCTCTCGATCTCGGAACGGCAGAAGCTGCGGGAGGCGACGGCCCGTTTCAAGGACGCCGGCGACCAGGCCCGCGTCGACGCGGTCCGGGGCGTCCACGTCCTCGAACGCATCGCGCGCCGGGACGCGCTCGAGTGGTCGTGACGCTCTGCCACCACCGGGAGGATGTCCGCCAGGAGCTCTGGGATCAGCTCGCCCCCGAGACCCGCGCCTTCGTGCTCCCCCGGCTCGATCAGGTGCACCTCACAAGCGCAGTAAGCACGCGTGAGTACGCGCGCGACATGAACGCGAGGTTGCTGCGGGCATCCCACCCACGCGCCAACGCGTTCCGCTCGGCGTAACTACAGCGAGCGGGCGACGGCGACGATCGGAGCCGGCGCGAGGTCGAGCGGCTCGAGGTGGGGTCCGTCGTCGCAGACGCGCAGCTCGAGCAACAACTGCTGGACGCACGTGAACACGCACACCGCGCCGAAGACGTGGAACCCGACGAGCACCGCGGGAATCCGGTCGAAGTACTGCACGTAGCCCAGCACTCCTTGCGCCGCCATCACCGCGACCGTGAGCGACGCGACGTTGAGCACGCGCCGGGGCGCGTGAGCGCGTGCGAGGATCACGACGAGCACCAGCGTGAGCGTGACGAGCACGTCGACGGAGATCCCGTGCACGCGCGCGACATCGCCGAGCGGGAAGCCGAGCCGGCGCGCCTGCGCGTCGCCGCCGTGCGGCCCGGCGGCAGTGACGAGTGTGCCGACGATGACGACCCAGATCGTCAGTGCGTAGACGACCCGGGCGAGATTTGCGGTGTTGTTCGGGACCGCGAGCAGGCGCGGTCCGTCGGGGTTGCGGGCCCGGTGGTTCATCACGAGTGCGACCCCGATGAGCCCGATCGCGAGCAGGAAATGACCGGTCACGCTCACCCACGCCAGCTTCACCTTCACCGAGATCCCACCGAGCACCGCTTCGGCCCAAAAGAGGCCGAACAGCACCCACGCGAGCCGGACGAGATCGCTGCGCTTCGGTCGCAGGAGGTACGCGCCGAGGAGCGCGAAACCGATCGGCACCCCGATCGCGCCGGAGAAGATGCGGTTGAGTTGCTCGATGGCCGCGTGGTGGGTCGAGACGTCGACGAGCTTGGTCGAGCTGCATGCCGGCCAGTCGGCGCAACCGAGACCCGAGTTCGTGAGTCGCACCACTGCGCCGCTCACGATCAGCGCCGCGAGCAGTATCACGTTGGCCAGCGTCAGGCGACGCAACGCCACGGACGTCAGGTGGGGCCCGCGCATCGGTGCAAGTGTAGGAATGCCCGTCCCGGTTGCACCGACCGGGCCCGCTGGGGTCGACTATCTCCATGCCCACCGCCCCGTCGTACGACGAGTTTGCTCTCTTCCACGAGAACGCCGAGGAGTTCGGGATTCCCTGGGGCGGACCGCCGGTCGTGCGCCGCGTCGAGGTGGCGACGAGTGGTGGCGTGATCAGCGCGTTGAAGTGGGGTGACGCCGACCCGGAGCTCGCGCTCGTGCACGGCGGTGCTCAGAACGCGCACACCTGGGACACAGTTGCTCTCGCGCTGGGCCGGCCCCTCGTCGCGATCGACCTTCCCGGCCACGGGCACTCCGCCCACCGCGACGACCACGCGTACTGGCCCGCGCACAACGCGGTCTCGCTGGAAGAAGCGGTGCGCGCGCTCGCGCCGAACGCGCGGGTTGTCGTCGGGATGTCGCTCGGGGGGCTGTCGGTGCTGGCCCTCGCCGACCGCGCGCCCGACGTGGTGCGCCGGCTCGTACTCGTCGATGTGACCCCGGGCGTGAACCGCGAGAAGTCGTCCGCGATCGCTCAGTTCATCGACGGTCCGGAGTACTTCGAGAGCTTCGATGAGATCCTGAATCGCACGGTGCAGTTCAACCCGACGCGCTCCGAGTCGTCGCTGCGGCGTGGGATCCTCCACAACGCGGTCGAGGCCGACGACGGTCGTTGGCGCTGGCGTTACGACCTCCCCCGGCGGGGATCCGGCGAGGGCGCCGACGGTCAGGTGCTGCCCGGCCTCGACAACCTTTGGGACGCGGTCGAGCGCGTGACGGTGCCCTTCGTGGTGGTTCGGGGGAGCACATCGCCCGTCGTCGACGACGCCGACATCGCCGAAGTGCTGCGGAGAAATCCTGCGGCTCGCATCGTCGTGGTCGACGGGGCCGGTCACAGCGTCCAGGGAGACAAGCCGCGGGAGCTTGCCGAGATCCTGAGCGGGTTGCTCTAAGGTCGCCGCCATGCTCGATCCGCTTCCCGATTCTTTCGTCGCGGCCCGCGACGGGTTGCACGCACTCGCCGAGCACGTCCTCGCGCCCGCCCGCTACCGCGCCGACGGGCACATCGGTCTGGTCCCCACCGCGAACGGATTCGGGACGCCTTCGTTCGGCGAGGGCGAGCGGGTCCGGGTCGACGGGATCGAGCTGGTCCACGAGCGGCCGGGAACGGTGACGCGGGTCGGGATCACGACGCTCGGAGTCGCGGCCCAGTTCATCGGGGTCGCCCTGGGCGAGCCGACCGGCATGTACACCCCGACGACCCCGTGCTCGCCTGACTTGGCGATCGGGCTCGATGCCGATTCCGCCCGGGCCCTGGCCGCTTGGATCGCCCTCGGCGACTCGGTCCTCAACGAGCTTCGGGAGACCTACGCCGCGCACGACCCGATCCCGGTCACGCTCTGGCCCGAGCATTTCGATCTCGCCTGCTCCCTTGGCGACGAGCAGGCGGGCACGCGTGCGAACTACGGCGCGTCGCCCGGCGACGAGGCCATCGCGCAGCCATACCTCTACGTCGGCCCGTTCGAGGCGTCGCGGCGTACGGGCGCGTTCGGGATGTACCCGTTCGGCGCGGCGATCACCTACGAGGAGCTGAACGCGGCCGGCGACTCGAAGGGCGCCGCGCTCGACTTCCTCCTCGAAGGTGCTGCGCTGCTCCTCGGCCAGCCCTGAGCCCGGAGAAGTTCTACGCTGTGAACATGGCGCAGACCTTCACCCGCATGGACGAATCGACCGCCGAGCAGTGGGCGGTCATCGGTAAGGAGACCTCCGAGCACCAGGATCGGGTCGCCGAGAGCGTGCTCGCGCTGTTGCGGTCGCTGGCGGCAATCACCGACGGCTTCGCGGTCGACCAGCTCACGCACTCGTTGCAGACTGCGACGCGCGCCGAGCGTGCCGGTGCGAACGACGAGGTCGTGTTCGCGTCGCTGCTGCACGACATCGGCAAGGCGGTCAGCGTGCCGAACCACCCCGAGATCGCGGCCGCCATCATCAAGCCCTACGTGAGCGCCGACGTGTACAACATGATCCGCGTCCACCAGGACTTTCAGGGCCGGCACTACTACCAGCACTTCGGCGGCAATCCCGACGCCCGCGCAAAGTACGAAGGCGAGCCGTGGTTCGACATCGCGGCGCAGTTCGCCGACGAATGGGACCAGGTCGCTTTCGATCCCGACTACGACACGTTGCCGCTCGAGCACTTCGAACCGCTCGTGCGCGCCCGGTGCGCGAAGGCGAGCTTCTAGCCTTCTCGCGGTTTCGCCATCAGGCCGCTTCGTCGTGGTTGCCACCGTCGGTCCGGTAACGGATCGCCTCCTGCTTGTGGCGCATCGCCACCGGACGCTGGTCCACGGGCACGCCTTGGCGTGGGAACACGACCGGTTGGCGAATCCCAGCGCGGGCCGCGCCCCATCCGGCACGCTTGGCCTCGGCCTCGCGGTCGGGACCCGAACGCGTCGCGTC
Source organism: Acidimicrobiia bacterium (assembly GCA_038239145.1). Classification (GTDB taxonomy): domain Bacteria; phylum Actinomycetota; class Acidimicrobiia; order IMCC26256; family PALSA-610; genus PALSA-610. The sequence continues at coordinate 49,111 of JBBSFB010000003.1, forward strand.
GCTCGTGTCGACGACTGCACCCTGAATCGCGGTCACGCCCTTCGAGCCGACCGCCTGCACTCCGGTAACCATCATGGGCCGCTCCGGCCCACCCGAGAACTCATCGGCATCGGCGGCGGGGATTCTTGAGGGCGGCGGCTGAGTGTGACGAACGGCTTCCTCGGGTTGCGCCGGCCCGGGTCCGGCGTCTCTGATGGGCGGATGCTGCTGCAGGACAAGGTCGTCATCGTCTCGGGTGTGGGTCCGGGTTTGGGTCAGGCGAACGCGCGGGCGCTGGCCCGGGAGGGCGCGACCGTGGTGCTCGCGGCCCGCAACGCCGAGTACCTCACCCAGGTCCAGAAGGAGATCGAGGACTCCGGGGGCAAGGCACTCGCTTTGCCAACCAACCTCGTCGACGCCGAGGCGGTGAAATCCCTGGTCGACGGCACCATCGCGACCTACGGCCGCCTCGACGGGCTCGTCAATAACGCGTTCCGCATGGACACGTTCGAGACGTTCGAAGGCGTCGATCTCACGAAGTGGCGCAAGATCTTCGAGGTCAACGTGTGGGGCGCGCTCGGCCTGACCCAGGCGTGCATCCCTCACCTCAAGAACGCGGCGGCCGAAACCGGTGACGCGTCGGTGGTGTTCATCATCTCGATGAGCATGCGCAACATCCGGGCGCTCGAGGGCGGCTATTCGTCGTCGAAAGCCGCCGTGCAGACCGCCGCCAAGACGATGGCCGTGGAGCTCGGGCCGACCGGGGTGCGGGTGAACTGCGTCGCGCCGGGATGGATCGGCGGGCCGAACGTCGAGACGTTCATCGGCTGGGAATCAGAGTCCCGCGGCATCTCCCGCGACGACGTCCGAGCGGAGATCGAGGGCCGGATCCCCCTCCGGCTCATCCCACCTCAGGACGACATCGCCAACAGCGTCGTGTTCTTCGTGTCGCCATGGTCGAAGGTCGTGACCGGCCAGACGCTCGACGTCAACGGCGGTGAATTCCTTGGCGCCTGATGACGCGGAGCGCGTTGCGGTCGTCACCGGGGCTTCGGCGGGCATCGGTCGCGCGATCGCGGTTGGTCTCGGCGGGCTCGGTTGGACCGTGGGCCTCGGCGCGCGCCGCGTCGCGCAACTCGACGAGACCGCGAAGCTCGTCGCCGAGGTGGGGGGTACTCCCCTCGTCCACGCGCTCGACGTCACCGATTCCGCGTCGATCGACGCGTTCTGCGCGCACATCGACGCGAACGCGGCAACGATCGACGTGCTCGTCAACAACGCCGGCACCGCATTGCCGGGTTCGATCCACGAGATGGAAGACGACGACCACCGTCGCATCGTCGAGACCAACCTGCTCGGCCCGATCCTGCTGACGCGGCGGGTGGTGTCACGTTTACGCGCCGGCGGACGAGGCGGCGACGTCGTGTTCATCTCCTCCGACGCGACCCAGCAGAAACGTCCCCACCTCGCGACCTACCTCTCGACCAAGGCCGGGCTGGAGGCGTTCGCCCAGACCCTCGCGCTCGAGTCCGAAGGGGTTGGTGTGCGGTCGTCGGTCGTCAGGGTCGGACCGACACTCACCGGTTTCGCCGACGACTGGGACCTCGCGATCTTCGAGGAGCTGATGCCTCGCTGGCAACGGTTCGGGATCCAGCGTCACTTCAACACGATGCAACCCGAAGACGTCGCCCGCGCCGTCGTGACCGTCGTCACCGCTCCCCCGCACATGTGGATGCCGATCATCGAGCTGCAGCCGAATCCGCCGTTCGACGAGGAGCGCGCGCCCGACGGCGCCTGACTCGGTTTGGGGGTGGGTGTTATTTGATCGCGACCGGTATGACGGGAGCACCGACCGCGCCTGTGAGGGGAAGCGGTGGTGCGACGAGGAGAAAGTCGTAGTGTCCGTCGGCTGCGCAGTCCGCCGCGAGGTCGTCGAGGTGCCAGTTCTGACCCTGGGCCAGGCCCATGTCGCGGAGCTGGATCATGTGCACCGGCATGAAGACCGCGGGATCTTCGCAGGGGTAGCACTCGAAGGTCATCGTGTCGGTCGCGACCGCAGCGATGTCGTGGTCGCGCAGCCACCCGATCGACTGGGTCGAGAGTCCCGGTGACGGCATCGAGTAACGCTGCTTGTCGCCTGCGCGCAGAAAGTGCATCTGGCCCGTGCGCACGAGGAGGGCGTCGCCGGACTCCACGGTTATGCCGGTCTTCACGACCGCCGTCTCGAGATCGTCATCGGTGATCGCGTATGCGTCGTCGAAGTGGTCGACGCCGTGGCCGCGGGCCACGTCGATCAGGATGCCCCGCGTCACGACAGCGCCGAAGTTCTCGATGCCGAGGCGGGCGGCGCCGCTGTCGGCCTGCACGACGTCGTTCGGGGTGTCGTTGTACAGCTTTCCCGCGTAGCCCACGTGGGCGATCGCGTCCCAGTGCGTCACCGCCTGTGACCCCATCGTGAACGAATCATCGCTCGTTGTGAAGTCGCGTGCGTCGCCGGTGAAGGCGACGTTGACGGTGTGCGTCCGCAGGGACGGGTTCGTGCGCTCGGGCATGTGCACGTTGTCCCACTGCGGACCGGTGGCATCGAAGGGAACCGCAAGCGAGAAGGTGCGGCCGGTCCGGGCCGCGGCGATGCCTCGCAACGCCGCGCCGGGACCGATGAGGTTGAGCGTGCCGCGCTGATCCTCGGCGCCCCACCGACCCCAGTTCGAAACCCGCGCGGCCAACTGCTCGAGATCAGCGGTAAGCGGCATGAATGCACGCTAGCTTGCCGTCGTGTCGCATCCCCCGGCCGATGCCGCGCGAGCGGTCGGACTTCCCGAGGGATGTCGCATGCCCGCCGAGACCGATCCGCACGAGCGCACGGTCATGGCGTGGCCGCCGTCGGGCGAGGCGTGCATCTTCACGCCGGATCAACTGGAACCGGCCCGGGCCGCGTACGCGGCGGTCGTGCAGTCGATCGCCCGCTTCGAGCCGGTGACGTTGGTGGTGCATCCGGACGACGTTGGCGCGGCACGAGCGCAACTGGGTGGGGCGGGCGGCGTCCAGATCGTCGCCCTCCCGATCGACGACTCGTGGTTTCGCGACGACGGCCCTCTCGTCGTGCGCGCTCCCGACGGCGACCGACTCGCGGTGCACTTCCGGTTCAACGCGTGGGGCGACAAGCAGCCCCACGCCGCCGACGAGGTGGTCGGCATCGCGCTGGCCCGTCACCTCGGTCTACCGGTGTACGAGGCACCGATGGTGTTGGAAGGTGGCTCGATCGCGATCGATGGACGCGGCACGCTCGTGACGACCGAACGATGCTTGCTCAACCCGAATCGAAATCCCGATCTGGATCGGTCGACGATCGAGGACATACTCGGCGCGTTCCTCGGGGTCGACCGCGTCGTGTGGCTCGCCGATGCAATCGCCGAAGACGACGGTACCGACGGGCATGTCGACAACGTCGTGGCGTTCACGCCCGACGGAGCGGTGCTGCTCCAAGGCTGTGACGATCCCACGAACCCGAACTCGGCGATCGCCGCCGACAACGCGGCTCGGCTGCGGGCGGCGGGCATCGACGTGATCGAGGTGCCCGTGCTCCCCTACGCCGAATTCCAAGGCCAGGAGTATCCGGTGCCGTACGTCAACGTCTACGCCGGGAACGGCTTCGTTGCGGTCCCGGTAAGCGGGAACCCGTTCGACGACGAGGCGGGCGCGCTGATCGGCGCGCAGTATCCCGGTCGGGTCGTGGTCCCGCTCCCGGGGGTTGTGCTCGCGTACGGCGGCGGCGGTGTGCACTGCATCACGCAGCAGGTGCCGGCGTGATCGTGCGTACCGCCTTCGACGTGTTGCCGTCGCCGGCGCGTGTCCATCCGCCGACGCGCGCGCCGTTGCGGGTCGGGCTCGTGCAGCTTGCTTGGGATCCTGACCCGGTTGAACACGACGCCGCGATCGCCGAAGGCGTGCGGGTCGCCGCGAGCCTCGGGGCTCGGGTCGTGTGCCTGCCCGAGCTGACCCGGTCGCGCTATTTCGCGATCGAGCCCCGCGACGACGTCACCCCGCAGACCGAACCGGAGCCGCTTCCCGGCGGTCCCACGTACGACCTGATCGCTGCGTGCGCGCGCGAGACGGACGCATTCGTGCACGCGTCGTGCTACGAGGATGCAGGCGACGGGGGCCTCGGCTACAACACTGCGTTTGTCGTCGCGCCCGACGGCCGCATCGTCGCCCGCCGGCGCAAGACTCACCTCCCGATCACCGCGGGCTACTACGAAGACACGTGGTTCCGGCCCGGTGATTCCGGCTGGCCGGTCACACCGATCGAGACCGGTGCGTTCGGGTTCCCGACGTGTTGGGACCAGTGGTTTCCGGAGACGTCGCGCGCCTTCGCGCTCGGCGGGGCCGAGGTGCTCGTCTACCCCACCGCGATCGGATCGGAGCCGGACCATCCCGACTTCGACACCGAGCCGTTGTGGGAGCAGGTGATCACAGCGCAGGGTGTCATGAACGGCACGTTCATGGTTGCGGTCAACCGGACCGGCACCGAAGCGCCGCTCACCTTTTACGGGTCGTCGTTCGTGAGCGATCCGTATGGGCGGGTGCTGGTGCAAGCCTCGCGCTCGGAGCCTTCGGTGCTGGTGGCCGATCTCGATCTCGACCAGTCCCGCGACTGGCTCGAGCTGTTCCCACTGATCTCGACCCGCCGCCCCGAGACCTACTCCCTGCTCACCGACCCCCGCTGACACCTCGGGTTGCTACCGTCTGGAGATGCCGATCTCCGAGCACATCAACTGTATGGAGTGCGGCGGCACCGCGCATCTTGCGCAGCTGATCGGACCGAATGACGTGTTCGAGCCCGGCGACAGCGTCGTCTATCTCTGCGGCGACTGCGCGCAGCGCTGGGACGTCGTGGTCGACGCCGACGACCTCATCGACTGATCCTCGCGCCGGACCTCGACGATCTTGCTCGTCCGGAACGACGCGACCCGCACTGCGAACGAGGATGCGAGACGACCACCACCGTTGCGGTCGAAAAAGGTCGTCAACGGACCCTCCTGCTCGTAGGAGTCGGCGTCATCGACGATCGTTGTCGATTCGTCTTCGAAGTGCACCACAAAGCTCATGCGACGAGCGTACGACGAACTGCCTGTGGATCGTAAGGGGGATCAACCTGTGGACGACCTTGTGGATACCGGGAACGCGACGTACTCGTCGATGAGCACCTCGCCCAACGCGCGGTCGCGCTTCACGGTGTCGGCCACGCGACCGCGGGCGCGCAGATCGTCGACGAGGCGGTCGAGAATCGCGTCGAGCGTGAGATCGTCGCGGTGCTCTCGCCATGTGTCGCGCTCGTGCGCGTCGCGGAAGCAGTACGCCTTCCACGACACCGAGAACCGCAACTCGTCCCATCGGTAGCGCGCGGACTCTTCGCCGTTGGCCGCACGTACCGACCACGTGTGGTCACCGATCGCTTCCAGCGTGGTTCCCGGGCGCAGGCGCGGCATGTCAGTAGCCGCGACGTCGGCGATCCGGTCGACGCCGTGGAACACCGAGTCGGTGTCGAGGACGAGCGCGGTGTCGTAGCGAACGCGATGGCGGCGTACGTCACCGGTCACACCGTCGGGCCAGTACGCGAGCTCACCGCCGTCGCAATCGTGGAACCATGCGATCGCCGTCGCGATGGGCATCCGGTACTCGTCGAACAGCCCGGAGTGGTGCATCACCACCAGCAACCACTGCGGCACGACTTTGCGGTTGGCGCCTCGGTACTCGGGAACGTCGGTGTGCACCGCGAGCTCTTGGCCGGGAACCATCAGATTCGCGTAGGCGATCGCCGGCTCGACCACATCGCGCCCGTGGATCGAACGCGCCGCCTCGAGGAAGGGCTCGTGGTAGAGGAAGGTACCGATACCCGAGACGCGCTCCGTACGCCCGTACGCGTACTCCTCCCGGAAATAGCTGGTGCGGGCCGCGAGCGTCATCGGGGCCTCGTCGGTCCGGGCCAGGCCGCCCGCGCCGAGGAAGTTCATGAGGGCATCGTGGCGGGGCGCGAGCCCGCGCCCGATCTCGGTGTCCAGCGGCTCGAGCTCGGCGTACATCCGGTAGCGGCCGAAGCGCTCGCAGAGATCGACGAGCGCGGCCGCATCTCCCGCGGGGAAGCAGGGATCGAGCACGACGACGGGTGCGGTCACACGGCCAACGCTAACGCCGCCGAAGCTCGGCCGGTGGCGCAAGCTCGCCCTCCACACCAGACTCCGACCGTGAACTTCCGCGCCGAACACGACTTTCCGGGTCCGCCCGTAGCCGTCGCGGAGATCCTGTGCGACCCGGCATTCCACCTCGCGCTCGATCTGCCCGACCTGAGTCGCCCGGAGGTGGTCGAGCACACCGCTATCGGAACCGAACGACGACTTCGCCTGCGCTACGCGTTCATCGGTCATCTCGACCCAATCGCGAAGCGCATCCTCGCCGGGCGCGACCTCGCGTGGCTGCAGGAGCTCCGACTCGACGAGGCGACCGGTCGGGGCCGTCTCACCTTCTCGGCCGAAGCCGAAGCCGACCGGCTCTACGGTTCGGCCGACGTCGCTCTCGTCGCAACAGGAACCGACGGCTCGCGCACGCAGCGCCGCATCGCGGGCGAGCTCTTCGTGAAGGTCCCCCTCGTCGGGGGCACCGCCGAACGTCGCATCGTGCCCGGCCTCGTCAGCCGGCTCGACGTCGAGGCCGCCGCCCTCGCTCGCGCGCTCGCACCGGGCGCGTGAGCTCCTGACCGCCGGTCCCGGAACTACCCGGCCAGGAACTCCTCGGCCACGTAGATCATGTTGCCCCAGTAAGCGACCCCGATCCCGACTCCGGTGACGCGGGGATCGAGCATGTTCGCCCGATGCGCCGGCGACCGCTCGAAGCCGAGCTGCAGCGCGCCGAGATCGCCGCTCGGTGCGCTGGCGCCCACGTTCTCTTCGAGCGCCGACCAGCGCATCTCGATGCCTGCGACGAGGTTGGAGTGACAGATCTCGGGCTCGCCCCCGGCGCCGCGCCCGCAGTTGCCCTCGGCCATGTACGCCGACCACAACACCGCCTTGTCGTCGAGGTTGTCGTACGCGGTCAGCGGCGCCAGACCGTGCGCGCGCCGGAAGTGATTGATCGCGTCGACGAACCGCAGCGCGGGCGCGCTGATGGGCGCAGACGTCGAGTTTACCGATCGTTCGCTCAACAACCGGATCGACGTCGGGTCACATCCGGCCAGCGCGCCGGCAACCGTGAGAGTCGCAGCAACAGCTGCACAGCGACGAAAAAAAGTTCCGCTCCGCTCGGACATGGGCATCAGTGTTAGTACGTCCGCACCCCTCAACTCCGGATGGTGCGTGTTTCACCAGGTCACAGCCTGAAGGAACCGACGGTCTCGCCGTCGCGTCCGTGCCGGGGACGCGCAGATACAGGTGCGCGCGCAGAAGCCCGAACTTGCTTGTTTCGAGATCGGTCGGTCGCGGGTAGAACGGCCGAGGTTTCGGGCGATCGCGTCTGCGAAAGACTGTTCTCATGCTCCTTCGCCGTACCGCACTGTGCTTTGCCGCGCTCGCGCTCGTCCTTTCAGCAGCCGCCGTCCCCGCCTACGCGGGGGCGTCTTGGCCCGTTTACAACGGCAACGCGGCGCGGACCGGCAACGACACCTCCGAACACTCGCTGCTGCCGGCGACGCGCGCGTGGAGCCGCCATCTCGACGGTGCGGTCTACGCGCAGCCGCTCGTCGCGGACGGCCGCGTGTACACCGCGACCGAGAACAACTCGTTGTACGCGCTCGACGCGCACGATGGAGCGGTGTTGTGGTCGCGTCATCTCGGGGCGCCGATGACCAACGTGGCCGCGCAGTCGGGCTGCGGCAATATTGACCCGCTCGGCATCCTTTCGACGCCTGCCATCGATCAGGCCGCGCACACCATCTTCGTGGTGGCAACGATCCAAGACTCGTTCACGCACATTCATCATCAGCTGATCGGTCTCGACACCCTCACGGGGGCGCCCAAGGTGTCGGTCAACGCCGACCCCGGCGGCGTGCAGAATTCGTTGAACATCCAGCAACGAGCCGGACTCGCACTCGGGAATGGGCGCGTCTACATCGGCTACGGCGGGTACTCCGGCGACTGCGGCCCGTATCACGGTTGGTTGGTGTCGCTCGACGAAGCCGGGCACGGGAAGGTCGCGTTCAACGTGACGCCGACCGTCGGGCTCGGCGCGATCTGGGCGACCGGCGGCGCGACCATCGACACGCACGGCAACGTCTACGTCGCGACCGGCAACCCCGACCCCGACAACAACGGCAACTTCGGCGAGAGTGTGCTGAAGTTCGACAGCTCGAGCGCAATGCATCGCACCGGCGCGTTCAAGACGTTCCCCGGTGGCGATAACGATCTATCGTCCGTCGCTCCGGCGATCCTCCCGGCCAACATGCTCTTCCAGGTCGGCAAGCAACAAACGGGCTTCCTCGTCGACACCACGAGCATGACGCAGCTCGCGTCGCTGCACATGTGCAACGGCGTCGAGGCGTTTGGTAGCGACGCGTTCGACGGGTCGCACCTTTTCGTACCGTGCGTGAACCACATCCAAGAGGTCAACATCGACGCGACCCACCGCACGATGTCGTTGGGTTGGGTCGGCCCCGGGGTCGGCGCGGCCGGTTCGCCCATCATCGCCGGCGGAAGCCTGTGGACCATCGACCGGGCGTCGGGCACGCTGTACGCACTGAACCCCGCAACCGGCGCCGTCCGCACCACGATCGCCGTCGGTCCGGTTGCCCACTTCGCCGCCCCGGCTGCGGCGCTCGGGCTCGTGTTGGTCCCGACGCTGTCGGGCGTCAGCGCCTACGCCGGTCCTGCCGGAGCCCCGCCCCACGCCCCGACGGCGTGTGTGCCCCAGACCGAGCACACCGGCTACTGGGTCGCCGGGAACGACGGCAACGTGTACCCGTTCGGCAGCGCTCCGAGCTGTGGGTCGCTCACCGGCGTCCCGCTCACGCTGCCGGTCGTGGGCATGGCCGGCCGCTCGACGCCGGGCTATTGGCTCGTGGCCCGCGACGGCGGGATCTTTTCTTTCGGGACGGCGCGGTTCCACGGGTCGACCGGCGGTATGCATCTCAACCAGTCGATCGTCGGGATGGCGGCGACGCCGTCGGGGAACGGCTACTGGCTCGTCGCATCGGACGGTGGCATCTTCTCCTTCGGCGACGCCAGGTTCCACGGATCCACCGGCGCGATCCACTTGAACAGGCCGATTGTCGGGATGGCCCGCACGCCATCGGGGAACGGCTACTGGCTCGTCGCGTCCGATGGCGGGATCTTCTCCTTCGGCGACGCCAACTTCCACGGCTCGATGGGAGGACAGCACCTGAACCTCCCGATCGTCGGGATGGCGGCGACGCCTTCGGGCCGCGGGTACTGGCTCGTCGCATCGGACGGTGGCGTCTTCTCGTTCGGAGACGCCAAGTTCCGGGGCTCGACCGGCAACATCCGGCTTAACTCACCGATCTTCGGCATGGAAGGCGAAGCGGATGGCTATCGCTTCGTGGCTGGCGACGGCGGTGTGTTCACGTTCGGTCCGCCGTTCCGGGGCTCGGCTTCCGGGCTCACGAGCGCGGGTGCCGCAGCCGTGATCGCTCACGACTAGAGGGAACGCTCCCCGGTCATCGGAACGCGTCGCCGACGCCCGCCGCGGAACCGGCAACCTTCCAGAACTCGTACGTCCCCCGTTCGAGGAACTCCCGGGCGGCGTCGACCGTCGCGCCGAGCGCGACCCGGTTGAACCCGCCGCCCACCGAGATCCGCTTCACCCCGACCGCGGCCAACTCGGCTACCGGCGCAACGCCGGGGATCGCGAGCACGTTCACCGGAAGGTCGACCGCGCGAACCACGGTGCGGATGTCGTCGAGGCTCTGCAACGCGGGCGCATAGAGAACGTCGGCGCCGGCCTCCTGGTACGCCTGCAACCGCGCGATCGTGTCGGCAACGTCGGGATTCCCGCGGATGAAGTTCTCGGCCCGCGCCGTGAGCACGATGCGCGGTCCCGATCCGTGCGCGGCCTCCGCCGCGGCCTCGACCCGCGCGGCCGCGTGTTCGCGCTCGTAGAGAGTGCCGGAACTCCGCCCGAAGTCCTCGATCGAGCACCCGCCCGCCCCGGTCGCGACAACCCGGGTGACGTTCGTGGCCACGGCCGCGGGATCGTCGGCGAAACCGTTCTCGAAGTCGACGTTGAGGGGAACCTCGGTCGCATCGGCGAGCGCGGTTGCGTGATCGAGGAGCTCGTCGAGCTTGACGTGACCGTCGAGCCGGCCCAGCGTCGCCGCGTGCCCGGCACTGGTGGTTGCGACCGCGGAGAAACCCAGGAACGCGAACAGCTTGGCCGTACCGGGGTCCCATGCGTTGGGGAGCAGGAGCGGTGCGTCCGCGTGGTGCAGGGCCAGGAACGATTCGTACGCTGCGCCGGGAGTGTTCATCGACTCAACTTACGGTCAGAGCGGTGGCCCCGAAAGGAGCACGACCGAAGCTGTCCGCAAATGTCCATCGGCGTCGGTCCAACCCAACTGCACACGGTCGCCGGGGTGACGAGCCTCGAGCCGGGCGTTGAGGTCGGCGAGCGACGACACGTCGGAGTCGTCGACGGAGACGATGACGTCGTCGGCCCGAAGTCCCGCGGCCCCGGCCGGGCTGTTGTTCTGGACCAGCCCGACCACCGCGCCGTCGACTGATGCGACGGCGGGGCTCGACTGCACCGTCTTGATCTGGACGCCAAGGATGGCCCGGTCACCGATGTGCACCGTCGCCGAACTGCGACCGGCCGTGATCTGGCGCGCGATCACCAGCGCCCGATCGATCGGTATCGCGAAGCCGCTGACCCCGGTTGAAGCGGTCTCGTCGCTTCCCGCCGTCGCGGCGGCCGTCAGCCCGATGACGCGATGGTCGGTGTCCGCGACCGGTCCGCCGGAGTCGCCCGGTTCCACCGTCGCCGCGATCTCGATCGTGTCGGTGAGAATCTCCCGGTCGGATCCGGCGCTGTCGGTCGCGGTGACGCGCTGTCCGAAAGCGGTGATCGTCCCCGCGGCGGTCGCGGGCGTCCCTCCGCGCCCGCCCGCATTCCCGATCGCGACGACGCTGTCCCCTACGCGCGCGAGCGTGGGATCGCCGATGGGCGCCGGGGTGAGACCTCCCGCGCCATCGAGTTGCAGCACAGCGAGGTCCTGGCTGACGTCGTACCCGATCACCTTGGCCCGATAGCGCCGGCCGGTGCCGCCGATCTGGGCGGTGATGTCGTCGGCGCCCGCGATGACGTGGTTGTTGGTGAGGATCGATCCCGACGCCGACAGCACGATCCCGGTTCCCGCAACCCGGCCGCGGCTCTGGGCGAGCGTCGCGTCGATGTCGGCGACCGACCCGTCGAGCGTCTTCGCCACCGCGGCCACGTCGATGTCGGGCGCGGGACCGCTTCTCGCGACCTTGCTCTTCGAGCCGAGCAGGGCCGACGCCACCAATACCCCGAGCACGACCAGCAGGACCAGGAGCACGATGTGCGCGATCCCGGACTCCCCCCGTTTGCGTCGCACACCGATGATTGTGCCCCGTCGGTGCACGGCCGAAGCCGCGCCGGGCGCCACATTGCCCCGGGCCGGGCGCAGCCGCTACCAATGACGGTGTGGGAGACACGGTCACGTACGAGCGCAGTGGGCATCTGGCGACGATCACCTACAACCGACCCGACGCGCTCAACGCGATCAACGGTGAGATGCGCCGCGACCTCAACGACGCGTTCTCCCGCTTCCGTGACGACGAGGACGCGTGGGTCGGGATCGTGACCGGCGCGGGCACAGCGTTCTGCGCGGGCGCCGATCTCCGGGACGGCGCGGGCTCGGCCGGCGAGTTCGGCGGGACCTTCTGGGAGAAGCCGACGATCAACTCCTTCGAGAGCGGTTGGGAGATTTTCAAACCCGTCATCGCGGCGGTCAACGGCTACTGCCTCGGTTACGGCCTCACCCTCGTCTCGTGGTGTGACTTCGTGATCGCGAGTGAACGCGCCGAGTTCGGGTTCCCGGAGGTACGCATCGGCGTGCCCACGATCGTCGGCGCGATCCGGCTCCCGCAGCGCCTCACATGGCACGACGCGATGGAACTGTTGTTGACCGGCGAGCGCATCTCCGCGGCGCGAGCCCGCGAGATCGGCCTCGTCGGTGCGGTCGTCGCACCCGCCGAGCTCATGAATGCCGCCCATGCCCTCGCGGAGCGATTGCTCAAAGGTGCGCCGCTCGCGCAGCGCGCGATCAAGGAGGTCGCAACGCGGGCCCAGCACATGCCGACGCTGGAAGCGATCCGGTTCGGCGAAACGATGCGCAGGGTGGCGGTGGCCACCGAGGATGCCACCGAAGGTGGACGCGCGTTCGCCGAAGGGCGCGCCCCCGAGTGGAAAGCCCGTTAGCTCACAAAGCCGCGCGCGGTGACCATGGGGAGGTCCCGATACGTCACGATGCCGGGCGCGGCTGCACACACGGCGGGGATCGCGTTCACGGCAGGCAGCGCGGTCATGATCATCCCGAGCCCCATGTAGCCGTCTTCGTTCCACGAGTCGGGCGGAAGGATCTGGAAGCGGCTCCGCACCTTGGGCTCCCCGTCGATCTCGACGAAGTACCCGTGCCGCAACGGCCAGTCGGGCTCCATCGCCCAGCCCATCTTCCACTGGTAACAGCATTCGATCACATGGCGATCTTCGACCGCGCCGAACCACGTACCGCTGATGCCCGCGACCGATCCTTGCGGGATCGTCATGAAGCCGAGATCCATCGTCTCCGTCGCACGCGCGTACTCCGCCTGGAATCCGATCTCGTCGAGCGCAACGCCGAGCGCGTCGCCCATCAGCGCGACCGCGTCGCCGAAGACTGCGGACGCGTCCCGTGTTGTCGTCACAGTCGTGGGATCGTCGGGATCGTGCGCAAACCCCACGGACAACTGCGTCTCGGCTGATGCGTAACCGGTCGCGTCCACCGACTCGAGCACTCGGATGTGATCGATCCGATCGCAGATGCCGGCGCTCACCAACCCGAACATGTTGAGGAAGCCGGGGTTCACGCCGGTACCGAACAACGACACCCCACCCGCGCGCGCCGCCCCGGTGAGCCGTTCGGTGGCCGCGCCCCCGAGCGCGCGCCCAGTGATGAACGCCGCCGTCGACACGATGTTCACCCCGGCGTCGAGAATGCGGCACATGTCGTCGACGTCGGGCCACATCGGGTTGTAGCTGACGCAATCGGGTCGGAGCGCGAGCAGCGCGTCGACGTCACGCGTCGCGACGATGCCGATCGGGTCGACACCGACCAGCGTGCCGACGTCGGTACCGGCCTTTTCGTCGGACCACGCGTAGCAACCGGCGAGCTCGAGCGCGGGATGGCTCAGGATCGCCCGGACCGAACGCACGCCGACGTTGCCCGTGGTCCATTGCACGACCCGAATCGAATCGGGCCAAATGGGATCTGGCCGAATCACACTCGTCATACGCGAGAAGGTAACCGCGCCGCCCGGTGACTTCAGGCACGTATGGGCGCCGGCGCTTCACCTCGGGGTCCGATCGGCTCACAATGACGACATGAGCGGAGCGGCCGTGACGGCGAGCAAGTACCGAGTGAGCCCGTTGGCAGAGTACGACCGGGCTGTGGAAACCGCGTCGGCACTCCTGGCGATGCAGGTCTCGGCGGCATCGATTACCTTCGAGCTGCGGCGGCAGCACGCCTTCACCGATGCGCAGTCGGCCGCGGTGATCCGCGATGCGAGATGTGTCACAACGGCATGATCCGTCTCGACGAGAGGGACGTGCGCGCGAGTACTCACCGGGAGGCGCGGGCACAGCCGTACGACCTCCGCGGAGCAAGCCCCGGGGCCGGTTCCGGCTGAGCGTCGATGGATCGTTGCGGCTCGACGAGGTCCCGGTTCCCGCCGGATAGGGCCACCTAGCGTTCGCGCGTCGATACTCGCGTCGTTCACTCCCCCGTCGGGTACCCCGGAGAAGGTGGTCATGATCAAACGCAAACCCGTCGTGCTCATGCCGAGCGAGGTATCGGAACGGGTCGGTCCGTTCGACATGTTCGCGGGCATGGCGTCACAGATCGCGAGCCGGGCCGCGCTCTTCACGTTCTGTGTGCTGCTCGTCATCGTATGGGCGCCGTCCTATTTTCTGCTGCGCGACCTCGACACGTGGCAGCTGATCATCAACACCGTGACGACGATCATCACGTTCTTGATGGTGGCGCTGCTGCAGAACAGTCAGACGCGCAGTGATCAGGCGGTGCAGCACAAGCTGAACGCGATCGCCGACGGGCTCGCCGATCTCATGGCCTATCTGCAGAGCGGCGGCGAAGGCCGGAATCTCGAACAGGACCTCACCGAACTGCGCGACGCAGTCGGGCTCGAGGCGCACGAGAGCACGTCGCGCAACCGCAATCCGCCGACCAAGAGCTAACGGCCGAGCAGGCTCGCGATCACGTTGACGACGACCGCAAGGATCACCGCGCCGAACAGGTAGGCGAGCAGGGCGTGACGGATCACGGTCCGGCGGGTCCTGCGGGCCTGGATATCGGTGTCGGAGACCTGGAAGGTCATGCCGACGGTGAAGGCGACGTAGGCGAAGTCCTGATAGTCGGGTCGTTCGTCATCGGTCTTGAAGTCGATCCCGCCGACCGGCGGCGTGTAGTACTCGTGCGCGTAGCGCAGAGCGAAGACCGTCTGCACGAGGCTCCAGGAGAGCGCGACGGTGAGCACCGCGATGACCGTCAACGCAAGCCGACCGGCGCCGTCCGCCTGGTTCGCTTTGACGAGGTCGAACCCGACGCCCACGAGGCTCGCCACGCTCGCGCTCAGCAACAGCAACGACGTCGTGACCCGACTCGTGTCTTCGCGGGTTGCGTGGGACTCGGTCTCGGTCGGCTCGAGTCGTCCGACGCTGAGCCACACCGACCCGACGTACAGGGCGGCCGCCGTGTCCCAGCCGCCGAGCGCAGCCATCTGCCACGGGCCGAGGAGCGACATCACGACTGCGACCGCGGCGCCCGCGCCCAGGACGGCCAAGAAACGCGTGAGTGCAGACGAGTCCCTCATCGTGGGCGCAAGTGTCGCGCACGGCGGAGGTGGGTGTACCGTTCCCAGCTCGGCTCCGGGAAGGTCCTCATGGCAACGCTCGGTCCGGATCCTCGGCGTTCGTACGGAGTAACGACCCGCGCTTCGTGTGCGACCGAGGCCTGTTTCGCCTCCTTCGACGGCGCGCCGGCCCGGGCCGACGAAGTTCGGCACTGCAATCGCACCGGCCCCGACGGCGGGCACGCCAACAAGTGGGACGGCGCGAACTGGCAGGCGGTCACCGGTCGCATGCAACACGACCGCTGAGGCGCCAACCGATCTCGCCGCGCGATGGCACAATGCATCGGTGAGTGACCTCGAGACCGCGCTCCTCGACGAGGTCCACGCGCTCCTCGACGAGTGGAAGGTCACGTACGCCGGGCGCCCCGATGTCGAGCGCGAGCAACTGTGGTTGCTCGCCCTGGAGCGCGAGCAGATCGTCGCGGTCGCGTATCGCGAGGAGGCGGTCGCGGGTCGAGTTGACGCCCTCGATATTGACGCCGATGCGCGCGCCCTTCTGCGCCAGACCCTCGTTTGGATCTGGAAGGACGAAGAGCTCCACGCCGAATACCTGCGCGGTCTCTTACTCGGCCGACCCGGGCTCGCGTCGATGCTCGTGGTCTACGGCCGCCAGATCCAGGGCGCATTGTCGGGCTGGGTCTCGGCGACCGAGCATCACCTCGACGCCCGCGCGGCGCCGCTGCGCACGGGCGCGGCGGGCCTCCTGGTCGCGGCCGCGACCGCGACCGGACGAGTGCCTGCGGCACTCAGGTCGGAGCTGCGCTATCAGACCTTCCGCCGATACTGCATCTTGAACGTTGCGCTGGAAGCCACCGCCGAACTCGCGTACCACCGCTTGATCGAGCTCGCGCCGAGCGATGACGAGCGCACCACGTTCGAGCGCATCCGCGACGACGAGGCTCGGCACATGGAGGCGTTCCGTATCGTCGCCGCCGCGCTCACCGACGACGATCACCTGTCCCCAGACGCGTCGATCGCGCAACTGGTACACGACCTGGGCGCGGTGAGCCCGTGGTTCGTGCCTGCGACCTTGCGCACTGCGGTCACCGGCGGACGCGGCCGCTCCTTCGGCACCGGCAGCCGCGTCGCGGTCCGGAGCGGCGCGACCGATGCCGACAAGGAGCGCGTGCTGGGAGAGTGCCTCGACGCGGCGGGTCTCGACGCGATCGCCACGGGCCCCCGCACGGTCGCAATCCGGGTGTCGTTCATGCTGGGCTACGACCGGAGAGCGCGTGCGAACGTGAACGACCCGGTCCTCCTCGACCTCGTCGCGCGTTACCTGCGCCGGCAGGGCGTGGAAGACGTGGCGGTGCTCGAGGCGCCGACCGTGTACGGGAACTGCTTCGAGCACCGTTCGGTCGCGGAGGTCGCCGCCTACTTCGGCTTCGTGTCCCCGAACTACCGCGTCGTCGACATCGGCCGCGATCTGCGGCCCTTCCGGTACGAACGAGGGTTCGTCCAGCAGGCGATCAGCGGCACGTGGCTCGACGCCGATCTCCGGATCGTGATGCCGAAGCTCCGCACCGACCCCACGGAGTTCGCGCACATCGGGCTCTCGACGCTGGAGGGAACGACCGGGCCCATCGACGCCACGTTCTATGCCGGCCGCCAGGTGGACTTCCGGTCGGCGACGATGATGCTTCTCGACGTCGCCCCGCCCGACTTCGCGGTCGTCGACGGGTGGGCCCCGGTTGCCGACGGCCCCTTCGGCGTCATGGGATGCAATCACCCCGCGGATGTCCGCCACGTCTACGCGGGTGCCGATGCGCTTGCGGTCGACGAGGTCGTGCTCGCCGACCTTGGCATCGACGATCCTCGTCGCGCGCCGATCTTTCGGCGGGCGGATCACTGGTTCGGGCTTCGTCCCGGTATGGTCGAAGTCGACGGCGACCGGCCCGACCTGCACGCCGAGCTGCGGGGTGCGCACGCGTCGGGCGTGCTGCGCATGCTCGGCACCGCCTCCTACCCGATCTACATGGCACTCAGTAACAACGGCGAGCTCTTCGTGCCCGCAATGGACACCAGTGCGTTCCCACCGGCCGGACGCGTCAACGCAGCCACGCGCGTCGCGCGCTGGAGCGCACAACGCGCCTTTGGATTGCGAGCCCCGAACCAATGAGCTCGGCCCGATGAACTTGCGTGACCGCCCCGATCAGGTCCGGGGCCTCGTGGCGTCGGCGCGCCGGGGGCACGCGGCGGCGCGGGCGCTCGCAATCGCCGACAGCCGTTCGCTGGTTCGCTCACTGTTCCTCGCCTCGCTCGCCGACGTCGGGCTCGGTCCCGAGCTGTCGCGTCCCCGCACGGAGCCCGAGCTCATCTCGCTCACGGCCTGCACCCGGCCCGACCGGCTCCGGGCCTGGCTCGATGTGGGCGTCGAAGTCGGCGAGCTGCGGGAACGGGGCGGCCGGTGGCAGGTGCGCGGGCGCCGGGCCCGCGCCGTCGCCGCGGGCGACGCGTTGCTCACCGCCCACTACCGATCGATGATCGAGTACCAGACCGGGCCCTACGCGCGGCTCGGTGCGCTCATGCGGAGCGGCCCCGGCGAAGGCCGAACCGATCTGGCCGAACACGCCGACACGATCGCCGAGGTCTCGTTGGCCGCGGCACCGTTCATCGAACCGTTCCTGCGAGCAGTCATCGCCGCGCGTCGGCCCCGACGCGCGCTCGACGTCGGTTGCGGAACCGGTATCTATTCGCAGGTGTTGCTCGAGGCCGACCCCGACGTGATCGTCGAAGGTATCGACCTCGCCGCCGACGTGGTTGCGGACACGCGTGATCGGCTGCGCGTCGCCGGGTACAGCGCACGCGCCGTTGTGTCGGTCGGCGACGTGCGCACCTGGGCGCCGGATTCCGGGGAACGGTTCGGGCTCGTCACCCTGTGCAACATCCTGTACTACTTCACGCCCGACGAACGCGGCGCGCTCTTCCGCCGTCTCCGTGATCTCGTCGCCGACGGTGGCGAGCTCGTCGTGGTCTCACTCACCCGGCCCGGCTCGATCGCCAGTGCCCACCTCCATCTGATGTTGTGCTGCCAGGACTCGCAGGCCGCCCTTCCCGAGCCGGGTGAGATCGAGCGCTGTCTCCGCGGCGCCGGGTACGAGGTCCTCGAGACGAAGCCACTCGTGCCGACCGAACCCTTTGTCGGAGTGCGGGCGCAGGTGATCCCGGGCTAGGCCGCCGCGCTCCGGGCGCCGCTCAAGAACCTCCCGGGGGCGTCCGACCCATCACGCGCGCGCACGGGCGCGGAGGCGTCTTCGACGTCGTGGTGTACGGCGACGCGATCGTGGTCGCCCCACCGTCCGGTGCCGACCCCGTCGTCGTGGGCGCAATCCTCGGCGCGGTGCTGGCGAATTCGTCTTCGGGGCGAACCGGCACAACCGTTTCGTCCGGTCCCCGACGTCCGCTTCTCGCGGTTCGTCGGGTACGGCGCCCGCCGTTGCATGCTCGAGTTGCGGATGCTCGTTCGCCGTGCCGGCTCCGATTCGACGTGCGGTTTGAACAGAACTCGTTCGCCCGGGACGCGCTCCGCACGTCACTCGGGACGCGCATGCGGATCGAGCGCCAACGGCTCTTCGCGGTATCCGTCGTCTCCGGATGCTCGTCGGGGCACCGCGTTGCTCGTATCGGCCACCGTGCTCATGCTGGTCACGGCCGCCGCCTCCTGATCGGGGCTCAGGAGGCGGCGGCGGAGAAGAACTCGGCGAGCACGGCGGCGACCTCACGGGGATGGGTGAAGATGCCAAGGTGGCTCGCATCGGCGATCTCCTCGTACCGCGCGCCGGGTATCTGCGTCGCAGCCTCTCGAGCGCGCGGCGGCGGCGAGTCGATGTCGTGCTCGAACGCGAGGATCAAGCACGGCACCGAGATCTCGGGCCACACGCGCGTGCGCTCGAGATCGAGCGACCACTCCAAGCAGGCCTCGAACTGCCCGAGCCGACCCGGGTTCAGGTTCGGGGGTTGATCGCGGATGAGCTCCAACCATCCGCCGACGATCTCGTCGTCCTGGAGCTCCCGGTTCGGCAGGTACCGCAGGGTCTCGCACGCGTAGAAGAGATTTGGGAGATCGACGTCGAGGCGGGCGAGGTCTCGCTCGACCGTCGTGATCGCCTTCTCCCATTCGGTGGCGACGTTGCAGCTTCCCATGAAGGCGGCGGCGCGGACGCGCTCGGGGTGCTGCGCGGCCAGGGTC
The DNA here is from genome assembly GCA_038239145.1 of Acidimicrobiia bacterium. Classification (GTDB taxonomy): domain Bacteria; phylum Actinomycetota; class Acidimicrobiia; order IMCC26256; family PALSA-610; genus PALSA-610. The sequence continues at coordinate 68,425 of JBBSFB010000003.1, forward strand.
TCGGCGACCCAGCCACCCATCGAGTGCCCGGCGACGCGAACCCGATCGAGGTCGAGATGGTCGACCAGGCCGAGGGTGTCGGCGACGAGATCGGCAATCGAATACGGCGCGGGCGGCGACGACGACGGCGCGATCCCCCGGTTGTCGAACGTGATCACCCGGTACCCGGCCCGTACGAGCTCGGGCCCGACGCCGACGTGCCAGGCGAGCGCCGGTTGCCCGCAGCCGCACACGAGGACGATGGGATCGCCTTCGCCGGAGACGTCGTAGGCGATCGTCACGCCGTCGAGCTCGACTTCGGGCATCGCCGTCTCCTCGCGCCGGGATTCCGGTGCCGATTCTCACACGCCTCCTAGCATCGAGTGATGACGAACCCCGAGACGCTCCCCTCGGCCAAGCCCCGCTTTCGGGGCGTCTCCCACCAGATCTCCGCGATCCTCTTCCCGGCCCTCGGTCTGGTGCTCGTCGTCATCGCGCCGTCGGCGGCGGTGAGGTGGTCGGTCGTCGTCTATACCGTCGGGTTGACCTCGATGTACACGGCGAGCGCGACATACCACCGCGGGCACTGGAACGACGTCACGCGCGTGCGCCTGCGCAAACTCGATCACGCCATGATCATGGTGGCCATCGCGGCCACGTATACGCCGATCGCCGTCGGCGCGCTCGACACCCGGAGCGCGCGTGTCCTCCTCGGGATCATCTGGCCGCTCGCGCTCGTCGGCGTTATCGTGCAGATCCTCTGGCTCGACGCGCCCCGCTGGCTCGTCGCCGCGTTGTACATAGGGCTGGGGTGGACGGCGGTTGCGTTCGTACCGACGTTGTGGCGCGATCTCGGTGTCATCTCGTTCTCACTGCTCCTCGCCGGCGGAATCGTGTACTCATTCGGCGCGGCGGTGTACTCGACCCGCCGCCCGGACCCGATACCCGATGTCTTCGGGTTCCACGAGGTCTTCCACGTACTGGTGATCGCCGCCGGGCTGTTGTTCTACCTTTCGATCCTGCGGGTCGTGCTCAACGCATGACGACGACGCGGGGCGTCACCGAGAGGAGCTCGGCATGAGCGTGCGCTTGAACCACACGATCGTCTGGTGCCGCGACAACCGCGCATCGTCGGCGTTCCTCACCGAGATGTTGGGGCTTGCTCCCGCCGTGCCGTTCGGGCCGTTCATGGTGGTCGAGGTCGCCAACGGCGTATCGCTCGACTTCCACGCGATCGACGGCGACATCGCGGCGCAGCACTACGCGTTCCTCATCGACGAGGACGAGTTTGACGCCATCTTCGGCCGTATCAGCGCGCGCGGTCGCGACTATTGGGCCGATCCCGGCCAGAACCGACCCGGAACGATTAACCGCAACGACGGTGGTCGAGGCGTGTACTTCGCGGATCCCGACGGTCATCTGCTCGAGATCATCACCCGCCCCTACGGGAGCGCCTGAACCAGCCGGGTCAACCGCCGTCGGCGGAGACGGGCCGGGCGAGATCGCCGCTGATGTCGCGCTCGATCTCGACGGCTTCGGCGACCCACTCCAAGTCTTCGCCCCCGATGCGGTCCGCCAAGTTGCGCATCGCTTGCAGGAGGGAATGCCCGAGCTGGACCTCGAACCGCACCCGTACGAACTCCTCACGCGTCGGTGATACCGACTCGTGCACAAGTGCGTCAATCGATTGCGGCAAGGAATGGCCGGCGCGCAAACCGCCTGCGAGGAGCGGGAGCGAGTGGCCCAACTGCTCTTCGAGAACTGCTTGCGTCGACGGCTGCCACGCACGGCGAGGGTCGCCCGGAAGCCCGCCGTCACGATCAGGGCCCGACGCTCGTGCTGAGCTTCTTCGACGTCGGTGACGCAGCTGGAGGCCGGCGCCCTGACGGCGGTGCCCCCGACCGAATCGAACCAAGGGGGCGCACTTGCGGGCCGCACCTACACCGCTCCACCCGTTAACTCGACCGGACCCCGTAGGGAGCGGCGGGGCGACCAGTTCCGGCAGCAAGATCACGAACGTCAGCAGCACCAACTACAACGGCCAGTGGAACCAGGTGCGGATCCCGATCCCGAGACCCACTCGTGCAACTACAACGACCCGCTCGGTGCTGGCTCCGGGTCAATTTCAGCGTCCCGGCTGCGGTGTAGGACACCACCACCTGGACCGCCCAGCTCACGGGCGATCCGGCACGGCTCATCCAGTAACGGCTCTGATCGGCCGATACATGACCGATGTCACTCTTCGTGAGTCGACCGGCCGGTCGACCGACGAGCCGATTTGTCAACCTTTTCACCCGGGGGTGGCGACCTCTTCCCGCGCGCCCCGACGAGTATCACCCTGAGTCGGTGGCGGGCGCGGGGCAGGCGGGGACGATCGGGAGCGCGTCGGCCTACCGCGGTCGCGACCGTCGATTCGTCCCCGTCGACACCGCGCTTCCGGTCGCCCGGATGTGTGCCGCGGTCGGCGTCACCGCGCTGCTCCTCGGCGTCGCGATCATGCTGCTGCGCGACGTGCACCAGCGCGTGCCTTTGTTCGCACTCCCCCTCGTGCGGCTCGACATTGGCGCGAGCCTGCTCGCGTCGATCACCGCCGCCGCGTGCTTCTTGCGCTGGCGGCTTGAAGGAACCGCGTCGGCGTTCTGGTCGGGCACGGTGATCCTCGTGTTGGGCCTCTCCGGGTTCGCGAGCACCGACATCACCCGCGGCTACCTCGCCGCGGTGATCGCATGTTCCGTCGTCGCGGTCGGTCTACTGGTGGCATGGTTGCTCGGCCGCGAGGTCGACACGGCGCTCTCGCTTCCCAAGGTCCTCGCATCCACGGTGCTCGCACTTGCGGTTGCGTTCGCCTGCGCGCGCGTGCTCGTCGTGCACGAGATCGGCGCGGCGGTCCTCTCACTCGCGATTGGAATCGCTTTCGCCGCGCTCGCCTTCGTCGGCTACCGATCGCACCTGCGCGACCAGTGGGTGATCGTCGTGCTCGCGGCGTACGCGCTCGCGAGCCTCGAGTTCGCACCGCTGGGACTCGCCGATCCCCTCCGCGGTGCGGCCGCGACGATGCTTCATCTCGTCGCGATGGGCATCGCCGCCTTCGCGTCGACGCGGCTCCTGCACGAGGCGGCGGCCCGTCAACGTGAGGTCGCGTTCCGTCTGCTCGTCGAACGGGACGAAGCCCAGGAACGGTTTGCCGACACGCTGCACGAGGTGCGCTCCACGGTCACCGCGTTGGAAGGCGGCGTGAGCACCTTCACCCCCGGCCCCGATCCGGCCCAGGAGGTGTTGTCCCGCGCGCTCGTCGCGGAGATCCGCCGGCTCCGGGCGTTGGTCGAGGAGCGCCCCGTACCCGGCGAGCCGGAGACGTTCTGGTTGCGCGACGTGCTCGAGCCGATGCTCACGCTCGCCGTCGCGGCCGGCCAGATCGTGTCGTGGGAGATCCCGGCCGACCTGCATGCGGTCGGCCGTTCGGGTGACGTCGCCCAGGTCGTGCACGGCCTGCTCGCGAACACGCACCGCCACGCCGCCCTCTCGCCCGTCGACGTGGTAGTCGAGCGGGTCGACGGCTTCGCGGTGATCCGCGTCGAGGACCGCGGCCCCGGCGTGAGTGCCGATCAGCGCGTTGCCATCTTCGAACGCGGCGAGCGGGGAAGCGCCCGCGCCGACTGCGAAGGGCTCGGGCTCGGTCTGCACATCGCCCGCTCCGTCGCCCGCGCTCAGGGCGGCGACCTGTGGGCCGAGGAACGACCGGACGGCGGCGCGTCGTTCGTGCTCACGGTCCCGACGGTCACCGTGATCCCGAGCGCGCGACGCGACGGCGATCCGGTGGGCGCGAGCGTGTGGAAACACCCCCTCGACATCGACGAGGCGCGGAGCGCGTTGTGACGGCCTCCGACGTCGCGCCGTCACTTCCCGGGACCCGACCCACGCGCGTCGCGCTCGTCGACGATCACGAGCTGCTCGCGCACTCGACCGCGTACGCACTCCACGCCCACGGCATCGAGGCGCATGTCGTCGAGGTCTCGACGCTCGAAGGCATCGAGGCGGAGGTGATGGGGATCAACCCCCGGGTCGCGCTGCTCGACCTCCACCTGGGCGCGCTGGGCCTGTCGATCCCGTTGATCCCGGGCATCCGGGCCGCCGGTATCGACGTCGTGATCGTCACCGGGGAGACCGATCGCGTGTTATGGGGTGCGTGCCTCGAAGCCGGCGCGACCGCCCTCGTCGAGAAACGGCTGTCGTTCGACGAGCTGGTCGACCGCTTGCGTCGCATCGTGGCCGGCGAAGGCGGCATGGGTCCGTCGGAACGGGTCGACCTGATGACGAGGCTGCAGGAACAGCGGCGCGAGGAACGACTTCGCCTCGAACCCTTCACCCGCCTCACTGCACGCGAAGCCGAAGTGTTGCAACGGCTCACGCGCGGCCTGCCGGCCGACGAGATCGCGGCAGAGACGTTCGTCTCGCTCGCAACGGTCCGATCGCACATCCGCGCGATCCTGCAGAAGCTCGGCGTCAACTCTCAGCTCGCCGCCGTCGCCACTGCGACGGGCGCAGGTTGGAAGTGCCCGTCAGGTGGCGATGCCGGACTCGACCACCTGTAGCCGCGCCGCCAGGCTCTGCAGCAGCTTCAAGCTGATCGTCGGCGACGACTCGAGGAGCACCAAGAAATCACGGCGAGCGAGGATCGCGACCTCGAGCGGCGTTTGCGCGACGACGGTGGCATTGCGGGGGGCGCGCGTGAGGAGCGAGAGCTCGCCGACCACACCGCCCTCGGCGATGTCGCCGACCGCCTTCCCGTTCCGTTCGACCCGGCACTTGCCCTGCAGGATGACGAACGCGCTCGTGCCCGGCTGCCCCTCGGTGACGAGCTCGGCGCCCGCCGCGCGCGACTCGACCACGGCGGTCTTCGCCAGGAGCTTCAGCTCTTTCTTCGAGCATTCCGAGAACAGGGAGACGGACCCGAAGCGCACGTGCACGTCAGCCGCGCTCGAGCGTCGCAGCGGTGCGCGGTTGGCCTGCTCGCTGGAGACCTCGAGCGGATCGAACGTGGAGGGAAACACGGCGCCCATCCTTGCGGTCGGAGATCTGCGGCTGGCGGTCGGGAATGTGAGGTTGACAGTCCTTAGTCAAGCACGTCGCTCCGGCTCGGGCGCGAGCTCCGGACGAGGTATCTCCTTCAAGGCCAGGACCGGCTGGGTGAGCACCCACACCACCGCGAGCATCCCGCCGATCCCGCCGACCAGCATCGTGGGCCGCAGGCCAATCGTCGTGCCGAGGATCCCCCCGGCCAACGACCCGAACGGCATCGTGCCCCACACCATGAACCGCATCGACGCGTTCATCCGACCGAGCATGCGCGGTGGGGTGATCGCCTGGCGCAGGCTCACCTGGTCGATGTTGTAGATCGTCCCGCCGAGCCCGAACAGCAGCCACGCGGCGACGAAGTAGACGAGCGCGTGCTGGGTCGGCGCGAGACCGAGGAGCAACAGCGCCAGGCAGCTCACCAACATGCCGAGCATGATCGTCGGGCCGAGGCGGAACACCCGCGTTACCCGCGTCGCGAACACGGCGCCCGCGAGCGTGCCGATGTTGCCGATTGTGTAAACCAAACCGACGAGGCCGGCGCTGTAGTGCCGTTCGCGGATTGCGTAGAGCAGGTACACGGCCATCGTCATGTTCGAGAAGAAGTTCGACGTCGCCGTGCTCCCCGCGATCATGCGCAGCACCGGATGGCCGAGCACGTACCCCAGCCCCTCGCGGATCTCGCCGCCGAGAGCGCGCAGCCGGCTCTTGCTCTCGTCGAGTGCGGCGACCGGGGGCTCCTGCGCGTGGATACCGCGGATCAGGAACGCGGACGCGACGAAGCTGGCCGCGTCGGCGGTGACCGCCGACGCCGCGCCGATCCACTGCACGAGCAGCCCGCCGATGCCGGGTCCCGCGGTCTGCGAACCCGACCGACTGATCTCGAGCTTCGAGTTGCCGTCGGTCAGCGCGTCGCGATCGACGATCGCAGGCAGGATCGACTGGTACGCCACGTCGAAGAAGACGGTGAGCGAACCGGTGACGAACACCACCGCGACGAGCTGCGCGTAGCTCAACACGCCGAATGCCGACGCGATCGGCACCGACGCGAGCGCGATCGCCCGTCCGATGTCGCACCAGATCAGAATGGGCCGGCGTGGCAGCCGGTCGACGATCGCCCCGGCCGGCAGGCCGAAGAAGACGAACGGCGAGAACTCGACCGCAGTGAGCGCGCCGACCTGGAACGTCGTGGCGTGCAGCACCGTGATCGCGACCAGCGGAAGCGCGAGCAGGCTGACCTGGCTCCCGAGCTCCGACACCGATTCCGCGGACCAGAGCCGCATGAAATCGCGGTGCCGGAAGAGCGAGCGTCCGCGTTCCTCGGCGCGTTCCTGCTGGGCCACCGATCGAGGCTAGCCAGGGGTCAATCGACGGGTCGCAGGAATTCCTCGAGCCTCGTACGGTCGCCTTCCACGCTCACCGCATCGACGGCGAGGCGGCCGTGGAACAACAAGATGAGATCCGACGCGCAGGCCGAGACGGTGACGACCGCGTCGGTTTCGGAGAGCGGGACGCGCAGTCCGGAGTCGGTTGCGACCAACAGGATCGGGGCGTCGCCCCACATCTGGCGGGCGATCCAGATGAACTCGTCGACCCCGTCGTCGGAATCGGGTTGCGGGATCGGTGCGGGCGCGCCGACCGCCGACTGCGCGTCCCACCGGTGCACCGCCGCTTCTTGCACCTGATGGCGGGCGACCGCTCCGACGGTGTGATCGTCGCGCCACCACGCCCACGCCGGCGTGTCGTACGTCGTGCCGTGCAGCGCTTCGAGGAGATCACGCGTCGAGGCTCGCATCCACGCCGCCAGCTCCGACCCCTCGGCCGGTCCCGGAGGCTCGTCTTCGAACACGGGTCGTTCGTCGACACCGGCCCGGACGAGACCGGCCCAGAACCTCTGCACGTTGCCGAGATGGCAGGTGAGGTCGCGCAACGTCCACTCGGGGCAACCCGGTACCTGCGCGTCGAGAGAGCCGGCGTCCACCACAGCGGCGAACGCCTCGCTCTCTCGGGCAATCGACTGTTCGGGATCGGGAAGCGTCATGCCCGCAACGTACCCAGGGGCTGCGCCACGATCACGGAGCAGCGACGATCCCCACCACCGTCGGCGAACCCGCAGGCCGTCCGGCCAGGCTGCCCGCGAACGCCTTGTTCGAGAAGTCGAACACGCCGCCGTCCGAGGCGACCATGAGGTAGCCGTTCCCGAACGAGATGAGACCGTTGACCGGCTGGTTGAGGTGCGTCCCCCCGAGCGAGCCCCGGAACGGCGCAGTGAAGGCGAACACTCCGCCGTCGGATGCGACGAGCCAGTAGCCCTTGTTGTCGGGCGTCGGGGACAATCCGACGACCGGACGGTTCAGGCGGATGTTGCCGGTCGACCCGTGGAACTTCGCGTCGCCGAAGCTGAACACGCCGCCGTCGGAGCCGACCATGTAGTAGCCGTGACCCGTCGGCGTCGCGACCGACGAGACGATGGGACCGTTCAGGTGAACGTTGCTCATGTCGCCGAAGAAACGCGCGTCGCCGTGCGGTAGCGCGCGGCCCTGGTTCGTGAACAACCAGTAGCCGCCCCCGCTCGGCGTCGCCGAGATCGTGGCGACGAGCTCGCCGGCCCGGAGCGCCGGACGGCCCGCGTCCGCGTGGGCGGCACCGAAGCCGTGCACGTCACCGAGTGCGTCGGTCGTCCAGTAGCCCTTACCGTCCTTGCGGGCCGCGATGGCGACCGCGCCGCCAGCCGCGCTGCCGAAGTTCTGCGCGCTGCCGAACGGGTAGACCCGGCCGGTGTTGTCGAGCATCCAGTAGCCCGAGCCGCTCTTCGGAGTCGGAGCCGGTGCCACGGGCCCCGCGTTCACCACGCTCACGGTCCCGAAGCTCACGTCGGCGCGGTGCGCGGCGAGCACGAGAGATCCGCGGCTGCGGTCGCCGTTCGCCTGCAGGAGCCACGCGGCCGGTTCGGCCGTACCCGTGCGCCACACCTTGAACCTGAACACGCTGCCACCGATCGTGTTGTCGGTGACGTTGATCTTGAACGTGTACGTCACGTTCGCGCTCAGGTGCAGACCGGACGTGTGCACGAGCGACGTCTCGGCATGGTGCGCCGAGTTGGCGTAGATGTCGGCCTGCGCGGGCTGACCACCGGCGAAGTCGTAGAGGAAGGCCGCCGGGAACGGGTGGCCGCTGCGGGGCTGGTCGGCGTTCGGCACGCCGTTCAGGTTCGAGGTCGCCCCCGTGAACCCGGCGATGAGACCGACGGCCGCACCGTCGACGTCCATCGAGTGGATCGTGACCTGCGCGGTCGCGGTGTACTGCGCCCACGTGCTCGCCTGGCCGATGGTCACCAGCCGGTCGTAGCCCACGTCGGTGTTCCGAATCGTGTTTCCCTGCACTATCCAGTTGCCGTCGGCGACCTGGGCCAGGTTGTTGACCCGGCCGCCGGACTGCGACCAGTCGATCGTGTACGGCAGCGGCCACACCTTGCCCGCGACCTTGGTCACGGTCACGGTCTTGGTCGACGCGTTGCCGTCGTTGTCGATGGCGGAGAGCTTCACCGCATTCGCACCGGTGTGCAGCGAGGAGTACGCGATCTCGGCGTTGTACTCGCCCGGCGAGACGAGGCGCACGTCGTTCTCACCCATTGAGAGGCCCTGCGCGGCCCCGCCGTTCAGCGAGTACGTGAGGCTCGCCATCCCGACCTGGTCGGAGACGTCGCCCAGAATGTTCACCCACGTCTGCGGGACGCCCTTGGCGCCGAAGGTCTGGCTCGTGCCGTACCAGACGTTGATCACGGGCAGGGCGAGCGAGGACAGGGTGTCGAGGAACGAGTCGACGTGGGCGGTGAACGCCGGCGACGACGTGTTCCCGAAGTTCCCGGCGAACACGCCGACCTTCGCGACGGTGAGCGGCTGGACGAAGGCGACGGCTTCGGTCCAGTGGTTGCCGTCGTACGAGTAGCCGACCGACCAGACGTCACCGGTGCGCGTCATGCGCAGCGTGATCGACGGCCGGTTGTAGAGCTCCAACGCGGGCGCGTTCTGGGCGTCGAGCGGGGTGATGTCAGTCACCGTCGAGCCCGACACCGTCTGCACGACGAGGTTCGTCTTGAAGTAGTTCTGCTGGATCTCGGCGTGTACGTAGTTCGACGCATCCTGCTCCGCGATCACGCCCTGTTCCTGGAACTGCTGGGTGACCGGGTTGTCGAACTTCGCGTCGAAGCTGAAGTCGCCGTCGGTCACCGACTGCATCAACCGGGGTGCGCCGTCGCCGACGCTCGCGCCGATCGCGTTCGGGTCGTGCGACGAGCCCGCGGGAACGGCGATCAGCGCGTGCGTGCCGTCCATCGATTGCGTCGCGTCGGCCGCCGGGGCCGGGTTCACGAAGTCCCAGGTACCGGTGTTGAGGGCGAAGACGTTGAACGCGTCGCTCGTCACCGGAACGCGTGCGGTGGGGATGTTGTGGAAGTAGTCGACCTGCGCGGTCCAACCCACAGGCGAGGTGCCGGAGTCGCCTACGTACACTCCGACTGCGGCGGCGCTGATCGAGCTGCTGAAGCTGCCCGCCGTCGTCCACGTCGACCCGCTGTCGTCGGAGTAGGTGTACAGCCAGGTCGAGCCGACGCGCTGGACCCGCAACAGGATCGGGGCCGTCAGGCCGGTCACCGTCTGCTTGATCTCCTGAATCGCGCTGGCGCCGTTGGCGGACGCGGAGAAGACGATTGTCGACGAGCCGTCGGAGTACACGTCGAAACGAAGAAACGTCGAGGCGCTCTGTTGCACGACGATGCCTTCGTCTTGGAAGTTGCCGAGGCCGATGGCGAGGGACCCGATCGTGTCGAACTTCGCTTCGACCGCGAGGTTGCGGTTCGCGATCGGCTGCACTACTCGCAGCGCGCCTTCCGAGCCGGGGAAGAGGTCGTGTTGGCTGCCGCTCGGGACCGTCATGCGAAGATCGCCACCGCTCACCGACGCCGACGAACCGCCCACGGCGCCCTGCACGACCCACGGCGACGCCGGCACCGTCCCCGCGTTGAACTCGTCCGATACCGGAGACCCGCCCGCCGCTGCGGCGGCGTGGGCCATCGGGAGCAGCGCGAACGCCACCATCGCCCCCGTCAATGCGATCGCCGTCGCGCGAACCTTCAGCATGCGTCCCCCAGCCCTCCGTCGCTCCCGAACGGACAACGTATCCGAATTAACACGTAGAGTGAAGTATCCTTCGCGGAGTGCGGTAGAATTGGGCGCGAATGTGCAGAGAATTCTAGGTGATCAGCACCATCGGTAAGCATCGGGCCATGCGGGTTTTCGACTGGTGGTTCCGGGATCGCCGCACGGGTCGGATCACGATTGCGCAACTGCCGAACGTCCCCCTCTGGATCTTCGTCGCGACCGTCGTTCTGCGGGCGTTCGTCACGTCGGGCACACCGCGCACACTCCTCGACGGGATCGCAGGAGTGGCGCTCGGTTGGTGGGCGCTCGACGAGGTGCTGCGAGGGGTGAACCCGTGGCGCCGCCTACTCGGCTTGGCCGTCGGCGTGACCCTCGTCACGGGGCTGTTCCGGTAGATGCACGACGACGATGGCGATGTCGTCCCGGGGGACGCCGCCTTGGAATTCCAAGCCCCGTCGAGCAGGCCGCGGACAAGGGTCGTGGCCGTGCCCGCGTGCCGAGTGATGGCACGGTCGAGACCTTCGGTCCCGAAGAAGGTGTCGTCCCGACGACCCTCGGTGACGCCGTCCGTGTAGAGGACGAGCGCGTCGCCGGGTCGCATCGACAGTTCGACCTCGTGAAACACCGGTTGGTCGAGGACCCCGAGCAATGAGCCGGGACGACCGAACGACACCGGTGCGTGGCGACCCCGGACGAGACGCGGCAGCGGGTGCCCGCGCAGCCGACGGTCATGGTCCAGGCGCCGGCGACCTTGCGGAACCGCACGATCGCCATCGTGCAGAAGCGGTCGGTCTCCGCCGCGAGCAGGGTCTCGTTCAGGTTCGCAAGCGCATCGGTCAGCTCCGGAAAACGCACCGCCGCGGCCCGGATCGTGAAGCGGGCCAACGCGGTGGTGACGGCCGCATTCACGCCCTTTCCGCACACGTCGCCGATGACGACGACCCAGTGATCAGTGTCGATCTCGAACACGTCGTAGAAGTCACCGCCGACCTCGTCGCCGCTGCCCGCGGGTCGGTAGACGGCCGCCACTTCCAGCCCGGGGATGCTCGGCGCGAGCGGCGGTATCAGCGACTCCTGCAGCGTGCGTGGGAGCACGGTCGCGTGCTCCTCGTCAGCTTCCGCCCGTTGCTTGGCGAGAAGCGCGCCGGTGCCCCGTCAGCGTGAGGAAGGTCTGATTGGCGGTGACGATCACACCGTCAGGCGTTGTGGTGACGTAGCCGCACGGCGCGTGGTCGTAAAGCTGTTCGGGATCGTCGGCGAGCAACGCGTCGTAGAACCCGGCGACGCGGAGAGCGTCGCTCACGTCATGCCGCGACTGTCATGCCGGGGCCGGGACGCCTTCGCCGAGAAATGCCGCAATCGCCTCCGTCGTGGCATCCGGAGCACTGAGGTGCGGACTGTGCCCGGTCGCCTCCAACGCAACGAAGGTGCTCGTAGGCATGACCGAGTTGACGTACTCCCCCACGACCCTCGGCGCGATCGCGTCGTTCGTGCATTGCAACACGAGCGTCGGCGTGCGCACGCGGGGCAGGTCGGCCCGATTGTCCGAGAGGAATGTCACCCGGGCGAAGCGGCGGGCGACGTCGGGATCGGTCCGGCAGAAGCTCGCAGCCAATTCCTCACCGAGCTCCGGGCGGTCCGGATTGCCCATGATCACCGGCGCCATCGCGCTCGACCAACCGAGGTAGTTGCTCTCGAGCGACTCGAGCAGCTCGTCGATGTCGGCGGCCGCGAATCCCCCGACGTAGCCGCCGTCGTCGATGTACCGCGGCGACGGGCCGATGAAGACGAGCGCGCGGCGCAGATCTCAAGCACGTCGCGCACGTAGCCGTCGAAGCGGCGCTGCGAAGCGCCACATGTTCTGGTCGCAGCCGTACCCGTGCGCGAACACCATCGCTTGCCGTCGGCCCGACCGGAGACGTGCACGTTGTGCCGGTGCAGGGTGTCCACGGGCGGAGAGTAGCTGTGGGCTACCCGTTCACGGGGTGGGCTGCGTGCTGCAGATCCATCTCCCACCACAAGAAGTTCGACGTCTGGCTCAGGATCTGGGTGCGGAACTGCACGTAGGGCACGTGGCCTGCACCGGGCCAGGTCTCGAGCGACGCAGTCAGGTGCAAGGCCTGGGCCGCGTTCACCGTGTTGACCGCCCACTGGTACGGGACGAGCGGATCGGCGGTTCCGTGGAACAAGAGCGTCGGCGGATCACCCGCGCTGATCGTGCTCAAGAGGTTCGCGCCGGACAACGACACCGCGGCGCGCACCCCGCTCGCGGGAGTCTCGCTGGTGGCGTACCCGACCTGGAGCGCAGTGATCGCGCCGGCCGACGAACCCCCGATGGCGATGCGGGTCGGGTCGATGCCGTACGTCGAAGCGTGGGTGCGGACGTAGCTGACTGCGGTCTGCGCGTCCTGCGTCGCTTCCCGAATCGCCTGGATGCAGGCCGCGGTCGGCGCGCCCGCGGAACAGCCGTTCGGCTCGAGCCGGTAGTTGATCGAGAAGTTGACGTAGCCCTCTTTCGCGAACGTGTTCGACTCGTCGACGAGCTCGGGCGACGTCTTGTCACCGCTGGAGAACGAGCCACCATGCACCCAGACGATTGCGGGACGGCTCGTGAACGTGTCGATCACCGGGGGTTGATACTCGTCGAGCTTCAGCGTGACGACCTGGTTCGACAGGTTCGTCGCGCTGCCGTACGTGATGTCGGAGGTCTTGACCACCGACGAGAAGACCGCGTCCCGATACCGGACCGGTGCCGCGCCCGGCGGCGCGATCTGCGCGAAGTCGCAACCGGCTCCGACGACGACGAGGGCGGCGGCGGCGGCGGCGGCGATCAGGAGTCGACTCATACGCATGCGTGCGAGAGTACCGGTGGTCGGGTTGATACGCACGGTGCCCGTTACGGGCGCATGACGGATGATCACGGGCGGCTCCCGGCCCGGTCGGCCCCGGCGCAGCGGTTATCCCGGTGCGGGCGCCGGCTGGCAGCGGGGGCACCAATACGTGGAGCGGGCGTTGCGGTCGGGCCGGGTCTCGATGGTCGCCCCGCATCGGGGACAGCTTCGCCCCGCCCGGCGGTAGACGGCCAGGCCGTCGCCGTAGGTGGCGCGCCGGCTCCGGGTGAGGTTGTTCGTGAGCTGCTTGCGGGCGGTGTCGTAGATACGAAGCCGGGTCGGTTCGTCGAGGGTGGCAACCGCCGCGAACGGGAACACCCGCTCGGCCCAGCACACCTCCGACTTGAAGACGTTGCCGATCCCGGCCGCGACCCGCTGGTCGAGGAGCGCGCCGGCCAGTTCGGTCGCCGGGTCGAGCAACCCGACGCGGGCGACCACGACGTCGAGGTCGATCCCGGCCTGGCACAGATCGGGTCCGAGCCGTTCGAGCATCCGGGCCGCGCGAGTCGAACGATCGCGTGCGTCTCCTTCCCGGCGGAGCTCGACGATCGGGGCCGAGAAGCACACGGCGCTCGTGCCGTCGTCGACGGTCACGATGACCCGGGCCGTGTGCCCGGGCCGGCGCCAACGCTCGCCGGCGCCGTAGACGTGCCAGCCGCCCGTCATCTGCATATGCGTATGCAGAATGTGACCGTCGGCGAAACGCATGAGCAGGTGCTTGCCGTTGGCGTCGACGGACGTGATCTCGGTTCCGGGCTCGGGACCGCGCCGGCCGCGCGGGTCCCGGCGGATCTCGAGGTCGACGAGGTGCTTGCCCACGAGGGCGGCCCGCAGCTTGGCCGCGGCACGGAAGATGGTGTCGCCTTCGGGCACGGCACCATCGTGCCCGATGGACGCACGTGGTCCGGTGCCCGGGCGGAGGCGTGTCTTGTGACATGGGCCTCCCGGGCGATCCGGCAGAATCCCGACGGTGGACCCGAATCCCACCCGATCCTGGGTCGCCCTGCTTTCGTCGGTCTTCTGCTCCTCGATCGCAGTCGCGCTGCTGACAACGGTCCTCGGCAAACAGGTCTTCGATCTCACCGGGAGCTCGCTCGACCTCGGCTTGCTCGGCCTCGCGGAGTTCGCACCCGCCGCGCTGCTGGTGTTCGTCAGCGGGACGCTCGCCGATCGGGTCGACCGCCGGAAGCTCGCGAGCGTGGGGCTGGCTGCGCAAGCGCTGACCATCGCCTGTCTGGCCTGGTACGTGGCGACGCGCCCCACGTCCACGTTGCCGATCTTCGGGCTGGTGATCGTCTTCGGCATCGCAGGCGCTTTCGCGACCCCCGCGACCCGGGCGCTCCCCGCCGACATCGTCACCGCCGAGCGACTCCCGTGGATCGTCGCCCGCCAGACCGCGACTTGGCAGATCGCTTCGATCGTCGGCCCGGTGCTGGGCGGCTTCCTCTACGTCGCCAATGTGCGCGCGCCGTACGTCGTCGACAGCGCGCTCACGTTGGTTGCCGCGGGCCTGATCCTCCTCGTGCGCGCCGACCGCCGGGGCGCGCCCGTTGCGCGGCCGCCGGGCGGGATGCACGAGGCGGTCGAAGGAGTGCGCTTCGTGCGCTCGCAGCCGATTCTCCTCGGCGCGATCTCGCTCGATCTCTTCGCAGTGTTGTTCGGGGGCGCGGTCGCGTTACTGCCGGCGATCGCAGAGAATCGGCTCGGGGTAGGGGCGGTCGGGCTCGGGCTGCTGCGCGCTGCGATCGGCATCGGGGCCGGGAGCGTGACGTTGTTCCTCACGATCAGGCCGGTGCGACGTCGGGTCGGGCGCACGCTCCTCGTTTCAGTGGCGGTCTTCGGCGTCGGGACGATCGCGCTCGGCGCGACCACCAGCTTTGTCGTCGCGTTCATTGCGCTCATCGCCCTGTCGGGCGCCGACTCGATCAGCGTGTTCATCCGTTCGACCCTTGTCCCGCTGATCACGCCCCGGGAGAAGCGGGGACGGGTCTTGGCGGTGGAGGCGGTGTTCATCGGCGCGTCGAACGAGCTGGGCGCGTTCGAGTCGGGAGTCGCCGGGCAAGTGTTCGGTCCGGCGGCGGCCATCGTGCTCGGAGGGGCGGCGACCCTGGCCGTCGCGGCGTTGTGGTGGAGGCTGTTCCCGGGACTCCGGGACGTCGACCGCTTCCCGGTATGGGCCGAGCCCCCGGTCTCGGCCGAGACGGTGCCCGACCTCTGACCCCTTCAGCGACGATTCGCGATCCCGGAACGGCGGTGCACCACGGCGCAATCCCTGACCCCGACGACGCCGCGTCGAGTCGTTCCCGTCAGTCGGAGTGATTCGCCTCTGGTGGAGCGGCTGTCGGCGCCGTAGTCGGCGCCGGCCCGGCGACAACCGAACGCCGGCTCGCCCGCCAGATGACCGCGCCCGCGATGACCGCGCCCGCGCCGCCGAGCCCGAGCGGTAGAGACTGCATACCGGTGAACGGGAGCAGGCCCGGCGGAACGAGGGCTCGCGTCGGGGCCCGACCCGGGGCCCGTCGGGCGAGCAACTCGGCGATGCCGGGTGTACGGCGATCGGCGCTCGGTCTGTGTGCGAACAACGCGCCGTAGACGTCGGCATCGACCGTTCCCAGCGCCACGACCCGGCACCGGCATTTCGGGTGGGCCCGGCCGCGGTCGGCCGCCCCGGCCGACGCAAAGACCTTGTTGCGGGCGTGCCGAACGCACGCGTAGCAACCGCCGCAGGCCTGACGGCCGCGGTCGGGAACACACGTCGGGTCGCCGGCACCCCAGTCGGCGCTCAATCCGTAGAGGGCGTTCGCGGCCGCATTCGCGCCCGAGGCCAAAGGAACGACGAGTACACCGGCGCCGACGACGGTCCCGATGAACGCTCGTCGCGTGAGGAAGTGCTGCATGTGCCCCTCTGGGTGGCGCGTCTGCTCGGCTGCGGTCGGTCGGTCTCGGTTCCGGGAGCCACATCGCCTCGATGCCGGATGCCGGCGGACGACCGCGCCAACCGCGACCCGGCCCGTGACGGACACCGACGACCTTCGAAGCCGGCTTCCGCGCGATTCGTGACCGGGTTCAGCCCGGCCCGTGATCGCGTTTCCGCCGACCCGAAGGCAATCGGCATTCGTTCGTGACCGAGCCTCGGCTGTCTCGACCGGGACCGACATTCAGTTCGTGGGCGATGTGGTTTCCGCAACCGGGAACCACCGCGTTCCCTGCGACCATCGGCCTCGAGTGCACGCGTCCGCACGGTTTGCCGGTCGTTCGGTTGCCAAATGCGACAAGAGACGCAAGGCCTTTAACACGGCGTCCGGCGCGAGACCAGAAACCATCCAGTCACTGGTGTGTGCACTGAAATCCGGCGGCCGCCCGCGTGAGCACGCGCGTGCATCGTTGATGGCACCAAGGACCGGCCGTAGTGTTTCGTCCCTGCGGATCACGATCGGAGAACAGATGTGCTGAAAGACTTCAAGGCGTTCCTGTTGCGCGGCAATGTGGTCGACCTTGCAGTCGCGGTCGTGATCGGTGCTGCGTTCGGTGTCGTGGTGAGTGCACTGGTCAAGGATCTGATCACCCCGATCCTGGCGATCCCCGGTAAGAGCGACTTCTCCTCCCTGCACTTCACGATCCGCCACTCGAAGTTCCTGTACGGAGACTTCATCAACGCGGTGATCTCGTTCGTCAGCATCGCAGCCGCGATCTTCTTCTTCGTCGTCAAGCCGGTGAACGCGTTGATGGCGCGCCGAAAGACCGAGCCCGACGTCGACTCCACCACCCGGGAATGCCCCGAGTGCCTGAGCAACATCCCGTCCGCGGCCCACCGTTGCGCGTTCTGCACCGCCGAGGTCACACCCACCACCGCCGCCTGATGCCCGACCGTGCGCGTGGTTGGCCGCGCGCCGGGCAGATCGGGTTCGCCATCGTCGTCGGCCTGATCGTGGCGCTGTTCGTCGGCACGCTCACCCATCACTCGACCGCAAAGGGCACGGCGACCTCCAGCCCCTCGACGACGAGCACGCGGCCGATACGCACGCCGGTATCGGATCCGCCCGTGCCCGCGACGGGACTGGTCGCGCTCACGATCGCGCCCGCGTCGCATCAGGACACGTACTCCCGGGAGACCGACTTCGGTGGTTGGACCGACTCGAATGGTTGCCGAAACACTCGGGCCGCGATCCTCATCCGCACGTCGCGTGTTCCCGTGACCTTCACCACCGCCCGGGGGTGCACAGTCGCGACCGGAGACTGGATCGATCCGTGGTCGGGGGCTACGACCCGGCTCGCGCGCGATTTCCAGATCGATCACACCGTCCCGCTCGGGAACGCGTGGGCCTCGGGCGCGTGGTCGTGGACCCACGCCCGTCGGGTGGCGTTCACGAACGACCTCACGGAGGCCGATCACCTCGTAGCGATCCTTGCGCACGAGAACGAACAGAAGAGTGACGACGGCCCCGAGCAATGGCGTCCACCGGATCGTCGCGCCTGGTGCCGGTACGCGCTCGACTGGGACCACATCAAAGCGACCTGGCACCTCACGGCCACCGCGGCGGAGTGGTCGGCGCTGCGGGAGATGAGCGCTCCGTGCTGATTTCGTCCATTTGCTCGAGATAACCCCTCACTCTCCGCGAACTTCCATCGCGGCCGAGGGTCTTGCACGTCCCGTCCCGGATCGGACCCCGACCTACGGCCGGTATCCTTTGCGCCCCATGTCTGCACGATTGCGTCGCTGAACGGTGGTCTCCGGCACGATCTCGGAACCGCGCGATCTCTACCGCTGGCAACTCGACGCGCTCGTCAGCTGGCTGCGTTGCGGGCGGCGGGGTGTCGTCGAAGCCGTGACCGGTTCGGGCAAGACCGACGTTGCGATCGCAGCCACCGCCGACGCGCTCCGGCGCGGACGATTCGTGCTCGTGCTCGTTCCCTCGCGGGTGCTGATGGAGCAGTGGCATCGTCGTCTGAGCGAAGCCCTTCCGAACGCTCGCATCGGACGTTTGGGTGACAGCGGCAAGGACATCCCGACGTCGTGCGACGTGCTCGTCGCAACCCGCCATTCCGCGGCCGCACACACGCCGCTCCCGCCGGGGAAGGCGGGCGGGCTCCTCATCGCCGACGAATGCCACGGCCTCGGCGGTGGGATTCTGCGCCGGGCGCTGCTCCCCCAGTACTCGGAGCGGCTCGGGCTCACCGCGACGCTCGAACGCAGCGACGATGCGGTCACCGAACTCCTGCTCCCGTTCTTCGGTGGCATCTGTTATCGCTACGGCTTCGAGCAGGCCATCGCCGACGGAGTGTGTGCGCGGCCACGCGTCGCCTTCGTCGGTGTTGCGTTGTCGGTCGAAGAGCGAGCCGAGTACACCGCAATCGAGCAACGACTCGTGAACGCGCGCCATCACCTGCGCGCGATCCGGGACATGCCGCTCGAGCCGTTCGGCGATTTTCTCGCCGCGGTGGCGCATCTCGCCGAGCGCGACTCAGGCGCCGACGGGCGCGCTGCGCGCGACTATCTCGACGCCTTCTCGAAGCGCCGCCAGATCGTGGCGCAGTCGGTCGGCAAGTACGAGCTGCTCGGCAGCCTCGCGCCCGCGATCAAGGATGCCGATGGCGCGCTGGTGTTCACCGAGACAGTGCGAGCTGCGAATCACGCGATCAACCGGTTGGACCCCCTGGTGTCGATCGATCTCATCACCGGTTCGACCGCTCGTCGCCAACGTCGCGAGATCCTGGACGACCTGCGCGTCCGCAAGCTCGATGCCGTGGCCGCGCCGCGGGTCCTCGACGAGGGCATCGACGTTCCCGACGCGAACCTCGGCATCGTCATGAGCGCGAGCCGCACGCGGCGCCAGATGATCCAGCGTATGGGTCGCATCCTGCGCCGCAAGCGCGCCGGCGTTGCGGCACGATTCGTGATCATGTTCGCGACCGACACGTTGGAAGACCCCGCCAGCCGGATGGAGCGCGACGGATTCCTCGACGAAATCGAGCGCATCTCGGAGGCGACGGGCGTCTTCGACAGCGCGCATTTCGACGAGCTCGCCAGGTTCCTCGCCGCGCCCGGACCCGAGGTCGTCCCCGATCCCGAGCACCTCGAGAGCTACGAACGCGCGGCTGCGGCCGTCGGCATCGCCGCCGCTGCACCTCTCGACGACACTACGGTCGGTGCACTCACTGCGGCCCTCGGGATCGAGACCGCGTACGCGCTCCTGAGCTTCGCCCGCCGCGATGTCGCGCCCGCGAGCGTCGACGCCGCGCTCCGTACCCTCGAGCCCCGGCTCCCGCAGCCCGATGCCGCAACTCCGTACCTCTCGCTCGAGCTCGTCGAGTTGCCGCGCATCGCCAAGCCCAAGGTGGAGCCCCAGCGGTTCTCGACCGGGCACGTGCCCCTCGAGATCGAACGCATCGGCGGCCGCTGGCGGATCAGCTGCACCGGTTGCGGCAAGGCCGCGCCGCCGGTCGAGTTTCGGTGGCAGGTGTTCGATCAGACCGTGGCGTGCCGCTGCGGCTGACTCGCCGATTCCGGGTGTTACCAGCTCCTCGGCATCACGCTGGTGTTCGCCTCGGTCGCCGCGCCTCAGGTTGACCTGCGTAGTACGAACCGGCCTTGGAGCCGGTGGCGATGTCGGTGATCGACATGACGCCGCCCGTCTTCGGCGGCTCTTTGAAGCAGACGATGTCGTTGGTGCCGGTCGTGGAGCTGCCGACGGTCACATCGACCCAGGCATTCCGCAACATTGTTCGATGTCCCCAACGCCCGCCGCGCCGCCGCCTCTCCTACCCGCGCCGCCGCCACCCCGCCCGAAGCGCGCCCATCGATCGCTACCGCCACGCACCGATCATGGCAGAGGGTGTGACAACTACGCCCGACAACCGTGCAACATGCCTGCGACGCGGACTTCAGGAGGGGAACGACTCGCCGACCAATTCTTCGGAGCGCGCCCACAACGCCTTCGCGGACTCGGGATTGAGCGCGTACGCGTTCACACCGCCGCGGGTCGTCGGATCGTTGGTGAATTCGGCGACGTGGCAGTCCTCGCAGTAGCGGCCGCCGATCGCATCCGTGTCGGCGACGAAGCCGGCCCACACGCTCGTCGCCGCGCCGGCCGGGATCGACTTCCAGATCGTCTCCTGCCCGGCGCGCGCCGACGGCAACGCGGAGAAGGTGTCGTCCGTCAGGTGCCGGCCCAGCTCGGTGATGATCGTGCCCGGATGCACTGCGCACGCACGCTGCCCCGCATCGCGGCCGCGCCGGTCGAGCTCGACTGCGAACAGAATGTTGGCGGTCTTCGACCGGCCGTACGCCTGCCACGGGTCGTACGGCGTGGTTTCGAAGTTGACGTCGTCGAGGACCACGTCGCTGAACCGGTGACCGGCCGACGACAGATTCACGATCCGAGCGGGCCCGCCCGCAAGCAGCGGCCGGAGCCGGTTGACCAGCACGAAATGGCCGAGATGATTGGTGCCGAACTGGGTCTCGAAACCGTCGGTCGTCCGGCCCTCGGGCGTCGCCATGACCCCGGCATTGGCGATGATCACGTCGAGCCGGTCGTGATCGGCCCGCACGCCGTCGGTGAAGGCTCGGACCGAGGTCAGCGACGCGAGGTCGACCTCGCGCCGCTCGACCATCGCTCCTGCAGCGGCCGCGGCCGCACGCACCGGCTCCGCCGCCCGCTCTCCTTTGGCGACGTCGCGCACGCCGAGGACGAGATTGCCGCCGTGCGCGGCGACGGCCCGGGCCGTCTCCTGGCCGAGGCCGGCCGATGCGCCCGTCACCAATATCCAACGGCCGGAAAGGTCGACGCCCTCCGCCACCTCGTCGGTCGTCGATTCGCTTCCGAATGTCATGGGGTCAGCTTCGCGCGCGACGCCATACGGCGGCGGCGGCGGCGGCGGCGGCGGAACAGATCAGCATGCGGCCTCGGATCGGACCCGTGCTGCATTGTTTTGCAACGTGCAACGGTCTACGGACGCGTCCGCCACCGAGTCGGCGGGATTCCGTGGGCCCGCTTGAACGAGCGGCCGAACGCTCACGGCTCCACGACGAGCACGTGGGCGAAGTCGCCCGACGGCAATGCGATACGCCGTTCGTGTCTCCATCCGGCCCGGCCGGCGATGCCCGCGATTTCGGCGGTCGTCCGTTCCCGCCCTCCGGCGGTGAGGGCCAGCATCAAGAGATCGGTCGACAGCGCGATACCGGCCGTCGGTCGCGCACGGCGTTCACCCTCGACGACCACGACCTCACTCCGTACGGGCGCGACCCGCCGAACGACGCGGAGCAGTTGCACCGCAGCATCGTCGTCCCAGTCGTGGAGCACGTTCACGAGGAGGTAACGGTCGCAGTCGGGCTCCGCGGACTCGAACGCGTCCACAGCTCGGACCACGAGCCGCGGGTGAGCCTCCACCCGGGCCGCCACCGCGGGAAGCTCGGTCAGCACTCCCGACATCTGCGCGTGTGCGGCGATGAGTACCCGCAGTAGCTCACCGGTTCCTCCGCCGACATCGCAGACGCGACGGGTGGTGGACCAATCGAGGGCGCCGGCCAGGGCGAGACCGTGCATCCGCGCACCGGCCGCCATCGCACCGTCGAACGACTTCTGGAAATCGGGATGAGCAACGCCCCACTCGAAGAACGAAGCCCCGTTGGCCACCGCGAACGGATCGGGATGGCCCGGATCGTGGGCGAGCACTCCGAGCGCGCCGAGCACCTCGGGCCGGCTCGCGAAGTCGACCCACGCCGACCATCCGCCCGGGTGCCGGCCCCGCAGAAATCGCGTCACGCGGGTCGGGCGCACGCGCCCCCGTCGATCGAGGCGGATCCAACCCCGCGCATGCGCGTACCGCAGGAGGCGAACCAGGCGATCGGGGTCGACGCGCACCTGGAGCGCGAGGCGTTCGACCTCGATCGCGCCGTGCACCGCGTCGGGTATCCCCGCGCGGCAGATCGCGCTCAAGATCGCACCGTCCAACGGCGCCAGCATCGCGTCGAGGATGCGAACCGGCGGCGGAACGAGCGCGCGATGCAGCTCACCGACGCCGGCTCGGATTCGCTCCACGGTTGCCGCGGCCCGGGCCGGAGGCAGCACCGGCACACCGACGACGTCCGCGGGCCGAACGACTCCGTCTGTCCGGCTGCGACCGACTCGAAAACGAGCTCTCATCCCCCCATGCTCACAGACCTGTGGAGCCGCGTCGAACCTACGGCGCACGCCTACAGTCAGTTCGATGGACACAGTTCGAATCGGAGTCCTCGGTGCGGCACGGATCGCGCCGCACGGTGTGATCGAACCCGCTCGCAACATCCCGGAAGCGGAGGTCGTCGCAGTCACGGCCCGGGACCGCACCCGGGCCGACGCCTTCGCAACGAAGCACGGCATCCCGAACGTACGCGACTCGTACGCCGCGCTCGTGGCCGATCCGGAGATCGACGCGATCTACAACCCGCTCCCGAACGGTTTGCACGCCGAGTGGACCATCGCCGCGCTGGAAGCGGGCAAGCACGTCCTCTGCGAGAAGCCGTTCACTGCCAACGCAACCGAGGCCGAGGCCGTTGCCGCGGTGGCGGCGCGGACCGGACTCGTCGTGATGGAGGCGTTCCACTACCGGTACCACCCGCTCGCGGCGCGCATGCTCGAGATCGTGGCGAGCGGCGAGCTCGGGACCGTCCAGCGCGTCGACACCGCGCTGTGTTTCCCGCTCCCGAAGTTCTCCGACGTCCGCTATCAATACGACCTCGCCGGCGGCGCCACGATGGACGTGGGCGCGTACACCGTCCACATGGCTCGGCTCGTCGGAGGGGCCGAGCCCGTTGTCGCGTCGGCTGCCGCGAGGCTGCGGACACCGAACGTCGACCGGGCCATGCGGGCAGAGCTGACGTTCCCGGCCGGTCCCACCGGGCGCATCACCTGCTCGATGTGGTCGACCTGGTTCATACAGACCTACGTGCGGGTGACCGGCGACCGGGGGGAGATGCGCGTCGTGAATCCCACATCCCCGCAGCTGTGGCACCGCATGCGCGTGAAAGCAGGCGGGAACACACGCACCGAACGGTTCACTCGCCGACCGACGTACGAGTTCCAGCTCGAGGCGTTCTGCGCGGCGGTACTGCGGGGTGAGCCGACGCTCACCCCGCCCGCCGACTCGATTGCCAACATGCGCGTCATCGACGCGATCTATGTTGCCGCCGGAATGACGCCACGCGGGATGTGATCGGTCCCACGCCCGCCGCGGGCACTACTGCGCGAGCGACGCCTCGAGCGTGATCTCGGGAACACTCGCCAAGGCGCGGCTCACGATGCATCCGGCCTTGGCCGCCTGCGCGTGCTCGACGAACGCCGCCTCGTCGATCCCGGGCACGTGCCCGACAGTCGCCAACGCGATCTTGGTGATCGTCGGCGACCCGTCCACCTGACGCAGGGTGACGGTCGCATCAGTGAGCACGGACTCCGCCGGGTTCCCGGCCTTCGCCAGCATGTTCGAGAGCGCCATCGAGAAGCAGGCCGCATGCGCGGCCGCGATCAGCTGTTCGGGGTTCGAGCCGGGCCCGTCCTCGAACCGGGACTTGAACGTGTACCCGCCGCTGATCGTGTCCCCCGCGGTGAACGTACCGGCGCCTGACGGAAGGTCGCCCTTCCACTCCGCACTGCCCTTGGCCGGCATCGCTACCTCCTCGACCCGCGGTGCGGGCGTTCTCGTAGGGGATGTGTCGATCGACGGTTTCGCCGATCCGGTGAATCTAGCGAGGCGTCACGAACCGTCGATGCCGGTCGTGGCTCGGGCGGCTTCGAGCCGGACCCGGAAGTCGCGATCGTCGACGAGCGCGCGGACGGCCGCCCGGCTCGGGTCGATGCCGAGAACCACGAGCCCGCGCAACGCCTTCCAGCGCGTCCACGGGTCGGCGTCGGTCAACGCGCGTTCCAGCAGCGGACGCAGCGCAGCTTGCTCGGCGTCCACCATCGCGTCGACGACCGCGCGCCGCACGCTCCGGCTCGGGTCCTCGAGGAGCCGGCTCCACTCCCGCGGCGCGACGTCGGTGCCGACGGCGACGAGCAGCCGGGCCGCAACCTGACGGCTCGCGCCATTCGTCGACGAGGCCGCGGCGACGATCCGCTCGAGATCAGCGGGAACGCCGGGCTGCAATGTACCGAGGTCCTTCCAAGCCTGTTCGAGGGCGCGTGCACCGTCGGCGCCGGGCTCGGGACGGGATGACGACGACGACGTAATTCCCGGCCCTTGGTCGGCGGGCCCGCCCGCGTCACGATCACCCCCGACGACGAACTCGGTCGTCACCACCTCGAGCATCGGATCGAGTAGGGCTTCCCAGCGATCGGGGCGGCGGATCCCCACTGCGACGAACGCCGGCCCGACGAGCACGTTGGCGACCTCGTCGAACTCGGTGAAGAGCCGCGTCACGCGCGGGTCGTCGACGCCGACCGCCGACTCGTACCAACGGCTCGGGCCATCGTGGATCGGCGGCGTGACGAATCGGATCGTACGGGGATTGGGCGTCGCCTCGGGTACGACCGGACCGTCGAAGATCTCCCGCCCGAGGTGACGGGGCGACACGTCGATGCGGAACACACCGTCTCGCCATCCGAACTCCAACCGGATGTCGTCATCGAGATCGTGTCGCCACCACCCGGTACCCGCGCCCGCGAGGTCGGCCAGCGCGCCGGCGTCGGCGGAGGTCCAAGGAAGGTCGGAGAAGTATGCCTTCAGGAGCTTCTTGACCGGGGCCAACGCCGCGAGATCGATCGTCCCGAGTGCGTCACGCGTCAGGTGCGTGACGGCGGCGGGCGTGAGCCCGCGACCCGCGACATCACGCCGAGCGTTGTCGCGGGCGAGATCAGGAGTCACGTGTGCCACGGTATGCCCGCGCGCGCACTTACGCGACGCTCAAGCCCAATCCGTCGATGCGCGCTCGCAGCGCGGGAGGCAACGGCCCGAGCGCTTCGGCTTCGAGACACTGCGCGAGCTCGGCCCGGTTCTTGACGCCCAGCACGACGGTATCGACGCTGTCCATATCGAGCGCATAGCGGTGCGCGAGGAGCGCGGGATCAACCTTGATCTCACGGCAGAGCTCTCGGAACGGTGCGGCATTTCGATAGTCGACGCCGTCGGGATGAGTCGGCTTGATGACCCGGTCGAATTCCGCGGTGAGCGCGCCGGCTTGCACTGCGCGAATCCCCATGACACCCACGCCGTTCGCCTGTGCCGCGGAGATGATCGCGCGCGGCTGCGGTGAGTCGGCATACCTCCGGATACCGCCCGGCGAGTCGAGCAGGTTGCTGATCGCCTGGACGACGGCCGGTTTCGTGTGGTGCTTCAGGGCCTTGATGATGGTTGCCGGCACACCCGTGCCCGTGATCCCCCACTGGCCGATCCGGTCCCGCCGCTGCAGGTCTCCAAACGCAGGAACGACTTCGTCGACGTATTGACTCCATGTCGTTGCGAACAGGGCCCGCTCGTCGTTCCCATGGGCGTAGACGAAGTCGTCCTCACAGATATTGCTGTGCAGGAAGAACACATCGATCCGATCGAGGCGCATCGCGTGGAGACTCGCGTCGAGCGACTCCTCGAGCTTCGCGGCCGCAGTGCCCGCGCTCGGGGATCCGAGCTGGCACTTGGTCGTGATGCGCACCCCCGCGGGCAGCGCGCCACCGAACGCGGTCGCGATCACGGCTTCGCACGCTCCGTACATCGGGGCGGTGTCGATCAGATCGATCCCCGCGGCCAGCGCGTCGCCGATCGTCGCCACCGCTTCCGAGTCGCTCGACTCACCCCAGATCTGCCCGAGACCACCGCCTCCGAGGGTCAAGCGACTGACGGCGGCGAACGGACCGAGCGGTGCAGTACGCATGGGCGGTGGAGGCCTCCGGTCCAGACGCGGTTCCTCTCCGCGATTCCTGGCAGCCTACGAGGCATGCGCATCGCGACGACCGTACCGACCGAAGACCCTGCTCGCTCGGGCGAACTCTTCGCGCGGCTCGAACAGATCGGGTATGACACGGGCTTCTCGTTCGAGGCGAAGCACGATCCGTTCCTCCCGTTAGCGCTCGCGTCGAAGACAACATCTGAGCTGCGTTTGGGCACCGCAGTCGCGATCGGCTTTGCCCGCAACCCGATGGTGCTGGCCAATGTCGGTTACGACCTCCAGCAACTGAGCGCAGGACGGTTCGTGCTGGGGCTCGGATCCCAGATCCGGCCGCACATCCAGAACCGCTTCAGTGAGGTGTGGTCCCGTCCGGCGGCCCGGATGCGCGAGCTCGTGCTGGCCATCCGCGCGATCTGGAACTGTTGGGAAGGCCGTTCGCAGTTGCAATTCGAAGGCGACTTTTACCACCACACACTGATGACGCCGGCCTTCGATCCGGGACCGAACCCGCACGGCCCGCCGCCGGTGTTCGTCGGCGGCTTCGGTCCGCGCATGATCGAGGTCGCAGGTGAGGTCGCCGACGGTCTCATCGTTCATCCCTTCAACTCCCGCCGGTCGGTCGAGAAGTTGGTGCTCCCGGCTCTCGCGCGCGGCCGGGAACGTGCCGATCGTGGCCGGCAGGCCGCGGAGTTGGTCTGGGTGACGATGGTGGTGACGTGGAGCACCGACGAACAGCACGACGTGGCGATCCGGTCAGTCAAGGACCAGCTCGCGTTCTACGGCTCGACGCCGGCGTACGCGCCGGTCCTCGATGTCCACGACTACGGCGAGCTCCATCGCGACCTCAACCGGATGTCGAAGCAAGGGCGCTGGACAGAGATGGGAGCGCTCATCCCGGACGACCTGGTCGACGCGATCGCGGTCGTCGGGCCGCGCGGGGAGATCGCGAACCGGCTCTCGGCTCGGATTCGCGGGATCACCGACAGCGTCAGCCTCGTGAACAACCGCAACCCCGATCCCGCGCTCTTCGCCGACATCGTCACCGACCTTCGAGCGCAGGGGTTACCGACCGACGGGCCGTAGCGCTTCCCATCGGATGGGAACCTGGGCGTAACCGTCGATCAGGTTCGAGTGGACACGCGGCAGCGTGTCGACGTCGGCCCCGATCTCGAGCCCGTCGAACCGTGTGAGCAACGCTTCGAACATCACCCGGGCCTCGAAGCGGGCCAGGTTCGCGCCCAGGCAGAAGTGTGGACCACCCGCACCGAACGCGACGTGGTCGTTCGGCTGACGGGTCACATCGAGACGATCGGGCTCGGCGAACGCGCGCTCGTCCCGATTCGCGGACGGGTAGACGAGCACGACGCGGTCCCCCGCCAGGATTGCCTGACCCACGATTTCCGTGTCCTTCGTCGCCCGGCGCGTGAACTGCATCACCGGGCTGACCCAACGCAGGAGCTCTTCGATCGCGGTCGGGAGGAGCGACGGATCGGCCCCTAAGCGCGCCAGCTCATCGGGATGTTGCAGCAGGACGATCAGGCCCGTCGTGAGGAGATTGCGCGTCGTCTCGCTGCCCGCGTTCTGCAACAGCATGAAGAAGAGGTCTATCTGCATCTGCGTGAGCGACTCGCCCTCGATCTCCGCCGTGAGCAGCACGCTCAGGAGATCGTCGCGGGGCTCGGCTCGCCGCTGCTCGCAGAGCCCATCCGCGTACATGAACATCGCGGTCGCGGCATCGGAGCGCTCCACGGCGGTGACGTCCTCGTCGAATCCGAACGTGAGCTCGGTCCAGCGGAACACCTGCTCCCGATCTTCCTCGGGGACACCCACGAGGTCGGCGATCACGTGCAGTGGCAGCCAGAGCGCGACATCGTTCACGAGATCGCAGCCGTCTTCGCCGGCCAACCCGCCAACGATCCGGTTGACGCGGTCGCGCACGCGATCCTCCAGCTCGGCAACCCGGCGGGGCGTGAAACCCTTGTTGATCAGCTTGCGCAGCTTCGTGTGTAGCGGCGGATCCTGGCTGATGAGCAACTCGGCCATCGCTGCGTCGCCTTCTTCGGGCATCTCCGCGTCGAGGAAGGGGTTCGGCGCGTTGCTGAACGTTCCCGAGTCGCGCGAGACGCGCTGGACGTCGGCGTGGCGGGCCACGACCCAATAGCCGCGCTTCCATGTCGGATGCTCGTGGTGAGAGACGGGGTCGTTATCGCGGAGCCGTCGAAACGTCTCGTGTGGGAAGCCGTTGGCAAATGTGGCCGGGTCGTAGAACACGCGCGGATGCTACGTCGCCGACCGGGTCTGAGAGTCGGAGCAACCGTGCGGGCGGTCGATCTCTCAGTCTTCGGCGCATAGTGTCGTCGATGCGGCGACAGGGGGTGGCGGAGTGGAGCGACGCGGTACTCGCCCAGGTTCGGGCTTCGTCCGGAAGCTGAGTACCGGCGGTCCGGCATTGCCACGGTTCTCGTCGTCGCGGCGACGTTGTCGTTGAGCGGCTGTGAGTGGAGGATGTTTCGCGCCGGCGCGGCTCGTACCGGATTTGTTGCGGGGGAGACGACGCTCAGTGTCGGCAACGTCGGCGGCCTGGCCAAGCGGTGGACGTACCCGACGGGGGGCTACCTCTCTTCGTCTCCCGCTGTGGCGAACGGCCTTGTCTATGTGAGTTCCGGGGACGACGAGTTCTACGCGTCCGATGCCGCCGATACCACCGACTGCTCGGAGTTCGGAGAGAACTTTGCGTTCGACGCGGCGGGCTCGATTGGTTGTTCAGGGACATCGAACGTGTGCCCGCCGCTGCTCGAGACGTTCGGCGGTGGCCTCTCGGCCGGACCGAGGGTGGCAAACGGACGCGTGTACATCAGCACCGGTACCGACCTCGACGGCTTTACGCTCTGACCGTGACCGTCGAGAATCCGGAGCAGGAGCCATTCACCGTCGAGACGATCCTGGCCGAGGCCACGCGCCGTAGCTACGGTCTCGAGGATCTCGGTGACGGCCCGTTCGTCGAGCCCATGGCGCTTTTCCTCGAGTCGCTCGAACGAGAAGCTCGCTTGAACGACATCGGGCGGCTGATCGCACGGGAGCGCGCCCTCGGTCATACGGTCAACCGGCTCGGATACGTGAACGACCGCAAGCAGAACCCGACGATCGCCGACGAGAAGATCGTCGCACCCGTCTTCATCATCGGCTTTCCCCGCACCGGCACGACGATCCTGCACGACATCCTCGCCCAGGACCCCGACAGCCGGGCGCCGATCACCTGGGAAACGATGTTCCCGTCGCCGCCGCCCGAAGCCGCGACGTTCGACACCGATGCTCGGATCGCCCTCTGCGCGTCGTTCCTGCCGACCCCCGAAACCGAGACCGAGCGCGACCGCCGCTTCAAAGCCATGCACCCCATGGGCGCCACGCTCTCCCAGGAGTGCGTCACGATGATGGGCGAGGCTATGTGCACGCCCCTGTTCCATAATCAGTTCCGGGTTCCCACGTACGAGGATTGGGTCGACCACGACGCCGACTGGTCGCACGTCTACGCGTTTCATCACCAGCAGTTGCAGCATCTCCAGTGGCACAACCGCCGCGACCGTTGGGTGCTGAAGACCGGCGCGCACATGTGGGGCCTCGAGCATCTCCTACGCACATATCCCGACGCTCGGATCGTGTTCACCCATCGGGACCCGGTGAAATCGGTGACCTCGTATGCCAGCCTCACGTCGCTGGTGCGGTCGATGGGCAGTGACGAGGTCGATCCGATCGAGGTCGCCGAAGACTGGACGGCTCGGCTGAAGGGTGTGCTCGAACACGTGATGTCGGTGCGGGAGACCGGGTTGTACCCGGAGGCCACCTTCTACGACATGAATTTCCCCGACTTCGTGGCTGACCAGTTCGAAGTGGTGAGCGACATTTACGCCGCTCTCGGGCTCCCGATGACCGAGGAGGGTGCGACCCGGATGAAGGCGTTCATCGCCGACAACCCCAAAGGCAAGCACGGCGTGCACAGCTACACGCCCGAAGAGTTCGGGATCGATCCCGAAGTCATCCGGCGCGACTTCGCCGCTTATATCGACCAGCACGACCTCGCCCCCGAATAGCGGTTTCCGGCATCCCCCTGGGCCGAAGCGGGGTGGGACTCAACTCCGGCCTCGAATGGACGAACTGAACACTGCGGATCGCCTCGGTCCAGGAGGCCGACGCATGCGCCGACGGACCGCGCGTGACACAGAAATCGGGCCCCCGGGGACCAGCTGCCTCAGCCGGGCGCGTAGTCGACAAAGAAGGCGGGCTCGCCGTTCGCTTCCGACCCCAGGTACGTGCCGTTGAAGGAGCCGGACGGATCGACCGCGAACACGACCTGGGTGCCGGTCGTCAAGCGCAGGCCGCTGAGGTCGGAGACGTACCACCGGCCGTTGGCGCCTTTGGGAACGGTGACCGGCGCGCCGCTCGCCAACAAGGAGCCCTTCTGGCCGTTCGGCGCGGCGTAGATCCGGGGGATGAAGACCTGGTCATTCCCCGCGCCCCGCGCGAAGAACGCGAAGTCGGTCGACGTACCCGATCCCGTCGGCATCTCCAGCCACGAGAGTTCGGTCGGGTTGTTGACGAACAACGACGAGAAGCCCGTGAGCGTGTGACCGAGTTGGCGCATTGCCGGTCCGGTCTGCACGATCGTCGTCGGAGCCGACGACGCCGTGACGGAACTCGACGCGCTGCTCGCGGTGACGTGGAGTCGCAACGTCCTACCGACATCGGCGGCCGTCGGGACGAACGTGGGCGTGGTGGCCCCGGCAATGGCGACGCAGCCGTTTCCGCCGGCGTCGCATCTGGTCCATTGCAGTGCCAACGCGGGCGGAGGACTCGCGTTCCACGCGCCCGCGAAGCCGCTGACCACGCGGTCGGTAACAGGAGTGCCCGGCGCGGCCGCGGTGCCGGCCGTCGTGATCGACGGGAGAATGTCGTTCACCGGCGCGGCCACGGGCTGAACGCCGGGAACGACTGCCGTGAAGACGTGTTGCTCCGATACGTCACCGGGACAGGAGGCGAGGTCGGCGCCATCGCTGTTCAAGATCTGGTGCGAGTCGTCGTAGTCGGTCAACGCTCCGTTGACCGTGACGTGCACTGCCGGCACGACCCCCGCGTTGATGTGACACGCCTCCCCGAACAGGTCCGAGGTATCGAAGTTGAAGGTTGATGTGGCGGTGAGCACGAGCCGCGCCCCCGGCGCGAGCACCTGGGGCAGATGCGGCGTCGTGGTCGCGCCCCAGAGATCGAAGTGGGCGGGGGACGATCCACCCCCGAAGTCGGCGGTCACCGAGTTGACCGTGACCGGAGCGGCACTGTTGTTGGCGACTTCGATCGCACCGCCGTCGTAACCGTTACCGCCGTTGTTCGGGCCGTGCGTCGAACAACATTGAGGCGTTTCGCCAATGAAAGTCGTGTTCGGTGAACCCAGCCACGGCGTGATGCCCGTGGAGCTGTCGGCATAACCCAACGAGACGGTGACGCCCGCCGGCGGCGGCGCGCTCTGACTGACGGTCAGGTTGTCGAGGTTGAGAAACTGGGAAGATCCTGCAGTTCCGTCGAACCAGATCTTCAGCGTGTGTGCGCCCCCGGTCAATGTGCGCGTGAGCGTCAGCGTCGTCCACGTGCTCCAGTTCGTCGTCGCCGGGAAAGCCTGGCTCGCAGTCCAGACGGTGCCATCCAGCTCGAGCTTCCGGGTCGCGACGCCGTTGCCGGCGCTGTATCGGAGGGTGAGATCAGTTGCACCCGCGACGACGGTGAACGAGAAAGTCACGAACTGACCTTGTGCATCCCAGCAGCACACGTACGGAGCATTCTGGGCGCCGGGCCAGACGGTCTCGGTCGGGAGGTTCGTCGACGACGTGCCCGCCCCGATGATCTGGGTGCATCCGGCCGCGAAGACGCACATCACCGCAACGACGGACACGCGACAACGGCGACGACGCGTTGGCATCAGAACGCCATTACCGCTGCCACTTCTTGCGATCGTCGATGCAACCTGCATGGACGCCTCCAAGGAGTTCCCGAGCGTTGTCAAACGGGGCGCTTCGTCGTTCCTGGCCAGGTCGCCCGCGGGGAGCTCGCGGCCGTCCGCCAAAGGTACCGAGCAAGGGACCTTGCGTCACCTGTCCACTGCATTCTTTGTCGAGCCTTACGGGCAACTCTGGCACCGTGAGCGTGCCGGGATTACTGTGTGATCACACCGCGATAGGGGCCGCCATGGCGTGGGACTTCGAGACCGAGCCGGAGTTCGAGGAGCAGCTCGTCTGGATGCGGGCGTTCGTCGACCGTGAGCTCATCCCGCTCGAGCCGGTCCTCGAGGAGATCGCGCCCGACGAGTGGCTGCCGGTCAAGCTCCACCTCCAGGCGCAGGTGAAGGCGCAGGGACTCTGGGGCGCGTTCCTCGATCCGAAGTTGGGCGGCGAAGGGCTCGGGCAGATGAAGCTCGCCTTGATGTCGGAGATCATCGGCCGCTGCATGATGTCGATGACGATCTTCGGCGTGCAGGCGCCCGACAGCGGGAACATGGAGTTGCTCGCGCACGGCGCGACCGCTGCGCAGAAAGACCGTTGGCTGTGGCCCAATCTCCGCGGCGAGATCTCGAGCGCGTTCGCGCTCACGGAGCCCTTTTTCGCCGGCGCCGATCCGACAGTGATCGGGACGACTGCGACGAAGGACGGCGACGAGTGGGTCATCGACGGCCACAAGTGGTTCATCACCAACGCGTCGGTGGCCGACATCGTGCTCGTGTTCGCAGAGACGAACCCCGACGGTCGGCCGCACCGCCACGCGTCGATCTTCGTCGTGCCGACTGGCACACCCGGCATGATCATCGTGCGCGACATCGGGACGATGGCGCACCCCGACAGTGAATACGGACGGGTGGGGAACCACGCCGAGATCGTCTTCGAGAACTGCCGCGTCCCCTCGGACCATTTGATCGGCCAACCGGGAGAAGGGTTCCTCCTCGCGCAGCAACGACTCGGCGGGGGGCGCATCCATCACGCGATGCGCTGGCTCGGGCAGGCCCAACGGTCGTTGGACATCATGTGCGAACGCGCAGTGTCGCGCACGTCACACGGCAAGCTGCTCGCGCAGCACCAGATGGTCCAGGACTACGTGGCGCTGTCGCACATGGAGATCCAGTCGGCCCGACTGCTCACGTTCCAGACCGCGTGGAAGATGGACAAGCACGGTGCGGCCGCGGTGCGCGCCGACCTCGGGATGATCAAGGCCCACGTGTCGAAGGTCGTGCTTGCGGTCCTCGACCGGACGATCCAGGTCTGCGGTGCGCTCGGGTACTCGAGCGATCTGCCCGTCGAGTCGTGGTACCGGTCGACCCGCTTCGGACCGATCGGCGACGGCCCCGACGAGCTGCACAAGTCGGTGCTCGCCCGCACGTTGTTGAAGGGTTACTCCCCCGTCGAAGGCTGGCCCACCGAACACATCCCCAGCCGCCGGCCCGCGGCCGAGGCAAAGTGGGCCGAGCTCCGAGCGCTCGCCGGCGCGGGCTGATGGGGCCCGTAGCCGGGGTCGACCCGAGCGCCTTGGAGCGATACCTCGACAACGCGCTCGGTGCGCACGCTCCGATCACCGTGACTCCGATGACGGGGGGCGGGTCGTGCGAGGTCTTCGCTCTCGACCGCGGCGACGATCGTTGGGTGCTGCGACGAGCACCCCGCCACGCCAGTTCCGCAACCGCGCACGACGTCCTCCGGGAGTTCCGCATCCTCGACGCGATCAAGGACCAGCCGGTCAAGATCGCGCGCCCCGTCGTCGCCTGCGCCGACGCCAAGGTGTTCGGCGCGCCTTTCTACGTGATGGAACGCATCGCCGGCCGGCCCATCCTCCGATCAGTGCCCGACGCGTGGTCGGCGGAGCCGAAAACGCAGGGACGGGCGCTCGAGGAGCTCGTCGACGCCCTCGTCGCGATTCACGCCGTCGACTGGCGTGCGGGTGGGCTCGGCGACATGTCACACACCGGCGACTACGTGTCGAGGCAGCTGAAGCGATGGCTGACGCAGCTCGACTCCTACGGTGGCCGACCGCTGCCCACCGCGGAGAAGATCGCGGGCTGGCTCGATGCTCATCGCCCGCCCGAACAACCCAGTGCGCTCTGCCACGGCGACTACAAGCTCGACAACGTGTTGTTCGCGTCGACCGCGCCACCGAGATTGCTCGCCGTCGTCGACTGGGAGATGGCGGCCATCGGCGATCCGCTCGTCGACCTCGCGTGGGCACTCATCTTCCATCCCGGGCCGGAGGGAACACTGCACCTCGGAATGACGAAACCACCGACGTTCGCCGTCGAGCATCTGCCCAGTCGTGCGCAGCTCGTCGTGCGGTACGCGCAGGGTTCGGGACGCGACACCTCCGCGCTCGAGTGGTACGACGTGTTCGCGCGCTGGAAGCTCGCCGTCGTGTTGGAAGGCAGCTACGCGAAGTTTCAGCGCGGACTCTCCGAGAAACCTATCCATGAGTTCTTCGGGAGTCAGGTCGACCTGCTCCTCGACAGCGCGACCGGTGCGATCAACCGAGGAGCAGCGACCTGATGCGGGCGTGGCAGGTACAAGGTGCGGGCGAACCCCTCGACGTGTTGCGTCAAGTGGAGCTCGAACTACCCGAGCCCGGGCCCGGCCAGGTCCGTATCCGGGTCATGGCGGCAGGTATCGGTCTGCCCGATGTCTTCATGTGCCGCGGCACCTATCCGCTCACTCCTCCGTTGCCGTTCGTTTCGGGCCAGGAGGCAACCGGGATCGTCACCGCCGTCGGCGACGGCGTCGATCTGAGTGTCGGTGATCGCATCATGTGCGTCACGATGTTCTGGGCCGGGCTCGGATCGTTCGCCGAGGAGTGTCTCGTCGCGGCCGATACGGCCTTCGCGGTCCCGCACGGCCTCACCGACGCCGAAGCCGCCGGTTTCTGGATCCCGCATCTCACCGCGTGGGTCGGTCTCGTCGATCGTGGTCGTCTCCAAGCCGGCGATTGGCTCGCGGTACTGGGTGCCGCCGGTGGTAGCGGCATCGCCGCCGTCCAGCTCGGTTGCGCCCTGGGTGCGCGCAGCATTGCCGTCGTGAGCGACGACGAGAAGGCGGAGTTCTGTCGCGGTTTCGGCGCCGAGGTGGTCGTCAATCATCGCGAGGGCCCGCTCGGGGCCGCGCTGCGTGAAGTGACCGAGGGGCTCGGGGTCGACCTCGTCTACGACCCCGTCGGCGGCGCGCTCGGTGAGGATGCGGCCCGGGCGTTGCGGCGCTACGGGCGGCTGCTCGCGGTGGGCTTCGCGAGCGGTTCGTGGCCGAAGATCACTGCGCACGACCTCGTGGTGACGAACACGTCGCTCGTCGGGGTGTTCGCAGGCGGGTACACGCGCGCCGAGCTCGACCGCATTCACGAAGAACTCGGCATTCTTGTCGCCGACGGCGTACTGCGCAACGCGGTGCGCGCCGAAGTCTCGTTTGCCGAGCTGCCCGCCGCCCTGCAACGCATCGGCGACCGCGCGGTCGTGGGCAAGATGGTGATGGTCCCTTGACACCGGCCGCCAAGACCTCCGACTTCGACCTTGACGCCGCCGCGATCGTGACGGCCGCAGTCGAGATCTTTCAAGAGTCCGGCCTCGACGCGGTGAGCATGCGCAGCGTCTCGGCCCGACTCGGGGTGTCCCCCGTTCCCCTCTACAGCCGGATCGGGAACAAGGACGCGCTCCTCGATGCAATCGCCGAGCGGCTTTTGGCCGACCTCGCGCCGGACGCCGCCGACGGCGAAGCGTGGGACGGGTACGCAGCGCGCTGGGCCCGCGAGCTCCGTAACCGGTCGCGGCGGGCGCGAGACAGTCGGCTCCTGCTCTGGCCCGGGCGCGACGCATACGTCGAGGCATCACGCCCACTGGTCGAGACCATGCGCCGAGACGGGTTCGAGGCCGACGCGGCCGTGCAGGCGTGCCGGCTGCTCACGTGGGCGACGGTCGGGTTCGGGGCGGTCGAGATCGGCATCAAGCCACCGCGTGCCGGACGAGGTCGGACGCGTCGCGCGGCCCGACCCGGCGGCGATCCCAAGGGTGTGACCGCGGCCGAAGCCGACGCGCTCTTCGACCTCCACATCCGCTACCTGATCGAAGGCATCGCGCGCGACGCTACGCTCACCGCGACTCCTCGCGCCGTGCGCCGCACTCGGAGCCGACGATGAGCATCCCCAGCTTGGACGCGAGCGGCAAGGTCGTCGTCGTCACCGGCGGCAGCAAAGGTCTCGGTCGGGCAATGGCATTGGGGTTCGCGGAAGCGGGCGCCGACGTCGTGGTGGCGAGCCGCAAGCTCGAGCCCTGCGAGGCCGTGGCCGCCGAGATCCGGGCGATGGGACGGCGGGCGTCGGCGGTGAGTTGCCACGTCGGCGACTGGGACCAGTGCTCGGCGTTGATCGACGCGACGGTCGCCGAGTTCGGGCGAATCGACGTGCTGGTGAACAACGCGGGCATCGCGCCCGCGCCGCCGTCGCTCCTCGACGTCACCGCCGCCCTGTTCGACAAGACGATCGCAGTCAATCTCAAGGGTCCGCTGCGGCTCACCGCGCTCGCGGCGGAACACATGACTGCGGGCGGCTCGATCATCAACATCAGTTCCAAGGCTTCATTGCACCCGATGTCGTTCACCGTCGTTTACGCGGCGGCCAAAGCCGGGCTGAACGCGCTCACGAAGGCGGCTGCCGGCGAATTCGGGCCGCGCGGAATCCGCGTCAACGCGATCGTGTGCGGCACCTTCCACACCGACAGCCTCCACGCGTCGATGCCGACCGAGGAGCTCCAAGCCCAGATGGCGGCGAACGTCAGCCTCGGCCGCATCGCCGCCGCCGCCGAGATCGTGGGGACCGCCCTCTTTCTTGCGAGCGACGCGTCGTCGTACCTGACCGGCGAGCTCATCACGCTCGACGGCGGCTGAGCCCTCTCCGAGAGACAGGAAGCACCTGCATGACGAGCGCAGCAGACGACGTAATCGGCGCAGGACGGGTCGCCGTCGTGACCGGAGGGGCAAGTGGCATCGGTCGCGCCCTCGCGGAAGCGTTCGCCGCGGCCGGGTCGGCGGTGGTCGTCGCCGACGTCGACGGCGACGAGGCCGAGGTGGTCGCGGCGGGGATTCGCGCCTCCGGTGGAGCAGCCGAGGCGGTGAAGGTCGACGTATCCGACGCGGCCGCAGTCGATGAACTCGCGGCGACGACCCTCGCGCACTTCGGACGGGTCGACGTGCTGTGCAACAACGCCGGCGTCTCGACGTTCAACTTGCTCGAGGATCAGACGCTCGACGACTGGCGCTGGGTCTTCGGCGTCAACCTCTGGGGTGTCGTCAACGGGCTGCAGACGTTCGTCCCGATCATGCGGAAGCAGGGCACGCCCGGCCACATCGTGAATACCGCGTCGATCGCCGGGTTGCTCAGCGGCGTTGCTTTCATCGGTCCTTACGCGGCGACGAAGGTGGCCGTAGTGTCGATCTCGGAAACGTTGGCTCAGGAGCTCGCCATCGACCGGACGCCGATCGGCGTGAGCGTGCTGTGCCCGAGCTCGGTCGACACGAAGGTGATGGAGTCAGAGCGCGGTCGTCCGCCGGCGATGGGCGTGGAGCACCGCACCGAGACGGCGGAGATGGTGCGGCTCGCGATTCGCGACTCGTTCACGGGCCCGTCGGGACTCACGCCCGCCGAGATTGCGCGCCGAGCCCTCGACACGATCCGCACCGGCCGTTTCTGGATCATCACCCATCCCGGCGAGCTCCCGGCGTTCGAGACGCGTGTGAACGGCATTCTCGCCGAGTTCCCCGGCCGTAGCGCCGCTCAGACCGGGTCGTAGCCGTCGGCCGGAGTGCCGGGCGGATGCACTTCGGCATCGTTCGAGATCCACAGCAGCACTTCACCTTCGAGGCCGTCGGGGTCCCGGAACCACACGCTGTGGGAGCGGCCGAAGTCGGTCACGAAGCCGTCGCTCGCGCCGTGGGCAACGAGGCGCTTGCGGATCTCGACGAACGCCTCCCGGTCGGCCGCCTGCAAACCGACGTGATCGATCGGTCCGTGGCCGAACATGGAACCCCGCTCCAACTCGTGCGTGGAGTCGCCGCTGATCTCGAAGACGTTGAACTCAGTGCGCGGACCGATGTCGACCAACGTCAGCGTGCCCGGGCCGATGTGCTCCGTGTGCGAGACAGTCGCTTCGAAGACCTCTCCGTAGAACCGCACGAACCGTTCGGTGTCGTCGGTGATCACCGCCACGTGGTTGACGCCGGCAAGCAGCATGGGGCCTCCTTCGCCTCGGCCGTCACCCGAGATTATGGTCCGCAGGCCGGAGCGTCACCGAACAGGAGCAAGCGTGCAGTCGACAGACGATGGTGCGTCGACGAGCCGGCTTGCGGCGCTGCTCGATCTCGAGGTCCTCGACCGCGATCTCTTCCGCGGTCAGAACGAGCCCGGCGCGGGCGCGCGCATGTCGCTGTACGGCGGTCAAGTCGCCGCGCAGGCGCTGAGGGCCGCGGGTGCCACCGTGCCGCCCGACCGTTTGCCCCACTCCTTGCACGGCTACTTCCTGCGCCCGGGCCAGGTCGACCGGCCCGTGCTCCTCCACGTCGACCGCGACCGCGACGGGGGTTCGTTCTCGGCTCGCCACGTGCGTGCCGTCCAGGACGGCGAGACGATCTTCTCGATGGTCGCATCGTTCCACGCGCGCGAAGACAGTGCGACCTTCGATGCGGTCCTCACCCGTGGTGGGCCCGATCCGTCAACCCTCCCGCCGCGCCCGACACCCTTCCTCATCGACGTACGCGAAGTCACGCCGACCCGCATCGGCGACGGGCAAGTACGCCACTCCGATTCGCTGTGGGTGCGTGCGTCGGCGCCGCTCTCCGACGATCCGCTGACACACGCGTGCGCGGTCGCGTACGTCTCCGACCTCGGATCCGGTTTTGGTCAGGTCGAAGTTCCGGGCCTGCCCGCCGGGGGGCCGAGCATCGACCACAGCCTCTGGTTCCATGAACCCATTCGGGCCGACGAGTGGATGCTGCTCGAGTTGTGGCCGCTGAAGGCGAGCAGCTCGCGAGGCGTCTACAGCGGTTCGCTCCGAAGCGAGGACGGCCGCCTTGGCGTGCTCCTCACCCAGGAGATGTTGCTGCGCGGCCACGAACTGAAGCCGGAGATGCTCCGCCGCATAGCCGAATACCTCGGCGTCACCCCGGAGTAGCGCCCCGGGAGCGGTGATCTGTCCCGAAGGGCTCGACCGGCGGAGAGATCGGCTCGTGATCGCGCGACGCCGATTCCTTGACGAATCGTGATCTCTCGTCGGCGAGCACGTCGAACTCCCCGGCAAGGGCATGGACCACGCCGGAAACGCGGGTAACCATAGAGCGTGAAGAATCTGGTTGGACTGCTCCGGCGAGTGCTTCGTGAGCAGACCGCCGAACAGGTCGGGCTGGCCGCGTCGGGCGCCGCGTTCTGGCTCGTCATCGCGATACTGCCGACCGCCATCGCGGTGATCAGCCTCTACGGCCTTGTCGTCAGTCCGCAGACAGTCGCGACGAACCTCGCCGGCATTGCCCACAACGGGCCCGACACGCTCGGCGCCACCCTCGCGCAACAACTCGAGAAGGTCGCGGCGTCCGATCATGCCGGGCTCACCGCGGGTCTCGTCGTCTCGATACTTCTCGCACTGTGGAGCGCCTCGGCGGGCGTCTACAACCTCGAGCGCGCCATCCGCGCCGCGTACGGATTCGGCCCGGAGGAGTACGTCCGCGCGCGCGGACGCGCACTGATCGGAGCCGGAGTCGTGGTGATGAGCCTCGGCGTCGCCGCGTTGATCTCGGGCGCGGCCGCGGTAGTTGCCGACTATCTCCCCACGGTCGTCGTCATCGTCGCCACGATCCCGATACTGGTCGCCGCGGGCACGGGAATCATCGCGATCCTGTACCGCTACTCCGTCGGGCACCGGCTGGCGCTCCGACGCCAGTTGCCGGGCGCGCTCACCGCGAGCATCGGCCTGGCCGTCGTCGTGGGCGCGTTCGCCGTGTACCTCCACTTCTCGACCCGCTACACCGCCGTGTACGGAACGTTGGCCGGGACCGTCATCGGCATGGTCGGCACGTATCTCGGCGTGTATGTCGTGTTGCTCGGCGCCGTCCTCAACGCCCAACGGGGTTCGATCCGCTTGCTCCCCCCGCCCGGCGGCGCGCGCGATGCGCCGCAGGACACGATCGAAAGATAGCGGGCTGACGTTTCCGACCGGAATGGGACGCACGCGCAACCAGCCGAAGCCGAAGCCGACGAGATCGAACGGGCCGCGGCGGGCGAAGCGGACGTGCCCCGTTGGCACACCGAGCCACTCTCGCTCCGCGCCGCGTCCTTGCTTCCGCGGCGGGAACCGCGCTCGATCTGTGTACCGGTACGGGAGCGGTCGCCGCAGTCCTCGCCGCGATCGTCCCGTACGTCCCGACGGCATCGCTCGCGCTGCTGCCTCGCGATGGCCGACACTTCGAAGCTCGTCGCGCGCTCGGGGGGGACGACGGCACCGACGTGCTGGTGGAAGTGGCGCGTCGCAGCATCCGCTGGGTCCGTCCGGGTGATTCGCTACCGCTCGAGCTCGGTGGAGGCCAGGCCGAACGGTTGACCCACTGTTGGACGACGTGGGATACACCCGTCTCGACGTCATGCTCGACGAGGAAGGCGACATGTCAGGGCTCTGCACTCGACGGGACGGGGGCTGAGTGCATCGCGGTCGACCTTCGGTATTTCCGAAGCCGACCACCGTGCGTTGCGAGGTCACCTCACGCCGTCCCCATGTATGCGACGCGCGATCCGGCAACACGCGCAGTTGGTGCGGCAATCGCCGGTTTGGCGACCGCAGCTGGGCAGTGCCTACGTTTACCTTTTACGGGAACATCAAATGCCATGGAGGCAGACGCGGGATGCAGACGACCGGCAAACACAAATACATCGTCGCTGTCGATTGGCTGACCGACCTCACGTTATTCGACCTCGTCGTGTGCGACGCCACCGGAGATGACGCGCGCGTCGGCGTGTTGTGCTGTGTCGACGACGACGGCAGCCAGTTCAGCTTCCTCGGGCCGGTCCGCGCGCTGTACGGGCTGCCACTGGGAGTACCGCTCGCGACCCGAGAGGTCGACGAGAGGCTCCCGATCTACCGCGCCGGCTGGCTCCCCGAACGCGTCGAGACCTCGACCGACATCGACACCGAAAGCGGGCCGGGGACCGAAGGCGAGCCGGGGACCGACGTCGAGACCCGCGCCGCCATCGACAGCGACAGCGACGCCGCGACACCGAGCGACGCGCTCGCGGTCGACGAGGTTCCTGTCCCGGACGTGGCCGCGATCCGACCCTCGGCCCGGCCGACTCCTATGAGCACCTGGCTGGCTCTCGGCGCAACGGTGATGTTGCTCGTCGTCACGCGGCTGGTCGCGGTCGCGGGCCGACGGCGCGCGTTCCGCATGCTTCCGCACTGACCTGCGGTGTCGCCGCAGGCCCCTCGAAGATCCGCCTGACAGACTGGCGACCGCGGGATCCGAGAGGGGCAAGCATGAGCATGAGCCGCCGGAAGTTCCTTCACGCAGGCGCGGGCGCGGCCGGAACCGCGGCGCTCGCCGGCGTCGCCCGGGCGCAGCCGGCCGCAGCCGCGACCTCCGGCATGGGCATTTCCGCGTGGGCGATGAACACACTCGGTTTCGCCGTGCCGCACGCCGTCTGGACGAAGGTGCCGTTCGACAAGGTGATGGCGAACAACAGTCCCGCGCGTCTGACTGCGGATCGCGCAACGTGGCTGTTTCCGACCGCAACCGCGCAAGGCCTCTGGTCGGTGCTGTTCAACGTGGCTTGGGACAACGGAGTCGGCCCGCTCGGCCGGCCGATCGCACCGAAGACGCACCGCAAACTCGCTCGCATCGTGCAGCAGAACGTCGGCGTTCCGCAGAAAGCGCAACCGGTGATCGCAGGCTCGACCGATGACCGCACCTATCACGCCGATCTTGCGAAGCTCGGCGACCAGGGCGTTCTCTCCGACGGATCCAAGGGCTACCAGCAACAGCAAGTGCTCATGCAACTCGGTGTGATCCACTCCGGGCCGGATCAGCGCGTCTGGGTCGAGGTGTACCAGAATTCGGGGCAGTCGCTCATGTGCAGGTTCGACGGAACGAGGGCGCCTGCGACTTCGACCCGGGCGGCCGTCGTCGGCGTGCAGGCCCCGTCGCTGATGCTGGCCAAGTTCTCCGGCGTCTGATCTAGGGGACGGAACCCGTGCTCCTGCAGGTGACGCGCTGCTGATGCGCAGCCATCCTTACCCTGAGCATGCGCCGCACGGTCGTGAGGCGCCGGACCGCTCCAGCAACCGGAGGAATCATGTTTGTTACCGTGCTCCATCGCATCCACGACCCCGAAGGCTTCCAGGCCGCCGAGGCCAAGGCGCTCGAAGCGGGGCTCCCGTCGAACGTCGCGCTTCCCATCCACGCGGCAACCCACGACCACAAGTTCGGCGTCTGTATCTGGGAAGGCGAGTCCGTCGCCTCGGTGCGTGAGACCGTCGAAGCTGCAGTAGGGGCGTGGGCCGACAACGAGTACTACGAGATGGAC
Source organism: Acidimicrobiia bacterium (assembly GCA_038239145.1). Lineage (GTDB taxonomy): Bacteria > Actinomycetota > Acidimicrobiia > IMCC26256 > PALSA-610 > PALSA-610. The sequence goes on from JBBSFB010000003.1 coordinate 110,994, forward strand.
GTCGACGGTCTGACGCCGTCCCTCTGAGGTCCCCCGCTCGAGGTCGGTGAGCGGCCGCGGCATCGGCGCTGCAGGAATCGGGCGCAACGCTCGCCGACCGCGAGGGCGGCCGATCCGCTGGGCCTCGACGCCCAGTGGGACGTTGGATCCGCCGCCTACGCTCACGGCGCTCTGCGTTGCCGCGCGGGGCGGCGACCAGGGGGCGCAGGGCATGGCAAAGGCGATGATCCTGACCGTCGACGACGATCCGGTCGTCTCCCAGGCGATCACACGCGACCTGCGCAAGCGCTACGGCGAGGGATATCAGATCGTCCGCGCCGAGTCCGGAGCCGAAGGCCTCGCGCTCCTGGACCAGTTCGCGTTGAAAGGTCGGCCGGTGCGTTGATCGCCGCCGACCAGCGCATGCCGAACATGACCGGCATCGAATTCCTCGCCCGGGCCCAAGACCTCGCGCCGTCGGCGAAGGTCGTGTTGCTGACCGCGTACGCCGCCACCGAGGTCGCGATCACGGCGATCAATGACATCGGGCTCGACCACTACCTGCTCATATCGAATGGTGCACCCGGGTCGCCGAACTGATCGAAGCCGACAAGTTGGAACCGACGTTCCAGTGGGTCGCGGGCACGCTCACCACACAAGCGCTGTTGAAGGAGATAAAGGAATCGACCTCCCGCATCTCCGGTCTCGTCGACGCCGTTCACACGTACTCGCAACTGGACCGAGCGTCGCTGCAGGTGATCGACGTGACCGAAGGCATCGAAAGCACGCCGGCGATCCTCGCCCGCAAGCTCGGCGATGGACGGCCGCGGGACACTGCGCATCACGACCCGTCTCGATCACGATGATCTCGTCGTCGAGTTCGGCGACTCGGGCGCAGGCATGCCCCCCCGAAGTTGTGGCGCGCGCGTTCGAGCCCTTCTATACGACGAAGAGAGCGTGGGCAAAGGCACCGGCCTCGGCCTCGACATCTCCCGTCGCATCGTCGCCGATCGCCACCACGGTCAGATCGAGATCGACTCCAAGCCCGGCCACACCGTCATCCGCGTCCGCCTGCCCTGCAATGCCCGGTAGATCGCTCCGGCGGAGCCGACTCCCGGCGAAGCCGGACTGACGACGCAAACCGTTTGCGCGATATTTGCGACGTCAACCCGGCCTAACGAGGCACGACAATTTGCGCGGGACGGCTGACGGCGTAGTGTCGTGGCCGGGTCCGAGGACCCACGGGTCAGAGGGCAGCGGGACGGGGGAATTCGATGCGATTCAGTGTTCGCAACCGGCGTCGTGTCGGGATGCTTGTCGTCGTGGCGAGTGTCGGGCTCGTGGGTGCGAGTGGCGCCCTGTCGAGCCCGGCCGCGGCGACGACCTTTCCGAGCGTCCAGTGTCACGGGACGCTGAACGGAACGGCGCTTCCTGACGTCGCGATCGCTCCGCGCGACGTCACGGTCAACCTGGTCGCGCCATCTTCGGTCTCGCCCGGGTCACAGTTCACGGTGACGATCAAAGGGAACACCGCGACCTTGCCGTCGGCGCAGGGCACGTTCACGATCAACAACTTCACGAATCTCTCGAACACATTCCGGCTCGACGGCGCGTCGTTCGTGAGCGGCACAGCGGTCGCGAGCGGACAATCGAAGATCGACGGCACGCCGCTCACGGGTTCGATCGCCCTGACTGCGAACACGATCAAGCCCTTGACCCCGGGTCCTATCCATCCCGGAACCCTGGTGACACCTGACATCACCGTGAAGGTCAAAGCAGGTGCGGCAGGTTCGGTAATCACGCTGCACGCGGTTGTCCTCACGACCACCGCGAATCTCACGTTGGGCGCGGCCGCGCTCACCTGCCCCCTCCCCGACACGGCAGTTGCGACGACGAACGTCGTCGGGACGTGCGCCGCCCATGACGGCTATTGGCTGGTCGGCCGCGACGGTGGCGTGTTCTCGTTCGGTACCGCGCACTTCTTCGGATCGACCGGCGGCCTGGCGTTGACCAAGCCGGTGGTCGGCATGACGTCCGTGCCGGGCGGACAGGGATATTGGTTCGTAGGGTCCGACGGCGGCGTCTTCGCGTTCGGCCCCGCGGCGAAGTTCTACGGATCGATGGGCGGCACGGCGCTCAACCAACCCGCGGTTGCGATGGCCACCACCACGTCGGGGAAGGGCTACTGGCTCGCGGCGAGCGATGGTGGCATCTTCAGCTTCGGGGACGCGAAGTTCTACGGCTCAATGGGCGGCACGCACCTCAACCAGCCGGTCGTCGCCATGACCGCGACGCAGTCCGGCAAGGGGTACTGGCTCGCCACCCGTGACGGCGGCATCTTCAGCTTCGGCGACGCGAAGTTCTACGGCTCAATGGGCGGCACGCACCTCAACCAGCCGGTCGTCGCCATGACCGCAACGCAGTCGGGGAAGGGCTATTGGGTCACCACCGCCGACGGGGGCATCTTCAGCTTCGGCGACGCCGGCTTCTTCGGATCCGTCGGCTCCAGTCAACTCACCGCGCCCGTCGCCGGAGTGCACAACACGGTCACCGGCGGCTACCGCGTCGCCGGCACAGACGGAAACGTGTACGCCTTCCACGCACCAAGCTGCGGAAGCGTCACCGGTCTGCACCTTGCGGCGCCGATAGCCGCGATCGAAGCCGCCAACGAGGCGGGTTGACACACCCTCCACCTCTCGCCACCGTCGACATGGCCTCGCTCTGCGATGTGGAGAGTCACGGCTCGTCCAAATCTCTTTGAAAGTGGGAGCACGCACACCGCTGCGAACTGGAGCACGACCGGGAACAGCGGCCGGCGGCTACGGCGTCCATCGGACTCGCTAACAACGGTTTCATCGTTCCGGATCGATCATCCGTGGCGGTATCAGTCGAGTTCGGCGAGGTCCTCGGCGGACAGCACGACGTCACCGACGTGCATGTTCTGCTCGAGGTGTTCGACGCTCGACGTGCCCGGGATCAACAAGATGCCTTCGTCGTGCGCCAACAGCCACGCGAGCCCGACCTGGGCGGGCGTCGCGCCGATCCGTTGCGCAACCGCGCGAACTGCTTCGTTGTCGGTGACTTTCGGGAGACCGGGGAACGCGGAGCCGAGGGGAAAGAACGGGACGTACGCGATCCCGGTCTCCCGGCAACGGTCGAGCACCGTGGCGTCGTGCCGATCGACCAGGCTGAACGGGTTCTGCACGCAAACGATTCCGCCTGCGTCGATGGCCGTGTCGACCTCTCCGAGGCTCACGTTGGAGACACCGATCCCCGCGATCTTGCCCTCGTCGCGCAGCGCGACCATCTCCGCGAGCTGATCCTCGAATGCGACCGGCTGGAACCCGTCGGGAAGTTCGTCGTCCGGCAGCCGGCGCAGGTTCACCGCTCCCAGTTGCTCGACGTCGAGCGTACGCAGGTTGTCCTCGACGCCAGAGCGCAGTTCCGCCGGCGTCTGCGCGGGAAGCCAACCGCCCTGCGCGTCCCGCACCGCTCCGACTTTCGACACCAACAGCAGGTCGTCGGCGTACGGGTGCAGCGCGTCGTGGATGAGCTGATTCGATACGTTGGGCCCGTAGTACTGGGCCGTGTCGATGTGGTTGACGCCGAGCTCGACCGCGCGGCGGAGCACGGCGAGCGCCGCGCCGCGATCGCGAGGCGGGCCGGTCACGCCCGGACCGGGGAGCTGCATAGCCCCGAAACCGATCCGAGCGACGCTCCGGCCGGCAAGTGACCCCGAGAACGTGAAGGTGTCCATACCCGCGACCCTACGACGCGGCGAAGCGGCGATCAGTCGTCGGGAAGCGCCGCGAAGTCACGCTTCGTGGTCCGGTACCACGACATTCCCGACCAGGGGTGCTTCCACCGGCCCTTCATGTCCCCCAGGGCCGCCCCGTGCGTTTGATCGCCTGCGGCGACCACGGCCTTGAGATGCTTGTCCTGGGCTTTGATCACGTCGTTGGCGGTATCGCCGTGAAGCTCGAGATCACACGGTCCACCCAGTTGCTTACATGTCATCGTTTTCATGCGACGACCGTACGACCCCGACGGGACTCGTGCTTCTCCGATCCTGCTCCGTGCCCACGAACTGAGATGCGGTTCTGCGTTACGGTTTCGGTATGCCGAGCGGTCGCCCCGGGGGCACGGTGACCTTCTTGTTCACCGGCATCGACGATTCCACGCGTGTGCGCGACGAAGTCCCGGCCGACACATCCGCGGCGCTGCGGATCCACGACGCCATCGTGCGGGGCACCATCGAACGCCACGGCGGTTACGTGTTCGCCATCGGCGATGAAGGCTTCTCCGCAGCTTTCTCGAGCGCGGCCGACGCCGCCGCCGCCGCGATCGAATCCCAGCAGCGGTTGCGCGACGACACCGTGGTCAACTTCGGCATTCGCATGGGTCTGCACACCGGTGACGCGATCGAGCGTGATCGGACCTACGTGGGCAGTGAGGTGAACCGCACCGCCCGGTTGACGTCGATGGCGCACGGGGGTCAGGTGCTGGTCTCCGACGCGACCGAGGTGCTGCTGCGCGACCGCGTGGCGCTGCGACCCCTGGGTGAGCACCGGCTCCGCAATCTGCACGGCCGCATGTCGGTGTACCAGGTCGTCGTCGACGGGCTGCCGATCGACTTTCCGCTGCTGCGCAGCATCGACGACTTCACCGGAAATCTCGCACAACGGCTGACGTCACTGGTGGGCCGCGAGCCGGTCGTCGCCGAGATCAGCAACCTCGTGCGGTCGAGCGCCGTGGTGACACTGACGGGCGTCGGCGGGGTCGGCAAGTCCCGCCTCGCGCTCGAGGTCGGGGCTGAAACGGCGGGCGAGTTCCCCGACGGCGTGTGGATGGTCGAGCTGGCTTCGCTCGGCGACCCGGCCTCGGTGCCCGCGGCCATCGCCGCCGTGCTGGGCATCACCCCGCAGGGCGACGTACCGCTCATCGACACGATCGCCGAAGCGCTCAGCGGCCGGCAGATGCTCCTCGTGGTCGACAACTGCGAGCACCTGCTGCTCGCAGCCGTCGCGGCGATCGAGGCGATTCTCTCCCCCTCCGGAAGCGTCAAGATTCTTGCAACGTCGCGCGAGATCCTCGGCGTCGACGCAGAAGCCGCGTTCACGGTGCTACCGCTGGCGCTGGAAGGCGGCGAGACATCGGATGCCGTCACCCTTTTCGTCGACCGGGCGCGCGCGGTCAGGCCCGACTTCGGGCTGCGAGAGGCGGAGACGGCCGTTGCGGTGACCGAGATCTGCGAGAGGCTCGATGGACTGCCCCTGGGAATCGAACTAGCCGCGGCCCGGATGGCGGCGATGAGCGCCCGCGAGGTTCGCGACCGGCTCGCCGATCGGTTCCGACTGTTGCGAGGCTCGACGCCGGGGCCCGAACGCCAGCTCACGCTTCGCCACGCGGTCGAGTGGTCGTACGATCTCCTCGCCGGCGACGAGCAGGACCTGCTCCGGTCGACATCGGTGTTCGCCGGCGGCTTCGAACTCACGAGCATCACTGCCGTGGTCGACGGCGGCGACGACGTCGAGGTGCTCCGGCATCTCGACTCGTTGGTTCGCAAGTCACTCGTCGTCGCCGACCACACCACGCCCCGCACCCGGTACCGGCAGTTCGAGACGATCCGCAAGTTCGCCGAGGATCGGCTGGCGGAGACGGGTGCGCTCGAACCGACGCGTGACCGGCACGCGGACTACTTCGCGCACGAAGCGACTGCTCGCTGGGAGCGTTGGAACGGGCCCGGATGGCGAGATGCCGTCGACTGGGTGGAGCTGGAGCTCGGCAACCTGCGTTCCGCGTACCTATGGAGCACACGACGGGGCGAGCCGTCGGTGGCAACCGACATCGCCGCGCACGCCGCGCTCATGGGTTTCTCGGTGCAGTTGTTCGAGACGCTGGCCTGGGCCGAGGAGCTGCTCAAGCCCGCAAGCGATGCCGACGTCGGCCGGCTTCCGCGCCTCTACACCGCCGCGGGTTTCGCGTGCTTCGCGGGGCGGGCCGAAGCTGCACGCAAGAACGCGCACCGGGCGACCGAGCTCGAGATCGACGCGCGCTACGACGCGTGCGAACCCGGTTACGCGTCGTTCGTCGAAGCCCTAGCTTCCGTGTACTGCGGCGACCTCGATCGCTATGTGGAGCTGACCGCTGCCGTCGCGGAACAGTACGGCAATGGTCGCGGCTATGCATTGGCCGCCTACGTCGACGGCCTACAGTCGTGCGGCCGAATCGAGGAGGCGCTCGCGCTCACCGAAGAATCGGTCGCCGCCGCGCGAACCAACGGCAACCCGTACTGGATCTCCTACGCGTTGTGGATCGCGGGCATGGTGTTCTCCAAGGCCGATGTGCGCCGCGCCTTCGCCGCCTGGGACGAAGGTGTGGCGGTGGTGCGCGAGCATCGCGTGAAGTTTTTCGAAGGCTTCCTCGCGCGCGACGCCGCGCGTCTGCACGCGTCGGACGGCGAGGCCGAGACCGCGCTCGTGTTGTTCGCCGAGGCCATCGCCGCGTTCCAGCGCGCCGGCAACGTGCCCCAACTGATCATCACCCTCGCGAGCGTGCCCGCGCTGTTCGAACGGCTCGACCGTCCGGCCCCCGCGGCGATGCTCCTCGGCGCGTTGTCGCGTGAGCCCTCGAGCCGTCACCACGTCGCCGACCTCGAAGATCTCGGCGGACGGGTCGGTACCAAGCTCGGAGCGAAGCGCGCCGCGGAGTTGACCGCGGCCGGCGCGTCGCTCGACCTGAACGGAGCCGCGGTCTACGCCCGCCAACAGATCGAGGTTGCCCGGCGCGACCCGAACCCGCGCACGCCCGAGACGCGGCCCGGTGGTTTGAGCCGGCGCGAGATGGAGGTACTGCGGCTCGTCTCCGATGGTCGCACCGCGGGCGAGATCGCGTCGGACCTGTTCATCTCGGCGCGGACCGCCGAGCACCACATCCAGAACATCTACACGAAGATCGGTGTCGCCAACCGGGCCGCCGCTACCCGCTGGGCGGTCGCGCACGAGGTCGTCGACATAAATAGGTAGGTCTACCGATGCCGCGCTCGGCATGGATGAGGACAATGAGCCCTGCGCCGCACCGATCGGTCGGCGCGACGAGATCCACTGCGATCCATCCGAAGGGGAGAATCATGATTCTGGCAACGACACAGGTCGCGGACGTCGACCGGTTCCTGGACGTGTTCGGTACCAAGGGCGCGGTGAAGCGCGCGCTGCACGGCTCCAAGGGCTCGACAGTGTTCCGCGACCCCAGCGAAGAGAACCGCGTGTGGGTGCTCTTCGACTGGGACGAGGCCGGGTGGGCGAGCTTCGTCTCCGACCCCGACGTCCCGCCGATCCTCAAGGAAGCCGGACACGTCGGCGCGCCGCAAGCCGCGCTCACCGTCGGCACCTACGGCGCGTGAGGGGCCAGGACGATGAGCACCTCGATCAATCGACCCGCTCGCGTCGGCCTGATCACCGATCAGACCGGCCCCCTCTCGTTCATGGGCATCGCCAACGCCAACGTGGCCACGATGGTGATCGACGACATCAATGAGCGCGGCGGCCTGCTCGGCCGTCCCGTCGAGTTGTTCGTCGAGGACAGCACGACCGACGACAGCGTCGCCGAAGCGGTCGCGACGAAGCTCGTCGAGCGCGTGGGTGTCGACGTCGTCGTCGGCGGCATCTACAGCTCGACGCGGCAAGCCATCAAGGGACCGGTCGTCGACAAGGCGAAGAAGCTCTACCTCTATCCCGAGCAGTACGAGGGGCAGGAATGTCACCCGCTGATCTTTTGCACCGGCCCGGTGCCGGCGCAGCAGGTGGAGCCACTCTTTCCCTGGCTGATGGAGCAGACCGGAGCACGGCGGTTCTACATGCCGTCGGCCGACTACATCTGGCCGCACACGTTGAACAAGAAGGTGCGGGAGGTGGTCACGGCTCGGGGCGGCGAGATCGTCGGCGAGGAGTACTTCCCGATGGACCACATGGACTACCAACGGGTCGTCGACGACATCATGGCGACGGGCGCCGAGGTCGTGTTCAACACGATCGTCCCGCCCGGGCTGACACCGTTCCTCGAGGAGCTGCACCGAGCCGGCTTCGCGGCTCGGGGCGGCACGATCGTGTGCACGTACTTCGACGAGAACTTCCTGAACCTCGTGCCGGCCGAGCAGGTCGAAGGTCTCTACGGGTGCCTCGACTACTACCGCGACGTCGACGACGCGTTCAGCATCGAACTCCTCAACCGGTATGAAGGGCTGTTCCCGGGGAGTGCGATGTTCACGGCCGGGAGTGCGTGCTCGGGAACGTACCGGGCACTCAAGTTCTGGGAAGCGGCCGTCAACGAGGCCGGGTCACTCAACCAGGACGACATCATCACCGCGTTGGATCACGCCCGGATCTCGCAGGGTCCCGGAGGCCCCGCGGAGATGGTGCCGGGACAGCACCACGTGCGCATGAACATGTACATCGCCCGGTCCGAGGGCGGCACGTTCAAAGTGGTGAAGGCGCTCGGCCACATCGACCCCAACGAATGCGAAGTCGATCGGTCCTGACATCCGTGCCTCGGGTCGCCGCCTCGATGTCGTGTGCACGCGACGTCGAGAGCGGCGACCCGACGTAGTCCACTGGAGAGCGAGGCGTCCGTACGCCAGGTGATGCGCGGCTGTAACAGGCGACGCACAGTATGGCCCTCGGGAAGCAGTCCGACGTTCACTCGATCAAGGAGACTTCCGTGGCCAAGTATCTCGTCATCGGCACCTACACCCCCGACGGCATCAAGGGTGTGCTCGACAAGGGTGGGACCAGTCGCGTCGAGGCGCTCGCGGCGGCGTGCAAGAGCGCGGGCGGGTCGCTCGAGAGTTTCTACTTCGCGTTCGGCGGTGATGACGTCTACGTCACGGTTGACCTCCCCGACAACGTCGCCGCCGCGGCGTTGGTTGCGAGAGTCACCACCACCGGGTTGGTGTCGGTGCGCACCATCGTGCTCATCACGCCCGAGGAGATGGACGCCGCCGGCAAAGCCGACGTGGGATACCGGCCGCCGGGCAGCTGATCAGCGCAGTGCGAATGCCGATCGTTTTCGAGGACCCTTCGGAACCCCGGATACACCATTGTGCTCGGGTGCGGCGGTGGTGCACGGTCGGCAAGCACCGGTCCGATCGTGCAGAGTGAGGACACCGAGACGTAGGGTCCGTCTACGGACTCACCCCGAGGAAACGGGTGCTCGATGCCCAACCCCGACCTGCACGCGGCCGCCGATCCGCATGGTGCGCCTCCTCGAGACCGTCCCCGATGATTCGATGGAATCGCCCACCGCTTGCCTGACCTTCCGTTAGGAAGTCTGATCGACCACGTGGGCGGCTTCACCAAAGTCTTCGCGGCCAGCGCCGGAAAGGAACTCGGCGGGCTCACCGCGCCACCCCCGCTCGGGGCGGCAACGACGGCGACATTCCCGGTCTCTTCGGTCCTGTCGTATCGGTCGCCGACGACGCCGACGCCCTCGAGAGGGTCCTCGGCCTCACCGGCCGCGACCCCGGTTGGTCACCGGGGGCTGACCTCGGGGCCGGCGCGCACACGTTGAGTGCGAGACCGACGCGCACCGTCGGCGCCCGCAGTGCGGGAGCTGGCTGCTCAGTCGACTGCTGGCGCCGTCGGCCACGGCGCGCCGGCGCTCCACACGAATGAGAGCTCGACGCGGGTGAAGCGCCAGCCGTCGGTCGTTCTGACGAGCTCGTTGTCGTACCAGCCGCCCACGTCGTGGTGCTGGGTGTTGTCGTTCGGATCTGTGAGATGGATTGCTTGCAGGTAGGAGCGGGTGCTCGCTCGATCGCCATCGATTTGGATCGCGTGGTTCGTTGACAGGTGGTGTGTGCCACAGAACATCGCCATGACGGCACCTGCGGCGTCGCCGAAGTTGCGGCCCGAGAAGGTCCCGGCCTCGAAGACGGCCAGGCCGTCTTCGGTGAACAGCTCGCCCATGCCCGACCAGTCGGCGGCGTCGGCGCAACGTGCGTACTCGACGAGCACATCGCTGATCTGGGCGCGGTCGACGAGCCAGCGAAGCTGCGCCTGTGGTTCGTTCGGAGGTGTCTGCATTGGTGCTTTACCTTCGCTGTAGGTACGGATCGGCTCGGCCTGATCATCGACCGGCCGGTTAGCACGCGTCGAATCAGTCTTCGCTTCGCAACGCATCGGCAGTGGATGTTCGACCGGCCGCGGCGAGAGCCGCCGTCTGCACGCTGCACACGAGGATCCCGCCGACCCCCACCGCGACGAGGAGGAGCACCGGAACACTCGGGTCGGCCGTGACGCCGATGCCGCGCGCGAAGTTCGTCCAGAGGACTCGTCCGACCGCGATGCCGACGGGCACGCCGACGATCCGGATGACAACGAGGGTCACGAACGCCTGGGTCGTCAACGTCGCACGCACCTGGGGCCGCGTGAGTCCGAGCGTCTGCAACACCGCGAGATCGCGGCGTCGCGCTCGCTTCGTGCCGTACAGCGTCCCCCCGAACGCGACCAGGGCCGCGATCGTGAGCACCGACGCGAGGATGATCGGAAACGATCGCATCGTGTCGAAGTTCCGGATGACGGCGGCCCGCGTGACCGGCTGTTCGTAAGTTCCACCGACCGTGCCATCCGGATTCGCGGCCGCGATGCGCCGGACGACCTGGCCTCCGGCCGAGCGAGGCGCTACGTCGAAGAGCGTCGCCTGCGGACAGATTTCGTCCTGGCTCTTCCCGCATTTCGCGCCGGGCGCGGCGAGGCCGGTCAGCGCGTTGGAACTCAGCAGGGCTCCCCGCCCGAGTGACGTGTGATCGGCTCCCCCCGACCCAATCGAGGGAAAAGTCAGGGTGCCGACGACGGTGAACTCGGTTGAACTCCCACCGGACGCGATACTGGCGTGGCCGCCGATCCGCAGCCCGAGTTGTTCGATCGTCTTCGTCCCGAGCGCGATGTCGCGATCGCCGGCGACGGCTCGACCCGCGACGAGTGGCGGTTCGATGGCTCCCTTGCGGACGTCGAGACCGAGCGCGGGGACGAGCGAGCCGTTGATCGTGATCGGTGCAAAGGTGACGAGCGACCACGCGGTGACCTCGGGCATTGTCCCAACGAGGGCCTCCATCGGGCCGGTTGCAGATTCCCGTAGCCGGCTTCGGAAATCATCATGCGATCCCAGTTCCAGCCGTAGCGCGCCGGATGGGTGACCAGCGCGTCGAGCCTCGCACCGAACACCAGCGCGGCGACGATCGCGACGACCACAGCCGTCCCCGCCGCCAGGGTCCCGCGCACGGCCGGCGACGGGCGGCTTTCGTCAGGCGTGAACGCGAACCGGGTCCCGAGTACGGCGGGTGCGGGCACGCCGGCCCGACTCATCGCAACCGAGAGCGACGACGGCCGAACTCGAGGAGGCTCGTCTTGATTGCGGCCCTGGAAACGGTACGCGAGCCCGGCCACGGTCCCGAGCAGAGCAATCACGAGTACGGCGCCGCCCCCGAGGATCACCGTGACGTCGAAGTGCGGACCCGTGGTCGGCGCGATGACGCGTACCGGTCCGATCGGCCACACGGGTGACACCGCGGCGGCGATCGCCATCGCCAGCACGCTCCCGACGACGACCGCGATTCCGGCGTCGAGACCGACCGCCGCCGCGAACTGACGAGGCCCGATGCCCGACGCGCGCAGTGCGAGCCGATCGCCGGACCATCGCCCGATGAGGCGCGCCGTGCCGAGCGCGCCGAGCGCGATGGCCACGATGCCCACCGCCGCGCCGAACAGGGCAAGGGAGACGGCCTCGGGGCGGATCGCCTGTTGCGCTTGCACACGCGTCGTGTCGTACCGCTGCGTCACCAACGGCACGGAGGTGACGGCCGGATCGGACCGCAGCGTGTCGAGAAACCAGTCGATGCCGCGTGTCCCGTCGACCAGGCTGATCCCCTGCCAGGCGTAGACCAGCGCGTCGAGATGCTGACGAGTCGCCGGCGGCGGGAGCACCGCACCTTCGATGATGTCGTTCTCGTCGACGATGACCGGCGGCAGCCGCACGATCCCGACGACGCGATAACGGCTGTCACCGAGCGGCTTGGAATACGCGTCCTCGAAGCGATAGTCGACTTCGTCTCCCACCCTCACACCGAGATACGTGCCGATGTCGGGCGTCAACGCGATCTCGTCGGTCGCCGCGAGCCCGGGCAGGCGACCCGACACGACCACCGCGCGGTCCTGAGCGAAGAACCGTCCATCGAGGCTGCCAAAGAATCCTGTGTAGCGAAAGTCTCGTACGACGCGACGGTGCACCACGGGGTACGCGTTAGTCCGACGTAGGTCGCGCTGCTCTTCACGCCTGGTGCCCGCGCGATCGCCGCGACACGCTTCAGATCGGGCTCGAAAGTGTTCACCGCCAGGTCGCTGAGCCGGACGTTCCGTTCGTAGGCCGCAAACGTCGACGCGGTGCGTCGAGCGCCGGCCAAGGTCGCCAGTGCGCCACCGCCGACCACGGCAATCGTCAACGTCAGAACCCAGACCGCTCGGCGCGCCCGACGCGCGTGGGCGCGCCACACGAGTACAAGGACATTCACAGGACAACGACCGTGCGCCGGGCCCGCCCGTTCGCATCCCCGGTGCCGCGGCTCATGAAATCATGATGGCCGGGTGCGTCCGCCATGACAGGAGGACTAGCGGTACGTCGCGGCGGGGTGCCACCACTACCAAGCCCTTGGGCGGACCCTCTGCTACGCGCCACCCGAAACTCTCACCAACCCGCTGTCCGGCGGGACGTTCGGGCCGCGGCCTCGCATATGCCCAGGTCGAAGCGCGTATCGGCGGTCCTCTTCTGATGTCCGTCTCGTTCGGACACTGGTGTGCAAGTCTCTTGGCGACCGAATTGCGCAGAAGAGGCGGGGGCGCGACTCAGGTGATGTTTCGACGCTCGCGATCCCGGTTGCTGATCGGGCCCTTCGTGCTCGCATTCTTCTTGCCGCTGCTCGCGAGTTGCGCGCCACTCGGCATCACCGCCAGCTTCTCGAAGACTCCGGCGCGCGGAGTCACCACTGTGACCGTTACGGTCACCGGTTCTACCGTGACGCAGACGACCGCGCGTGTAGACAGCGCGAGCGCGCCACTCGTCGCGACGTCGACGAGCGCGAGTTTCTCGTTCGACCTCGACACCACGACACTCTCGAACACGGGACACACCCTCCTCGTTACGTCACAGAGCACGACCGGCGCGATCACCGACCAGTTCCCGTTCTCCGTCGACAACTCGCCGACACTGCTTCCACCCGGCTTTCAGCAGTCGACCGCCTTCAGCGGCCTCACCCAGCCCACTGCGGTGCGCTTCGCATCCGACGGACGAGTGTTCGTCGCCGAGAAGAGCGGATTGATCAAGGTCTTCGCGAACATCAATGCGACGACGCCGACCGTCTTTGCCGACCTGCGCACACAGGTGTACAGCGCCTACGACCACGGGCTTCTCGGCATCGCGCTCGATCCGGCGTTCCCGACCAAGCCGTACATCTACGTCCTGTACACACTCGATGCACCCATCGGCGGCACTCCGCCCGTCTGGAACGACAAGTGTCCTACGCCACCGGGCGCCGACGTCGACGGTTGTGTCGTCAGTGGACGGTTGTCACGCTTGACGGCCGCGGGCAACGTGATGACCGGTCCTGAAAAGGTGCTCATCAACGACTGGTGCGAGCAATATTCGAGTCACTCTGTCGGCACGGTGGCCTTCGGCAAAGACGGCGCGCTGTATGCCAGCGCGGGCGACGGCGCCTCGTTCACGAAGATCGACTATGGCCAGGGCGGCGCGCCGAACAACGCGTGTGGCGACGCTCCCGTACCCGTCGGCGGCGTGCAGACAGCTCCGACCGCGCAAGGCGGCGCGCTGCGGTCACAGGACCTGTTCACGACGGGTGACCCGGTGGGCCTCGACGGGACGGTGATCAGGGTCGACCCGGCGACCGGACTCGCGCTGCCCGACAATCCGAATGCATCGAGCGCCGACCCCAACGCGGCGCGGATCGTCGCGTACGGCTTGCGCAACCCGTTCCGCATGACGGTGCGCCCGGGCACCAGCGAGCTCTGGATCGGCGACGTCGGTTGGAACGGAACCGAGGAAATCGACCGGGTCGGAAGCCCGGTGACTCCACCCGTCAAGAACTTCGGGTGGCCGTGTTACGAGGGCGTCAAGAAGCAACCCGCCTACAACTCTCTCAACCTCAATCTCTGCAATGCGCTCTACGCGTCGAACACTGCGGTGGCGCCACTCTTCTCTTACAACCACCCGGCCAGCGTCGTCGCCGGAGACGGCTGCCCCACCGGAGGATCCTCGATCTCCGGCGGCGCGTTCTATCCCACAAGTGGCGGCAGCTATCCCACGAAGTACGCGGGCGCGCTCTTCTTCGCCGATTACACACGACGCTGCATCTGGGTGATGCCCAACGGCACGAACGGCTTCCCGGATCCGACGAAGGTCGAGACGTTCGCGACGGGAACCGAAGGGGCGTACAGCCCCGTCGACCTCGTCAGCGGACCGGGCGGCGACATCTTCTACGTCGATCTCGTGGGCGGGACGGTCCGACGGATCCACTACTACGCCGGGAACCGGCCGCCGGTTGCAGTGATGACCGCGAGTCCGACGAATGGCGCACTCCCGCTCACAGTCTCGTACGACGCGCGGCAGTCGACCGACGCCGACGCCGACCCGCTGACCTACTCGTGGGATCTCAACGGCGACGGCATCTTCGGCGACTCGAACGCTCCCAACCCGTCGTTTTCGTACACGACCGCCGGCACGCGCACCGTCTCGGTGCGCGTCTCGGACCCACTCGGCGGTCAGAGCATCGCAAAAGCGACGATCACCGCGGGGAACACACCGCCCGCACCCACGATCGGGACGCCCTCGCCACAGTTCACGTGGAGCGTCGGCAGCACGATCGCGTTCTCAGGTTCGGCGAGCGACGTGCAGGACGGACAGCTCTCGCCCGCGAACCTCAGCTGGCACTACGACACCGTGCACTGCCCGACCGTCGACACGTGTCACGTGCACCCCGGCGAGACCTTCAACGGTGCGGCGAGCGGTGCGTTCGTCGCACAGAATCACGAGTACCCATCGCATCTCCGTCTCTCGCTCACCGCGACTGATTCCGGCGGTCTGTCGGCAACGACGTTCGTCGACGTCTATCCACAAACCAACGTGCTGACGCTCGCCTCCGATCCGCCGGGAGCGTCACTGGCCCTCGGCAGCACGACCAACACCGCGCCGTTCTCCACCGTGGTGGTCCGCGCCGGGACCCAGTCGGCCAGCGCGCCCGACCAGACGATCGGAGGTCAGGCCTACGTCTTCTCGGGCTGGTCCGACGGCGGTGCCGCATCCCACGACATCGTCGTGTCCGCCGACACCGCCCTGACCGCGACGTACGTCCCCGCGCCGCCGTAGACCGCAGCATGGCTCGCAGCACGGCGCGCACCGGCTACTGTCATTTGTCTTGTTGCCGTCTTGGACCAAGCGCGTGAGCTTCCGGGACCACCAGGCCCGCGCTGGCATTTCACTAGCGACCACCTTCTTGTTCGCGCTCGTATTCCTCATCGCGGCGGCGACGCCGGCCGCGGCAAGTGTCGCGAACGATCAGTCAAATATTGCGCAGCTCGAACAGCAGATCGCGCGCGACGGCGCGCGCGCCCAGTCCCTCGTTACTCGATACAACGCAGTCCAAGGCGAGGTCAACGCGCTCGACGCAGCGATCCAGCATGACCGGAGACAGGTCGCCGCGGACCAACGCATCGAAGCAACCGCTATGACCGCCGTGCGTCGGGTTGCCGTCCGGGCCTACACCTCAGGGTCGGTCATGAACTCGCCTCCGATCGCGATGCTCAGCGGCACGGCGACCATTGCGACGATGCTCGAACAGAACCAGTACCTCGGTGCAGTCAATGCGCGATGGAACGACGAACTCACCATCTTTCGCCTCGATCGTGCTCGGACCGAGGAAGCCCAGAGTGGCCTACGGTCGCACCAGTCGGACGCGAAGAAGCTGCTCGGTAAGCTCGCAAGCGCGCGCGACGCGGCTACCGCGGCGATCGCGGCCGACGAGGCCAAGCTGACGAGTGTCAAAGGCAATCTTCGTGCCCTGCTCGCGGCCGCGAGCGCACAGCACGCGGCCGCCGAACGCGCGGCCGAACGCACCTTGGCGGCTGCGAAGCTGTCGGCCCCAGCCCCAGCCCCAGCCCCAGCTCCGCTCGCGGCGGCTCCATCCGTCGCAACTGCACCGGCGTTCGTCTCGTCGAACCTGCCGCTCCCAACGAGTTCTCCCGCGCGACCTGTGTCGCCGGCCGGATATGCGAATCCGCTCCGAGCCATCGAGGCTCTGACGCCGGAACGGGTCGATCAGGGAGTCGACTACGCCGGTTTCGGCCCGCTCTACGCGATCGGCAACGGCGTCGTCCTCAACACGGTCGGCAACGGCTGGCCGGGAGGCACGTTCATCGCGTATCGACTTACCGACGGACCCGCAAGCGGCCTCGTCATCTTCGCCGCCGAGGACATCCAACCCAGCGTCCAAGTCGGCTCGACAGTCACAGCGAACACGGTCATCGGTCACATGTACGCCGGACCCGACGGCATCGAAATGGGTTGGGCCGACGGCTCCGCGTTGCCCAACACGATGGCGCGAAGATACGGCCAATACGACGGTTCGAGCCCGACCGCGTTCGGATACAACTTCTCCCAGCTTCTGCAGTCGCTTGGAGCACCGGGAGGTGTCGTCGGCGGCACACCGAACGGCTCGCTTCCTCCCTCATGGCCACACTGGTGATCGCGATGTGTGGCGCTACGCGTGCGCTGTCCGACCCATCGGTTGTTCCTCCGCGGACCGGCCTCGGTATCCGCGCGATCGCTTCTACGCGACCGAGGCGTCGTCGGCGGTCGGTGTGACTTCGACCGTCCGGGCTTGCGGGATCGCGTCGTAGACGGCGATTTCGACGTGACGGCAGATGTGATCCGCTTCGGTGAGTTCGGCGTGCGGGTCCAGGCCCGCTGCGATCTGAACCCGGAGCCGACGGCCGGACCATCGAGCCCGCACGCTCGCGTTCGAGACCCCGGGCACGGTGAGTGCGGCGGTCTTCGCGCGATCCACGAGGTCGTCATCGACCCCGTCCATCAGGTGGTTCAGAAGGTCACCGGTGACCTCGTAGCCGACATGGACGATGAACAACGTCACGGTGAGGCCTGCCACCGCGTCCGCCCAGTTCCAACCGGCCGCGACGCCGATCAGGCCGACGAGTGCCCCGAACGAAGAGATCGCGTCGAGCCACGAATGACGGGCGTCGGCGAGGCGCGTCGCCGACTGGATGCGGGTACCGACTCGTAGCTTGTCCCGGGCTACAACCTGATTGGCGATGATCGCGAGGAGTGCCGCTGCCATCCCGAGGCCGAGATGGTGGGTGCCACCGTGGTTCACGAGTTTGCGGTAGCTCTCGACCCCTGCGAACGCCGCACTTGCCCATATGACCAGCGCAACACCCACGCCGCGCGCTCGCCGGGGGCCTCAAGTGGCCTCTTCCACTGAGATCTGTGGGGCTCACTGCGTCTATCCGACGGTCACACCGTCACCGGGCTCAACAGTTCGCACTTGTCCGGCTCCCATTTCGACGTCACTGAGCACGGTGTAGATCTCCCACGGCTCGCCGTCGGGAGCGTCGACCCACACCTTGCCCGGGACGGGCCGTAGCAACACGCCGCCTCGTCCTCGGTTGCCGTGGCCAAGCCTTCGTCGCTTAGCCGGGCGGTCGCGGCGGCGACCTCATCGGTCGAAGTCACCTCGACACCCAGATGATTGAGACTTCCGGCTCCGCCGTGACCCTTGATCAGCACCAACTTGAGCGGCGGGTCGACGATGGCGAAGTTCGCGTATCCGGGACGCCGCTTGGCCGGCTCGGTGGCGAACAGCTTGGAGTAGAACTCGACGGCCGTATCGATGTTCGTGACGTTCAGGGTTAGTTGCACTCGTGACATCGTGCGGTTCCTCCAGATACATTCGCAGCGGTCAATGTATCGACGGCGCGAATCCATTGACCAAATGTCAATACGTCGATTGGAGGCCCGATGCCGCGCGAGACGGTGACCGTGCTGGACGAGATGATCTGCTGCCCGTCGGTGCTGGCCGCACCGCTGTCGGAGGCCGATGCGGACGACCTCGCGAACTGTTCTCGGCACTCTCCGACCCGGTCCGTCTGCGGCTGCTGAGCTTGGTTGCCGAGGCCGGTGCGATCTGTTCCTGCGACCTGCTCGAGCCCCTCGGCAAGTCCCAGCCGACGGTCTCTCACCACACCAAGGCCCTTGCAGATGCCGGGCTGATCAAGGGTGAGAAGCGAGGCCGGTGGGTGTGGTGGCAGGTAGTACCGGAACGGCTCGAGTTCGTTCGCGACGCGCTGAAATGAGCGACGGCGTGCGAGCGATGCGGCCGCGTGACTGGCCCGAGGTAGCCCACATTTACGCAGCCGGCATCGCGACCCACAATGCGACATTCGAGACGGACCCGCCATCGTGGGAGGACTTCGACAACTCCCGGCTGCAGGACTTGCGCTTCGTCGCGATTGACGAAACCGGAGCTGTCGTCGGTTGGTCCGCAGCGGGCTCAGTGAGCGATCGCTGCGTGTACAGCCGCGTCGCGGATCACGGCGTGTACGTCCATCCAGATCACCAAGGCAGGGGTCTGGGCGTGCGACTTCTGCAGACGCTCATCGACGCCAGCGAGGATGTCGGGTTCTGGACGCTGCAGTCCGGGATCTTTCCGGAGAACACAGCAAGCCTCGCCATCCACGAGCGACTCGAATTTCGCGTCGTCGGCACTCGCGTCCGCCTCGGCCGACACCTCGGGCGCTGGCGGATGTCATATTCGTTGAGCGCCGCAGTTCGCGGACCTGAGACTCC
The DNA here is from genome assembly GCA_038239145.1 of Acidimicrobiia bacterium. Lineage (GTDB taxonomy): Bacteria > Actinomycetota > Acidimicrobiia > IMCC26256 > PALSA-610 > PALSA-610. The sequence continues at coordinate 129,891 of JBBSFB010000003.1, forward strand.
GCCTGAATGCCGTGGACACAAATTCAGACTCCGCACTCTCCTCGCTCCACTCGGGCGTCCTCGACTTGCTACGGCTCAATCTCGGGATGATCGACCGCCACGGACGGGAGATCTTCGACTTCTTGTTTGGTGAGAGTCAGGCGGACGCCGTCATCGACCGTCATCACCGCGCCGATCGGGATGGCGACATCTTTGCGACCCCACAGATGACCCTCGTGCAGCAAGACATGCGTCACGTGATGATCGCGACGGTCGATGACAAGGCCCTGCACGCGCCCGATGTCACCGTCGCTCGCGTGAACATGTTCGCCGCGACGAACGGCCACCTCCCCCGGCGGGAGCTTGTCGAAAGTGACCGGACCGGACACGTTTCCGGCGCCGAACCCGATGCCCGCGCCTACGACGCCTCCACCGAGACCGTAGAACGGCCACGACAGCGCCTGGCCCGGGCCGTAGCCTCCATAGCCGCCGCCCGGTAAGAACTTCGTCGTCTCGGCCATCTCGAGCTGCTCGAACTCCGCGAGCGTGCACCCCAACCTGATCCCACCGTCAGTTCCCGCTATGAGATCGACGGGCACGAGGCGACCGAGGCCCTGGCGGTGACTCGGCTCGACAACCAAATGCGTGAGCGCACGGGCCACTGGATCGATGACCACACGGCTCACCTCACCGCACAATCCGTCTGTGCAGGTGACCTCCGCTCCGATCGTGAATCGCGTGCCTTCGGCCATGCCATCCTCGCTTCCGTCTCCGGGACATCCACCGCGCTCGCGGCTCGTCATGCGATGCGGATCACTTCATGGTCGGGAACCGCCCCGGACACCATCTCGACGCGGGGCGCAACTGCGTTGTGCGAGTGCAGCGCGCGACCTGAGGTGGCTCATTGAGTGTCGGCGAGGTGCGCGCCATTTGTCGGAGCATTGGATGCCGATGTCGATACCGAGGTGACGGCGGCGGCTTCGCGGGACAGGAACGCTCCGAGTTCTTGGATCGTGCTCATCAGCGGGGCGGGGAAGACGACGGTCGTGTTCTTGTCAACCCCGATCTCGACGAGGCTCTGCAGATTTCGGAGCTGCAACGCGAGTGGGTGGGCCATCATGGTGTCGGATGCGTCGCCGAGCGCAGCCGCGGCGAGTGCTTCGCCTTCCGCCGCGATGATTTTGGCGCGCTTCTCCCGCTCGGCTTCGGCCTGGCGGGCCATGGCGCGCTTCATGCTGTCCGGAAGTTGGATGTCCTTGAGCTCGACGAGCGTGACGACGACGCCCCAGTCGTCGGTTGCGACGTCGAGAATCTGGCGAATGTTGACGTTGATGCGGTCGGTCTCGGCCAGCGTCTCGTCGAGGGTGTGTTGTCCGACAACCTTGCGTAGCGTTGTCTGTGCGATCTGGTTGATTGCCGACTGGACATTCTCGATGGCGACGACCGACTTGGTTGCGTCGACGACGCGGTAGTACGCGACGGCGGAGACATCAACACTGACGTTGTCGCGGGTGATGATTCCCTGCGATTGGATCGGCATGGTCACGATGCGCATCGACACCCGGCGCATGACGTCGATCGCCGGGATGATCAGGGCGAGCCCGGGCTTCTTGACGCCGATGACGCGACCCAAACGGAAGAGAACCCCTTCCTCGTATTGCTTGACGATACGAAGAGCCATCGCGAGCAAGATCAGCGCGAGTAACGCCACGATGACAGCGATAGTGGCGAGAATGGCCATGTCGGGACCTCTTTGGTGTGCGTCTTCGGCGCGTCACCGGGGTCTCGAGCGACATTGAGAGCGCAGACGAATGCGCGGTCTCAACCCGCACGGTATCTCCGAACGCGTCGGAGACGCGCGCCGAGTACCGGTCGACCGGTACTCGCAACAAATGGGTGTACCGTGACAACGCGCGTTGCTCCGGACCTTGGTGGCGCAGGACAACCAGCGGTTCCGAGAGACGCCTAGTTCGGGCTGGACGACCGCATTCGGTTGTCACCCGATTCGGGCTCGACGCCTCCTCATGTACCGAGGAATGTCTCGTCGACTCTCGCACCCCCCCGCGCCGCCTGCGGCCGCCGGCTCCGATCAACCCGCCGGGAACGCGCGCACTCGTCGGACCCTGCTCGGCTTCGTCGGCACCCGCCGCGTCGTCGAAATCCTGCTGACCGTCGTGCTCGGCGTCGGCGGCGGACCGTTGTTGTTCGGGGCCCACTTCGGCCTCGACATGGTCCACAGCCAGCTGAACGCGCAGGACTTTCCTTTCCGGCGAAGGGCAGCCCCGCGTTGAGCCCGACCGAGTTCCCCGGTCTACAGCAATACGCCGGCCAACGGGTCGACACCGGGCCGAAGGCCAAGACGTATTCGAACGAGTTCATCGACGTCCACTGAAGGCCGTCGCCGGCGGCAAGACCTACTCACAGGTCAGCGCGCTCGCGCAGGCAAGCCCGAACGACACCGTCCTCGCCGGTCAGGTCGCCACATTGTTCAAGGTGAGACCTTGCGCGGCCTGTTGCTGTACGCCTGGGATGGTCGGTCGTCAGCACGATCGCGCTGTACGCCGGCATCGCCGCACTCATCGGCTTCGTGATCATGCTATTCGCGACCGTCGGCGACTTCATCGCCGACCCGAAGATCGCGGCCTGCCACATCGCCAACGCATAGGAGTCGCGATCATGCATGCACTCGTGCACCACGGTCCGGAGTCAAAGGCTGGGAAGAAGTGCCGATGCACGTGCTCGTCGACGACACCGACGCGATCGTGCGCGTCGACGTCACGACGATCTGCGGCTCGGACTTGCACATCCTCAAAGGTGACGTACCCGAAGTGACCGGCGGGCGCATCCTCGGTCACGAAGCAGTTGGCACCGTCGAGTCGGTCGGCAGCTCGGTCAAGAACGTGCGTCCCGGAGATCGCGTACTCGTCTCGTGCATCACCGCGTGCGGATCCTGCCGCTACTGCCGAGAGGGGCGCTACGGGCAATGCATCGGTGGCGGAGGCTGGATCCTCGGCCACCTCATCGACGGCACCCAAGCCGAATACGTCCGCGTGCCGTTCGCCGACAACTCGACGTATCCGATCCCGCCGGGAGTCACGGACGAAGAGATCCTGATGTTGTCCGACATCGTCCCGACGGCATACGAGGTCGGCGTCCTCAACGGCGGTGTTCAACCGGGCGACGTCGTCGCAATCTTCGGCGCCGGACCGGTTGGCCTCTCCGCGATCATCGGCGCTCGCCTGTTCAGCCCTAGTCACATCGTCGCCATCGACTTGGCTGACGCCCGGCTCGACGCGGCAAAGCTTTTCGGAGCCGACGTCATCGTCAACAACAGCCGTGAAGATCCGCTCGGAGTGATCCGCGAGCTCACCGGTGGACTCGGCGCCGATGTCGCCATCGAAGCCGTCGGCACACCGGTGACCTTCGAGCTCGCAACGACGCTCATCCGGCCCGGCGGACGCATCGCCAACATCGGCGTGCACGGAACACCCGCGACGCTGCACCTCGAAGAGCTGTGGGGAAAAGACGTCACCATTACCACCGGTCTCGTCGACACGTCCTCGATGCCCACGTTGCTCCGGCTCGCCACCGTCCACCAACTTGACGTCGCGCGGTTCGCCACCCATCACTTCGCGATGCACGACCATCACACCCGAGTAGGGGAACGAGAACGGGGTGAACAGCTTCTCGAGGCCGGACTCGTCGGGGCGGATGTCGGGATTGACCTCGCTGTAGGTCCCTTCGCGAGAGAGGTGTTCCCGACCAGGGCGGCGCCTCCGTGACCGGGACCGGCGACGTAGAACATGTCGAGGTCGTACTTGATGACCCGCTTCAGGTGGACATAGATGAAGTTTCGACCCGGAGTCGTCCCCCAATCCCCGACGACAGGCCTGCTGCTACGCGTCGAGATTGCGCTGAGCTGGTTGTAGAGCGGCTGTTACGCCGCCGGAACGTCAAACGGCCGGCCTCCGTCGTGGGGGATCTGAGGTGACGAGGCGAGAGCATCGGACCCGACCGACTGCTTCGCTGATGTTTGCGATGTCCGGAGCCCATCGGCGTCAGCATCGCTCTTCGTAGACGCCCGGCGGCCGGGAGTCATCGTCGCGTGTCGTGAAGTGTGTCGAGCTTCTCGTGATACTCGGTCGAGTCGATGTCGCCGTGCGCGAACCGCTGCGCGAGAACCTCCTCGGGCGTTGACTCAGGCCGGTGCCCGCCTGAGGCGCTTCCCTGTGTGTTGGCGAGCACCGCCCAGACGACAGCGCCAACAACAACAACCATCACGATGATCATGGGAACTATCCACCACCAGCCGGCTCCGCCATCGTTCCAGTACATAGCCGCTCCTTTGCGTCAGCGATGACCTCACCGTGTCCCGTTTGCCCGGCGGGAAACAGAGCCGGATGGAGGTCGCATTCGGGCCGTTGGTCCAAACCGGCATTCACGGCGGTTGGCGCGATAATGGCAAGGATGAGCGAGGACGCCGCTTTCGGCCACGGCGATCAGGTGCAGCACGCGGTCGATTTGGTGCGGGCCCAGGCGGACTGCACCCTGGAGGAAGCGTTCGTGCTGATGCACGAGCGCGCCACGATGTCGGGCACAACCATGGAGAAGATCATCGCCTCGGTGCTCGACGGAAGCATCCGGTTCGGCTGAGACCGGCACCGCGATCGGGCACGCACGTTGACGGCCGCTCGTGTGACGAACGATTCCTTCGTCACGACGATCCAGTTCGCAGATACAAGTCAAGGTCAGTGCTTGACCGTCATCTACGCAGCGCACGGCACCCCGAGCGGCAAACAGGTGCTGCACGTTGGTGCCAACACGATCGGGATGCAAGGTACCGACGATCTTGTCACCACAACTGATGCCGATTGTGCAGTCAGTGCGCTAACCGTGGACGCGCAGTACGTCGACCCGGATGGCGTTCACCGCACTTCCGGCGCCGGAACAACTGTTGGTAACAGCCTGAGTCTCGTCGTCGATGGCGTGCCTGGATCTGCGACTCTCCTCACCTCGGTGAAGTTTGCCGTTTCGTATTTGGGTCCGAACTCACATACGACCGTGACGTCGCCCAAATAGCGTCGCGCGATGGGAACGAGGCACGACGAAATCGCGTGCGCGCGTGTCGAAGTGATGCCGCTAGAAGAGGCGGCGACAGACGATGTGCTACGCCAGCTCAACCGTGTTGAGTTCGGCTACCGCGAAGTCGGTAGCCGAACTCGGATGTCTACGACGATCGCGGTCGCGCCGTCCGCCTCGAAATACTTTCTCCGACCCATGGACCGAAGTATGCCGCTCTGGTTGTCCGCGGTCGACCTCGGTCGACGGGACTAATTACTCCCGACCGGATACTGCCGTCGACCGACCGCCGGTACGGCTCGCTGTCCTCCCCACCAGACCGACGATCGGGTATCTATCGCCCGCGGCACGTCGGGATCACGCACGCGTCGTCCGGTACGACACGTTCCGCGCTGGGTACCGCAGATCCTGGGCCGCGTCGGATGCGCGCCTCCCCGCAGACGCCGCATTCGGCGCGCCCCACAACATCGCACTCCTCGCGATAGTCGGCGAGGCGAGCGCGGAGGGTTTCGGCACCGGATCGACATCGTACGCTCGGTGCGCGCGAGGGGCATGCGTCCGATCAGGTGAGGAACTCGAGTTCCTCCAAGCGTTTCGCGTCGTTGGCTTTCATCCCGCCGGACTGCGCGACCCACCGATGCCACGCGATTCGGCAATCTCGAGATGGCGGCGCACCACATCGAGCTCGGTGCCGCCGGCCGACAACTTGTGGCCCTCAGCCAGCTTGCCGATGATCTGATCGCGTAAATGCCGACGTCGGCTCATGATGCAGTCCTCCGGCCCCATTTTGGAGCAACGGACCCGCACACCACCCGGACGTCACAGTACGGAAGCGCAAACGCGTGGAGCAGCGTCCTGCATACGCATTCGACGCGACGGCAATGTTCGTACTCGCTGCTCGGGGGCACGCGAAGTGGGTTAGCAGTCTCTGGGCAGCGTCGTCTACGCCGAGCCCGGCGCTGCCTGGCGTAATCATTGCGAGTGAAGCGAAATCTCGGCCCAGACGAGTTTGCCGACAGGGGCGGTGGTGACGCCCCAACGGTCGGCCAGGGTGCCGACGATCTGAAGTCCGCGTCCGCCCGTGACGCCTGGGGAGGCCGCGGTCACAACCCGACGGGTCCGGTGGTCGCCGTCGAACACCTCGATACGCAGGACGTCGCCGACTTCGAGGCCGAGACGGATCGGTTCGTCTCCGTGCAGCACGGCGTTGGTGACCAGTTCGGTCACGATCAGCGCCGCATCGTCGGTGCACGCATCAAGTGCATGTTGTTGAAGAAACGCGACGGTGTGGCGTCGGGCGATGAGCGGACTTGCAGTCTGCATCGGGAGGCGGAGATCGAGGCTGAGCACGTAGCGAGGCCGATGGTTGCCGTCGGAGAATCTTTGCTGAGTGGGGATTCCCGGCATGACCCCGAGGCAAACGCTGACCGGTCTCTCGTACTGGCGACATCGTCTTCCGTACTGGTGACGTCCGTGTTCTGGCGACGTCCTGGTCCCATCTCCTCCCCTCGAACGGGTGAGCTGAGGGTGGCGGGGCGCGGATAGGTTCCGCCGATGGAGGGCGCCGTTCGCAATCGCATTCACTGCGGACGAGCACGAAGCGCGCATGCGGTGTGCGGCGAGATCGACATGGAGAACTGCGGCCAGCTTCGTGACGCCCTCGACACGAATGACTCCCCGACAACGATCATTGATCTGTCGGGCGTGACGTTCATGAACTCGTCGGGGCTCGCCGTGCTCATCCGCGCTGACGAGAACCTCGCGACACAGGCCGGAAACTCGCGCTACAAGCGGCGTCCACGCCGGTCCGGTTGGTGCGCTGCAGATCCGGGCTCGACGACTGGCTCGACCAATGAGAGGAACGCAGTCCCATCCAATGCACTGCTCGCGCGTTCGTCGACAATGGGATCCTCTTCATCCTCGCGTCGATACACGTTCCGGCCGATCAGCTCACGCGACGGTCAGTCGAACCGGATGCTGCGTTCGACGGCCGCGGCGGCGAGGTCGTCGATGTCGATCCCGATCGAACGCGTCCGGGCCCACGTCCGGTTCAGCGCATCACACGGCGTGCAGCCAAGCTGCACCGTCCAACCCGGGCGCCTGATGACCACGGGCGGGCATCCATCCAAGCGAGAAGTTCGGCGACTCGCCGACATATCCAACCGTAGGGCGCAGCGCCATACGCCAGAACGGTGATGCAGATTGCGAGCGCCCACGCCGCGAGTCTCGTCGGATGCGCGCGTCACAGTCGAGTCATCCAGGGTGGCCTGGGACCGCGCTTCTCGTCTCCTGTTGACGTCGCTTGGCATTCCGGGCAAAGTGCCGTTTTCGGGCTCAGGCGGAGAGGCGGTTATGGCGTTGAATCGTCGAAATCAGATGCGTGGTCGCGACCCGGATGGTGTTACCAGTTCGGACGGTTACGTCTGCGAGTCCTGTACGTATCGGGGTCGCCTCCTGTTGGCGGACCGGCGTCGCGAAACGTCGCCTCCCTGGATGCCAACGGGTTGGCGTCCGCGCACACGCGGAGGCTTCATGATCTGCCCTGCGTGCAATCACGCGATCACGCTGCCGAAGGCTCGGTACCGAGTGGCGAGGCGAATCAGTGCCGAACCGGAACTGGGCGCGGCCATTGCGGCAATCAACGAAGCCGTTCACCGACTTCATACCGACGATCGCATGATCGGGACGTACGCGATACCGCCGCAGCCCCAAGGCCCCGAAGCGGCCGCCGGTGCGGCTGCGCGTGCTCCGGCGTTCGCGTTCCTCTATAACGACGCAAACACGGCGTCGCGTGAAACAGCCACCCAAACGGTGCCATCCGCCGAACCCCGCCCTCGTGTGCCGTGTCGCAGCACGGCGTCAGATTCCGAAGTTGATCTGTCTCACGCTGAGCGCTACCAGTCGAGCGACAGATGAGGCTTTCGAGGACGTAGCGAGATCGATCTGATAGTCGTGGCCCGTTACACCGCCGTGACCCGGCCCTCCAACGTCGCTACCCCCATCGGCCGGTCCAACGCGTCTGCCCCGAATGCGGCCTTGCCCCCCGCACCTCGATTGGTTCCCAACAGCGACTTCCTCGGCGCCGCCGGTCCGCTGTGGGCAACCTCGAACCGTCGTCCAATATCGAGCGGAACATTGCACTGTCCGCGCTGCGGGCGGCGACGACGCTGACGGAGGAACTGGAACGCCGGAGGCGGAAGAGGGGAGCTGAGTAGACGGAGTGGCGGCGCATCAACGTCGGGCTCGGCTGGTACGGCAGCGCCGGTGAACGGGTTCGGCCATCGCGCATCGACGACAGAGTCGTCGCCGCCATGGTCGTTGGGGACGTACCTGTCCGCGGCCCAGTCGTTCTCCCAACGCTCACCGTCAAGGAGATAGCGGAACCGGTAGGCGTGTTCGACGGGCAGGTCGACGCTGAGCGAGAGGCTGCCGTCCGGTGCCGCATCCATTGCGACGAGACGCCAGTCGGTGAACTCGCCGACCAGGTCCGCTGTCGTTGCTCCGATGTTGGCCGATACGTGGAACGTCACGGTGACGTGATCCGGAACCGAGGATGCTCGCTTGTCGAATGTCATGGGGCGCCTCGGCCGTCTCTTCGTCCGGACCCGCATCGTTCACTCCCCGCAAACTCCTGCGTCCTGTTTGTCCGACGGCCCACATGAGGGTTCAGCTGCGCCGGCGATGTTCCGACAATGAGGGGACGGCCGGGGAGGTTGCGATGCGCGAGGTTCCTGAACACGAGGCTCTTCGTGCACCGATGAGCGTCCCGGCCCTCAGACCGCCCGGAAAAGCCTTCGCGAGGGTGGCCGTCGCCAGCACACTGTGTCCAGGCTGCGGGCAACGGGTAACGCATCGGCGCGATTACACCGTGACATCGGTCCGGACCGAGACCGAGGGCACGATCCGTACAAGGCTCATCGCCAACGGCACGTTCGCGATTCACGCCTGCGCCGCCCGCCCGGAGTTCTGAGTCGGTGGCCTCCGGAGAGTCCCCGGCGGACCCGCCGCCACGCTCGTCCTCGGAAACCACATGTGCTGGCCCGGCGACACGCGAGTGCCCGGCCGGGGCCGGGCACTCCGTTTAGCGGATGGTCGTTTCGCGTGTGGTCGTGGTACGCGGGGCTGTGCTGTCGACGACGGTGCGCCGACCGAAGCCACCCCAACTCGCCCAGAAGGCGATCGACAGAATCGCGCCGACGATGCCGACGATCATGAGGATGACGCCAACGGTGTGCACGCTGAAACCGCTCGCTTGTGCGGTGACAGCGAAACGCATGATTGCGCCCGCCGCTACCAGGATCAGACTTGTCGTGATACCCATACGAACTCCTTAGTCGTGGTGAACGTTCGGGCGAGTGCTGTCCACATGGACGGCTCGATGAGGTGCAATCCATTGCGGCGGCCCGACTGTGTGCTTATCTCCCCCGGCTACCCGGAACGCGGGGCGGTCCAACCACGGATAGCGAAACGCATCCGCCCGAATGCGGCGTTATCGCCCGCAACGTCAGGACACCGCCGTACCAGACGTTGTCACAGCCGGACTCCAGGGCCTGGACTCGCCGAACGGCGCGTCCTGTTCCGGGGTGGCATCGGCTGTCAGCAGGCGACGCCGGGACGTCTAAATCGGACTGACGGCACAGCGGTGTATCTCGTCTCCGTCGACGCGAATCGTGCGGTAGGTCGGCTTCCCGTTCGCGGCGACGATCACGACTTGAGGTGTGTCGTCGAGCGGGACATCCAACACCTTGCCGCAGAGCATGCATTGGTATTTGCATCGTTCAACCGCACCGCGCTCACGACCGCCAGCTCGGGCGACACCTGCACTATCTCCATATTGAACGAGGGATCGGCATTTAACGGCCGCGGATGTTGTCGCGGGGTCTGATGTCGGTGTTGCCGAGGGGAGCGCAGGCAGTATGCATCCCCTGCGGTGTCGCAGCTTGGGGATGTCGACATGGAGAAACGAGATCCCCTCAACCCTGTGGATGGGATCTCGTTTCGCGACACTTCCGTCCCGGGTCCAACAGCGTCCGTCACAGGTTGCGGGGGCCGGCCGATGGTCGCAGTCCCGCGGGTGATCAGCGTGAGATCGGTAATGGGGGCGGCACGCGAACCGGGGGCCCACCTGGACGGGTTTGGGGCCCGCTCCCTTAGTGCACCCGATTTCCTAGGGACGGATGCGTCCCTTCTTCACCCGGCTTCGCGGGCACCGCAACGTTTGCGGCCTGTGGCGACTGCCGGCGATCACCACTGGTCCCGAGAGGGATGCGGAGCAGGATCGGTTCAGCGCCGACCCGACAGTGCTACCCGACAGTTCTGGCCGGTGGGGTCGGCCGGGCGATGTCAGCGGCGAGCGGACCGGGGGGCTTGGAAATCGGCGGCAAGGAACTGGACGAGCGCGCGCCGATCGGTCTCGGTCTGTTCCATCAACCGGTCCCCGTCCGCGGCGATACCTGTCGCGTGCAGGGTCGCGTCGAGATCGAGGAGGGTGTCGCCTTCGATGATCTTGGCGATGCAGTCCGCGACGCGGACCACCTGGGTGAGGGGTTCTTCCTTCCCCACGTTGTCGTGATGTTGGAGCACGGCATTGGTCAATCCGGCGGGGAGACCATGACTTGCGAGGACCTGTGCGCCGAGCGTCGCGTGGTCCGTCCCGAACCGTTGTCGCTCGAGAGACCGGCGGGTCACCCACGGTTCGTTGGCCATCGACGCGACGATCTCGTCGAAACCGGCAGGTTCTTGGGCGCGGAGCAGCTGTTCACCGAGATCGTGGAGCAGTCCGGCGGTGAGGGCTTCCCCAGGATCGAGATGCAAATGGAACGCGACCTGCGCGGCAGCGACTCCGGCCGTGATCGCATGCAACCAGAACGATTCGGGAAGCTCGGGGCGGTTCGAGAACAAATTCAACACCGCCGTACACGCAACTGCCTGCACCGCCCGGGGGCCGAGGACCGACACTGCCCGCGGCAGCGATCCCACACCACCCGCCGGACACGCCGACGAGGCATTCGCGAGCGCAAGAAGCCGCGCTGACAGGCCAGGATCCGCGGAGATCACATGCGTCAACGCGTCCAACGAAATGTGCGGATCGTCGACCATCCACAACAGGCGCAGGGCCACCCGCCGGTCCGTCGGTACCTCGTCCAGCTCACGGACCTGGACGGCAACATCAACGTGCAGCATCGTCGTCCCTCAATACGCCGACGACGCGTTTTCCCAAAAGAACCTCTTGGGTGAACAGCCCTTCGCGGACCGCGTGCATCGTGACCGGGTCAGGCGCACGCAAACGGCGAACCGAGCTGCCCTCCATCTCCCACGCCGCACCACACGCACCACACGAAATCACGAACCCATCGCCGAACGCCTCCACCGCGATCGCCGTCATGTCATACGGGCAGCGTTCAAGCTCCATCCCCTCCCATCGACCCCACCCGGCCCGCCCTTGAATGAGCCCATATCCGTCCTTCCGACCCTCTGCTCAAACCACCGACCGCCCTAGTCGTCGAGTTCTGAAGTCTCGGCAGGTGCTCGCCCGACTCGGCGCCGGTACTGCTGCGTCTGCCGCGCGCGCTCGTCGATGCTCAGGCCAAAGCTGATGGACCCAACGACGACGCTGCCGTAGCGTCGTGAGCATGCGCTTCGTCTTCTACGGACGCGTCTCGACCGAGGATCAACAAGATCCGACGTCGTCGCGCAACTGGCAACTTGCTCGCGGCCGCCAACTCATCGAGCCGGTCGACGGAGAGATCGTCGGCGAGTTCTTCGACCTCGGTCAGTCACGCTCGTTGCCGTGGCCGCGACGACCGGAAGCTGCCCGTCTCCTCAAGACCCTCTCCGACCCCGATCGCGGTTTCGACGCCGCGTGATCGGCGAGCCGCAACGCGCGTTCTACGGCAACCAGTTCGGCCTGACCTCCCGGTCTTCGTTCACTACGGGGTGCAACTCTGGGTGCCCGAGGTCGGCGGCGCAGTCGATCCCGGCAGCGACGCGCACGAGATCGTCATGTCGCTCTATGGCGGCATGAGCAAAGGCGAACGCAACCGCATCAAGACCCGTGTTCAGTCCGCGATGCAAGCCCAAGTCGTGATCCAGGGACGGTTCCAAGGCGGCCGCCCTCCGTTCGGCAACCGA
>JBBSFB010000004.1:0-134387 GCA_038239145.1 Acidimicrobiia bacterium
GCAGCACTACCCGACCTGGCCGGTCCGATTGTCGGCCGGGCCCGAGCAGGTGTGGAGCGGTCCGGCCCCCACCCTCGGCCAGCACACCGTCGAGGTGCTGCACAGCCTCGGGATCGACGATGACGAGATCGCCCGACTCGAGGCCGAACACGTCATCGGCACCACACCCGTCTACTGACGTCGCTGCGAACGCTCGTCGGGCGCGTCGGTAGGGTTCGCCCGCATGGTGACGTCAGCGGGAGGACCAGAGCTCGAGGACGTCGAGGACGCCCTCGTCGACGGTGACGTTCCCTATCAACGGGGTACCGCAGCGGCGGCGTTGCGACATCGCGATTTCCGCATCGTTTACATCGGGACGTTCTCATCCAACGTCGGCACGTGGATGCAGAACGTCATCCTCGGCGAGTACGCGCTGAAGCTCACCAACAGTGGCTTCTACGTCGGGCTGTTGTACTTCGGGCAGCTGGGCCCGCTGCTCTTCTTGTCGATGTTCGGCGGACTGCTCGCCGATCGGGTCGATCGACGACGCTTCCTGGTCAGCATGCAGGTCGTACAGGGCGCGCTCTCGTTCGCCCTCGCGTTCGTGGCCTGGTCGTCACACCCGTCGCGGGTACTCATCGCTGTCATCGTCTTCGCGATCGGCATCGCAAACGCATTGGGTGCTCCCGGCCTGAGCGCGATCCTGCCGACGCTCGTGCCCAAGGAGGACCTCACCGGCGCCGTCTCGCTGACCTCTGTGCAGATGAACCTCTCGCGCGTCATCGGGCCGGTGATCGGAGCGCTCATCTACGCATCACTCAAGGCCGGGCCCGTGTTCGCAATCAACGCGGTGACGTACGTCTTCGCAGTGATCGGGCTCCTGTGGGCGAAGTACCCGGCGCGCGTGGGTACGCCCAAGGGAGTTGCCGGACCCAATCGACCCGAGCAACGTCTGCTGTCCGGCATTCGTATCGCCCGCGCCGATCCCGTGATCCGCTACGTGCTGCTCACGCTCTTCTCGTTCTCGTTCTTTTCGGTCACGTTCGTCGGCATCCTGCCGCTCGTCGCCAAGTACAACCTTGGGATCGGTGAGACCGATGTCGCGTACGGCCTGCTGTACGCGACCTTCGGTCTCGGCGCGGCCGCCGGCGCGTTGACTGTGGGCTCCGCGCTCGCGCAGCGGTCGAAGGCGGCGCTGCTGAGGCCGGGATTCATCGCGTTCGCGATCTCGCTCGCGCTCTTCGCCGTGGTACGCAACGTCGCCGAGGCCTTCGTGGTGGTCTGTGTGCTCGGCTACATGTACTTCCTCGTCATCACCTGCTTGTCGATCATCCTGCAAAAGCAACTGCGCGACGACGAGCGGGGCCGGGTCATGGCGTTGTGGATCATGTTGTTCGGCGGGACGGTGCCACTCGGTGTTCTGGTCGCAAGCCCGTTCGCGAAGTCGTACGCGACCGAGGTGTTGCTGCTCGGCGCAGCCTGGGCGATCGTCCTCGCCGCCTTCTCGAGCCACCGCGCCCTGGTTCACAAAGGCGCCCCCGACGACTGAGAAGACACCCGAATCGGCGTGAGTTGGACCCGTTGTTCGGGCCCAAGTCGCGCCGGCTCGGGTCTACGCGAGCTCGCCGAGGACCCCGACGACGTTGCGACCGAGCACGTCGAGGGAGTACCCGCCTTCCTGCACGACGAGGGTCGGGCGCTCGAGGGCGGCGAGCTGCGCGCCGATGCGCGGGTAATCGTCGGCGACGAGACCGAACGAGTCGGGGTCTTCAAGGGCGGTGTCGACACCGAGCGAGACGATGACGGCGTCGGGTCCGAACTTGCGCACCATCGCGAGCGCGGCTTCGAGCGCGGGACCGTACGCGTCCCATTGCGTTCCCGCGGGCAGCGGGAAGTTGCGATTGGCGTCTTCGCCTGCACCCCAGCCGCTTTCGCCCGCGAACCCGAGGAAGAACGGGTACTCGAACCCCGGATCGGCGTGGAGCGACACGAAGAGCACGTCGTCGCGGTCGTAGAAGACCTGCTGGGTGCCGTTGCCGTGGTGGTAGTCGACGTCGACGATGGCGACGCGCGCCCCGCGATCGGTCCACGCCTGCGCGGCGACAGCCGCGTTGTTCAGATAGCAGTATCCGGCGAACGAATCGGCGGCGGCATGATGCCCGGGCGGTCGTGCGCACGCGTAGGCCACGTGCTCCTTCCCGTCGGCGATGGCCTCCCAGGCGGTGAGCGTCGCGTCGACGGCACCGACGGCGGCCGCCCACGTACCGGCGAGGACGGGGTCGGTGTCGTGTGAGTACCACCCGAGTTCGGCGATGACGTTGTCGAGGTCGACCAGCGGCTGGTCGCGGATCGGGCGCGCGTAGCCGGCGGCTTCCGATTCCTCGTCGAGCCCGGTCTCGACGCGCCAACGGTCGTGCGCATGTTCGAGGAAATCGAGATATTCCCGTGAGTGCACCCGGGCGATCACTTCGGTCCCGAATCCACGTGCGGGCTGCGGGGCCCCGAGATCGGCCGCCGCGATCGCGGCGAGGATGCAGTCGACGCGCTCGGGGACCTCGGGGTGCTCGACCAGCTTCCCGCGATCGAGGAACGGGGTGCGGGGATGATGAGCACGGTGCGCGTCGGACGCCACGATCAGCATGGTGAAGCTGTAGCACGCCGCTAGCGTTGCCGCCGTGACCCGCCTCGACGTGCGCGTGTTCTCGGTCGATCTCGACCAGACCGCCGCCACCGTCGAGCGGCTCGATCTCATGCTCCCGCCGAATGAGCGCGATGCGCCGGTGGGGAGCCGCGTGGCCCGGGCCGCGACCCGGATCGTCCTCGGCGACGCGCTCGGTTCCGACCCCGCCCGCGTCCAGATCTCCCGGGTCTGCGCGCACTGCGGGCATCCGACCCACGGACGCCCGACGCTCGGCAACGATCGAGATCTCATTTTCAGCTTGAGTCACACGGGCGCGTTCGCGGTCGTCGCGGTCACGGGTCGCGACGGCGACGCGCGGCTGGGCGTCGATGTCGAAGAGGTCAAGGCGCGGGCCCGCATCGACGGCCTCGCAGAACGGGTGCTGAACGCCGACGACCTCGCGACTTGGCGCGACCTCGCCGATCCGGCAGATCGGCTGCGATCGTTCCTCGGGACGTGGACGGCGAAGGAGGCCTACCTGAAGGCCCTCGGGACCGGCATCACGACGCGTCTGCGCGACGTGCCGACCGCGGTCGACGGCTGGACTCTCCGCGCGCTCGAGGTCGGAAGCGCACGGATCGGCGCGCTCGCGGTCGACCGCGCCGACCTCAGGATCCGGTACTCGGTGCTCGAGTCGCTCTAGGCCGAGTGCCGGAACTGCACGCTGATGCGCGCGCCGGCCCGCCGTACCTTGGGCACCGAATGCTGCCACGTCGATTGCGTGGTTCCGCCCATGACGAACAGGTCGCCGGGCAGGAGATGGAACGGCGTGCTCTCTCCTCGTCGCCACCGGCCCCGCATGCGCAGGGTCCGGGCCGACCCGAGCGAGACGATCGCAACGAGCGGTTCGACGAGGTTCGGATCGACGCGGTCGCCGTGCCAGGCGACGCTGTCGCGCCCGTCGCGATAGAGCGCGGCCCCCATCGAGTCGAACGCGCGGTCGTAGCGATCCGAGAGTGCCGCGATGATGTCGGCGCACAGCGGCGGCGCGGCGGCGTCGGTCAGCGCTCGGCCGTACCAGGCGGTCAGCCGGGGTTCTTCGACCATGCGGTCGTACATGTGGACCGTTCGGTGCTCCCAAGGCGCGCACTCGACGATGGCTTCGAAGAGCGCTTCGGAGCTGTGCACCCAACCGGGGACCTGTTCGACCCAGGCTTCGTCGTCGAGGTCGACGCGGTGGGCGGTCGCGAACGTCGGGTCGAACGAAGGGGCGTCGCCGACCGCGCTGAGCAACGTCGGCTGCCAGTGCAGGTGGAGCGGACCCAGGTCCGAACGTACGTTCGCCATCGCGACCAAGATACCGCTCGGCGGGCGGTACCGTGAAGCCGTGCTCGAAGACGACGAGGACGAGACCGGAGCCGACGAAGAGGGGCACGCCGCACCCGCGCCGATCGAACGGTTCCACCGGACCTCGGTCGGGATGGCGCTGGCCGCGGGGATGCTCGGGCTGCGCGACGTGCTCGAGACGCCCAAGGACGAGACCCCCGCGATCGTGGAGGACTGGGCCGGCCGCGAGCCGTTCGACGATCCGATGGTCCTGCGGCTCGACCCGGACCACCCGGAGGACTCGATCGTCATGATCCGGCCCCGGCTCCTCCGCCAGCCCGAGGACCCGGCTACCTGACGTCGCGGGGCGTGATCCGTTCTCGGGCGATCGTGCACGTCGTGAGTCGTTCGGTGATGGGCTCGACACCGATCCCGGGACCGCTCGGGACGGCCAGCCGACCGTCGTCCACCGTGAACGGCTCGGTGATGTCGCCCCCGATGCCGAAGTAACGCTCGGACGCGGAGACGTCGCCGGTGAACGTGAACCCGGGCAACGCCGCGACCGCTAACAGCGCCGCGCGCCCGACGCCGGTCTCCAGCATTCCGCCCGCCACCGCCGCGACGCCGCCGCGGACGCACGCATCGTGCGCGCGCTGCGCGCCCACGAGCCCGAGCCGGCCGGGTTTGATTGACACCGCGCGGCACGCGTGGCGTTCGATCGCGTCGGCGGCTGCGGCCGCGCTCGTGATCGATTCGTCGAGGCAGATCGGCGTGCTCACCTCCGCGACGAGGACTGCGTGGTCGGCGAGGGAATCCGCCGCGCACGGCTGCTCGACACACTGCAGACCGAGTCCGGCCACGCCCGCGAACAATCGGCGGGCGCCGTCGACGTCGTAACTGCCGTTGGCATCGGCTGCCAGCTCTACTCCGGGACCGATCTCGGCTCGGGTGGCCGTGAGGACGTCGACGTCGCGGCCGGGCCCGATCTTGCACTTGACGCGCCGGTAGCCGGCGTCGGCGTAGGCGCGGACGAGCGCGCGTAACGCACCCGCGTCGTCGGTCATTCCTACGGCTACTCCCGCGTCGACGTGCGCGCGTTCCGCTCCGAGCCACGACGCGAGGGAGGTGTTCCGGGCGCGCAACGCGGCGTCGAGCAGCGCACATTCGAGCGCGGCGCGGGCGGCGGAGTTGCCGGGTACCTCGGCGAAAGCGACGCCCGCGTAGGCGCGGGGAAGGAGGTGATCGCGCAGGGCGGTGCGAGCGCCGTCGATCGTCTCGCCGTCGTACTCCGGCGTGACCTGGGCGGTGCATTCGCCCCAACCGGTGCCGGCGTCGGTGCGCACGCGCACGAGCAGCGCTTCCTTCACCGCGGTTGCGTTGCGCGCGGTCCGGAACGGTGTGACGAGCGGGAGCCGGACGCGGAACAGGTCGACCTCGCGCAATGGATGCGACTGCACGTCGAACCGGGCGTCGGTCACCGGCGCGAGCGTACGCGCGAAGAAGCCCGGACACTGGGCCCGGGCTTCTTCGGGTGGTGAGCCGTCGGTACGAACTTCAGCGACGCTTGGCTGCTGCCTTCTTCTTGGCCGGAGCCTTCTTCGCAACGGTCCTCTTGGCGGGCGCCTTCTTGGCCGGAGCCTTCTTCGCAACCGTCTTCTTGGCGGGCGCCTTCTTGGCCGGAGCCTTCTTCGCAACCGTCTTCTTGGCGGGCGCCTTCTTGCCCGACAGGACGGAGTCCTTGAACGCCTTCAGCGGCGTGATGCGGGCGACGCGCTTAGCCGCGACTTTGACCTGCTCGCCGGTGGCGGGGTTCCGCGCCATGCGGGCGGGGCGGTCGATACGACGGAACTTCGCGAAGCCCGAGATCGCAACGTCTTCACCGGTCGAAACCGTCGCCGTGATCAGGTCGGTGAACGACGTCAGGAACGCGTCGGCTTCCTTGCGCGTCCATTCGTTGAGTTCGGCGAGCTCGGTCAACAGCTGACTGCGATTCACATTTCCTCCATGCGATGTTTGGGGAGTAGAGCTGCATCGTGACACGTTCCCCTTGCGGAAACGGGGATATCAGGCCCAATTTCAAAGGTTTTTTCGGTCCTGGCGCCTCGTGTCGCCGACGGCTTCGAGCGAACCGGGGTCCATCATCCACCGGGCCTTGCCGTGGGCTTTGGCGTGATACACGCGGCATCTGCCCTCCGCAGCAGATCGTCGGTGTCGGCGCGATACGCCGGCGTGATGGCGACCCCGACGCTCGTCGAGATGTGCAGGGGCCCGGAGGCGATGTCGAAGCGATCGGAGAGGAGCGCGCGGATGCGCTGGGCGATGGCCACTGCGGGGGCCGTGCTCCTCGTTTCCGGCGTGATGGCCGTGTCGGTCGTTGACGTCCTTGAAGTCGTCGAGGTCGACGAACAGCAGCCCCACGAGCCCGGCGGCCCGACCCTGGGCGGGCCGGAGGCGGGTGGCGGTCGGGTCCAGCTCGTCGATGAACCGGCGCCGGTTGGCGGAGCCGCGTCGGGCCAGCGGGCGGTGAGCACGACGAACTGGTTCTCGAGCATCGGGATTGCGAGTGCGCACCGGGTGGCCTCGGGGTCGTCCGGATCGGCTTCGGAGCCGGTGGGCCAGGCGATCCAATCGCCCTTGATCCGCACGGCGGCCGCGGCCAGCAGGCGCTCTCGCCCGGTTCTCCGGCTCGCCCACGGTGTCGGAGATGACACCCAGGATCTCGTCGAGGTCGAGTCGCGACGTCAGCCGGCCCCCGAGCGCCGACGTCCGGAGCAGCATCGATCGGTGTTCGGCCTGGCGGCGGCCGTGCCGGTGCGCATCGATCTCGGCGACCAGCTGATCGGCGAGATATCCGACCGGCAGCGCGACGAGGAGCACGACGGTCAGCCGCTGGGCGATGGCCGCGGTGGGGATGCTCGGTGTCGTGACCAGGTTGGCCGCGGCGTATCCACCGGCGAGGACGAGCCAGCTCGCGCAGGCGCCGACCACGCGACCGGGTCGCCCCTTCGATCGCGGGCAACACGGGCACGGCCCAATCGGCCGAGCCCATGTTGGTGTGCCCGCGTGGTCCTTGGCGCTCGGCGATGTACGAGACGCCGTTGACGGCCCAGAAACCGGACACGACCAAGGCGGCTTCCGCGTCGGGGAGCGAGCCTGCCGTCCAGAGCCGGACCAACAACAGCGCGCCGACGAGCCAGCGGACGCGGCGGAACGCGGCTTCGACCCCCGGACGGGTGTTCTCGCGCGGAAAGGGTTCGCGTGCGACTGCTGCGCCATTTCCTCCTTCGCCTCCGCCCGCAACGGCGTCCGGCCCCCTTCAACGTCGGTATCGGCTATCGGCTGTCGGCCCGCATCCTCTGAAATCGCTTCCAACGATTCGTCGAAGATTCATCGGGGACGACGGGCGGTGGCGTGACATGGTGGGCGCTGTGAACGCGCCGATTTCTGTCGACGAACCGGGCGATCCGCGTCTCGTCGACTACGTCGACCTGGCCGATCCCGATTTTCGGCGTCGGGTCGAGGCGGACCGTGGCTTCTTCATCGCGGAGTCGCCGCTCGTCGTCGGCCGTCTCGTGTCGTCGGGACGCCGTGTCCGCTCGGTGTTGGTGACACCGAGTCGTTTCGCAGCGATGCGCGACATGCTCGAACCGGTGATCGAGTCAGGGACGCCCGTGTATGTCGCGCCGGAGCGTGTGTTGCGGCGCGTCGTCGGGTTCGACCTACACCGGGGCGCGGTCGCGGCGGCCGACCGCTGGGCGATGCCGAGCGTCGCGTCGGTACTCGACGGCGCGCGGCGGGTTGCCGTGCTGGAGCGTGTGAACGACCACGAGAACCTGGGTGTGCTGTTCCGGAGTGCGGCCGCGCTCGGGGTCGACGCGGTGCTCCTCGACGCCGAATGCTCCGATCCGCTGTATCGGCGTTGCGTCCGGGTGTCGATCGGGCACGTGCTCCGTATCCCGTGGACCCGGGTCGGCGCCATCGCCGACGTGCGGACCGCGGGCTTCACGATGTTCGCGCTCACGCCGGCTCCGGACGCGGTCCCGATCGGCGCCGTCGATTGGCCGCAACGGTCGGCGCTGTTGTTCGGGGCCGAGGGCCCGGGCCTGTCGGAGGGGTGGCTTGCTGCCGCTGACCACCGGGTCCGGATCGAGATGCGGCCCGGAGCGGACTCGCTCAATGTCGCGACCGCGGCCGCGGTCGCCTTCTACGCCGCGGCGGTCAGCCGACAGGGGAGTCGGCGGTAATCCGGCCGGCCTCGACCTCGATCCGGCGGGTCACCGAGATCGCGTCGAGCAGCTGGCGGTCGTGAGTGACCAGCAGCAAGGTGCCGTCGTAGTTCTCGAGTGCCGACTCCAACTGCTCGATTGCGGGCAGGTCGAGGTGGTTCGTCGGCTCGTCGAGCACGAGGCAGTTGACGCCCTTGGCGCCGAGCAGCGCGAGCGACGCCCGCGTCCGTTCCCCGGGCGACAGCGAATCGGCAGCCCGCCCCACGTGCTCGGCCCCGAGGCCGAACTTGGCGAGTACCGACCGGGCCTCGTTGCGCACCAGCCCGCTCGCAACCTCGAACCGTGCCAGCAGCGGAGCCGGCCCGGAGAACGCGGCGCGGGCCTGGTCGAGCTCGCCGACGATCACGCCCGGCCCGAACCAGCGCTCGCCCGAGTCGATCGGCCGGCGCCCAATCAGCGCGTCGAGCAGTGTCGTCTTGCCGCTGCCGTTCGCGCCGACGATCGCGATACGTTCGCCGTACTCCACCTGCACGTCGATCGGCCCGAGGGTGAAGTCGCCCCGCCGCACCACCGCGCCCGTCATGCGTGCCACCACAGCTCCGCTGCGCGGCGCAGCCGCGATCTCCATGCGCAGGTCCCAGCCCTCCCACGGCTTCTCGACCGCGTTCGCTTCGAGTCGAGCCAGCGCCCGATCGGTGATCTTGGCCTTGGCTGCGACGTGCTCGCTGCTGTTGCGCTTGAACTCGCGGATGTACTTGTCCGTCTCGCCCGACTTCTTGACCTTGGCCTTGCCCTGCACGGACCACTGCCGTTGGCGCTGGGCGCGATCGACGAGCCCGCTGCGCTGCGACTGGTAGTCGGCGTAGTCCTCCTCCGCGTGGCGGCGAGCCGTTGCGTGCTCGTCGAGATACGACTTCCATCCGCCCGCGTACTCCGTCGCCGAGTGCGAGTGCTCGTCGAGCTCGAGCACCGACGTGATCGTGCGATCGAGAAACGCCCGGTCGTGCGACACGATTACCGCGCCACCCGTGAGCTCGTCTCGTAAGAACCGTTCGAGTCGTTCGAGCCCGGCGAAGTCGAGATCGTTCGTGGGCTCGTCGAGCAGGAACACGTCGAAGCGCGCGAGCACGATCGCGGCGAGATTCGCCCGGGCCGCCTGCCCGCCTGACAGCGCGGGCATCTCGAGGTCGAGGATGCGCGCTGCCAGACCGAGGTCGTCGCACACCGCCCCCACGCGGGCGTCGAAGTCGGCCGCACCGAGCCCGAGGTACCGCTCGAGCGCGTCGGCGTATGCGTCTTCGGCGCCCGGCGCCCTTTCTGCCAGCGCCGCCGACGCCGCGTCGAGTGCCGCTTCCGCGTCGGCCACGCCCGTCCGCCGCGCGAGGTAGGCCCGCACGGCCTCGCCCGGGCGCCGCTCCGGCTCCTGAGGCAGGTACCCGACCGTCGCCCCGGGCGGGCTCAGCGTCACCGTCCCGGAGTCGGGCGTGTCGATTCTCGCCAAGAGCTTCAACAGCGTCGACTTGCCCGTCCCGTTCGGGGCGACGACGCCGACGCGATGCAGCGGGCCGATCGTGCACGAGACCCCGTCGAGCACGACCCGGGGGCCGTACGACTTGGTGAGATCACGGGCAGCGAGGGATGCGAAGGAGGAAGGCACGGCGACACCTGCGTTCGAGCGGTGGACACGAGGCTCGGAAGGCTGGCCGTTACGACATCGCCACCCACGATAGCGCCGCGCGCGACCATCGCCTTCGTGTTTTCTCCCGACCGTCAACAGGTTGCGGCCCTCGAGGTCGACGACGACGGCGACGCGATCGGCCTGCAGGTCGTCGACGCCCGCCAGGCCGGCGCCGCGTTCCCGCGCAGCCGTCTCGTCGACGTCGAGCTGGTCCGCTGCGACCTGTCGGGCTGTGACTTCTCCGAGTCGGTCTGGCAACGGGTCCGCCTCGTCGACTGCCGGGCATCCGGTATCGACCTCGCCCAGGCGAACCTGCTCGACGTCACCTTCGACCGGTGCCGTATCGACGAGGCGAACCTCCGCCTGTCCCGGCTCCGCCGGGTCGGATTCGCGAACTCGCAGATGGGCGGGGCCGAGCTCATCGGAGCCGATCTCGACGAGGTCTCGTTCGCGGGTGCGGATCTGTCCGGGGTCGACTTCTCGAGCGCCAGGTGCGCCCGCGTCGATCTGCGGGGGGCCCGGCTGGACGGTCTGCGGGGTGTCGCCGCGCTCGCCGGCGCCACGATCGGCTTCGAGCAACTCTTCGGTCTGGCGCCCGCGCTCGCGATCGCGCTCGGCCTCGCCATCGCCGAAGACGGCGAGTAGCGCCCCACCACCAGACCCGACAGAATTCCGTTGGGGAAACGAGGGGACCCACCGCTACAATCACTTCGCTCCGCCACGGGCCAATGTCGTCCCGCGGCGGCCAGATCCCAACGGAGCTGACCGCCCGAGACGAGGACGACACGCCAGTGGTTGAACGCGAGTTACCTCCGCTCTACGACCCCAGATTCGAGCACGACGCGTGCGGTGTCGGGTTCGTCGTCGACATGTTGGGGCGCAAGAGTCACGCCATCGTCGACCAGGCGCTGACCGCGGTCTGCTGCCTGAACCACCGCGGCGCTGCGGGTGCGGAGCCCGACACCGGCGATGGCGCCGGCATCCTGGTCCAGATTCCCGACAGCTTCTACCGTGCGACCGTCGAGTTCGAGCTGCCCGCTGCGGGCGCCTACGCCACCGGCATCGCCTTCGTTCCCGTCGACCGCGCCGACGCCACGACCGAAGCGGCCGAGAAGATCTTCGCCGACGAAGGGTTCGCGGTCCTCGGTTGGAGGGCGATCCCCGTCGAGCGCGGTTGCCCGGGCGCGTCCGCGCGCGAACAGATGCCTGCGTTCACCCAGGTCTTCATCGCCAAGAACGGCCTCGAGGGCGATGAGCTCGAACGGCACGTGTACCTCGCGCGCAAGCGCATCGAGCACGAGACGGAGGCGTACTTCGCGTCGCTCAGCGGTCGCGTCGTCGTCTACAAGGGCATGCTCACACCGAGTCAGCTCGGCGAGTTCTTCCCCGATCTGCGCGACGAACGTTTCGAGAGCGCGCTCGGGCTCGTGCACTCGCGCTTCAGCACCAATACGTTCCCGAGCTGGCCGCTGGCGCACCCCTACCGGATGCTCGCGCACAACGGCGAGATCAACACCGTGCAGGGCAACGAGAACTGGATGCGCGCCCGCGAAGGGGCGATGGCGAGCGCACTGCTCCCGGGCGACCTCGATCGCGCGTTCCCGATCTGCACGCCGGGTGCGTCGGACACGGCCCGCTTCGACGAAGCGCTCGAGTTGCTCAACCTCGCCGGGCGCCCGTTGCACCACGCCATCCTCATGATGATCCCGGAGGCGTGGGAGAACCACGAGAGCATGGATCCGGCCCGTAAGGCCTTCTACCAGTACCACTCCGCGCTGATGGAGCCGTGGGACGGTCCCGCTTCGATCGCGTTCAGTGACGGCACCGTTATCGGCGCGGTGCTCGACCGCAACGGGCTGCGCCCGTCGCGCTACTGGGTCACCGACGACGACCGCGTGATCATGGCGAGCGAAGTCGGAGTGCTGGAGGTCGACCCCGCCAAGATCGTGGCGAAGGGTCGGTTGGAGCCGGGGAAGATCTTCCTGGTCGATACCACCCAGGGCCGGATCATCCCCGACGAGGAGATCAAGGCTGACCTCGCCGCCGAAAAGCCGTACCAGGAATGGCTCGACGCCGGTCTCGTGCACCTCGACGAGTTGCCCCCGCAGTTCCCGCTCGTCCCCCAACACAGCTCCGCGGTGCAGCAGCAGCGCATGTTCGGGTACACCGAGGAAGACCTAAGGCTGATCATCGCACCGATGGCGCGCAACGCGGTCGAGTCGCTCGGCTCGATGGGCACCGATACGCCCGCGGCCGTGCTCTCCGATCGCCCGCGCATGCTGTACGACTACTTCAAGCAGCTCTTCGCGCAGGTCACCAACCCGCCGCTCGACGCCAACTTCGAGCTCCTCGTCACGTCTTTGAACTCGGCCGTCGGCCCCGAAGGGAACCTGCTCGATCCCACCGCCGATTCGTGCCGGCAGATCGTCTGCCCGAACCCGATCCTCACGAACGAAGAGCTCGCCAAGCTGCGCTACATCGACGACACCGATTCCGCGGTGCCCGGCTTCACGCCGTTCTCGGTGTACTGCCACTACCCGGTAGCCGATGGTGGCGACGGCATGCGTATGGCGATCGACAACGTGCGCACGCAGGTGAGCGAGGCGATCGCGAACGGCGCGAACCTCGTGATCCTCTCCGACCGGTACGCCGACGCCGAGAATGCACCCATTCCCGCGCTGCTCATCACCGCGGCAGTGCACCATCACCTGGTGCGCCAGAAGACGCGGACGCGCGTCGGTCTCCTGGTGGAGACGGGTGAGGCCCGTGAGGTGCACCACTTCGCGTTGTTGTTGGGCTTCGGTGCGGGTGGGATCAATCCCTACCTCGCGTTCGACACGATCCGCGACCTGTGCCGCGAAGGCGTGATCGCCGACATGACCGAGCGCAAGGCCGTCCAGAACTACGTCAAGGCTGCGGGTAAGGGCATCCTCAAGGTGATGTCGAAGATGGGCATCTCCACCGTCGCGTCGTACACGGGTGCGCAGATCTTCGAAGCCGTCGGTCTGCGCAAGGGTCTGGTCGACGAGTACTTCACCGGCACCGCATCGCGCATCGAGGGCATCGATCTCGATGTGATCGCCCAGGAGGTCGGGCGCCGCCACCAGGTCGCGTACCCCGATCGTCCCACGGAGTTGGCGCACCGCGAGCTGATGGTCGGCGGCGAGTACCAGTGGCGGCGCGAAGGCGAGTACCACCTCTTCAACCCGGAAACGGTCTTCAAGCTCCAACACTCGACCCGCTCCGGTCGCTACGACGTGTTCAAGCAGTACACGAAGCTCGTCGATGAGCAGTCGCGACGGATCGCGACGCTGCGCGGGCTCTTCGAGTTCCGTGGCGGAGCGCGGCCCCCGGTGCCGATCGACGAGGTCGAGCCGGTCGACGCGATCGTGAAGCGGTTCTCCAGCGGTGCGATGAGCTACGGCTCGATCTCGAAGGAAGCGCACGAGAACATCGCCATCGCGATGAACCGTCTCGGAGCGCGCTCGAACACGGGGGAGGGCGGCGAGGATCCCGACCGGTTCGTGCGCGACGCGAATGGCGACTCCCGTCGTAGCGCGATCAAACAGGTCGCATCGGGCCGGTTCGGAGTGACGAGCGAGTACCTCGTGAACGCCGACGACCTGCAGATCAAGATGGCGCAGGGCGCGAAGCCGGGAGAGGGCGGTGAGCTGCCCGGGCACAAGGTGTACCCGTGGATCGCGGCTACCCGGCACTCCACGCCGGGAGTCGGCCTGATCTCGCCGCCGCCGCACCACGACATCTACTCGATCGAGGATCTCAAGCAGCTCATCCACGACCTGAAAAACGCGAACGATCGGGCCCGCGTGCACGTGAAGCTGGTCGCCGAGGTCGGGGTCGGCACCGTCGCCGCGGGCGTGTCCAAAGCCCACGCGGATGTGGTGCTGATCTCGGGTCACGACGGCGGAACCGGCGCGGCCCGGCTCACGTCGATCAAACACGCGGGCGCGCCGTGGGAACTCGGGCTCGCGGAGACTCAGCAGACGTTGTTGTTGAACGGTCTGCGCGATCGCATTGTCGTGCAGGTCGACGGCCAGTTGAAGACGGGACGCGACGTCGTGATCGCGGCGCTGCTCGGCGCGGAGGAGTTCGGCTTCGCGACCGCGCCGCTCGTCGTGAGCGGCTGCATCATGATGCGCGTCTGCCACCTCGACACGTGCCCGGTCGGGGTCGCGACCCAGAACCCGGAATTGCGCAAGAAGTTCAACGGCAAGCCGGAGTTCGTCGTCAACTTCTTCGAGTTCATCGCCGAGGAGGTGCGCGAGCACCTCGCGGCGTTGGGTTTCCGCTCGATCGAAGAAGCGATCGGGCACGTCGAGATCCTCGATGTGCACCGGGCGGTCGAGCACTGGAAGGCGCAGGGTCTCGACCTCTCGCCGATACTGGCCAACCCCGTGAACAAATACGAACAGACGATGTTCTGCTCCAAGGGCCAGGACCACGGTCTCGACAAGGCGCTCGACCGGCAGTTGATCGCCGACGCGCGCACGGTGCTCGACACCGGTGAAGGTCAGTTCCGCCGTTCGTACGAGATCCATAACACGAACCGAACCGTCGGCACCATGCTCGGCTCCGAGCTGACCCGCCGCTGGGGCGGTCCCGGTCTGCCGGACGGCACGATCGACCTCACGTTCCAGGGTTCGGCCGGACAGAGCTTCGGCGCTTTCGTGCCGCGCGGGATCATGCTGCGGCTCGAGGGCGACACGAACGACTACTTCGGCAAGGGGCTTTCGGGCGGGACCTTGGTGTTGCGCCCGGCCCGCACGGCGAAGTTCGTCGCCGAAGAGAACGTCATCGCCGGCAACGTGATTCTTTACGGCGCGACCGACGGCAACGTGTTCATCCGCGGCCTCGTCGGCGAACGGTTCTGTGTGCGGAACTCGGGCGCGACCGCCGTGGTCGAGGGCGTCGGCGATCACGGCTGCGAGTACATGACGGGGGGCCGGGCGGTGATCCTCGGTTCGACCGGGCGCAACTTCGCAGCCGGCATGAGCGGCGGGTTCGCGTTCGTGCTCGACCCCGACCGCTCACTGTTCCTGCGGGTCAACCGCGACATGGTCGACCTCGACGCGCTCGACTACGAAGAGGACGCAGCCTGGTTGCGGGGCGTCGTCACGATGCACCTCGAGATGACCGGCTCACCGGTTGCGGAGCGGCTGTTGTCGAACTGGTGGCAGAGCGTGCGCCTGTTCACGAAGGTCTTCCCGAAGGACTACAAGCGAGTGCTCGAAGCACAGCGCGACGCCGTGGAACGTGGCCTCGACGTCGACGAGGCAGTCATGGCGGCCGCACGTGCGTGACGCCCGTCCGGTGATGCGGGCGGCGCAGTCGGCTCGCCGGAGTCCTGAACGAGCCGGCGCGCCGGGCTGGACATGCCGGCACCGAGCGAAGGCGACAGAGAATCATGGGTGAGACCACCGGGTTCATGAAGTACGACCGGGAGTTGCCGAAGCGGCGCCCGATCCCCGTACGCGTGCTGGATTGGCAGGAGGTCTACGAAGACTTCCCGGCCGACAAGGCCCGCACGCAGGGTGCGCGGTGCATGGACTGTGGCATCCCGTTCTGTCACACCGGTTGCCCGCTCGGAAACATCATCCCCGAGTGGAACGACCTCGTGTTCCGCGATCGCTGGCAGGCCGCTTCCGACCGGTTGCACGCGACCAACAACTTCCCCGAGTTCACGGGTCGGTTGTGCCCGGCTCCGTGCGAAGCCGCGTGCGTGCTCGGCATCAACGAGCTGCCGGTCGCGATCAAGCAGATCGAGGTCGAGATCGCGGACCGCGCGTGGGACGAGGGCTTTGTGCAGCCCATCCTCGTCGACAAGAAGACGGGCAAGCGGGTCGCGGTCGTCGGCAGCGGGCCGGCCGGTCTCGCGGTAGCGCAGCAATTGACCCGGGCCGGCCACGATGTGACCGTGTTCGAGCGCGCCGATCGCATCGGTGGGCTGATGCGCTACGGGATCCCCGAGTTCAAGATGGAGAAGCGTCACCTCGACCGGCGCGTCGCGCAGATGGAAGCCGAAGGCACGCGGTTCCAGACGAACGCCAACGTCGGCGAGAACGTGCCGGCCGGCGACCTGCAGCAGTTCGACGCGGTCGCCCTCGCCGGCGGCGCGACCGCGTGGCGCGATCTCCCCGTGCCGGGACGCGAGTTCGTCGGCGTCTACCAGGCGATGGAGTACCTCCCCTGGGGCAACCGGGTGCAGCAGGGCGACATCGAAGCGGCGCCCATCTCGGCCGCGGGCAAGCAGGTCGTCATCATCGGTGGTGGCGACACCGGCGCCGACTGCCTCGGCACGGCCATCCGTCAGGGCGCAACCAAGGTGCACCAGTTCGAGATCCTGCCCCGGCCGCCCGAGGCCCGCGTCGACTCGATGCCGTGGCCGACCTACCCGATGATCTACCGGGTGTCGTCCGCGCACGAAGAGGGCGGCGAGCGCGTGTTCGCGGTGAACACCGAGTGCTTCCTCGGCGACGACGACGGCAACCTGCGGGCGCTCCGGGCGCACGAGGTCGAACAGAAGACGATCGACGGCCGGATGACCTTCGAGAAGGTCGAGGGCACCGACTTCGAGCTTCCGTGCGAACTCGTCCTGCTCGCGATGGGGTTCGTCGGCCCGCAGCGCCCGGGCCTGCTCGAGCAACTGGGCGTCGACATCAACGAGCGCGGCAACGTTTCCCGTGACGATCGCTTCCGGACGAACCTCGAGAACGTGTTCGTGTGCGGCGACATGGGTCGCGGTCAGAGCCTGATCGTGTGGGCGATCGCGGAGGGCCGCTCGTGCGCGGCCGCCGTCGACGAGTTCCTGATGGGGGAGACGCTGCTCCCCGCGCCGATCACCCCCGACACCGTCCAACTCCGCTGACCCCGAAAACGCGAAAGGGAGGGGCGCACCCGTCTCGGGCCGTCCGCCCCGGGGGGAGCGCGGCGGACGACCCGAGCAGTGCTCCTTCATCTTGGGGGCCGCGCGTTTCGGGGACTCGGCGTCTGTGCGACGGGACGATGAACCCGAGATTGCTATTTGTTGCGATCGAGGGTCTCGTCAGTCACGAAACGTGAGACCGGCGCGCGTTGCGTGCCACAACAGCTCTTCGGCGAGCTCGTCGACCGTTGCCTGGCCGAGATCTGACATCGACACCGCGTCGTCGCCCGACGGCGAGGTCGCCGAGGCCGTCGGCTCGAGCGTGAGCCGGACCTCGTCGGGCGCGACGGCAACCAGGCGCACCGTCGCAGTCGTCATGCCCATGCCCGCGTAGTTCCAGAGGCGGGCCCGGCTGGTCCACTCCGGGCCGTCGGATGCGAACGCCACTTCCACTTCGGCTGCACCCTTGTCGCCGAGAGTCCACCGCAGGGCCGAGGCGCGGGAGTCGCGACGAAGCCGCAGCAGCACGTCACCCAGGAGCGCGGCGTCGATCGGCAGTGCTCGCTCGACGCTCCCACAGGGATGCATCCCGTTCCCTCCCCCGGACCCTCTTTGTCGAGTCCATTCCCTCGACCAGAAGCATCGGCGTGCAGGCCGCCGGACTGAACCCCCGGGTGAATGGGCCCGGGAGGAGTTGTGGGGATGTTGATTCGACATGCGGGAGAAGACCTACCCGATGGCGTCCCGTACGATCCGTGAATGTTCGAATGGCCGGAAGAACTGCAGATGGTGCGCGACGCCGTGCGCCAATTCGTCGACAACGAGATCCGTCCGCACCGAGAGGAGCTCGAGCACGGCGACCTCCCGCCGTACGACCTCTTGCGCAAGATGTATTCGACGTTCGGTATGGATCAGCTCGCCGCCGCGAGCTTCGACAAGCGCATCGCCGCCGAGGAGGCCGCTGCCGCCGGCGCCGCGGGGAACGATGCCGCAAACAAGTCGCCCGAATCCGACGAATCGCGCGGCGCCGGGTTCACGCTCCTGCCGATCATCGAGCTCTGTAAGTGCTCGCCGGGCATGGTGACCGCGCTCGGGGTGTCGGTCGGGCTCACATCGGCCGCGATCAACTCGAAGGGGACGATCGCGCAACGGAAGCGCTGGGTGCGCGATCTCCTCACGCTCGACAAGATCGGAGCGTGGGCGATCACGGAACCGAACTCCGGGTCCGACGCCTTTGGGCAGATGACCTCGACCGCGCGTCGCGACGGTGACGAGTATCTCCTCAACGGCTCGAAGACGTTCATCACGAACGGTCCCTACGCCGACACGATCGTGTTCATCTGCAAGCTCGACGAGGGCAACCCGCCCGCGGATCGCACCGTGTTGCAGTTCGTGCTCGACAGTGGAATGCCCGGGCTCGAGCAGTCGAAGCCGCTGCGCAAGATGGGCCTGCACTCGTCGCCGACAGGGATGCTGTTCCTCGACGACGTGCGTGTCGGCACGGACCGGTTGATCGGGGAGAGCGAGAAGGCGTTCCGAGGCCGGGGCGGTCGAGAAGCCAGCAAGGCGACCTTCACGATCGAGCGGTCGGGCGTCGCCGCGATGGCCCTCGGCATCATCGAGCGCTGTCTCGAGAAGTGCGTGCAGTATTCGAAGGACCGCCAGCAGTTCGGACGCCCGATCGGCGACTACCAACTCATCCAGCTCAAGCTGGCGAAGATGGAAGTCGCCCGGCTCAACGTGGAGAACCTTGTGTTCCGCGTGCTCGAGTCGTCGCAGGCGGGCAAGCCGATGTCGTTGTCGGAAGCGTCCGCGATGAAGCTCTATTCGGCCGGGGCGGCGACCGAAGTCGCGCTCGAAGCGGTGCAGCTCTTCGGGGGCAACGGCTACATGGCCGAGTACGAGGTCGAACAGTTGGCCCGCGACGCCAAGGTGCTGCAGATCTACGCCGGCACCGACGAGATCCAGGTCGGCCAGATCGCACGCGCGTTGCTCGCGTAACGATTCCGGTCCCACCGTGGCACTCGAGCCGCCGGCGAACGTTTGGGATTTCCCGGCCGCTGACGCGACCGACCGCGACGACGAGATCGTCGCCATCGGCGCCGACCTCGAACCCGGCACCCTGCTCGCCGCATACCGGCGCGGTCTCTTCCCCATGAACGCGGGTCGCGTGTTGGCGTGGTGGTCGCCCGACCCGCGCGGCGTCATCCCCCTCGACGGCTTCCACTGCAGTCGAACGCTGCGCCGTGTTACCGCGCATTTCGACGTGCGGGTCGACTCCGCCTTCACCGACGTGATGGTCGGCTGCGCCGATCCGAGCCGCCCCCACGGATGGATCGACCGGGCGTTCCTCGACGCCTACACGCGCCTGCACGACATGGGCTGGGCCCACTCGGTCGAGGTGTGGCAGGACGACGTCCTCGTCGGCGGACTGTACGGGGTGCGCATCGGCCGGCTCTTCGCGGGGGAGTCGATGTTCCACCGGGTGACGGATGCGTCGAAGGTCGCGTGTTGGGCCACGGTGGAGTTGTTGAAGCTCGACGGCGCGACGCTCTTCGACGTGCAGTGGACAACCCCGCACCTGCGCTCGCTCGGCGCTGTCGACGTCGATCGCGCCGTGTACCTCCGGTTGCTAGCGTCGGCCACCATGGAGCCGGTGCAGATATTCCACAATCCGTCGTGCAGCAAGTCGCGGGGCGCGCTGCAGATTCTCGAGGAGCGGGGTGTCGCGTCCGATGTCGTGCGCTACCTCGACGCGCCCCCCGACCGGGCGACGCTCGAACGCATCCTCGACGCGATCCCCGACGAGCCCATCGCGCTCGTGCGCACCGCCGACGCCAAGTTCAAGGATGCCGGGCTCACCAGGGCCGACGTGCAAACGCGCGCGCAGGTGATCGACGTGTTGCTCGCCCATCCGGAGGTGATGGAGCGCCCGGTGGTGTTCGTCGGCGACCGCGCGGTGATCGCCCGCCCGTCGGAGAAGGTCCTCGAGCTCCTCGACTGACCTTCGGCTCAGCCGAGAAGGTCACTCGCTCACCGCACCGCGGTCCGGTTGCCGGCGCTCAGGAACGCCCGGCGCTCGTCGGCGGACATGTCGGTCGTCATGACCGGACGGTAACCTGCACAACTATGACGATGCCTTCGCCCGAGGAAGTCCGCGTCGAGGTCACGACGTGGCTGAAAGAGAACTGGGATCCCGAGCTGACGGTCGGGGAGTGGTGGGACATCCTGGCTCGCTCCGGCTACGCCGCGCCCACGTTCCCCGAGGAC
The DNA here is from genome assembly GCA_038239145.1 of Acidimicrobiia bacterium. Classification (GTDB taxonomy): domain Bacteria; phylum Actinomycetota; class Acidimicrobiia; order IMCC26256; family PALSA-610; genus PALSA-610. Next base: position 19,983 of record JBBSFB010000004.1, read on the forward strand.
ACCTGGGGCAAGGGTTGGCCGCGCGATCTCGCCAACGTCGTGAACGAGACGATCACCGAGCACGGCGCTATCGGGCCGCCCGCCGGCCTCGGTTACCTGCTCACCGCGCCGACGATCGTCGCGCACGGCACCGATCTCCAGAAACAGGTTGACCTGCTCCGCATCCTGAACGGTCAAGACGCGTGGTGTCAGCTCTTCTCCGAGCCCGGCGCCGGCTCCGACCTCGCCAGCCTCGGCACGAAGGCCGTCAAGGACGGCGAGGAGTGGATCGTCACCGGCCAGAAGGTCTGGACGTCGACCGCGCAGCTGACCAACCTCGGCATGCTGCTCGCCCGGACCGCGCCCGAGCTGGCGAAGCACAAGGGCATCACGTACTTCAAGTTCGACATGCAACAACCCGGCGTCGAGATCCGGCCCTTGCGGGAGATGACGGGCCGCGCGCTCTTCAACGAGGTCTTCATCGACAACGCGCGCGTCAGCGACGCCGACATCATCGGCGGAGTCAACAACGGTTGGGCCGCGGCGAACACCACGCTCATGGCCGAACGGGCCGGTCTCGGTACCGGCGGTTCGGGCGCGGCAGGAAACGCGTTCCCGGGACCGATCGCGGCCCAGCTCGAAGACCGCGCCGGCGACCACGTCGGCCAGGTCCGTACGGGCGGGACCGGCGGCGGCGGTATCGCGGCCGCGAGCCGGCTGATGAAGTTGGCGCAGGAGCTCGGCAACAACACCGACCCGAACATCCGCCAGAAGCTCGCGCAGCTCTACACGATGCAACAGATCGGCCGGTTCTCGGGGCTGCGGGCCAAGTCGCCGAGTCAACGGACCGGCGCAGAGCCGAACATCGCCAAGTTGATGATGAGCGACCTGCTCCGCCTGCAGCGCGAGGTGGGTCACGAGATCGTCGGCGCGTCGGGGATGCTCATGGGCACCGACGTGCCCGGCGGCGGGTCGGTGCAGGAAACGACGCTGTTTTCGCCGGGCCCGTCGATCTACGGCGGCACCGACCAGGTCCAGCGCAACATCATCGGCGAGCGCGTGCTCGGGCTGCCGAAGGAACCAGGTCCGGCCAAGGAGACGCCGTACAAGGAGCTTCTCGTCAACGGCTAGAGGGCTGAAGAGGTCTGCGTGCTCGACGAACTCCTCGCAACCGACGGTGTACGCGAACGGGTGATCGCGGGTTCGCGGGTCGGGGTGTGCGCGTTGCACGGTGGGCTCGAGCAGGGGACCGCGGAGATCGCGGAAGCCGTAGCGGTCGGCGCGGGCGCGACGTTCTACGCGGTCGTGCAACCCGACGACCTGCACTGGCACGTGCCGTCGCACCGCTACGACCCTGCGCTTTCCGACGGGCTGCGCACGTTCCTCGCGAGCATCGACCTCGTCATCTCCGTGCACGGCTTCGGCGGCGTGCGCGACGCCGACGACCGGTGGACCACCGCGCTGCTCGGCGGAACGAACCGCGAGCTGGCGGCCGACCTCGCTCGCGCGTTGGACGACGCGTTACCGCAGTACCGCTGGATCGGTGATCTCGACGTCATCCCGAAGCACCTGCGCGGACTGCACCCGGGGAACCCGGTGAACCGAGTCCCGCTCGGCGGCGTGCAGATCGAGCTTCCGCCCAGGGTGCGGAGACCGGGCGTCGATTACGACGCGTTGGTCGCCGCGCTCACAGCAGTGGCAAGAGATGCGCGACGTCGTTGTACCGGCGCAGGATGATGCGTTCGCCGTCGACGACCACTTCGCTGATCGACGCGTTGTCGGCGCCCGCGAAGGCGAAGCGGCGCGCGCCGGTGACGCGGTGGAGCAGCTGACCGATCACGCCGCCGTGCGCAACCACCACGATGCGCTCGTCGGGATGGGCCGCTGCGCAACGCCGGAAGCCTCGCCAGGTTCGTTCGTCGAACTCTTCCTGCGGTTCCGCGCCCGGGATGACGTCCCAGCGCTCCTGCACGAAGATCTGTTCGAAGATCGGGTCACGCGCCGCGGCCCGGCGCCTGAACTCGCCCTCTTCCCAGTCGCCGAGGAACACTTCGCGTAGCTCCGGCTCCTCGATCGGTGTCAGCCCGAACTTGGTCGCGAGGGGTTCGGCGGTCTGGTGCGTGCGCTGCAGCGTGGTGACGTAGATCGCTGCGATGGGCTCGTGCTGCAGTCGCTCGCCGAGCAACACCGCCTGCTGCTCGCCGACGGGATCGAGGGGCGGGTCCCCGTGACCGTCGCGCAGCGGGAACGGCCGGTCGGGGTGAGCCGGGGCCGACTCCCCGTGGCGCACGAGCAGCACCGTGGTCGCGCCCGGCGGGGGCGAGAACCGATGCTGGCGAAAGCCCTCGGGCGGGATCTCGGGCTCGGGCGCGGCCTCGGCCGCCGGCGTCGTGCTCACGAAGCCGAACCTAGCGGAGCGCGCTTTAACGCCGTGCCGGAGCGGTACCACTCCGAATGCGGGAGACCGTGCATGACGACCGTCCCCGCTAGCTTGCGCGAGATGGGTGCGCGGCGGGTGTCGACGATTGTTCGCCACGTCGGTCTTGCCGACGTCAACCCCGAGGCGCGTGCCCGGCTCGACGGCATCGCCCGTGTGGTCCAAGACGTCTCCGACTTCGACGCGTCGACCGTCGCCGTCGACGGAATGGGCCTGTGGATCCTGCGCCGGATGGATCTGCGGATCGCGGCGACTCCCCGCTTCCGGGCCGAAGTGACCGCGAGTACATGGTGCAGCGGCATCGGGGCCCGGTGGGCGGAGCGCACGTCGCGCCTCGTCGTCGGCGATCGACTGTGTGTCGAAGCGGTTGCGATATGGGTGCACACCGACCCCGCTACCGGCGCGCCCACGTCGTTGCCCGTCGGGTTCGACGCGATCTGGGGCGCGACCGCGGAAGGGCGCAAGGTCTCGGCCCGGCTGCGGCACGCGGCACCGCGACCGGACGCGGTCCGGCGCCCGTGGCCGCTGCGGGCAACCGACATCGACGTCGTCGGGCACGTGAACAACGCCGCGTACTGGCATGCGGTCGAAGATGAGCTCGCGCGGCGGGGCCGCCCGCGGGTCGCGACCGCCGAGATCGAGTTCCGTGCGGGCCTGGAGCTCGACGACGAGGCGGAGCTGCTCGTCGTCGACACCGACCGCGACGGCGGTTTCGCGGCCTGGCTCTGCGTCGACGGAGACGTGCGCGCATCCGTCCTCCTAGGCTGCGAGGCATGCAGAACGACCTGAAGCTCGGGTACATGATCGGCTACTGGGGCGCGCAACCGCCGGTCGGTGTGCCGGAGGCGTTGGCCGTTGCGGAGGAGATCGGGTTCGACTCGTGCTGGACCGCCGAGGCGTACGGGTCCGACGCGCTCACGCCGCTGGCGTGGTGGGGGGCGGCGACGTCGCGCATCAAGCTCGGCACGTCGATCTGTCAGATCTCGGCGCGGACGCCCACGGCGATGGCGATGGCCGCGCTCACGCTCGATCATCTCTCGGGCGGAAGGTTCGTGCTCGGCCTCGGGGTGTCGGGCCCACAGGTTGCCGAAGGTTGGTACGGCGACGACTACAGCAAGCCGCTGGTCCGCACGCGCGAATACGTCGACATCGTCCGCCAGGTCCTGGCCCGCGAAGCGCCCGTCGAATTCCGAGGCGACCGCTACCAGTTGCCGCTGCCGGGCGGTACCGGGCTCGGGAAGCCGCTGAAGTCGATCACGCACCCGCGTCGGGCCGACCTGCCGATCTATCTCGCCGCAGAAGGCCCGAAGAACGTGTCGCTCGCGGCCGAGATCGCCGACGGGTGGTTGCCGATGTTCTATTCGCCCCGCAACGACGGCTTCTATCGGGACGCGATGGCGGCGGGGTTCGCGAGAGACGGGGCGCGCCACCGCGCGGAGACGTTCGAGGTCGCGTGCTTGGTGCCGGTCATCATCGCCGACGACGTCGAGACCGCGGCCGACATGTACCGCCCGGTCCTTGCGCTCTACATCGGCGGGATGGGTTCACGCGAGGTCAACTTCCACAACAACGTGTTCGGGCGGATGGGCTACGAGGACGAAGCCAAGCTCATCCAGGACCTGTATCTCGACGGCAAGAAAGCCGAAGCGGCGGCCGCGGTGCCGACGAAGCTCGTCGAGGACGTCGCCCTCATCGGTTCGCGCGAAAAGATCCGCGACGACCTCGCGATGTGGCGGGAATCGGCGGTGACGACGATGGTGGTGTCCGGCGCGACCGAGCAACTGCGAACCATCGCGGAGCTCGTACTCGGATGATCGACCTACTCGCATGATCGAACTGAGTGCCGAAGAGGCGCGCGTGTTGGGCTGCCTCATGGAGAAGGCGGTCACCACCCCCGACAACTATCCCTTGTCGGTCAACGCTCTCATCAACGCGTGCAACCAGAGCACGAACCGCGACCCGATCGTCGCCTACGACGAGAACACGGTCGAACGGGTGCTCGAGTCGCTGCGGGAGAAAGGTGTCTCCCGGCGGGTGCGGGCGACCGGTCAACGCGTCGTGAAGCACAAGCACGTCGTCGACGAAGCGCTGCAGCTCTCCGTCCCCGAGTTCACGGTGCTCGGTGTGTTGTTGCTGCGCGGTGCGCAGACTCCGGGTGAGCTGAAGCAACGCACCGAGCGCTGGCACAACTTTCGCTCGCTCGACGACCTCGAGGAGACGCTGCAGCGGTTCGCAGAGAAGGGTTACGTCCGCCAACTCGAACGCCGGCCCGGACACAAGGAATCGCGCTGGGTGACGTTGGTCACGCCCGACGCATCGTCCAACGCGGCGGCGCCGCGGTTCGTGGCGCCCGTATCGGCAGAGGCGCCGACGTCCGCGCGCCCGCCCGTCGTCGACGAACTGCCGGTGTTGGCAGAGCCGGAAGACCGCTCGCTCGAAGTGGGCAACCCGGCGACCGGCGAGCGGATCCGCAGCGTTGCCGTCACCGACGGGCGCGAGGTGGAACAGAAGGTCGAGCGGGCCCGACGGGCACAACCCGCATGGGCGGCACGTTCGTACGACGACCGGGCCGCGTGCGTGCGCGTGTTCCGCAACCTGCTCGAGGCCGAGGCCGACGAGTGCGCGCGCGTCACCACGAGCGAGGTCGGCAAGCCCATCTCGCAGTCGCGCGCCGAGGTGACCGCGGTCCTGGAACGGATCGACTGGAATCTCGAGCACGTGGGTTCCGTGATCGCGGCGAGGGCCGTCACTCCTGCGGCCGAGGGATTGGTCGAGGAGCGCGTGACGCACGAGCCCGTTGGGCTGGTCGCGCACGTGAGCGCGTGGAACTACCCGTACTTCGTCGGGCTGAACACGGTCGTACCCGCGCTCCTGACCGGCAACGCGGTGCTCTACAAACCATCGGAGCACGCGACGCTCACCGGTCTGCGGATCGTCGATCTGATGCACCGTTCCGGTATCCCGGTCGACGTCGTGCAAACGGTGGTCGGACGGGGTGCGGTGGGCGCGGCGCTCGTCGCGTGCGAGATCGACATGGTGTGTTTCACCGGTTCCTACGAGACCGGCAAACGCGTCGCGCGCGCCGTGGCTGATCGGCTCGTCCGGCTCCAGCTCGAGCTCGGAGGCAAGGACGGCGCGTACGTCGCCGACGACGTCGACGTCGAGACCGCGGCTTTCGCGGTCGCGGAAGGTGCGTTTTACAACGGCGGACAATCGTGTTCGGCCATCGAGCGGGTCTACGTGCATGCCGCGATCTTCGATCGGTTCGTCGATGCCTTCGTCGACGTGGTGGGTGCGTACCGAACCGGTTCTCCGGACGACGAGCACACCGACATCGGTCCGCTGGCCCGGACCGAGCAGCTCGATGTGCTCGACGCTCAGATCGCCGACGCAGTTGCGAAGGGGGCACGGGTCGTGTGCGGCGGTGGCCGTATCGCACGCCCGGGTTCGTGGTTCGAGCCGACGGTGCTGGTCGACGTCGATCCGCGCATGAGCGTGATGCGCGACGAGACGTTCGGACCCGTCATCGGGATCCAGCGGGTGCGCGACGACGCCGAGGCGCGTACGTGTCTCGACGACACCGAGTTCGGGCTCGGCGCGTCGGTGTTCTCCGGGGATCGGGAGCGGGCGGAGCAGATCCTCAGCCGGCTCGACGTCGGCAACGCGTATTGGAACCGCTCGGACCGTTCGAGCGTCCGGCTCCCGTGGTCAGGACGTCGTCATTCCGGGCTGGGTGTCTCGATGTCGGAGTCGGGCGTACGCGCTTTCGTTCGCGAAAAGGCCTGGCACCTCGGCTCCTAGGGCAGCAATCGCCCGGCAGGTCGAGAATGCGAGCGCGCCCTACGGGGCGGTGTCGCTCGTCGAGTCGGGAGTGCCGATTACCGAGATCGGGGTCTCGCCGGGGAGCACCGAGACGGGTGTGTCGCCCGGGTTGGGCTGCGGCGGGTCGACCGTGACGGGGACGTCGGTTGTGCGCTGGTGCACCGGAACCGTCGCGTCGGTCTTCGGTGCGGGGACCGTCGTGCGAGGAGTGACGCTTTGGGCGGGACGCGCGGTCGGCGGAGTGGTCACCGGCGCGGCCGTGGTCGGCGTCGTCGGGGCCGGGTTGGGCTTGGCGACGGTCGTCGGCGGGGTCGTCGTCGACGGACCCTTGACCGAGATCGACCGGACCTGAATGTTCGTGCCCGCCGAGGCGGGCGAGTGCGACGCGTACGCCACGCCCGCGAACGCGGCCATACCGGCAGCCAGACCGGCGACGGGCAGGATTACCTTGCGCCGCAACAGCTCGCCGTGCAATCGGCGCGCCTCGGTCGGCGTGCAGCCGAGCACCTCGGCGATGCGTTCCTCGATCGTCGCCCGGTCGCGTCCGAGAGCTCCTGCCAGGGCGACGATGTCGACGCTGCGCAGGCTCAACGGGTCGCCCGGCGCCATGCTGCGGAGGCGGTGCACGATGTCGATGTAGCCACTGAGGACGTCGTCGATGTCGGGGCCGACCGGCGCCTCGATGTCGTCGACGAAGATGTTGCCGCCCGCGATGTGCAGCGGGACGCGCAGTGGGACGTGGGCGGTGAGGTCGTCGCCATAGCACTCGGCCAGCTGGGCACAGACGTCGGCCGGGACCGACAGGTCGCCATGCTCGTACTTGCGCAGCTTCCCGGGAGTGGTGCCCGCGGCGGCGGCCGCTTTCTTGCGCTTCATCCCGCTCCGCTTGCGCGCCGCGAGGAGCAATGCACCCAGGCGTTGGGGAGGCATCGCATCGTCGAGGAGTAGTGCCACTACTTCACTCATAGCCCGTCACTCCACATGCCTCGCGCCACTGTCGGGTCTCTGATCGGCAAGCGGTCGGTCCCGGTCAAGGACAGATTGCCACTTCGCGTGAGACCTAGGCCACTACTTCGGCAAAAGCGCCCCGATCCTGGCCGTCCGGGTCGTCGAGGAGCTCGCATTTGGCGTCGAAGCGCATCGTGGGCCGGCGGTCGAGGTCGTAGGCCGGCCAGGCCGGGATCCCCGGGTGCTGGGGGTCGCGGTCCCGGGCGAAGGCGATCCAGGCCCGGTGCATGGCGTCGGCGATGCCCTGGCGTTCTGGTCCGGTCCCCGTGAGCATGTCGGCGCCTCTCCCGTCGAGCGTGTCGAATACGAACGGGATCTCGAGCGCATGGGTGGAGCGCAGGATGCCGCCGAAGACCGGGCTCTCGAAGGTGAACAGATACGACCAGACGGGCGCGTGGGGGAGTTGGGCCTCGAGGAGCCGGATCGCCGGGATCCGGAACACACCGTCGGTCGCGAGCGCGAGCCACAGTTCCGCGGGCGTCGCGTCGGGCCGGCGGGCGCGGTAGCCCTCGAGCACCGCCGGACCCCCAGGACCGAACGCAGCCGCGAGCCGGGTGCGGATCCCGTCGTCGTCGAGCGTTCCCATCTCGGGGTCGGCGAGGGTGAACAGCGTCATCTCCGTCGCGTTGGTGCCCGCGAGCACGCGCACGTCCTCGGCATTGCCGCTCCGGATCGCCTCGAGCGGCGACTCGAGGAGCACCGTCTCGTCGATGACCGGTTGGAACGGCAACGAGGCGACACCGTCCTCGCGAAAGTTTGGCTGCGCGGCGAGGATCTCGTCCGTCGTCGCTGCGAGAAGCGCGGCCGTGTCGCCCGCGCGCACACCGAGATTGGTGACGATGCGCTGCGCGACGCCCGTCGCCTGCTCGCGTGTCGAGACCCAGGAGGCCGCGCCGCTCTCCAAGATGGCGCCGCCGAACAGGCCGCGCGCGCTCGGCGCACCCAGGAGCGTGCCCACGCTCGCGGCGCCGGCCGACTCACCGAAGATCGTTACCTGCTCGGGGTCGCCGCCGAAGGCGGCGATGCAATCGCGCACCCACTCGAGCGCAGCGATCTGGTCGGCGATGCCCGCATTGCCTGCGCCCGCGAACTCGCCGTCGAAGAGATCGGCGAGGTGCAGGAAACCGAACGGTCCGAGGCGGTAGTTGAGCGTGACGACGACGACGTCGCCGTTGTTGGCGAAGTTGGTGCCGTCGTACCAAGGCGTGTCGCCCGCGCCCCAGATGAATGCGCCACCGTGGATCCACACGAGCACGGGCCGGCTGGCATCGTCACACGCAGGTGTCCACACGTTGAGATAGAGGCTGTCTTCGCTGTACGCCGGCTGCGACTCGCCCATCAGCTTTGCGAGCGCGAACTCGGTCTGGGCCGACTGCGCCGAGAACGACGTGGCGTCGCGGGTTCCGGGCCAGGAATTCTCTCGTTGCGGCAGTTGCCATCGCAACGCGCCGACGGGCGGAGCCGCGTACGGGATGCCCCGGAACACGTGCACGCCGTCGCGTTCGAAGCCTTCGACCTTGCCGCTGCGGGTCTCCACTATCGCCATGGCGGCAGGATATCCGGGGCTACAGCTTGGAGAAATCGGGCTCCCGCTTCTCCAAGAACGCGGTGATTGCCTCCATGTTCGCGGGCTGCCCGATCATCCCGGTGAATGCCACGTCTTCCCGGGCCCGGGCCGCGCGCACGGCGTCGATGCGGGCTTCGACCACGATGCGTTTGGTCGCACTCAGCGACGCGACGGGCATCGTGGCGATGCGCCGGGCGATGTCCATCGCCTCCGGCATCAGGGCGTCGGGTTCGACCGCGCGCAACGCGAGTCCGCACTCAACCGCCTCGTCGGCCGTGATCCAGTCGCCGGTGTAGAGCTTCAGCGCGGCGCGCTGGTTGCCCATCACGACGGGCATCAACAAGCTGCCCGCGGCTTCGGGCACGACGCCGAGCGGGACGAACGGTGCCCGCAATCGCGCGGTTGTGGAGATGATCGCGAGGTCGACGTGCAGCAGCAGCGTCATGCCGATGCCGACGCCGATTCCGTTGACCGCCGCGATCACCGGTTTGCCGAACGCGGCGAGCGTGTCGAGGAAGTGGGGGAACCCGGGTCCGGCGTCGCCGAAGTCGTTGCGCTCGCTTGCGCTGAGGCGACCCATCTCGCCGAGATCCTGACCCGCGGAGAACGCGCGCCCGGTGCCGGTGATAACGACGCAAGCGACGTCGTTGCTCGCTTCCGCGTCCTCGAGCGCGGCGCCGGCGGTGTGGTACAGCTCGTCGTTGAACGCGTTCAGCGCTTCCGGGCGGTTGATCGTGAGCACGCGCACGCGCGCGTCGTCGGCGACTTCCAGCATGGCCATGGTTCAGATCCCGTCGAAGACGACGGCGGTCGAGCCGTCACCGAGCAGCAGCCGGTCGGGCGACTGCTTGTTGATGTGTCCGATCAGCATGTTGTAGACGCCGTAGCCGACCAGCTCGCGCAGGCGAGGGTCGAACGTCTGCACCTTCTCCCGGGAGAGCCCGAGCTGTTGGTTCTCCTGCTGGCGGATGTAGCCCGCGCAGTAGTTCATGGCGATGCCGACGCGGGGCGCGGCGGTCGTGTTCGCGCCGCCGCCGTGCCACAGGCTGCCGTGCCACACGAGCACCGATCCCTTCGGCATCTCGGCCGCGATCGATTCGTACTCGGCGCCGTAGTCGGGGCTGTGGTCGGAGAGGTGGGTTCCCGGGATGAGGCGCGTCGCACCGTTGGCCTCGGTGAAGTCGGTGAGCGCCCACATCGAGTTGCAGACCGTCGGTGGGTGCGGCTTCGGGAGCGGGATGAGTTGGTCGTCGGCGTGGATGGGCTGGGCGATCTCGCCGGGCAGGATGTCGATCGACGACAGCGACGAGATGATGCAACCGGGATCGAGCACCCGTTCCACGATCGGGAGGACGTGTTCGTGCACCGGGACCCGTTGCCACAGGTCGTCGTACGCGAGCAGGTTGTACACCCGCAGCGTCTGGTGCCCCTCGAACGAGTTGGGTGCAGGCTGAACGTCGAAAGAGCGCTCGAGTCGTGCCAACGACTCGCTGAGCTCGTCGACCAGGTCCGGCTCGATCGCGTTCTCGACGATCGTGTAGCCGTGCTCGGCGACCTCCCGTACGTGCAGGTCGGTATCGATCCCCGTCGACCCTTGATTCCCGGTGGAGTCGGCCATTCCCGTCAAACTATCGCCCATGAGCCTCTACGCCCTCGGCGACATCGAGCCCCGGATCGACCCCGATGCCTTCGTGCATCCGGATTGCACGATCATCGGAAACGTCGTGATCGGACCGGGCTCGACGATCTGGCCCCAGGCCGTGCTGCGGGGTGACCAGAGCCGGATCGTGGTGGGCGCGCGGACCAGCGTGCAGGATGGCGCGGTGCTCCACTGCACGCGGGAGCTGGAGACGATCGTCGGCGACGACTGCACGATCGGGCACCTCGCGCACCTCGAGGGCTGCACCGTCGAGGACGGTGCGCTCATCGGGACCGGTTCGATCGTGTTGCACCGAGCGCTCGTACGCACGGGCGCGCTCGTCGGCGCGGGCGCGGTCGTGCCGAACGGCATGGAGGTGCCGAGCGGTGCCATGGCCCTCGGTGTGCCCGCCAAGCTGCGCGAGGGCGCGGTGAAGCCCGAGCAGGTCACGTTTCCCGCGCAGGAGTACGTGCGCAAATGGCAGCGATATCGTGCTGAGTTGCGCCGGATCGATTGAAGACGCCGGCGAGCGGAGACCCCGACGCGCGGGACCTAGACGTTCGCGCCGACGACGCGGCCGATGCCGTACGTCAGCAGCATCGACAGCACCGACAACGTGACGACCCGTAGCGCCGCTCGGCTCCTGGGCGCGCCCCCGAGCTGCGCCCCGAGCGCGCCAAGCCCGAGGAGCCCGAGGACCGTGACGCCGGCAGTCACGCCGATGCGGATGCTCTTGGCCGAGAGCGACATCGCGAACACCGGTATGAGTGCGCCGAGCGTGAACGCGGCCACCGACGCGAGCGCGGCTTGCAGTGGACGCGCGGTCACGACCTCGGAGATGCCGAGCTCATCGCGTGCGTGCGCGCCGACCGCGTCGTGGGTCATGAGCTGATCGGCGACGAGGCGGGCGAGGCCGGGCTCCACCCCGCGACCCTCATAGATCTTGGCCAACTCGCCAAGCTCAGCGGTCCGGTCTTCGGCGATGGCGTTGGCTTCGACCCGGAGATCGGCCTGCTCGGCGTCGCGTTGGGCGCTGACCGAGATGTACTCGCCCACGGCCATCGACATGGCCCCGGCTACGAGGCCGGCGAGACCGGCAGTGACCAGTGCGGAGCGAGACGCATTCGCGGCCGCGACGCCGATGACGAGACCCGCCACCGACAAGATGCCATCGTTCGCACCGAGGATCGCGGCCCGCAACCAACCGGTCCGGCCACTCCTGTGATCCTCGGCGACGTGCGCAGCGACAGCCACGGATTCACGTTACCGGCATTCGCGGGAATTCCCCTTCCACGACTAGCGTGCGCCCCCGCCGCTCGTCGTGGCGCCATTCGTGATCCGGAGGGGAACAATGCCCGAAGCAGTCATCGTCGCAACCGCCCGCACGCCGATCGGTCGTGCGAACAAGGGCTCCCTCATCGAGTGCAGGCCCGACGACCTCTCGGCGCTGATCATCCAGGCCGTGCTGGCCAAGGCGCCCGGGCTCGACCCGTCCCAGGTCGAAGACGTGATCTGGGGCTGTGGTCAACCCGCGGGCGAGGCCGGCACGAACATCGCGAGGGTCGCGTCGTTGCTCGCCGGTGTCGACTCGCCCGGTGTGACCGTGAATCGTTACTGCTCGTCGTCGTTGCAGACCATCCGAATGGCTGCGCACGCGATCAAGGCCGGCGAAGGCGACGCGTTCATCTCCGGCGGGGTCGAGACCGTCAGCCGGTTCATGAACGGCATGGCCGACGGTGGCCCGGTGAACGAGAAGTTCGCCGCGGCGCGGGAGCGGACCAAGTTGCGCTCCGAGGGCGGCCAGCCACCCTGGACGCCGGGCACCGGTCTCGCCGACGTGTACATCGCAATGGGCTTCACCGCCGAGAACGTGGCCGAGGCCGAGAACGTCAGCCGGGAGGAGATGGACGAGTACGCCGCCCGCTCGCAGCAGCTCGCGGTGGAGTTCCAGGAGAACGGGTTCTTCGATCGAGAGATCACGCCGGTCACGCTGGCCGACGGTACGGTGGTCTCCAAGGACGACGGGCCCCGCGCCGGCACCACGGTCGAGAAGCTTTCGACGCTGAAGCCGGTATTCCGCCCCGATGGCAAGGTCACGGCCGGCAATGCCTGCCCCTTGAACGACGGTGCTGCGGCGGTGATCGTGATGAGCGACACGAAGGCCAAGGAGCTCGGCATCACGCCGCTCGCGCGCATCATCGCTTCCGGGGTCAGCCCCATCAACCCCGAGATCATGGGTCTTGGCCCGATCGAGGCGTGCCGCCAGGCGCTGAAGCGGGCGAACATGACCATCGACGACATCGACCTCGTCGAGATCAACGAGGCGTTCGCCGCGCAGGTGGTGCCGAGCGCCAAGCACCTCGGGATCCCGCTCGAGAAGCTGAATGTCCACGGCGGCGCCATCGCCCTCGGTCACCCGTTCGGCATGACCGGGGCCCGCATCATGACCACGCTCATCAACGGGCTCCAGACCGAGGACAAGCGCTTCGGCATGGAGTCGATGTGCGTCGGCGGCGGCCAGGGCATGGCCATGATCATCGAGCGTTTGTAGCGCGCTCGAGTATCAGGGTTGATCCCGTCAGCCGACACAACGACTGGCTACTCGCCCTTCTCCAGCTCGACGAGCACCTCCGCGTTGGGCGGCCCTTGGTACTCGAGCCGACCATCGTGGAGCATCACGCATTCGTCGGCGTAGGAGAGGAAACGCGGCTGGTGCGTCGCGACGATGACGGTGCTACCGGAGCGCGCCCGGGCCACGAGCGCATCGATCAGAGCCGTCTGCGCGCGCATGTCGAGCCCTACGAACGGCTCGTCAATGACGACGACCGCGGTGGGACGTACGAGCGCGACCGCGAGTGCGGTCTTCTGGCGCATGCCCCGGCTGAACCGTGAGGGCAGGTCGTCGGCCCGGTCGAGGAGCCCGAACATCTTGACGAGCTCTCGACCCGGCGTCTTCCAATCGTCGACGCCGTGCAGCGCGGCGACGTATTCGAGGTGCTCCCACACGTTGAGATCGTCGTACAGCACCGGGTTGTCGCCCGCGTAGCTGAGCGCGGCGCGCGCCGGCAGCGTGCCCGCGATCTCCCCGGCGACGAGGACCTCCCCGTCGGTCGGCTCGATGAGCCCGGCGATGACGCCGAGCATCGTCGACTTGCCCGCGCCGTTGTGACCGACGAGGGCGACGAGGTGACCGGAATCCATCCGGAGGTTGACGTCGCGAAGCGCCGCGTGTCCGTCGTAGGTCTTGGTGAGATGTGAGACGCGCAGGAGCGACGTCGGCGAGTGTCGATGCGGCACGGTCGTCACACTCCTCGCAGCGAAGCGTAGAGGAGCACCGCAATCGAAAGCGCGCCGATGCCGACGGCCACCACGATGCCGACCGCGTCGCTGTTCGCACTCGCGACGACGACGGGCGCGAGCCCACCGACCGCGATGGCGGGCGGGAGCCCCTGGCGGACCAGGAGGACGATTCCGAAGATGTCCGGCGAGAAGATCAACATCGCGAGCTGGGAGGCGGGCGGGGGTCCGAGCGTCACGTTGAGCGTGCTCCCTGCGACTGCTGCGAGCGCGGCGCTGACGGCGCAGGCAACCAGGAGGCCGGCGTGGCCGCCGGCCGCGGGGACGACTGCGATCGCGCCGATCAGCGCGAGACCGACGAGCGCGACCACCGGCGCGACGAGGTTGCGCAGCAACAGCATCCGGATGCTCACGCCGTAGGTCAGCAACGTCGTCGGGTGATCCAGCTCGGCCGCGAACGGCTCGATGACGTCGAGTGCGGCGACGAACAACGCCACTCCGGCCGGAACGATCAGGAGGTGCGTCGATCGCGCGGCGAACGCGAGAACACTGCCCACCGCGAGCAGGGTCACGACCCGGACCAACCGGTCGAGGGGCCAACGTGCGTACCCGTGCCAGCCTCGCCGCCATACGGGCCGACGCACCTTGGAAGGCTCCCGGAGCCGCAGCCACGGTCGCCGCCGCGATTTCTCCATCGCGAGCTGACGGTGGAGCAACACGACGGTACGCATGTCCTGGAACGATGCCGCGAACCGCATCTGGCTCGTGAGCGCGCCGCGGGCGAGCAGCGGCTCGAGCGAGGTTCGCCCGATCGACGCGAGCGCGGCGACCGGCAACCCGACGGCGAGCGCGATCCCGGCGACCGCCACGATCGGGGGCACGAGGTGGTGCAGCGGGAGCAGGGAAAGCGACGACACCCATGTCGACGGTGCGAGCCAGGTGCGGAACGTTGCGTCGGCCGCGGCCGCGACGACGAGGAGACCACCGATGGCGTTGGCAAAGCGAGTCGTCAGTCGTCGTGCCGACGCGATGGCCACCGATCCCCAGAGCACGGCGGCAAGGGTCGGGCCGGCCACGATGCCGGCGAGTGCCCACGCCCCGCCTCCAGACGGCAGGCGCGCCGCCGCGGCGAGGCCGGCCGAGACCCCGACGACCGTGCCGGCGCTGACGGCTGTACGGAGTTGCTGCGCAGCGAGCGGACGCAGGACGGCGGCGCGTGGGAGCGGTGCGAGCAGGAGATACACGACGTCGGGGCCTTCGGGCGCGAGCGGCGCCCCGCGGGCGCCGGCACGGAGCGCGACCCATACCGTCACCGCCACGACAATCGACGCGACGCCCGGGCCGCGATCACGGAACTGCGCGAGAGCGTGCGCATCGAGCTTGTCGCCGGTCAACACGATCGGCACGACGACCACGACCACGATCGCGAAGAACCCCCGCAGCCAGAGCTCGTACCACGCGTCGATCCAGTCGCGCTCGTCGCCGCGGTTCTTCCGGCGCGCCGCGCGCATGCGGCGCAGAACCGCGGTCTCGGTGTCGGCCATGGCTAGCCCAGCGGGCGGAGATGGCTCTCGGTGACCAACGTCTGCTGGGTGACATAGGGCCGAGGTGACCTCGACGCCATGATGCAGTGATCGGATCGCAGCGCAGCCATGCCTTCGTTGTGCCCGCTGTAGCCGGGAGGCTGTTCGAGCATCCACACGATGCCCTCGGCCGCGACCTCCGAGGGCTCCCAATCAGAGTGGTCGGCGTCGGGCATGTTGAACACGAAGCCTTCCGACGCGACGGGTACGTCGATGCGGAAGGTGTTGACCGTAATTCCGAACGCTCGCAGCTGGTGCGCGGCCGAAACGGTCAGGTGTTCGAGCGCGGCCTTTGCCATCCCGTAGGCCATGAGGTCGGGGATGAAATTCAAGCCCGCGACCGAGGAGACGTTGACGACCGCGCCCCCGCCGTTCGCCTTCATCGTCGGGAGGGCGGCGCGGATCGCGATCAGCGGCGCGCGCAGATCGACCTGCATCACGAGATCGAAACGCTTCATGTCCATCTCGAGGTCGCCGGGAAAGGTGATCGCGGCGTTGTTGACGAGCGCGTCCACGCGACCGAAGTGTTCGACGGTGGTCGTGACCATGCGTTCGACATCGTCATCGCGTGCGAGATTGGTCGGGATCGCGATGGCGTTGCCGCCGGCGGCGGTGATGCGGCGGACGGTGTCGTCGATCGTGCCCGGGATCGCGAGCGGCGAGTCGTCGGTGGCCCGGGCTGCGCACGCGACCTTGCAGCCCCGCTGGGCGAGGAGCTCGGCGGTGGCCGCACCGACGCCCCGCGACGCACCCGTGACGATTGCGACTTTGCCCGACAGGTCCATTCCGATGACCCTAGAGCGCGGGCAGCGCCTGATGCAGTGTGAGCGAGTCGGCGTAGAGGTCGCCGTGCTCCTCGATCCGGGCGAGCACCGCGGCCGACTCGAACGCGAGCGAGTCGCCGTCGGCGGAGTCGAGCGCGACCTCCACCTCCGACCACGCCAGGGGCGTCGATACTGTCGGGCGGTCGCGGAGCCGCAAGGAATACGCGCACACGGTCGTCTTGTGCCGGTCGTTCTGACTCCAGTCGACGAAGACCTTGCCCGGGCGCTTGGCCCGCGTCATCTCGACGAGCACACGATCGGGATCCCGGGATTCGAGGAGCTGGCCGAGCGCGAGCGAGAACCGTTTCGTGTCTTCGTCGGTCGCGTCGGACCCCTGGATCGGCACCGACAGGTGGAGTCCCTTGCCTCCCGACGTCTTGACGACACACTGCAGATCGAGGCGCTCGAGCGTTTCCCGGAGGTCGAGCGCGACCCGGCAGCAGTCGATGATCGTCGCCGGTTCACCCGGGTCGAGGTCGATGACCATTGCCGTGGGTCGGGTGGGATCCGCGAGCGTCCATTGGTGGGTGTGCAGTTCGAGCGCGGCGAGGTTCGCCAGCCAGACGAGGGCCGCCACCTCTTCGATGAGGCAGCCCTTGGTATTGCCGGTCGCCTCGTGGCCTGCGAACGTGTCCACCCAGTCGGGATGGTGCGACGGGCAGTTCTTCTCGAAGAAGCGGGGTCCCTCCGGCCCGTTGGGCGCCCGGACGAGCGTCGGCGGCCGTCCTGCGAGGTGCTTCAACATCGTCGGCGCGATCCGGCGGTAGTAGTCGATCACGTCCGCCTTGCGGAATCCCGCGGCCGGATAGAGCACCTTGTCGAGGTTCGACAGCGACAGTTCGCGTCCCTCGACCTCGACTGCCTCCCGCTTCGCCATACGACCGGGAACCCTAGGCCGGGAGTGGCCGGCACCCGGCTGGGTAATCTCGGGGGATGCCCAGTGCCATTTGGACCGGCTCGATCAGCTTCGGCCTCGTACAGGTGCCGGTGCGCCTCGTTGGTGCGACCAAGAGTCGCGACGTGAGCTTCAACCAGCTCGAAGAGGGGACCGGCGCCCGGATCCGATACAAGAAGGTTTCCGACGCCACCGGCGAAGAGGTCCCGCCCGACAAGATCAAGCGGGGCTACGAGATCTCCAAGGGTCGCTACGTGATGATCGAGCCGGACGAGCTCGACGTGTTGCGCCCGAAGGGCAGTCACGCGATCGAGATCGAGGAGTTCGTCGACCTCGACGAGATCGATCCGCTGTACTTCGAACAGCCGTATTACCTCATCCCCGACGCCCGGGGCGTGAAGCCCTACAAGCTGCTCGTCGAGGCGATGACCGAGCTCAACAAGGTCGCCATCGGCCGCATCATCGTGCGGAGCAAGGAGCGTCTGGTCGCGATCCGCACCGTCGACGACATGCTCTGCATCGAGACGATGCGCTACGCGGACGAGGTCGTGTCCCGCGACAATCTCGTCCCCGACGACGGCGACGTGGAACTGACCGAGCGTGAAGTCGCGATGGCCCGCCAACTCGTCGAGTCACTCGCGAGCGACCACTTCGAACCGGAGAAGTACCACGACCAGTACCGCGAGCAGGTGCTCGATCTGATCGAGCGCAAGGCTGCGGGCGAGTCGATCGTTGCCGAGCCGGTCGCCGAGCCCCCGGCCAAGGTCCTCGACCTGGTCGCGGCTTTGGAGGCTTCGCTCGCGAAAGCGCAAAACGCCAAGGAGCGCCACCCGAGCGCCGCCGCAACGGCGCCGGACCGGCCTTCGGCGAAACCGGCGCCGGCCAAGAAGACCGCCAAGAAAACGCCGGCCAAGAAGGCGGCCGACAAGGCACCGGCCAAGGCTCCCGCCAAGCGGCGCAGCGCCTAGCGCGACGAGTTCGTCGCCGCCCGGCGACGGCTACGACGCGAGGCGCTTGGGGAGCGGCGGAGCCGCGGCGCGCCGCGGGAACGCGTGGACCTCGGCCCCGGCCGCCTCGTGATCGGCATCGAGCCACCCGCAGGCGGCGCACACCGGAGAACCGCCGTGGGCGGGCGCGAAGGCCGTGCACGGTTCGAACGCGGTGCTGACCAGCTCGTACACGTCCATCGTCTGTTCGATCGTCTGCATGGGCGCAACGATGACAGGCGGGTGTGACACCAACCCCGAACCGACTGCGATGAAGGCCTAGAGGGGCACTCGGCCGTCGAAGGCGGCCCCGGCCGCGAACCGGACCCGAAGGTCGTCGTCGGCGCGGCGCCGGTGGACGGTCTGGTCGCGCGGCCCACACCGATCTGGGCCAGGCCCCGCAGGGCGTAGTGCCGCACGCAGGCATCCTTGTCGGCGAGCGCGCGCTCGAAGAGGAGGCGCAGATTCGGCCGGGCGCTGCGGGCGGCGGCGCGGATCGCGGCTCTCCGTACGGCTCGAGACGAGTCCTCTGAGGGATCGGGTCCAGGGCTGCGCGACCAGCAACGGATCCGCGATCTCGAGCTTGGCCGTCGCGAGGCGGCGGCACGCGGCGTCAGGGGACGGGGTCGCGTCCATGAGGCGCGCGAGGTCGCGGGGTTCGAGACCTCGAGGGCGCCGATCTCGGACACGGCGCGCTCGTACGCGCGATCGGGGGCGATCGCCCGGGGTGGGACGAACTCGGCGGTGATCGTGTCGAACACGCGCAAGAGGGTCACGTGCCACTGCTCGGCATCCCCGAGCGCCACCGACACCGCGCCGAGCTCGACCCGCACGCTGTCGATGTCGTCGAACTCGCGGAACAACGCCGCGACCGCGGCCGAAGAACCCTGGTCATCGCGCGTGAAGCGCCCGCCCTTGCCCGTCGCAACGGGACCGGTCGCGAACCTGACCTCGTTCGGTGTGCGCCCGGTCTCGATGATGACGAGCTCTTCGAACGTGTCGCCGAGTGTGCGTTGGTGCGCGGGGACGACCGGATTCGCGATCGTCGCATCGGGCACGGCGGCGGTCGCGTCGGCGGGGAGCGGGTCGGCGTTGACCTCGATCTTGAAGTGCGACGATCGCCAGCCGTAGTGCAGGCGAATCCCGGGCGCGAGCTCTTCCTCGGTCCAGCCGTCGCCGGGTACGACGAGCCCCGACAGGCCCGCATCGTCCTCGACCGTCCAGGGACCTTCGGAGAAGAAGCGACGGAGCTGGGCGCGAGCGCGATCGACCAAGGTGATCGGCATCCGTCCGAACGACGCCCGGGAGACGCGTTCGACGGCGGTTCGCGGCCGCCCCGCACGGGCAATCCGCAGGCGGGCCGCATCTCGATCATGGGCCAACCCGGAATCGTACGGTCGCTCAGACCTGGACTGAGCGACCGTCCTTCCACTCTCTCAGCACCAAATAGTGACCTTTGAGTGCCGCGTGGTCCCACGTGCCGAATCCGATGAGCGTTCCCTGGTAGCCGGAGCTGGCCGGGAGCTGCTTCACCCGGCGTAGGCCGTCGGCGATCCCGGCCCGGGTCAGGTGCTCCGCGGCGGCGATGCCTTCGCCGAGCATGCGCCCCATGTCGTAGGCGGCGCACCCCATCGGCCCGCCCGCGGCGGCGGGGAACTGCTCGCCGAGCTTGGCCCGCAGGAGGTTGTCGTCGGAGATGGTGTCGATGTACTCCCAACCCGCATAGCCGTCGCGCCAGTCGGGTTTGGCGTACCCGAACATCAGCGCGGAGTTCGCGAGCACCGGCACCTTCCATCCGAGCGCGTCCAGCCCGAGCGCAACCGCTCGGGACGAGACGCCCAGACCGAGGTACACGAGCACGTCGGGGTTCGACTGCCGCAAGCGCTGCAGTTGGTCGGTCGCATCCTCGGCGAGCGAGGAGATGCTCGCGCTGCCGGTGACCTCGAGCCCGAGCCGCCCCCGTGCCGCCTCGAAAAATTCGGCGTAGCGACGACCGACCGGTGACTGGTCGAAGATGACCGCGACGCGCTTGAATCCGCGCTTGACCGCGCGTGCGGCGAGCACCGGGGGTTCCTCTTCGAGGGAACCGACCTGGTAGTGGAACATCCATTCGGATCGGGTGCGCTCGCCGCCCGTGTAGTTGATGGCCGGGATCTTGGCGGCGTCGCACAACGGCGCGACGATCAATCCGTTGTCGGAGATCGACGGACCGATGATCGCGACGACGCCTTCGTCGTCGAGCTCCGCAAACGCCCGCTTGACGTCGGCCTCGGTGCCTGAAGGGAGTCCTTGCGACTGGCGTTCGACGAGTTCGATGCCGCGATCGAGGCGGCCGGTTGCGGCCACCTCGTCGACTCCCAACTGGAGCGACTTCGACACAAGATCGCCCATCTGCGGGAAGTCGTAGAGCAAACCGATACGAACCGGGAGAGCGGAAGAGTTGGCCATCGTCGTATCCTTTCACGATGCTGCGGGAGAACGTCGAGCGCGTCGCGGGCGACGCGATCCATGCCGCTTGGACCGGCGTTACGCGGCTCGGCGCGATAGGCCCGCGGCATCGACGCGCCCGCGCGTTCCACACGTTCGGCGCCGGCAGCATGATCGCGTTTCCGCAGACCGTCGTGTTCGGCGAAGGCCGGATCGCGTTCGGTCGCGGGAGCACGATCGGTCCGCTCGCGACCATCAGCGCGGGAATGCCGTCGCAGGCCGATCTGCGCGGTGATCCCGTCATCACCATCGGCGACCGGTGCATGCTCGGGAAGGGCATCGGCATCGTCGGGCACGAACGGATCGAGATCGGCAACGACATCTGGACCGGCCACTACGTGTACATCACCGATCAAAACCACGGTTACGAAGACGTCGACGAGCCCATCGGCGTGCAGATGTGGAAGAACGAGCCGGTCTCGATCGGTGACGGCAGTTGGCTCGGTCACGATGCGATCGTGCTGCCGGGCTCGCGTATCGGCCGGCACGTCGTCGTGGCCGCGGGCGCGGTCGTCGCGGGCCTACAGGTGCCCGACTATTCGGTGGTCGCGGGGGTACCGGCCCGGATCGTGCGCCGGTACGTCGCGGGGGAGGGTTGGCTCACCGTCCCCCGCGACGACTGACGAACACGACACCGAAGAGTGCAGTTTCAGCCCGCGTTCGGCGCGCCGGCCGGCAGCGGGGTCTTCTTGGGTCGCAGCGCCGCCGGGATGTCGGCCGGCGCGTAGACCGTCACCGTGTTGGCTTTGCCGAAGAGCGGCATGGGCGCGGTGGGCCATTGGCTCGGGAGGTAGCGCACGCCGCCGTCCATGAGCCGGTACATCCCGGTGCCCTGGTTCCCGGTCTCGTCGGGCCCGGTCGCGGTGGGGTCCCACCACTCGACGCCGGCGTTATCGAGACCGGCGGGGTCGTCGCCGGACCAGAAGCCGTGGTTGCCGTAGGTCACAATCGTCTGGATCGTCGGCACCGTTGTCGACGCGATCGGCGAGGAGGCGTCCATGCCGTTCTTGAATGCCGCGGGCGTGAGCGTCGGGCCCGCGAGCTGCAGGCCATCGAAGAGCAACTCGACGTCACCCTTCACGATGCCGTAGGCGTTGTCGTCCGGGGGAGCCGCGTTGTTGAACCACCACTGATGCAGCGTGAACGCGTCCTGTTCGGCCTGCGGGATGCGGGCCGGGATCAGTTGCAACCCGAACGCGTGCACCCACTGCTTCTGATCGAACTGCCGCGCGAACACGTTCGTGTCGGCGAGCACCGTTCCGGACATCACCCACTCGGGGAAGTAGCCCTCCTTCGTCATCTCCGTGGTCAAGAAGATGGGGAAGATGGGGTCGCCGGTGAACAAGATGCTCGTCGCGTTCTTCTGCTTGAGCCGGGTGGCGATGGTGCGAGCGTCGGCCTGCAGCGTCGGGATGTTCAAGTAGTAGTCGACGTGGTCGACGACGTTGACGCCGGTCGCCCTGAGCTTCGTCTCGAGGTCGTCCCAGGCCGAGCGGTACTGGTTGTCGGGAGTGTCGTAGGTGAGCATCGTGAACGTACGCGGCTTGCCCGCGAGCTGGGGGCCGGCCCACTTCGCAGGCTTACCCGCGAGCTGGTTCTTGATGAACGTCGTGATCATCGTCGAGGTCTGGTCGGGTGAGGGACCGGTCGGCCAGAGGTACGGCTGGTTGTCCTCGTAGTACTTCTGCGGTTGCGACGTGATGCACGATCCGATGCACAGGATCTTCTTCTGGGAGAGCTCGTCGGAGAAGGCTTTGGTCTGCGTCGGTCCGCCCACGACCGCGAACACACCGGCGGCCGCGGCGCGGTCGGCGTCGGCCCGAGCCTGGACGGAGTCGGCGCTCGCGCCGGAACCGTCGATGCGGACCAACTGGACCTTGCGGCCGTAGAGCTCGAAGGTTCCGCCGTAGATCGCGCTGTAGTCCTTGATCGCCTGGGCTGTCTTGTCGGGAGGGTCGTACGCGCCGGCCTTCGCGAGCACTCCGTCGAGGGTGGGGTCGGGCTTGGCGATGTAGTACCCGATCTTGATAGCGGTCGCGGTCACCCCCGGCGCCGTGGCCCCGCCGTTGCCGGCGGTGAAGTCCTCGACACACGGCGGCGGATTGAGGATGGGGATCGCGACCCGCCCGGTCGTGGTGTCGCAGTTGTGCCACTGCTTCGAGGCCGCAGTGCCCTGAGCCTTGGCGTCGTTGTAGAAGAGGGGCACGCCGTTCTTGCCGGACACGCTCGCGGCGGGCGTGGACGGGCTGGCACCCCCGACCTTCACATCGGTCGCCTTCTTGTCGCCCCCGCCGCGCGTTGCGAGCACGGCTACGACGATTGCGACGACCACGGCGACCGCGATGAACGGCGCGTATCGCATCAAGGGCGACTTCTGTCGTCGCTGTGGCGTCTGTTGCAATCCCATTCGAACGTCCCCCTGTCGTGGTGTTGCTACCTGTCTGGTCGAGCGAGCGCCCGGCTGATTCGGATACGTGTTCTTAGACCGGTTGGACCCCGCTGCGGGCGATGGCCGCTTCGCTGGTGCCCAGATACGAGTGCACGACGATCGGGTCGTTCACGACTTCGTCTGGCGCGCCGGTCGCGACCACCTCGCCGAGATCGAGCGCGACGAGCCGGTCGGAGATGCTGAGCAGAAGCGGGACGTCGTGCTCGATGACGAGGAGCGTCGCGCCGGTCTGCTCGCGGATGCTCAGGAGCAACGGTCCGAGCGCCTCGGCTTCGCGCTGGGCGATGCCCGACGACGGCTCGTCGAGGAGCATGACCGTGGGGTTGTGCGCCAGTTGGCACGCGAGGTCGACGATGCGTCGGCTGCCTGTCGACAGCTCGCGTATGAGCTTGTCGCGGAAGTCGGTGATGCCGAGGAGCTCGAGCAGGCGCTCGACGTTCTCGTTGACGTCCTTCTCCGTGTGCGCGACCGACGGCAATCGCAGCGCCGCCGCGATGGGATCGCGTATCTCGAGGTGGCGTTCGAAGGCGATCGACACCGTCTCGGCCACGCTGAGGTTCGGGAAGAGCCGACCGTCTTGGAACGAACGACCGAGCCCGAGCTTCGAGCGGGCGACCGCCGACATCCCGGTCACGTCTTGGGCTTCGTCGCCCTCGCCGAGGATGATGGTGCCACGATCCGGCGTGACGAAGCCCGAGATGGTGTCGAACAACGTGGTCTTGCCCGCTCCGTTCGGTCCGATGAAGCCGATGATCTCGCCCGCCGCGGCCTGGAGCGACACGTCGGTCAGCGCGGCGAGGCCACCGAATCGTTTTGAGATGTCGAGGAGGCCGAGCCGGACCGGGGCGTCCTCGAGCGAGTGTCCGTTCGACGTGGGTGCCTCGAGGTGCGCGACCGTCGCGGGCACGATCTGCGTGGGCGTCGCCGCGTGACCATTCCCGGCGTGACCATTCGCGGCGTGACCGTTCGTGCTCGCCTCGTGCTCCATGCCCGACTGTGCGCCTTCGAGGAAGACCGAGCGCAACACGTCGGGGCGTTCGAGCAGCTCGGCGGTGGGACCGTGGAAACGGATCTCGCCCTTCTCCATGAAGTACGCCGTCTGCGCGATCGTCAGCGCAAGGTTCACCGATTGCTCGACGAGGATGATCGTCGTGCCCTGCGCAGAGATGTCGCGGACGATCGGGAGAAGCTGCTCGACGACAGCCGGCGCGAGACCGAGGGAGAGCTCGTCGATCATCAGGAGCCGCGGCTTCTCGATGAACGCCATCCCGAGCGCGAGCATCTGCTGCTGGCCGCCGGAGAGATTGCCCGCGGGCTCGTCCAGGCGCCCCCGCAGGACCGGGAACAGCTTCAGGACGTGCTCGGTCGACTCCGCGACGAGCGCCTTGTCCTTGCGGTGCAACCAGCTCGCCAGGCGCAGGTGGTCGGCGACGCTCAGCGTGGGGAACACGCCCTGCCCGCCCGGCATCTGCACCACGCCACGTCCCGCGACCTCGTTCGGAGGCGCGTAGGTCATGTCGCGACCGTCGAATACGACCGCGCCGTTCGTCGCCTCGACGAGTCCGGAGATCGTCTTCAGCAGGGTCGATTTCCCGGCGCCGTTGGTGCCGAGGAGGGCGACGATCTCGCCTTCGTCGACCTCGAAGTTCACGCCGAACAAGACCTGCACGTTGTCGTAATGCACATCGACGTTGCGGACGAGCAGCAGCTTCACCTCGCCCTGCTGGCGCTTCAGCATCACCTCGGCCTGGGCCGCGGTGGAGGTCCACACCCGGTTGATGTCGCTGCGCACGTACATCGATCCCGAGGCGAGGATCCACGCCCCTATGAGGAAGATGGGCGCCACCACGAGTAGACCCGCACGCAGTCCGTAGGTGTCGGCGATCGCGCCGACGACGTAGAGCGCGACGAGGCCGGGCACGATGAACAGCGTCGCCATCGCGTAGCCCATGGAACGCACTTTTGGAGGTATCGCGAGTGAGAGCGACGCGTAGATACCGGGCACGAGCAACGACGCGAACGCGGCGACGAGGAAGTTCATCGCGATCGCGAGCCACAGCCACGGTGCGAGAGCGAACAGCACCCAGGCGGCCGCGACGAGCACGCCGACCACTGCGAGCATCTTGAGGCCGAGGCCGGGGTCGCGCAGCATGAGCCGCGATGCAAGCGGGATGCCGAGCAGGAGGGCCACGATCTGGCCCGGCTCTGCGAACGCGGCGACGAGGCCGCGCTGGAAGTCGTCGAGATGGAAGACCTGCTCGTAGTACAGCGATGTGAGGGTGATCAGCCCGATGAACGCAGCCGCGAGGAAGGGCAGTGAGTACCAGATCCGGCGCAGGGTGCCGACCTGCCAGAGGATGCGGATCGACTCCGAGAACGACGGCGGCACCTCGTCGGTGTCGATCACAGCCGCGTTGGCGCCCGCGGCCTCACGTTCCCAGTGCCCGCGCCCGGGTTCCTTCAAGCGCAGACCGAGGAGCACGAACCCGATCGTCGGGATCACGAAGATGATGAACGGCAGGCGCCAGCCGAAGACCTGCCCGAGCATGCCGCCCAAGGCGCCGCCGAAGAACGCACCGAAGGCGAGACCGATCTGGTGCGAGCCGAACACGTCGGCGCGCACTTCGGGCGGGTGATAGTCGGAGAGCAGCGAGTTGTGGGTCGGCGCGATGACTGCCCGCCCGACGCCGCTCCCGGAGCGGGCGACGATCAGGAACGCGAGCGCGAACGAGAGCCCGGTGAAGAGCCCGAACACGGCCCAGATCACTGCGCCGGCGAGCGCGAGCGCGACGCGCGGGATCCGGTCGGAGTAGTAGGCGAGTGGAACCGGTAAGAGGAGCGCGCCGAGCGTCGTCAGCGCGACGAGGGTGAGGAAGCCGCCGTTCGACAGGTGGAACGAGTCGCGGATGTCGGGGGCGAGGATGCCGAACGCGGTCTGGTCGAGTTGGCTGGAGAAGTTCAGTCCGACCAGGACGATCAACGGCAGGAGTGCTTCGCCGCCGCTCACCTCGTCGAAGAATTGACGGGGCGCGCGCGGGAGGTGACAGTCGACGCCCCAGATGCGGAACAGCACCCGGCGGGGCTGTTTGACGAAGGGTGTGCGCACTACTCCCTGACCTCGACGAGGGTATCGGTCTCGATGCCACCTGCGGTCAGCGCGCCGTACAGGTCGGAGCCTTCGGGCGGCGCGGCGGCTTCCAGACGGGTGTCGGCCAGCAGGCTCGGCACGCGGATGTGGTTCTTGCGGGCGTACCAGCGCAACGCGCCGTCGCGCGCGTCGCCGAGCGCGGCCCCGAGACCGCCGGGCAGGATCATCAGCACCAACAACAACCCCGCGCCCGTCGACAGGAACGCCCATTCCGGCTGCACGAGGAAGTACTCGATGCCCTTGACGAAGATGGCGCCGATCACCGCGCCACCGATCGAGCCGAGACCACCGACGACCACCATCGCGAAGACGCGCAGCCCCGCGATCGGGTCGAAGTTGTCGGCGTCGAGCGCGTGCTGCTGGAGCACGAGGAGGGCGCCGGCGATGCCCGCGAGGAAGCCGGAAACCGCAAACGCCATCACGAGGGCGCCGCGCGTGCCGACCGCGTAGGCCTGGGCCGCGCGCTCGTTGTCGCGTACCCCGATGAGGACCCGTCCGATCCGACTGCTGCGCAGACCCCGCACCATCCACAGCGACAGTGCGAAGAGCACGACGACCAACACGTAGAAGCCGCGCTCGCCGTTGACCGCGATGACGCCGAGGACGTGGGTGCGCGGAACCCGGACCGAACCGTCGGGGACCCAACTCTTGAGCGGCGAATACCCGACGTTGAGCAGATAGCTCGAGGTCAACAACGAGAACGCGAGTGTGGCCACCGCGAACGCGAGCCCGCGGGCCCGCAGCGTAGGGAGGCCGACGAGCACGGTCGTGAACGCGCCGACTGAGCCCGCGGCCAACAAGATGAACGCGATGTCCCAGTGGTAGCGGGTCGCGAGCGTTCCCGCGACCGCGCCGGCGACGCCGACGAATGCCATCTGGCCCAGGCTCACCTGACCGGCCCAACCGGTGAGCACGACCAACGACAGCCCGATGATCGCGAAGATCCCGATCGTCCCGATGAGCTTCACGTGCACCGACGAGAAGATGAACGGGATCAGCGCGAGGAAGCCCACCACGAGCGCGGCGAGCGCGGCGCGCGTCGCCCGGATCGCGGGGACACGCCGGAGCTCGGCGGGGATGGCCTTGATCTCGCGGGTCGCCTGCCACGTGGAGGTGGCGGCGCTCGACAGCCGGTCGATCGTCTGCGTGCGCTGCAGCAGCAGCGCGATCAGGACGATTGCGGCGGGGAGCGCGGTGCCGAAGGAGATCGACGGATAGTGGTATATCGCCGCCTTCTCCACGATGCTCAGGCCGACGGCTGCGAGCACCGCCGTCGGCATCCGCTCCATGCGGGCGATGACCGCCGCGCCGAGCGCCATCAGCAACAGGCTCGGGTCGAGGGCGCGTCCGATACCGAGGCCGACGACGCCAATGCGCAGGTACATCGCGACGAACGCGAGCGCGGCTGCGAGGCCCCACACGACGCTCTGGAGGCGCCGCACAGGGATGCCGAGGAGTGAGGCCCGATCGGCGTTCTCCGCGCTGGCCTGGAGCGCGACACCCGTGGCGCTGAGCCGGAAGAAGGCGGCGAGGCCGATCAGCACGATCGGCACGACGATGATGACGAGCACGTCGTTGCCGTCGAACACCGCGCCCGAGACGCTGAACGTCGCGTGGAAGAAGGGCGGGTACGTGCTGTCGCTCGGCTGCCCGAGCCACGAGGGCAAGAAGAGACCGAGCGCGATCAACAAGTCGGTCACCCCGATCGTGACGACCGTGAGGATGAGCCGGGGCGCCTTGAAGAAGATCCGCAGGAACAAGAACTCGACCAGTACGCCGAGCAGGATCGCAGATCCGAAGCCGATGGCGAGCGAGAGGTAGATGTTCCAACCCAGGGACGCCCAGAGCAGGAACGCGAAGCTCGCGGGCGCGGCGCCGATGTCGGCGGCGGCGAAGTTCACGATGCGGTTCGCGCGGTAGACGATCACGAACGCGAGCGCGATGAGCCCGAGTAGCAGACCTTGTATCGCCCCGTCGACGTAGATCCCGAGCGGCACCCTCCAACCCGGCGCCAGCTTCACCGCCGCGACCATGAGCGCGAGCGGGACCAGCGCGACGCCGGCCGACCGGAACATGACGCGCGGGTCGCGCGTCACTCGACCGCCGCCCGGAGGTGCAGCATGATGGAGTCGACGACGCAGCTCAGCGCGGCTTCGACGGAGAGGTCATGTCGTTCGCGCAAGGTCTGCCACGCATCGGGGCTCGTGAGCACGTCGAGCACGGCCACGGTGTGCGCCCGGTTCGGCTCGTCGAGTCGTTGCAACTCCCGGGCGAAGACGCGCTCGAGATCGGAGCGGGACAGCGCCCGCGCGTCGCGCAAGATCCGCGCGAGCGTGGGCGAGAATTCGGCGTGCAGACGGGTTGCGCGACCGACCGCGCCGGTCTTCGCGTACAGCCGCACCCGTTGGAGGGCGAGCGCATGCGCCCGTTCGCCCAAGGGCCCGGTCGAGGGTGCGGGGGTGAGCATCGGCGCGATCCGGGTGAAGTGACGATCGGCGGCGACACAGAAGAGATCTTCGAGGTCGTCGAAGTGGACGTACACGGACCGCACCGACACCTCGGCCCGTTCGGCGATCTCCTTGGCCGTCGGGCGCAAGGCTCCGTCGGCGAGCAGGTCGAGCAGGGCGTCTGCGATCGCGCCTCGGGTCTTGGTCGAGCGGGCCGTTCGCCCGTCGACCGCCCGTGTGCCTGCGGGTGTTGTCACCTCGACCGGCTGAGGCCCGTTCACGAAGGCGCAATGTACGGAAGGTGCACGGCCTGTGCAAGATGGTGGGGCGAACGGTCGAGCAGGCGGTCGGCGAGCCGGCCACGCGGGATCGGAAAATCGGGCGGGCGCCGGAGTGCCGATCGTTAACGTTGGTGTATGCCGCACCCGGACGTCTCGTTCGAACGCGCGCGCCTGGACTTCGCGCAATCGTGTCTCCGGGCCATGCGGGAACGCACCGCCGGCAAGCTCGAAAACGACGACATCCTCGCCGCCAACGAGGCCGACACCGAGGCCGTGCGCTGGCAGTTGCAGCGCCGGCTTGCGTCGCTCGACGATGACCTTGCGGTGCTGTGTTTCGGCCGGATCGACGAGGAGTCAGGCGAGCGTTGGTACGTGGGGCGCCGTCACATCGAGGACGCCGACGGCACGCCGGTGGTGGTCGACTGGCGGGCGGGCGTCGCCACCCCGTTCTACCGGGCCACGCTGGCCGACCCATTCGGGCTCGAGCGCCGCCGGCGATTCGTGTTCAGTGCACGCGAGCTCGCCGACGTCTTCGAAGAGGACTTCAGCGATCCCGACTCGCTCGCGGGTTCGGGCGGCGTGCCCGACCCGTTGCTGGCAGAGCTCGGTCGGGCCCGGACCGGCCAGATGCGCGACATCGTCGCGACGATCCAGGCGGAACAGGACGCGATCATCCGGGCGCCGATCGAGACGTGCCTCGTCGTCCAGGGCGGTCCCGGCACCGGGAAGACCGCGGTGGGTCTGCACCGCGCTGCGTTCCTGCTCTACGAGCACCGCGCTCGACTGGCCCGGGAAGGTGTGCTCGTCGTCGGGCCGAACCCGGTGTTCCTGCGCTACATCTCCCAGGTCCTGCCGTCGCTGGGAGAAACGTCGGCGACGCAGACGACGGTCGACGGTCTGCTCTCGCTGCGCTTCCGGATCGTCGCGCACGACCCGATCTCGGCGGCGGCGGTCAAGGGCGACGCACGGATGACGGAGGTGATCGCACGCGGGGCCGCCGACGCGATCCGGCCTCCTGTGGAAGGCGTCACGGTCCGGTTCCGTACCCGCCAGATTGCGATCGGCGCCGACGACGTCGCCGATCTCGTCCAGGACGCGCGCCGCCGTGACGCCCCCTTCTCGACCCAACGCGAGCGCTTCCGCCAAGCGCTGGTACGACGCGCGTACGACCGGTACACCGGCGGTGTCGCGATCGAGCTCGACGAACACGACTTCGGGGTCGCGGTCCTCGCCGACGCCGAGTCGCGCAAGGCAATCGACGGCTGTTGGCGCAGCGTGAGCGCCGCCACACTCGTGCGCACGCTGCTGACCCAGCGCGCCTTCCTCGCCCGCGCCGCCGACGGTGTGTTGACCGCAGCCGAGCAGCAGCTGATCCTCCGGCCGCGGGCGGCGGCCGAGTCGTGGACCGCCGACGACCTCCCCCTGATCGACGAAGCGGAGTCGTTCGTGAAGGGAGCACCCCGTCGATTCGGTCACGTCGTCGTCGACGAGGCCCAAGACCTCTCACCGATGCAGCTGCGCGTGCTCGCGCGCCGGGCCCGACGCCATTCGATGACCGTGCTCGGGGACCTCGCGCAGGCGACCGGCCCCGCGTCGCCCGCGACGTGGGACGCGACGCTCGCGCACCTCGGCGCGCCGGAGAACGCGCAACCGGCCGAGCTGACGATGGGCTACCGCTTGCCGGGCGCGTTCCTCGAGCTCGCGAACCGGTTACTCCCGATCGCGGCGCCGGGTGTCGTGCCGTCGCGATCTGTCCGGGCCGACGGCGATCCCGCCGACGTGCGCGAGTTCGATCCCGACGTGCTGGTCGCCTCGATCGCCGACCACGCGCTCGTGCTCGCCAAGGAGTTCGGAAGCGTCGCGGTGATCGCGGCCGACGCGCACGTCGACGAGCTCCGGCGCGCGATCGAGGACCGCGGCGTCGTGCTCGCCGAGCCCGGCGAGGTCGATCCCGATCGCCCACTCGTCGTGCTGGCGGCGCGGCTCGCCAAGGGCCTCGAGTTCGACGCGGTCGTGGTGGCGGAGCCGGCCGCGATCGTGGCCGAGGAGCCGCACGGTGTGCGGCTGTTGTTCGTGGCCCTGACGCGGGCCGTGCAACACCTCGCGTTGGCCCATGCACAACCGCTGCCCGCCGCGCTCGCCGACGAGCGGACGGACGCCGGGTGAGCCGAGACCGGCCTAGGCTTCACCACGATGGGCGAGTCTGCGCCGGTACACATCACGACCCGCTCCGGAAAGGTGCGGGTCGTTGCCGTTCCCGGCTGTGAGCTCTCGGTCGTAGGCGGCACGATCGAGCTCCACGACGACGGCAGCGTGCACATCCGGCGGGAGAGTTCCTCGGACTCGATCGAGGTGCAGTGTGCGCCCGGCACCGACGTCACGGTCGGCACCTCGTCCGGGAAGGTCGATCTCGCCGGCCGGCTCGGAGCGGTTCGAGTGGCGACGTCCAGCGGCCGGATCCGCATCGAGGAAGCCGACCGCATCGATGTACGCACGCACTCCGGGAACATCGATGTCGGTTGGTGCGTCGGCGCGTGCCGGATCATGACCAAGAGCTCGGGCGTCCACGTCCGCCGAGCGGGTAGGGCGACCGTGGCTGCGGTCTCGGGCATCGTGTTGCTGGAGGAGGTCGGCGGGGCCGAGGTAAAGGCGGTCAGCGGGAAGGTCCTGATCGGCGCGACCGGTGACCAACGCGTCTCGGTGCACAGTGTCTCGGGCAAGGTCGAGATCAAGGTTCCCGCGTCGGCGCGGCCGTCGACCCGCCTGCGCTCCATGAGCGGCCGCATCGTGAACGATCTCGAACCCGGCGACCAGTTCGAGATCTCGGTCAAGAGCATCACCGGTGCGATCCGGGTGTCGAGCGCCTGATGGCCGAGCATGGCGCGATCGTCTTCACCGACATCGTCGGGTTCACCGCGCTGACCGAGATGCACGGCGACGACGCGGCCCTCGCGTTGCTCGAACGCCAAGAGCAGATGGTACGGGCCGCGCTGCCGGTCGGGGCGCGCGTGGTCAAGGAGCTGGGCGACGGGCTCCTGCTCTGGTTCGACGATCCGCGCGACGCGATCGACACGTGTCTGCGCCTGCAGCGTGAGTTCGACGCGACCAACGAAGCGATCGACGCGGCCGACGATTCCGTCGCGAACATGCGCGACGGAGCGGTTGCCGGCGACATACCCCTTTGGGTGCGCATGGGAGTGCACTGGGGATGTCCACGGCGGCGGGGCGACGACATTGTCGGCCGCGACGTCAACCTCGCGGCTCGCATCGTCGATCTCGCCGGCCCCGGCGAGGTCTTGTGCTCGGAAGCGACCGCCGACGTCATCGGGCCGCGCCCGGGCGTCGGGTTCGAGCCGCTCGGTCCCGTCTTCGTGCGCGGGATCACCGAGCCGGTCCCGATTGTGCGGGTGCTCACCGCCGCCGACGTCGATTGCGCCTCCGTGTCGGTTCGGGTCGAGGGCCCGACGTAGAGGGGTCCGGGCGTCAGAGATAGAGGCGGTCGGTGATCTCGGGCCGTTCCGGCGGACCGGGCGGTGACGGCACGGGGCCGGTGTAGCCGGGCGGTCGCTCGGGACCGGAGCGGCCCATCCGAGTGGCGCGGTGCGGCCACACCAGTGCGCCGACGAACACCGCGAGCCCCGAGACGATGAGCGCGACAGCCGACGGCAGCACGCGATCGCCGTAGACACGCAGCAATGCCGCCGCGATCTGGGGCGGGTCGCCCGGCGCGTGGGCGAGGACGCGGGGGGAAACCACGAGCGCGACGATCGGACCGGTGCCGAGGTACGCCATGCGCCGGCCGACGCGCCCGACCGTGCGCCGGTCGTGCCGCAGCAGGAGCGCGGCGGCGATCAGCAGCAGCGCGGCCGTGATCGCGAGGAGCATGGCGGTGTTCGCCGTCGGCCGGGCGTCATGGACGTGTGGAAGGTCCTTCGACGAGATGCTCACGTCGAGCGGGGGCGCCCGCAGTATCTGGGCCGCGAGGTGCGGGTCGGACGGCGCGATCTCGTCGTGCAGCGCGTTCGTCAATGCCCGTCCGTCGATCGTGAACGTCTGCGCGTTGCTGTCGGACAGGACCGCCTGATGGATCTGGGCGACGGTGTCGGCGAACGCGGCCTCGACTCTTGGGTCGCGCAGGGCCCGGTCGAGCGCGGGACCGACCCGGGGATCGCTCGCGATCGCGGGGAGCTGTTGGGCGATCTCGTTCTTCAGCTGGTCGGCCAGGCTCTTGCGGACCGCCGGCGCGTCGAGGAGCGCGTGGGCGGCGGCCCGGGTGGCCTCCGGATTGAACGCCACGTGCGACACGATCCACGCGTCGTATCCAATCCACGCCGCGAGGAATCCGACAACGAGCAGTAGGCGTGCGCCGAGGTTGGATCCCATCAGTGCCTTGTCGGCGCGCGTGCGACCCGGATCAAGGTCCCGAGGCTACGCGTACGGCTCAGCCCGCTTGTTTCGCCACGGCCGCAGCGGCCGCCAGCGCCCGTTTCGGGTCGAGGAAGCGGCCCTTGACGCCGCCGGGTCCCCTGCGTTGCACCGGCCGGAGATCGTCGTTCAGCTGGTAGACGAGCGGCTCGCCGGTCGGGAGGTTGAGCTCCACCACTTCGTCGGCGGTCAGACCGTCGAGATGCTTCACGAGGGCCCGCAGCGAGTTGCCGTGCGCGGCGACGAGCACGGTCGCACCGGTACGGAGGTCGGGCACGATCGCGTCGTACCACCAGGGGAGCATGCGCTCCAGCACGTCCTTCAGGCACTCCGAGCGCGGAAGGAGATCACGGGGCAGCGCGGCGTAGCGCTCGTCGTACCCCCAACGCTTGGCGTTCCGGGCGACGGTGGGATCGAGATCGGGCGGCGGAACGTCGTACGAGCGGCGCCACACCTTCACCATGTCGGCGCCGAACTCGGCTGCCGTCTCCAACTTGGCCTTACCCTGCAGATCGCCGTAGTGGCGTTCGTTGAGCCGCCACGAGCGCCGGACCGGCGCCCACTTACGCGCGCACTCGTCGAGTGCGAGCTCGGATGTGCGAATCGCGCGCACTTGCAGCGACGTGTGCACGATGTCAGGCCGCACGTCGGCGGTGGCGAGGTCGCGGCCACCGCGGCGGGCTTCCTCGCGCCCCTGATCCGTGAGGTCGACGTCGACCCAACCCGTGAACAGGTTCTTGAGGTTCCACTCGCTTTGCCCGTGGCGCAACAGGACGAGGGTGTACGGCACGAGCCGCATTCTGCCCGACGAGGCCGGTTCGGGCCGACCGGGTTCCTCGAGACCGGAAAGTAGTGTCCGCCAACCATGGATACCCGCCGATGATCGAGCTCCACGTCGTGACCTTGTGCACGGGCAACGCGGCGCGGTCCGTCATGGCCGGCGCAGTGCTGCGTGAACATGTGCCCGGGCTCAAGGTGACGACATCGGGAACGCACGTGATCGAGGGCATGCCGATGAGCTGGCGTACACGCGATGCCATCACCTCGCTCGGGCTCCCGATCCCCGACCACCGCAGCCGGCAGGCGACCGTTGCCGAGCTCGACTCCGCCGATCTCGTGATCGCTCTCGCGCGTGAACACGTGGCCTGGATGCGCCGGGTCCATCCGAGGGCCGCGCCCCGGACCGCGACGCTCAAGCGGCTCGCGCGCGATCTTCCCGGCGACGGGACTCCGCTGGCCGAACGCGTCGCGGCGATGAGGTTGGCCGAGGTCGACCTCGAACCGGACGAGGACGTGCTCGATCCCGCCGGCGGTGATCTCGATGTGTTCCTGGAGTGCGCGCAGGAGATCTCCGACCTTCTGCACGTGGTCATTCCTCGGCTGTAGGGTGCGCGCGTGGTGGCCGACGCTCCCGACGACCTGCCGAACGACCTGCCCGACGACATCGCCCGCGTCGAGTCGACGCTGCTGGGCAAGGGTGGCCCGTTCGAGGTTGGCGAGATCGAGGTCGGGGGGGTCACGATCCGCTCGTTCGAGAACCGCATCCGGACGCTGCGCGACCTACTACTGAAGTCGGTCGACTTCGGTGACGGCACGTACATGCTCGCGACCGACGGTACGAGCGAACGCCGGCTCACGTTCGCCGGGCACGCGCGCATCGTCGCGTCGGTCGCGGCCGCGCTCCGGGATCGCTACGACGTCAGGCCCGGCGACCGCGTCGCGATACTCGGTGCGAACTCGCCGGAATGGGTGATCGCGTTCTGGGCCGCGATCAGTCTCGGTGCGATCGCGGTCGGGCTGAACGGCTGGTCGACGGGACCCGAGATCGGGTACTTCGTCGACGACTGC
Organism: Acidimicrobiia bacterium; assembly: GCA_038239145.1. Lineage (GTDB taxonomy): Bacteria > Actinomycetota > Acidimicrobiia > IMCC26256 > PALSA-610 > PALSA-610. The sequence goes on from JBBSFB010000004.1 coordinate 55,105, forward strand.
GAACCCAAGGTGCTGGTCGCCGACCGCAAGCGCGTCGAGCGCATCGAAGGCGATCTCGGCGTGCCGCTGATCGTGATGGAGGACGACTTCGCCGAGCTCGAGGCGTACGCCCCCGATGCCGGCTTCGCCGAGATGGTTGTCGACGAGGACGATCCCGCGATCATCCTCTACACGTCGGGGACGACGGGGCGGCCGAAGGGTGCGATCAACACGCACCGCAACGTGGCGTCGTACCTGATGCTGAACTTCTACAACGGGGCGAAGGCGATGATGCTCGCCCCGCCGCCGGGACCCGACGATCCGCCGCCCCTCCCGACGTGCCAGCTCGTGTCGAGCCCATTGTTCCACGTGTCGGGCCTGCACAGCGCCGCGGTGATGATGCTCGCGACCGGTCTGAAGAGCGTCTGGTTGATGGGGCGCTTCGATCCCGCGGTCGCGATGCGCGTGATCGAAGAGGAACGCTGCACCGGTTGGTCGTTCACGGAGACGCTGCTGCACCGGATGGTGAACTTCCCCGATGCCGACAAGTACGACCTGTCGAGCATCAAGAACGTCGGGGGCGGCGGTTCGCCGGTGTCGGCGTCGCTGATCGAGCGAACCCGCGAGATCTTCCCGAACGCACGGAACAGTGTCGGCATCGGCTACGGACAGACCGAGTGCGCGGCACTGGCCACGCTCAACAACGGTCAGGAGCTCATCGACTTCCCGCTGTCGGTCGGACGGCCGCTGCCGACTGTCGAGCTCGAGATCCGCGACCCGATGGGCGTCGCCGTGGCCGACGGTCTCGAAGGCGAAGTGTGCGTGCGCGGACCCATGGTGATGCCGGGCTACTGGCGTCGGCCGGAGGCGACCGCGGAGACGATCACGGCCGATCGCTGGTTGCGCACGGGCGACATCGGCCGCATGGAAGGTGGCCGCCTCTATCTGTCGTCGCGCAAGCGCGACCTCATCTTCCGGGGCGGCGAGAACGTCTATCCGGTCGAGATCGAGAAGATCATCGAGGACCACCCCGACGTCGAGGAATGCGGCGTGATCGGCGTCGACGACCCGGAGCTCGGCCAGCGGGTCAAGGCCGTGATCGTGCCAAGGCTCGGGCACACGATCGACGTCGAGGCGGTGCGCGCGTGGTGCGCGACGCAACTCGCGTACTACAAGGTCCCGGAGCAGTGGGAGGTGCGTGAAGGATCGTTGCCGCGCAACGCCGCGGGCAAGATCCTGAAGGACGTGCTGCGAGACGCCGGGGCCGACACCGGCTTCGTCGAGGAGTAGGCGGATGCCGCTCGACCTGCGTAGTCTCGTCGCGTCCGAGCACACCGCGCTCGTGCTGCAGGAAGTGCAGAACGGTGTGGTCGGATCACCGTCGGCGCTGCCCGCGCTCGCGGAAGCCGCCGCGGCGGTTGATCTGATCGGGAACTGCGCGCGCCTCGCCCGGGCCGCGCGTGAGGTCGGGGTAACCGTCGTGCACTGCACTGCGGAGACGCGCGACGACGGCCGCGGCGCCAACCGCAACGCGCGCCTGTTCGCGGGCGTGAGGAAGTCGGCGGTCCGGCTCTCGCCCGGCAGTGACGCGGTGCAGGTTCCCGCCGAGATCGGGGTCGACCCGCGGGATCTCGTGTTGCCCCGCTACCACGGTCTGGGTCCGATGACGGGAACGCAACTCGACTCGATCCTGCGCAACCTCGGTATCACCACGATCGTCGGCGTCGGCGTCTCGGTGAACATCGGGATGACCGATTTCGCCTTCGACGCGGTCAACCGCGGGTACCAGATGGTCATGCCCCGCGACGGTGTCGCCGGGGTTCCGCCCGCGTACGCCGACGCCGTGCTCGACAACACGCTCGCCCTTGTTGCAACCCTCACGACCACCACCGACGTCCTGGCGGCCTGGGCCTCGTGACCGGGCCGTTGTGACCGGGCCCGGCCCGAATCGCCGCATGTAGCCTGGGCCGATGGCGCCGCAGATTCCCCGCATCATCTCCGTCGACGATCACGTCATCGAGCCGCCCAACGTGTGGCAGGACCGGTTGCCGGAGAAGTTCAAGGCGGTCGGGCCGCGCATCGAGCGGCGCAAGGTCAAGAACATGAGCTACGTCGGCGGCGTGTTCAGCTACGACACCGCGAGCGAGAACGAAGACGGCACCTGGTGCGACTGGTGGCTCGTAGAAGACCTGCAGTACCCGCTCACGCGTCTCTCGGCCGCGGCGGGGTACCCGCGCGACGAGATCACGGTCAGCCCCATCACCATGGACGACATGCGCAAGGGCTGTTGGGATCAGAAGGCGCGGCTCGAGGACATGGACGTGAACCACGTCGAGGCGTCGCTCGCGTTCCCGAGCTTCCCGCGCTTTTGCGGGCAGACCTTCACCGAGCGCAAGGACCACGTTCTCGGCGATCTCTGCGTCAAGGCGTACAACGACTGGATGCTCGACGAGTGGTGCGCGGGCACGAAGGACCGCCTCATCCCGTTGATCATCGTGCAGCTCTGGGACCCGGCGCTCGCGGCGGCGGAGGTGCGGCGCAACGCGGCCAAGGGCTGTCACGCGGTCACGTTCTCGGAGATCCCCGCGTTCCTCGGTCTGCCGTCGATGCACGACAAGAACGGGTGGTGGGACCCGTTCCTCCAGGCGTGCGAAGAGACAGACACCGTGGTGTGCATGCACATCGGATCATCGTCGAAGATGCCGTCGACCTCACTCGACGCGCCCGCCGCGGTCAGCAGCACGCTCACATACATGAACGCGGCGATGTCGATGACCGACTGGTTGATGTCGGGTCTGTTCGAGAAGTTCCCCCGGCTGAAGATCGCGTACAGCGAAGGTCAGATCGGCTGGATCCCCTACGTGCTCGAGCGTGCCGACAAGGTGTGGGAGGACAACCGGGGTTGGGGCGGGGTGGCCGACAAGGTCCTGCGCCCGCCGTCGGAGTACTACTACGAAAGCGTCTACGGCTGTTTCTTCGACGACGCGCACGGCCTGAAGAATCTCGAAGCCGTCGGTGAGAACAACGTGACGTTCGAGACCGACTACCCGCACAGCGACTCCACCTGGCCGCACACCAAGAAGATCGCGGAGGAGATCATGAAGGATCTCACCCAGGAGCAAGTCGACAAGATCTGCCGTACCAACGCGATCGAGATGCTGCACCTCGATCTCGAATCCTGAACTCTTCGACATGCGGGACAAGGCCGGGAGACCGCGCCGCGGGATCTCCGCGGTCGTCGTCGTTGCGTTCGGACTCGCAGCGTTCGGATTCGTTCCGCCAAACCGGCCGCCGCGGTCGGCTCGAGTCGGTCGCTCGCGACCGATCCGATCACCGCGAACGTCGCGACCGGGTGGAAGTACCTCCTGGCGAACACGACGCTCACGCGGGTCCAGATCGCGGGGCTCGAAGGCAATCGGCTGTACGAGCCCGGCGGTGCTCTGAATCCTGCGCAAATCGAGTTCGGCTGCCACGTACCTCCGGGCCCGTGCGGTGTCGGCATCGCGCAGTGGACCGATCCGGGCGCGCTTCACCGGCCTCGTCGCCTTGGCCCACGGCAGGCACGTCTCGTGGGCGACGCTTGCCGTGCAACTGCAATACGTCGGGCAGGAGTTGACCCGCAGCCCCGGGGTTGGGCTCGCGTCGCTGCGGGCCTGCACGACGGGCAGCTGTGCGACCCGTGTGGTCGAGACCGCATACGAGCGCCCGACCGACGATCTCGTTCCCATCGGCGAGCCGCATGCAAAAGGACGCATTCGGATCGGACGACCGATGCGATGATCGGGCCATTCAGCGCGATCACGGATAGGTCGCCGTAGAAGCGGCGGCGGGTTCAGCTTCGGGACGCGCGCTTCCACGGCTCGACCGGGAACCTTCTGCTCAACCGAACGGTCGTCGGCATCGCCCGCGTTCACGATCTCCTGAGTCGCGTTCCCAGGGGCGGCCGAGCGGGTAGTCGGGCAAAAAGAGAACGCGTTACAGTTCCGCTCATGGCAGCACCTCAGCTCTTGATCGGTGGGGAGTGGGTCGACGGCGCCGACGGCGGCTACGAGATCGTCAATCCCGCGACCGAAGACGTGGTCGGGATCGCCCCCGAAGCGTCCGAGCAGCAAGCGCTCGACGCGGCGCGGGCGGCCCAGGACGCGTTTCCCGCTTGGTCGCAGACCTCGCCCGAAGTGCGAGCCAATCTGCTCCAGGCCGTCGCCGACGCGATGCGCGACAAGTTCGACGCGCTGTTGCCGTTGGTGATCGCGGAGACGGGATGCACCGCGGTCGTCGGCAAGCAGATGCAGGTACCGCAGGCACGAGTGCGCTTCGAGACCTATTCGCGCATGGCGTACGACGCGAACGTGATCCCGCTCCCGCCGATGGAGATGCCGGGAACCGCGCTCGCCCCCGGCGGTCTGATGGGTGCGATCGCACGCCGTCAGCCGGTCGGTGCCGTCGCCGCGATCACGCCGTACAACTTCCCGGTCGTCAATATGGCCGGAAAGCTCGGGCCCGCGCTCGCCATGGGCAACACAGTGGTCGTTCGGCCCGCGTCGCAGAATCCGCTCGCGGTGATCGAGCTCGTCCGCATTATGCACGAGGTGGGCTTCCCGCCGGGCGTCGTCAACGTCGTCACCGGATCGACGCCCGCGACCGGCGAAGCGCTCGTCGCGACACGCGACATCGACATGGTGTCGTTCACGGGTTCGACCGGAGTCGGGATACGCATCGGCGAGGTCGGCGGCCGCACGATGAAGCGGCTGCTGCTCGAGCTCGGCGGCAAGGGCGGCGCGCTCGTCTACGACGACGCGAACCTGAAGACCGCGATCGGCATGATCGGCTCGACGTGGACCTTCCACTCCGGACAGATCTGCACCGCGCCGACGCGAGCGATCGTGCAGAGGGGTGTGTACGACCAGGTCGTCGAAGGCCTCACGAAGATGGCGAACGCGTTGAAGGTCGGCGACCCCTACGAGCCCGAAACGGTGCTCGGACCGGTCATCACCGCGTCCCATCGTGATCGCGTCGAGAGTTACGTCGCAGCCGGCCGCGCCGAAGGCGCCGAGGTCATGGCGGGCGGCAGCCGACCCGAGAAGCCCGACACCGGTTTCTACGTCTCGCCGACGTTGTTGGCCGGATGCTCGCTCGAGATGAAGGTCGTGCAGGAGGAGATCTTCGGACCGGTGGTCGTGGTGCTCCCGTTCGACGACGAGGACGAAGGCATCGCGCTGATGAACGGCACCGACTTTGGCCTCTACGACTACGTCTTCAGCGCCGACACGAACAAGGCGTTCCGTGCGAGCAAGCGGCTGCGGGCCGGGAACATCGGGATCAACACGACCCAGCGCAACCACAACACGCCCTTCGGCGGCACCAAGTTCAGCGGTGTCGGTCGCGACGGCGGCGCCTTCGGGCTCCAGGCGTACAGCGATCTGCAGTCGGTCGTCTGGCCCGGCTGATGGCGACGGACTCGTCCACCGTTTCGCACACGGTCTCGGTCGTTCCCGACGGCGTCCTCGCCTACGGGATGCAGCTGCCGGTGCAAGCGCTGTCGGTGCGCGTCTCGATGCCGTGGGAGCAGGAGGCCTCGGTCGACGACATGGTGCGGGTCGCGCAAGCCGCCGATGGGGCCGGATTCCTCTACGTCGCCGTGTGTCATCACGTCGCGATCCCGCACGAGCCCGCGGAGATGATGTCGACGCAGTGGTTCGACCCGATCGCAACGCTCGGGTATCTCGCGGCGCACACGACTCGTACGCGGCTGATGACCAACGTGTTCATCGCCGCGTACCAACCGCCCCTCACCGCCGCCAAAGCGTTCGCAACGCTCGACCGCCTCTCCAACGGCCGCATGATCGTGGGGATCGGCGCCGGCCACGTCGAGGGTGAGTTCGACGCGCTCGGTGTCTCCTTCGCGGAGAGGGGCAAGCGCACCGACGCCGCCCTCGCGGTTCTTGCCGACGCGCTGACGAACGAATGGACGACCCCGCCGTCGGGCGAAGAGGTGGGCCAACGCCCGCGTCCGGTACAGCTGCCGCACCCGCCCATCTGGATCGGCGGGTCGGGCAAGCCCGCGTTGCGGCGGGTGGCGACGATGGCTGACGGCTGGATCCCGCAGGCGACCTCGCTCGAGCAACTGCCCGACGACATCGCGACCATCCTGCGTGAGCGCGACCGGGTTCGGCCGGGCGCGGTACCGGAGATCGGGTACCACCTCGTTGCGCACGTCGGTGAGCCCACGTGGGACCTGCCGAAAGGTGTGATGCACGGATCGCCCGATCGCATCGCGGAGTTCGCGAACACCCGCCTCGGCGCGATCGGCGTGTCGCACCTGCAGGTCCGTCTGTTCGCACGGGATGCGGCCGAGCACTGCGACCAGATCGCGGCGTTCGGCGCCGAAGTCGGACCACATCTCGTTCGCACGAACCTCTCCTGACTCTTCCGGCTCGACGTAAAGGACCCGAATGGCGTTTCTCTCGATGCGGCAGGATTTCCGCGCCCCGGCGTTCGCGCCCGAGTCGTCGCAGGAGATCTACGCGACCGCGCTCGAGCAGTTCGCGTGGGCCGACGAACACGGTTTCGATTCGCTCGTGCTTTCCGAACATCACGGCGTCGACGACGGCTGGATGCCCGCTCCGCTCACGATGGCCGCGGCCGTGCTCGCCCGGACTACCCGCGCGCGTCTGATGATCAGCGCCGCGATCCTCCCGCTGCACGACCCGATCCGTATCGCCGAACAGATCGCGGTGCTCGACAACGCGTTCCCGGGGCGCATGTGGGTCGTGTTCGGCGCCGGGTATCGCGTCGAGGAGTTCGAGATGGCCGGAATGGAGCACGCGGCGCGCGGCCGCGTCCTCGAGGACTACGTCGGCAGTGTCCTCGAAGCACTGACGGGGGAGACCTTCGACTGGCGTGGTCGCGATGTGCTCGTCACTCCCAAGCCCGTCTCCGACCCGCGCCGCATGCTCTTCGTCGGCGGCGGAGTCCCTGCCGCCGCCCGCCGGGCGGCCCGGCTCCGGCTCGCGATGTTCCCGATGAACTCCGACACGGTCGTGCGGGAGGCGTACTTCGACGAGGCGGAGAAGATCGGGTTCACGGGCGGCTTCATCCTCCAACCCGTCGGCCCCACCTTCGTGCACGTTGCCGACGACCCCGAGCAGGCTTGGGCAGAGATCGGGAAGTACGTGCTCTACGAAGCGCAGACGTACGCGTCGTTCCAGACGCCGGGCCAGCACTCGACACCAGGAGTGCATGCGGCATCTGTCGACGACCTCAAGGCGTCGGCCCAGTACGTGGTGGGGACACCTGACGAGGTGTACGAGCGGCTGCGGGACGTCCCCGGGAACGGCGGGATCGTCTTCAACCCGCTGGCGGGGGGCCTGCCGTCGGAGCTGGCGTGGTCGAGTCTCGAGCTGTTCGCGGCCCAGGTGCTGCCCCGACTCCGGAAGCTCTAGGTCTCCTGCCCAGAAGCTCTAGGTCTCCTGCCCAGAAGCTCTAGGCAGCGGTCCGATTTGGGCGTACCGTCCCTCACAACCCCTCGTCGGATGTCCGGTCCAGGAGGTCAGTGTGGCTCGGTATCGCAACTTTGACGGTGCCCTCGGCGCCGGCTCCGATACGCAGGCGATGAATCCTGCGCTGGACGACGTCCGGTTGCGCCGGGCGGGCCTGAAGGCGGCGCTCAGCGATCTCGAGCTCGCGCTCGCGGCGCCGTTCGCGAACCGGGTCGACTGGGTGACGCACGTGCGGGAGGCGTTGAGTGCCGTGCACGACGTGTGGACCCGCCACATCGCGGCGACGGAAGCGCCGGGCGCGTTCCTCGACGAGCTCGTCACGGAGTCACCCCGGCTGTCGTCGCCGACCGCGCACCTGCGCCGCGACCACAACGACATCCTTGCCACCATCGTGCGCGCACAGAACGGTCTCGCAAACCCTCCCGACGACGATACGCCCGACGACCAGAGGTACGTCGCCTGGGCGGAGGAGATCCGCGTCGACCTCACCGCGTTGCTCGCGGCGTTGGCCCGCCATCGCCAGCGCGGCGCCGACCTGGTGTACGAGGCCTACGCCGTCGACCTCGGCGGCGGCTGAAAAACACCACCAACAGTTGTCGGAGTTCTCGGCTGCATATACCGACAACTCCGACAACAGATGGTGACTTCCCCGAGGTACGTGGTCACTTCCCGAGGTACGTGGTGGTCACTTTCCGAGGTCAGTGGTCTTCTTCCTCGTCCTCGTAGAGGGCTTCGCCGCGGCGTAGGCGGGCGGCGATGTGCACGACGGTGGGAAGCTCGCGCCGGGTCGGCGTGTGCGCGGCGAGGAAACGGGCGATGCCCGCGAGGATCAGCGCGGACTCCTCCGAGCCATCGGGCCACGCGGTCGCCTGGCGCACGCCCGCTTCGACGGTCTGATACCAGTGGAAGCCCGCGTCCTCGGCGAGCAACGCGTGCCCGAGCGCGGCGATCAGCTCGGAGCGCGCGCCGCCGGCGGCGAGGAATCCGTATGCCTCGTTGGCGGCCGCATCGACCATTCCCTGGGAATCGAAGCAGCGATTCAGCGCATCGATGCTCCCGCTCGTCGCCTGCGGGAGTCGGGCCGCGGGAACGTTGAGGAACCGGTCGAGATATATCCGGAGCGCGGCGTGAACCGAGGCCCGGCGCAACGCCGGTGTCGGGCGGCGGCTGAGCGCCTGGTGCAGGGCGCTCGCGGCGGTGAACGAATGGTGGACGGTGTCCCAGTCGGCGTGGTCGTTGCGGGTGTGGAAGCGCACGATGCGCAGCGCAGCTGCGTACGCGAGTGCGCGTCCGAGCTCCTCGTCGGTGGCGCCGCCCGACCAAGCCTCGACCAGCGCGTCGGTGACGGCCTCGGGGTCGTCGGCGAGCAACCGCCACGCGATCGCGCCCACGTCGACCTCGGTGGGCGGAGCCGGGTTCGGCCCCTCGAGGCGCGCCGCGGTCTGCGCCGCGAGCGCGACGAGATCCTTCGGATGGCGCCACTCCGAGAACTCCTCCGACCGCTGTGCCTGCGTGGTCTGCAACACGAGCGTCGGGAGGAGTCGGACGGCCGAGTCCGGGCCGAGAAGGTCGATCGCTTCGAACGCCTTGTTCGTGAAGTCGACGGTGTGGCCGCCGTCGATGAACACGTGATCGGTGACCGCCGCGAACATCATCTCCTCGACGAAGGCGATCCGCGCCGGGTCGTTCAACGCAGTCGCGAGCGTGCGCTCGGCGGAATCGCTCGAGCGGGTGTCGATGAACCGCCGGTACCAGCCTTCCAGTCGGGCCATCGGTACGGCCTCGGTCGGCAGGGGACCGACGGGGAAGCGGGGTGACTGTCCGCTGGTGTCATTGGCGACGAACGCGAGCCCGTGGACGAGCGCGAGCGCGCGGTCGTCGTCGTCGAGATGTGGGAACAGGTTCGCCATCGCGACGAGCACGGTGAGGCCGGCGCCCCAACCCCGACCCCGATAGGTTGCGCCGAAGTCGACCCCGGTGCGCACGATGTCGGCCGCGGGCACGCCCGCGTCGAGGAGTCCGAGCACCGATTTCGCCACGACGAGCGTGATGCTCTCCTCGAGCCCGTTGCGCAGACGCGCCTGCAGGTGTCCGATCGGGTCGGCATCGGCGCGCGCCCCGACGAACACGTCACCGTCGCGCACGGTCGCGGCGAAGCCCCGGGCGTCGTCGGCCCACATGTCGAGGGTGCATCCCGACTCGAGGTCGAAGCGGGCGTGATGCCAGTGGCACGTCACCAGACCGGACTCGACGGTGCCCTGGTGCAGGGGGAAACCGAGGTGCGGGCAGCGATCCTCGATCGCGTAGGGCGCGTCCTCGTGCCAGAAGACGACTACCGGCACCGAGCCGACCTTGGTGAGGATCTGGCCGGAGCCCTGCAACTCCACGAGGGTCCCGGCCCGTACCGCCTGATCGAGCATTCGGAGGTCCCTCCGGTCAGGAGCTTTCCGCAAGTCTTCTGTTGCGATAATCTACCGCTCGATGGAGAACGTCAAGACCAATCTCGGAGTCACCAAGCGCCGGATCGTCGAACGGCTGAAGCGCGCCGACGCCAAGGTCTCCGATCTGGCGGCCGCACTCGACATGACCGAAGCCGGGGTGCGCCAGCATCTCGACGCGCTGGCCGACAACGGTCTCGTCGTATCCCGGACGGGTGCTGTCGCCGGCCGGGGCCGCCCGCCAACCGTGTGGACCCTGACCGATCTCGCAGAGGACCTCTTCCCCGATCGTCACGACGACCTCACCGTCGAGCTGATCAGCGCGGTGCGCAGCGCGCTCGGCGAACAGGGTCTGGCCCGGGTCATCGATGCTCGTGGCCAAGTACAGCGGGCGGCGTACGAGCGCGCACTGCCCAAGCGCGTCTCGCTCCGGAAGCGGGTGGAAGCGCTCGCGCGCATCCGGACAGAGGAGGGCTACGTCGCCGAGGTCGTTGACGATTCGGATGGCGACGGAGTGTTGCTCGTCGAGCATCACTGCCCGATCTGCACTGCGGCCGCGTCCTGCCCGGGATTGTGCGGCTCGGAGCTCGGCCTCTTCCGGGAGGTGCTCGGACCGGGTGTCTCGGTCGAACGGACCCAGCACATCATCGCCGGCGACCGTCGGTGCACATATTTGATCCAGCCGGTCTGATCGGGCCGGTCAGGTCTCGCGCCGGACGCCCCGGGTATCGTCTCGGGCGCATGGCGGAGACCGGACGCATCACCGACGAGGGCGTCGAACGACTGCGGGCCCGGATCGGGATCCCCGAACCGCATCCAATGCCGCCGTACTACACGGTCCCGACGATCGACACGTTCCGCAACGTCGCAGTCTCGTACGGCGACGACAATCCGCTGTGGTGCGATCCTGCGTACGGCGCCGGAACCCGTTGGCAGCAGTCGATCGCGCCGCCGGTCCTGGTCGGTGGCGACACGCTGATCGGTGAAGACGAGGTCGCCGCGGTCGCGCCCGAGCATGCCGAGTTGATGAAGGGCGACCCTCTGCGGGGGGTGCACGCGTTCTACGCTGCCAGCGCTCGCGAGTGGTGGGCGCCGCTCGTACCGTTGCGGCGCACGTTTCGTCGCAACGCCTTGGTGGCCGCGCTCGATAAGCCGAGCGAATTCGCGGGTCGTGCCATCCACGAGTGGACCGCGCAGGTGTTCCGCGACGACAGCGGTGCGTTGCTGTCGGGCCAATACCGGCTGATGGTTCGTACCGAGCGGGAGAAGGCCCGGGAGCGCAAGAAGTACGACGCGATCACGATCGACCCGTACTCCGACGATCAGATCGCCGAGATCGACGCCCAGTACGCGAGTGAGGGTCCGCGCGGAGCCGATCCGCGTTGGTTCGAGGACGTGCGCGAGGGCGATGCCGTCGGGCCGATGGTGAAAGGTCCGCTCACCGTCACCGACATCGTGTGTTGGCACGCGGGTATGGGCATGGGTCTGTACGGGATCAAGCCCTTGCGGTTGGGCGCGCAGAACCGTCACCGCATCCCGCGCTTCTTCCACCGCGACGACCTCAACGTCCCCGACGTGATGCAACGCGTCCACTGGGATCCCGAGTTCGCGCGCCGATCGGGAAACCCGACCACCTTCGACTACGGGCGCATGCGAGAGACCTGGCTCGTCCATCTATGCACCGACTGGATGGGCGACGACGCCTGGCTTTGGAAGCTCGACTGCGAGTTCCGGCGCTTCAACTACGTCGGCGACACGCAATGGCTGCGCGGGACCGTGACCCGCAAGTTCCTCGCCGCCGGCGACCGGCCCGCAGTCGACATCGAGCTCGACACCGTCAATCAGCGCGGCGAGGCCACGACGCCCGGTCACGCGACGATCCTCTTGCCCAGCCGGGAGCACGGTCTGGTGCGATTGCCCGATCCGCCCGGTGGCGCTTCCGATCTGCAGGGCGCGCTCGCGGCGATCTCCGAGGAGTTCAGTCGCCGATGAGCCTGCTCGTACTGCACGACGATCAGGGCGTGCTGACCCTGCGCCTCAATCGGCCCGACAAGCGCAACGCCATCGACGAGGAGACGTTCTTCGCGCTCGTCGCCACCATCGAAGGCGCGCGGACCGACGATGGGGTGCGTGTCATCGTCATCGAGGGCGAGGGCGATCACTTCTGCGGCGGCGCCGACATCGTGGCCCGCAACGCGGGCGGCGAGGAGCGCAAGCCGCGCGCGGGCAGCATCCAACGGCGCCTCCCCGGTCAGGCGCACCGACTCATCCCGCTCATCGGCACGGTGCAGATCCCGGTGGTCTGCAAGGTCCAGGGATGGGCCGCGGGAATCGGGTTCCAGATCGCGCTGGCGGCCGACCTCACCGTTGCGGCCGACGACGCCCGATTCTGGGAACCGTTCAGCGAACGCGGGTTCACACCCGACAGCGGCGCCACCTGGTTGTTGCCGCGCCGGGTCGGCGAAGCGCGGGCGCGCGAGCTGCTGCTCCTCGGGCGGTCGCTGAGCGGGACCGAGGCGGCGGCGTGGGGCGCCATCCACCGAGCCGTTCCCCCCGCCGAGTTGGACGACGCGGTCGGCGCGCTCGTCGACCAACTCGCACACGGTCCGACGGTCGCGCTCGGACTCACGAAGTGGCTGTTGAGCGCAGGGGCGCACGCCGACCTCGAAGCGCAGCTCGCGAACGAAGCGTTCGCGTTGGAGCTCTCGTCGCGCGCGGAGGATTTTCGCGAAGGGCTCGCGGCCTTCCGCGAGAAGCGAGCGCCGCGTTTCGAAGGCAGATGAAGCTCGATCGCGACACTCCCGTCGAGACCGCGGTGGCGGAGGTGCGGGAGTGGGTGGAGACGAACCTTCCGCCCGCCTGGATCGAGGCGGGCCGCCGGGGTGGCGCCGCGGCCGTACGTCAGGTTCGCCCCCGCGCCGCGTACGAGGAGTGGTACCCGGTGTTCGCGGAGTCCGGACTCGTCGTGCCCACGTGGCCGGTCGCGTACGGCGGGCTCGATCTTGCGCCCGTCACTGCACGCGCCGTCGACGGTGAGTTGCAACCGTTCAACCTCGGCCGGCTCAACCCGCTGGGACTGAACAACACCGCGCCCGCGCTCTACGCGTTCGGCACCGAGGGGCAGCGGCTCCGTTTCCTACCGCCGATGGTGCGCAACGAGGAGAAGTGGTGCCAGCTCTTCAGCGAGCCCGGCGCCGGCTCCGATCTCGCGTCCCTCGCCACCCGGGCCGTGCTCGACGGCGATACGTGGATCGTCACCGGTCAGAAAGTATGGAGCACGTGGGCGCACTTCTCCGACTTCGCGATCCTGCTCGCGCGTACGGAGCCCGACGCGCCCAAACGCCAGGGGATCACGTACTTCCTGATCGATCTGCACCAGGCCGGCGTCGAGGTGCGCCCGCTTCGCCACATCGGCGGAGAGGTCGACTTCAACGAGGTCTTCCTCGACCATGCACTCGTTCCCGACGCGTACCGGATCGGTGAGGTCGGGCAGGGGTGGAAGGTCGCGAACGCCACGCTCTCCGGTGAGCGCGCGATGGTCTCCGGTGCATCGGGCTCGGGCGGCGTCGACCGGATCGGTGGCCGTGGTGTGGAACACCTGCTGGAGTTGGCGCGAGCTTCGGGTCGCGACCGCGATCCGCTCGTTCGTCAGCGGCTCACGCGCGTCTACAGCGAGGAACAGATTCGCGCATGGACGAACCAGCGCACGCGGGCCCAGATGAAGGCCGGCCGCGCGCCCGGGCCCGAGAGCTCGGTCGGCAAGGTGCACCAGGGCGCGCTCAACCAACGCATCCAACTCCTCGCGACCGATCTCCTCGGCCCCGGCGCAATGGCGTGGCCGGGGGCCAACCTCCCGCTCGAGGTACGAGGAATGCTGCGCAGCCGGGCGAACACCATCGAGGGCGGCACCACCGAGGTCAACAAGAACATCGTGGGTGAGCGCGTGCTCGGTCTGCCGCGCGAGCCCGATCCGTGGCAGGGTGCGCCCTGGCGCGAAGTCCCGAGGAGCTGACGACGCACGTGGAATACCCGAGACTCGAAGATGTCCATCTTGAAACGCTGTTGCTCGAACGCAAGGGCCCGGTCGGCTGGCTGATCAACAACCGGCCCGACCAGCTCAACGCGATGAACGCGCTGATGCGCGACGAGTTCGAGCACGCATGGCGCGCGCTCGACGCCGACCCGGACGTGCGAGTCATCGTGCACACCGGCGCCGGTCGTGCATTCCAGACCGGGGTCGACGTCACCGAGATCGCAACCGACGGTGCCGGCATGCAGCGGTATCGCGAGTCGGTAGAGAAGTTCGACTTCCACTTCACGTCGTGGCACAACGACGTGTGGAAGCCCGTCATCACGGCAGTGAACGGCATCTGTGCGGGTGGAGGATTCCACTGGATCGCCGATGCCGACATCGTGATCGCGGCATCGGACGCGCAGTTCTTCGATCCGCACGTGTCGATCGGCCAGGTCGTGTCGATCGAGGCGATCGGACTGATGAAGAAGATGCCGGTCGAAGCCGTGATGCGCATGGCGTTCGTCGGTCGTCACGAACGCCTCGGGGCGCAACGGGCCTACGAGCTCGGGATGATCAGCGAGATCGTCGATCCGCCCGAGAACCTGCGCGAGGCCGCCCAGGCCTTGGGCGAGAAGATTGCCCGGAACTCGCCCGCGGCCATGGCCGCGACCAAGCGGGCCTTGCGGAGCGCGCTCGAGCTCGGGCTCACCGATGCGTGCAAGGCGGGCGCGGCCGAGCTGGTCTCCATGTGGGGTCACCCCGACCAGGAAGAAGGCCCGCGCGCATTCGCGGAGAAACGCGACGCGCAGTGGGCGCCGCCGGAGCCGGCGACCACCGACGCCCGGACCGAATGAAGTTTTCGCTGGAGCTCCCGGTCACAGAGCCGGACGCGCTCGTGCAGTGCGCGCTCGAGATCGAAGACGCGGGCTTTGACGCGTGCTTCGTCACCGATCATCCCTATCCGTCGCGCGAGTGGCTCACGACGGGTGGGCACGAGACCCTCGACCCCTTCGTCGCGCTGTCGTTCGCAGCGGCGACAACCCGCCGCCTGCGCCTGCACACGAACTGCCTCATCCCTGCGTACCGGAATCCGCACCTCACCGCCAAGGCGGTCGCGACACTCGACGCCTGCTCGCGCGGACGCGTCATTCTCGGCGTCGCGGTCGGATACCTCGAAGCCGAGTTCGACGGACTCGGCGTACCGTTCGTGGAACGCGGTCGTCAGCTCGACGAGTCGTTGTGGGCGATGAAAGCCGCCTGGGCCGGCGCCGGAACTTCGGAGAATCGAACTTCGGAGAATCGAACTTGGGAGAATGTCGTGACGCCGCGCTGCGTGCAGCAACCACATCCTCCGATCTGGGCCGGCGGCAACTCGGTCGCCGCGATCCGCCGCGCGATTTCCCACGGCGACGGCTGGAGCCCGTTCCCGGCCACGCCTCGCACCGCGGCTGCGGTCGACACCGCGTCGATGACCGACATCGCGATGCTCGCAAGCGCGATCACGCGTCTGCACGAGCGCGCGGAGGCCGCGGGCCGCCCGGATCGGCTCGATGTGTGCTTCACGCCGTTCTCGCACCCGGGTCACCGCGACATCGTCGACCCGGTGGCGTTCGTCGCCGAGGCGCACGCGCTCGCGGAGATCGGCGTGACGTGGCTCGCGTTCCACCTGCCCGCGCCGAGCACCCCCGAGTTCTGCGACACCGTCGCCGCGTTCGGCGAAGCGATCGCCGAGGTCCACTCATGACTCCCGCGAACCCGGTCGTGAACGACAAGGTGTACATCCACGAGCTGATCGACATCATCGGTCCGAACCGTTCGAAGTACATGCACCACATGACCGCGAACTGGTGTCCGGCGGCGCGCGAAGAACGCGACATGCTCTGCTTCGGAGTGTGGGGAACTGTCGGCTCGACGGGCAACTGGCCCGAGGTCGTCAACCTGTGGGAGCTCGACGGTTGGGACGGCCTCGTCGCCAACTTCTCGCACGAGTTGAGCTCACCGTCGCTGCAGGACCCGACGCTCGCCAAATGGTGGGCGGCCGCGGCCGAGTTGCGGCGCGGCGGGCTCGACCGCATCGTGGTCCCGGAACCCTGGAGCCCGACGATCGAACAGCTGACCCTCGCGGGTGTGCGCGGCGCGGTGTATGCGCACGAGATCGTGCGCGTCCCGATCGGCACGGTGCGGGCGTTCCTCGACACGCTCGTCGAGGTCGGCCTGCCGGCGTTGGAGCACTTCGGGCTCACGTGCGTGGGCGCCTACCGCGTGGCCATGATGAGCGATAGCGAAGCGATCGTCATCTGGGCGCTCCCGTCGTGGGAGACATGGGGCGAGTACGAGCAGGCCTGGGACGGTTCGCACCTCGCGGCGTGGCGGGCACGCTTGCAGACGCTCAACGCCGACGTACGCCGCACGTTGATGGTCGACGCGCCGCTGAGCCCGATGCGCACTGGTCGCCAGCCCCGCGTCGAGGACCGTCGGCCGCTCGACGAGCTCTAGCTCCGGCGCGCGGGCGGTGCCTGCGGGCACCCGACTGCGTGGTCGTTCACGAGGCCGACCGCTTCGAGGTAGCTGTAGACGATCGTTGTGCCGACGAAGTTGAAGCCACGCTGCTTCAGGTCGTTGCCCAGGCGGTCGGAGAGCTCGGTGTGGGTCGCCAGATCCGACAACGAGCGCGGCCGATTCACGATCGGCTTCCCGTCGACCCACGCCCAGAGGTACTCGGCGAACGAGCCGTGCTCCTCCGCGGTCGCGAGGAACGCCTGCGCATTGCCAATGGCCGATTTCACCTTGAGCCGGTTCCGGACGATCCCCGGGTCGTCGAGCAACGCGGCCTGCTTGGCGTCGTCGTAGCGGGCGACTTTCTCGGGATCGAAGCCGTCGAACGCGCGCCGGTAGGTCTCCCGTTTGTTGAGGATCGTCGACCACGAGAGCCCGGCCTGGGCACCTTCCAGGATCAACATCTCGAAAAGGTGGGTCTCGTCGCGCGACGCGACTCCCCACTCGTCGTCGTGATAGGCGCGCATGAGGTCGGAGCTTTCCGCCCACGCGCACCGCTTCCCCGGGACGGGCCTGGTTGCCACGTGCTATCCGAGCTTGGCGCGGGCTTGCTCGCGCAGCTCGTACTTCAGCACTTTGCCGCTCGCGTTGAGCGGCAGCGTGTCGACGATCTCGAAGTAGCGCGGCACCTTGTAGTTCGCCATCTTCTCCCGGCACCAGGTCCGCAGCTCGTCGGGGGTGATGCTCGCGTTGAGCCGGGGGATGACGTACGCGTACCCGACCTCGCCCATGCGCTCGTCGGGGATGCCGATGATCGCGACCTGGCCGACGGCGGGGTGCTCGTTGATCATGTTCTCGATCTCGGCCGGGTATGCGTTGAAGCCGCCGACGATGAACATGTCCTTGGTGCGATCGGTGATGCGTATGTATCCCCGCTCGTCCATCACCGCGACGTCGCCTGTGTGCAGCCAGCCGTCGGTGTCGATCGCCTCCGCGGTCGCCTCGGGGTCGTGGATGAAACCGCGCATGATGTTGTACCCGCGGATCACGACCTCGCCCGGCTCCCCGCGCGGTACTTCGGCGTTCTCGTCGTTGACGATACGCACCTCGACGTCGGGAATGGCGCGGCCCGACGTGGTCGAGATGGTCTCGGGATCGTCGTCATGGCGGCACATCGTCGCGATGCCCGTAGCCTCGGTGAGTCCGTAGCCGGTCACGATCGTCTCGAAGCCGAGCTCGGCGCGCATGCGCCGCACGAGCTCGACCGGCACCGCGGCGGCACCGGTCACTGCGAGCCGCAGTGATGACATGTCGAACTCGGCGAGCCGCGGGTGGTCGAGAATCGACTGGTACACGGTGGGCGGTCCAGGGAGCATCGAGACGCGTTCCTCGGCCGCGTGTTGCATCACCTCGTCGACGTCGAACACGGCATGGGGGATGATCGTCGCGCCTTTGACGAGGCACGCGACGATGCCGGCGTTCAACCCGAACGAATGGAAAAACGGGTTGACCACGAGGTAACGGTCGCCGGGCCGCAATCCGACGACCGTCGACCACGCGTCGTACGCGCGTACGGTCGCCCCGTGCGTGAGCATCGCCCCCTTGGGTCGACCCGTCGTGCCCGACGTGAACAAGATCGCGCAGAGATCGTCGCCGGTGAGGCCCTCGGGCAGCGCCGCTCCGTCGTCGCGGCCGAGGAACTTCATCCACCCCGGTCCGCGGAGATCGACGATCTCGGCCAGGTCTGCCGGCGCGGGCTCGACCCGCAACAACGCCGCGTAGTTCGTGTCCAGGAAGTCGGTGACGGTGAAGAGCAACTTCACGTCGGCCCGCTCGAGCACGTAGCGCGCTTCGGCCCCCTTGAACCGGGTGTTCAGGGGAACGAGCACCGCTCCGGCCCGGAAGATCCCGAGCGCGGCTACGACCCACTCCGTGCAGTTGGGCGCCCAGATCGCAACCCGGTCTCCGGGCGCGATCCCGGTCGCGACGAGCGCGCTCGCGGCCCGGTCGGCCTGCCCGGCCAACTCCGCAAAGGTGACCCGGTCCCGCTCGTCGACGAGGGCCTCGGTGTTCGCGAACGATGCGGCGGCGCGGTCCACGAGCCCCGGTATCGTCGAGGGCAGCTGATCGGTCATGCCGACAACTTGCCACACGACGAAAGCCGGATGCGCATGCCCGATCCCGGACGCGACGGATACGCCCAGTCGTTCGAGACACTCCGAGTGGATCGCCGGGGTCCCGTTGGCTGGATCGTCTTCGACCGGCCCGAGGCCGCCAACGCGATGAACGCGCGGATGATGGACGAGCTCGAACACGCCTGGCGCCGCCTCGACGACGATCCCGAGGTGCGGGTTATCGTCAACACCGGCGCCGGAAAGGCCTTCCAGACCGGGCTCGACCTGGCGCAGCTCGCCCGGGATCCGGCTGCGTTGCGGGAGCAGTCGCGCCGCACCAAGCGCTTCGAGCTGCGCTTCACGTCGTGGCACAACGAGGTCTGGAAACCGGTGATCGCCGCAGTCAACGGTGTGTGTGCGGGTGGGGGACTGCACTTCGTCGCCGATGCCGACATCGTGATCTGTTCGGCGAACGCCTCGTTTGTCGACCCGCACGTGTCGGTCGGGCAGGCAACCGTGTTCGAGACGATCGGCCTCGCGAAGAAGTCGCCGATGGAGTCGGTGTTCCGCATGGCGTTCGTCGGACGGCACGAGCGGCTCTCGGCCGCTCGTGCCTACGAGCTCGGCATCTGTTCACAGGTCGTGGAGCCGGACAATCTGGAGGCTGAGGCGCAAGCGCTCGGTGAGTTGATCGCGCGGAACTCGCCCGCTGCGCTCGCGCACACCAAACGCGTGCTGTGGGGCGTGCTGGACCGGGTCGGATCATGACGACTGCCCATCCTGGCGAACGTCCGGGTGAACCTCCCGACGAACTTCCGGGTGAGGTCGAGAACGGCGTGCAGATTGGCACCGCGATCGTCTCGTACATCGAGCCGCATCCCGGAAAGGCGATCGCCTTCAATCGTTGGTACGAGCGCGATCACTTCCCCGCCACAGTGAAGGCCGGCCCGGGGGTCTTCGCCGGCGCCCGCTTCGTCGCGACCCGTACGTGCAAGGAGTTGCGCCCGCCTGGCCGCCTCTTCGGCGACCCGGCCCGGGGCTCGTACCTCGCGGTGGCATGGGTGCTCCCGGAAAAACAGGCCGAGTGGGACGAGTGGGTCGCGCGGGAGATGGAGCAGATCGCGGCGCAGGGTCGGTTGTTTGCCGGCCGCGACCACGTGCACACCGCCGTCTACCGGGCCGTTTCGCAGTCGAACGCGGTCGAGGCGATCGTCGCGCTCGACCGGGGGCTGGGCGGCGCGATCATCGCCGCCGACGAGCATGCGGTCCCGCTCCTCGACGTCCCGGTCGCGGTCGGGCTGACCCTCGAACGCACGATCGTGTCGCAGGCCGAGCCTCCCGCCCACGACCTCGTGATCGGCTTTTGTGCCGGCGATCCCCTCGCCGCGTTCCGTGCGCTCGCGCCGACGGTGGCGACCGCCGGGTTCGCGAGCCCGTTCCTCGCCACGGTCCCCGGCACCGACCACTACGCGACCGAGCTCTGAGGGAGCTGGCCTAACGTCGGCCTGGTGAACACCACCCTGCTCCTGTGCGACCACGCCCAAGAAGTCGCGGGCAAGCTCTACGTGCTCGGGGGTGGCTGGAGCATCTATCGCGGCGCGCCGGTGACCATGGGCCTGGCCGTGAAGATCGCCGTCCCGTGGGAGGCCGCGAACATCCCCCACGATTTCGCGGCCCGCCTCGTGACCGAGGACGGCCTCGACCCGGTCCTGCCGACTCCCGAAGGGGGCCTCGGCGCGACCAGGGTGGAATTCCAGGGCCGTTTCGAAGCCGGGCGACCGGCCGGGCTCGCCCCGGGTAGCGACCTCGACGCCCCCTTCGCCGTGAACATCGCCGGGCTCCCGCTCACGCCCGGACGCTACGAGTGGCAGGTCGAGATCGACCAGGAGGTCGTCGGCCGGGTGCCGTTCACGGTCATGGAGGCCTGAGCGATACCGGATTCCTTATCCGGCCGTCAGATGCGCCGATGATGCCAGCGGAACCGCTCTGAGCCCCCTTCCCCCCAAGGGGCGGGAGAGCGCGCGACGGCCCGCCGGTGAAGACCGGCGGGCCGTTGACCATATGTACGGGTCTTCTCCGGCTACGGCCGCTTCCCGATGGCTCGACCCCTCTCCGCCTCTGTCGGCGCCTGCGCCTGCGTCTCCCGGACCAGTCGGTCACGTCCGGGCGCGGTCTCTGTCTTTGAACCACCGGTTGTCCTCTCCATCTCCCGGCGCGTGGAAGGTCCCTTCGCAGGCGCGTTAGGTTCGCCGTCATGGGACGCTTCGACGAACGGGTAGCAGTGGTGACCGGCGCGGGATCGGGGCTCGGGCACGCAACCGCCCGCCAGCTCGCAGAGGAAGGCGCCCGGGTCGCGTGCTTCGACATCGCGATCGACGCGGCCGAGAAGGCGGCGGCGGAGATCGGCGAGCAGGGTGGGACCGCCCGGGCCTACAAGGTCGACGTCTCCGACCCCGACTCCGTGCAGGCGGCGATGGCCGGGGCCGCGAGCGATCTCGGCCGGCCCCAGGTGGTCGTGAACAGCGCCGGGATCGGCAAGTTCGCGAACACGCACGAGGTGCCGTTTGCCGAATGGCAGCGCATCATCGGCGTCAACCTCACCGGCACCTTCCTCGTGTGCCAGGCCGCGCTCCCGCACCTTCTCGACGGCGGCGGGAACATCGTCAACATCGCGTCGAACGCCGGCATCCGTTCGCAGCCGTTCTCCGCCGCGTACTGCTCGTCGAAGGCCGGCGTGATCCATCTGACCAAGGTCATCGCCGACGAATACCTGAAGCGGGGCGTGCGCGCGAACGTCGTGGCGCCCGGCGGCATGGAGACGCCGCTGCAGGAGGCGTTCTTCGAGTTCCCCGAAGGCGCCGACTGGAAGTCGATGCGCAAGGCGATGTCGCCGCTCGGCAACTCGCAACCGGCCGAGGTCGCCAACGTGGTCGCGTTCGTCGCGTCCGACGAATGTCGCTACATGACGGGCTCGGTCGTCTCGATCGACGGTGGCATCACGGTATGACGTACGTGGCATCCGAAGCGATGATCCTCGACGCGGGCAGCGTCTGGGAACTGGTCGACCGGCGCACGGCCGCGACCCCGGATCGCGTCATGCTGTACGACGGCGAGCGCACGACGACGTTCGCGCAGTACCGCGAGCTCTGCGAGCGCGCTGCGGCCGGTCTCCACGCACTCGGCGTCAGGGAAGGCACCAACGTCTCGTGGCAACTGCCCACGTGGACGGAGTCGGCGGTCCTTGTCGGCGCGCTGTGCCGGCTCGGCGCGGTGCAGAACCCGATGCTCCCGATCTACCGCTACCGCGAAGTCTCGTTCATTGCGAAGCAGACGCACTGCAAGCTGTTGATCACGCCATCGACCTGGAACAAGTTCGACTACGGCGCGTTGGCCGAACAGGTTGCCGGGGAGAGCGACGACATGCACACGTTCGTCGCCGACCACTTCAATCCCGAAGGTGATTCCGCGTCGTTGCCACCCGCGCCCGAGGTGTTCGACGAACCCGATCGCGATCCGGTCCGCTGGATCTTCTACACGTCGGGAACAACTGCCGATCCGAAGGGGGCGCAGCACACCGACCGCTCGGTGTTGGCCGGCGCCATCGGGTACGCGGAGAAAACGCACGTCGTGGCCGACGACATCGCGCTCGTCGCGTTCCCGTTCACGCATATCGGCGGGATCATCATCGGTGTGTATACGCCCCTGCTCACGGGTTCGGCCGCGGTGCTCATGGAAGCATGGACCGCGCCGGCGTCGACCGAGCTCATCGGCCGGCACAAGGTGACGTTGGCCAACGGCGCGGCCGCGATCCACACCGCGCTGCTCGACGAGGCGCGCGCCAACCCGGCCGCGTACTCGACGGTGCGCGACTTCCCGAGCGGTGGATCCACGAAACCGCCGCAGCTGCACGACGAGCTGAAGAAGGTGATTCCGAGCTCGATCGGGACCACCTCCGGGTACGGCATGACCGAAGCCCCGATCGTCGCCCAGACCGACATCGACGCCCCCGACATCTCGAAGGCGACCGCCGAGGGCACGCCGACGCGCGGCGTCACGATGAAGATCCTGGAGAACGGCGAGATCGCGGTCAAGGGTCCGCAGGTGATGCGGGGGTATGTCGACGGCTCACTCGACGCGGCCGCGTTCACCGCCGACGGGTTCTTGCTGACCGGCGACCTCGGTCGGTTCGACGAGCACGGCGCCATCCTCATCACCGGCCGGGTCAAAGACATCATCATCCGCAAGGGCGAGAACGTCTCGGCCAAAGAGGTCGAGGACGTGCTCTACACCCACCCCAAGATCGCCGACGTGGCGGTGCTCGGCATCCCCGATGTCGACCGGGGCGAGATGGTCGTGGCGTTCGTCGTGCCCAAGGACCCCGGCGCCCCGCCGACAATGATCGACGTGCGCGAGCACTGCAAGGCCGTCGGCCTGATGATGCAGAAGATCCCGGAGCGGCTCGAGGTCATCGACGCGCTGCCGCGCAACCCGAGCGGCAAGGTGCCGAAGCACGAGCTGCGCGCCCTGATCAGCCCGACCTGATCAGCCCGCCCTGATCAGCTTCCGGCCCGCCTGACGATCCCGTCGAACAGGCGCTGTTGCACCGCGTCGTCGTCGGCGGTGTCCTCCGGGTGCCACTGCACCGCGAGGAGGAACGCGCCGTCGAGCTCGAGCGCCTCGACGATGCCGTCCGCGGCGCGGCCGACGACGCGCAGCCCGTCGCCGAGTGTGTCGATCGCCTGGTGGTGGTGACACGACGCCGTCACCTTGGTCGCGTCCATCACCTCGGCAAGCAACGAGTCGCGGTCGAGCGTGATCTCGTGTTGACGCGCGCCACCCGCCACACCCGGTTGGCCGTGTGCGGGCACGCCGGGATCTTCGGTGATGTGTTGATGCAGCGTGCCTCCCCGGGCCACGTTCAGGATCTGGATGCCGCGACAGATCGCGAGCGTCGGGACCGAACGGGCGGTGGCGGCCTCGGCCAACGCGCATTCGAAGTCGTCGTCGGCGGAATCGACGCCGTAGACGCTCGGATGCGGCTTGTCGCCGTAGCGGGCGGGGTCGACGTCGGGACCGCCGGTGAGCACGAGTGCGTCGACCCGGGCGAGGAGTTCCTTGGGGTCCTTCGCGTCGTTGACGATGACGGGCTGGCCACCGGCGCGCAGCACCGCGTCGACGTAGCGGTAGGGGAGCGCGGCCGCGCCCGAGTACGGCCACTTGTCGGTCCGCCCGAGCCGACGGCCCGTGAGCGCCACGATCACGGGCACGGGTTCACCATTGGTCGAAATTCCGGCGCCGTTCCCAGTCGGTGACGGCCCGATTGAAGTGCAACCACTCCTGGCGAGCCGTGTTGAGCAGATGCTCGTGTACGCCGGCACCGAACGCGTCGGTCGCGACTTGCGATCCCGCGAACGCGTCGGTTGCCTCGACGAGGCTCGCAGGAACGCGGTCGACGTCGGTCGCGGCGTACGCATTGCCGTTGAAGCGCGGACCGGGATCAATGCCGTGTTCGATGCCGTGCAGCCCCGCCGCGATCGTGGCCGCGAACGCGAGATACGGATTGGCGTCGGCGCCGGGGATGCGCGACTCGAGCCGGAACGACGAGCCGTGCCCGACGAGCCGATACCCGCACGTGCGGTTGTCGACACTCCATGCGAGTGCGGTCGGCGCCCACGACTCCGGCTGGTACCGCTTGTAGGAGTTCACGGTGGGCGCGTACATCCACGCGAGCTCGCGTCCGCACGCGATCTGCCCGCCGAGCCAGCCCCGCATCGCCGGCGAGAGATGGTCGGGAGCGTCGGCGTCCCACATGAGCGCGTCGCGGCCGTCGGGCGACCACAGACTCGAGTGCACGTGGCACGACGAACCGACGTCGTCGGACGAGAACTTCGCCATGAACGTGACCGCGCGGTTGTGTTGCGCCGCGATCTCCTTCACGCCGTTCTTGTAGATCACGTGACGGTCGGCCATCTCGACCGCGTCGGCGTAGACGAGGTTGATCTCGTGCTGACCTTTGCCCGCTTCGCCCTTGGAGAACTCGACGGGGATGCCCGCACCGTCGATGCCGTTACGGATGTCGCGGATCAGGTACTCGTCGCGCGTCGTCTGGAGGATGTGGTAGTCCTCGACGACGAGCGAGTGGGGTGTGAGGTTCGCGAAGTCCTTCGCCGAGGCCTCCTCCAAGGACTCCCGGAAGACGAAGAACTCGAGCTCGCTCGCGAAGTTGAGGGTGAAACCGGCGGCGGCGGCCCGTTCGACCTGTCGTTGCAGGATGCGCCGGGGTGACACCTCGACCGGTGTGCCCGTCGTCTCGTCGAGGACGTCGCAGAGCACGAGCGCCGTCTTCTCGAGCCACGGGATCGTGCGGATGGTCGTGAGGTCCGGTTGGCACGCGACGTCGCCGTAGCCCTGGTCCCAGCTCGCGAACTCGTAGCCGGGCAGCACGTTCATCTCGCTGTCGACGGCGAGGAGGTAGTTGCACATGTGCAACGGGTCGCGCCCGGCGTGCATGTGCTCGCGCCAGTACGAACCCGTGACCCGCTTGCCGACGAGCCGGCCCTGGAGATCGGGGAACGCGACGAGAACGGTGTCGACCATGCCCGCGTCGATGAACTGTTCGAGCTCCGCGGTTTGCAACATTCCTCGGGCGGTCATCCGCCCAGCCTATTTACTCGGGAGTCACGCCCATTTACTCCGGCGTCACGTAGGCGGCGGTGATGCCGCCGTCGACGACGAGGGAGGCGCCGGTCATGAACGACGCGTCGTCGGACGCAAGGAAGAGGGCCGCCTTCGCCAGTTCCTCGGCCCGGCCGAGGCGGCCCATGGGGATGTGCACCAGGCGCCGGGCGCGCCGGGCCGGGTCCGACAACAGTTCCTCGAGCAGCGGGGTCTGGATCGGCCCGGGGCACAGCGCGTTGGCCCGGATTCCCTGGCGCGCGTACTCCACCGCGATCTCGCGGGTCATCGACAACACGCCGCCCTTACTCGACGTGTACGCGATCTGGGCGGTCGCCGCACCCATGAGCGCGACGAACGATGCGACGTTGACGATGCTCCCACCACCCGACGCGATCATCGCGGGGATGCCGGCCCGGCAACCCAGCCACACGCCCTTTAGGTTGATGTTCATCACCGTGTCCCAGGTCGACTCGGGCGTGTCGAGGACGCCACCGTCGTCGGCGGGGAAGATGCCCGCGTTGTTGTAGAGCACGTGCAGCGCACCAAACGTGTCGGTCGCGTGCTTCACCATCGCTTCGCAGTCGGTCCACTTGGCCACGTCGGCGCGTACGTACGTGGCCTCGCCCCCCGCGGCGCGCACCGCGTGGACCGTCGCGTGACCTGCGTCGTCGACGACATCGGTCACGACCACCTTGGCGCCTTCGCTCGCGAACAGCTTCGCGGCCGATCGACCCATGCCGCTGCCCGCGCCGGTGATGAGGGCGACCTTCCCCTCGAGCCTTCCGGTCATGACGTCACCTTCTGGTAGTCGCGCGGCCCCTCGACGACCTCGAGTTGCAGCGCCTGCGTGAAACAGGAGTTGAGACGCGGCGTGCTCTCTCGCACGTAGTCGTCCATGTTGGTCGTGATCGGCGTGATGGCGTTGCTCGCCGGATAGATGAACTGCACGCGCGCGTTCGGGTCGGTCGATGTTGCCAGCGCGGCGAGGGAATCGGCGTACGTGACGCGCGCGTCGATCATGCGGGCCCAGTCCTTCGTCCAGCCCGCGAGCCCGGCCGCCTGCGTCGACGACTTCGGGTGCACCGTCACGATCTGGGCCACCATCGCCCGCAGGAGCACGTTCTCGGCGCGGATGCGGGTCGCGCGCTCGGTGCCGTTCCCGCGGGGGTCCGGATCGGGGAGGTCTTTCAACTTCGTTTGGGCCTGGTCACACGCGGCGGAGACCGCCGCCGCCGAGGTGGTGTCGACCTTCTCCGGCGATTTCGAGCCGACGAGGGTCCACCCGAGGATGATCCCGATACAGAGGATCAACACGAACAGCGTGAGGATGATGAATTCCCACGGCGCGTGCTTGCGTTTCGACCGAGGCTCGGGGTCGTAGTGCACGGCGCCGTTCGAGTGCGGGCCCTCGAATGTCGGCGGTGCCGGCGCATCCGCGGCTATCGGCTCCAGGGGCTCGTCGGGCACTGCTGCATCCTCGCTTCACACCCGCCCCATTGGCGAACCGAAGCCCCCAAAACCCCACCAACTGTGGTGCGACTTTTCGGGGTCAGGTGAGGTCGAGGAGCATGGTCAGGGCGGTGCCGTGGTCCTTGACGACCTCGAAACCGTTGCGCACGTACAGGCGCTTGGCCGGATTCGCGGGATTGACGCTCAGGCTGATGGCAGACACCCGGTCGCGCTCGGCCCGGGCGATCAGCGAACCGAGGAGCAACGTGCCGACGCGCTGGCCCCGGAATTCCGGAAACACACCGATCGCGAGCTCGGGCACGTCATCGGCGACGTATCCGTACCCGGGCAGCTCCGCGGTGAACAAACGCAACCAGGCGGCCCCGATCGGTTCGTCACGCCGATCGAGCGCGTACAACGCGAAGTCGCCGGTGCGACCCCAGTCGGTCACGTAGCGGGCGTTCTCCGGTACGGCCATGACGCTCTCGAGCGCCGGTCGCTCCTCTGCCCCGTCGTCGTGCCAGTTCACCGCTTCGTAGAGCATCTCGGCGAGGAACGCGGGATCTGCATGCGCGCTGAGCCGGAACACGCCACCAGCCTAGGGTGAGGTATGGGTCGGCGAGGGTCCGTCGCGGTCGTCGTCGTACTCCTCGCCGTTGTCGCCGGCGCGTGTGCGGGGAGTGGACCGGTCGTTGCGCTCCGCAACGAGCGCACAGGCACGATCGCGTGGTCGCCCTGCACCGAGATCGAGTGCGCGACCCTGTCCGTCCCGCTCGACTTCCGCAAGCCCGACGGCACCCGCATCGGCATCGCCCTCGCGCGCCTCCCGGCCCGCAAGAAACAACCGCTCGGGGTCATCTTCACGAATCCCGGCGGCCCGGGTGGCTCGGGTGTCGACTTCCTGCGCGAAGCCGACAGCTTCTTTCCCGCGATAATCCGCGACTCGTTCGACCTGGTGTCGTGGGATCCGCGCGGGGTCGGGGCCAGCGCGCCGATCCAGTGCGGCACCGAGCTCGACTCGTTCTACGCCGTCGACCATGATCCGCAGACCCCCGCTGCGGTGGCGCAGAACGTGGCCGCGTCCCGGGCCCTCGTCGCCACGTGTGCGAAGAACAGCGGCGCCGTCCTCCCGTTCGTCTCCACGCAGGCCACCGTCCACGACATGGACGCGATCCGGGCTGCGATGGGTGTCGCCAAGATCAACTACGTGGGTTTCTCCTACGGCACGCTGATCGGCGCGGTCTACGCCGACATGTACCCGACCCACGTGCGGGCGATGGTGCTCGACGGCGCCGTAGACCCAGCCCGCACGTCGGCCGCCAGCACGGTCGACCAGGCCAAGAGCTTCGATGCCGACCTCGACGCCTTCTTCGCTCACTGCCGGACCGACACCAAATGTTCGTTCGCGCACGGCGGCGATCCCGCGACCGCGTACACCGATCTCGCGCACACGGTCGAGCAGGAACCGATCCCGGCCGTGGTCAAAGGTGAGCACCGCACCCTCGGGTCGGGGGAGTTCGACCTCGGCGTCGCGAGCGCGCTGTATTCCGGCGCCGACGGCTACGACGATCTCGCGTCCGCACTCGCGCAGGCAGCCCGCGGCGTCGGCGACCAGATGCTCGCGCTCACCGATGCGTACACCGGCCGTACGACGGGAGGGAAGTACTCGAACGAGACGGCCGGACTCTACGCGGTTGGCTGCATCGACTCGCCGAACCCGACCACGACCGCGGCGGTGCAAGAGCTCGCGAACAGTACGGCCAAGGTTGCGCCGCACTTCGGTGCGTCGACCGTGTGGCTCGGATTGCCGTGCACGTTCTGGCCGGTGCGGGCCGAGGGCAAGCCCGCGCCGATCCGTGCGCCCGGCGCGCCGCCGATCGTCGTAGTCGGAACGGTCCACGATCCGGCGACGCCCTACTCGTGGGCGCAGGCGCTCGCGTCGCAGCTGAAGTCGGGCCGACTGATCACTGCCGCGGGTGCGAGCCACACCTCGTACGGTCGTGGCGACGGCTGCGTCGACGGGACGGTCGACGACTACCTCATCGACCTGAAGACCCCGGCCGTCCGAACCCAGTGCGCGTGATCTGGATCACGTGATGTCGAGCGAGAGCATGCGGATCGCGTTGCCCCGCATGATCTTGTAGATCTGCTCGTCGGTAAGTCCCTTCACCATCGACTCCGCGATCTCCTTGGTGTCGGGCCAGGTCGAGTCGGTGTGCGGGTAGTCGGTCTCGAACGTGATGTTGTCGACACCCACGCGGTCGAGCGACTCGAGTCCGTGCCGGTCGCGGAAGAAGCAGCCGTAGATCTGGCGGTAGTAGTACGTCGACGGCGGCTCGGGCACAAGGTCCTTCACGCCGCCCCACGCGCGATGCTCGCGCCACACGTCGTCGGCCCGTTCCAACACGTACGGCAGCCAGCCGATCTGTCCCTCCGAGTACGCGAGCTTCAGCGTCGGGAACGTCACGAGCTTGCCCGAGAAGAGGAAGTCGGAGAGCGAGGCCATTGCGTTGTTGAAGCTGAGCGTCGCCGCGACCGCGACGGGCGCGTCGCCGGAGGTGGCCGGCATCTGCGACGACGAACCGATGTGCATGCACACGACGGTGTCGGTCTCCTGGCACGCGGCGAAGAACGGGTCCCACTCGCCCGAGTGGATCGACGGGAGCCCCAGCTTGGGTGGGATCTCGCTGAAGCACACCGCGTGCACGCCGCGGGCCGCGTTACGCCTGACCTCGGCCGCCGCGAGCTGCGCGTCCCACAACGGGATCAACGTGAGTGGGATGAGGCGTCCGCCGCTGTCGCCGCACCATTCCTCAACCATCCAGTCGTTGTACGCGTGCACGCACGCCTCCGCGAGCTCACGGTCCTTGGCCTCGAGGAACGTCTGCCCGCAAAAGCGGGGGAACGTCGGGAAGCAGAGCGACGATTCGACCCAGTTCATCTCCATGTCGTCGATCCGGGCCTTCGGGTCGTAACACCCCGGGCGCATCTCGTCGTAGGTGATGGGCGACATCGTCATGTCGTCGCGGTCGAAGCCGACCGCGGCCACGTGGCGCTTGTTGATGTAGACGAGGTCCTCGTAGACCCAACAGTCGGCCTTCGGGCCGGTCTCGTCGAAGGATTGCTCGTAGACGCCACCGCCGATGTGCTTCATGACGCCGATGCCGCGGCGTTCCGCGTGCGGCCCGCGTTCCCGGAACTTCGCCGGCAGCCAGCGCTCGAAGAGGTGCGCGGGCTCGACGACGTGATCGTCGACGCTGATGATCTTGGGGAGCTCCGCGGGCATTGCGCATCTCCTGGCAATGTCGGCGCCGGGAATATCGGGCACCGGGTGGCGAATGTCGGTGATCGGGTGCCGCTGATCCTAGAGAGGGCCTTGAGGTCGGCACGACGTCGGTCGACAACAAGGGTGTGGCGCACGGAAGCGCAAGTGCAGTGAACCCGGCCGGCGAGTACTGCCCGAGCCCGGGGACCGCGAACTGGAGCCTGGCCGCGGCGACGGGCTGGGCCGTGCTCGCGCTCGGGTGGCGCGATCTCACCCTTTTCTTCCCGGCCGCGATGTGTTTCACGCTCTGGCTGCAGTGCCGCCAGAAGATCGTGGTCGAAGGCCGGTCCGCCTACCGGATCGGTCTGCGGCCGGTGCTCCTCGACCTTTCCACCGCGGAGATCGTGTGCGACGGCGGGCCCTGGTGGCAGGAGCTGTTCTTCTTGGGCCGCAGCCTCCAACTCCGTGACGCCGACGGGCACCGGCTGTACCTCGAGTCGTGGCTCTGGGATGCGAACACGCGGGAGGCCTTCGTCGCTGTGGCCGCGCGGCACGGATCGCGAGCCGACAATCCGGGTGGCGACCCGGCGTCGTAGCGGCCGGCACTCGTAGACTCCCCGCTTCGTGGAGCTGCGCTATTCGGATGCCGACGAATCGTTTCGTGCCGAGCTGCACGCGTGGCTCGAGGTCGAACTGCCCGCGCTGGCGCCCCCACCGCCCCGTGACGCGTGGTCGGAACGGCGCAAGTGGGACACCGACTGGCAGCGCCGGCTCTTCGACGCCGGGTACGCGGGATTGCACTGGCCCAAGGAGTACGGGGGTCGGGGCGCGTCGCCCACCGAGCAGCTGATCTTCTACGAAGAGACCGCCCGGGCCCGGGCGCCGTACGTCGGCGTGAACTTCGTGGGAACGTTGCACGCAGGCCCGACGCTGATCGAAGAGGGCACCGACGAGCAGAAGGCTGCTCACCTCCCCAAGATCCTGTGCGGGGACGAGGTCTGGTGCCAAGGGTTCTCCGAGCCCGGCGCCGGTTCCGATCTCGCGTCGTTGCGCACGCACGCCGATCGCGACGGCGACGACTACGTGCTGAACGGGCAGAAGATCTGGTGCTCGTTCGGGCAGATCGCCGACGTAGGCGAGTTCCTCGTGCGCACCGATCCCGAAGCGCCGAAGCACCGCGGCATCTCCTGGTTGATCCTGCCGATGGACCTACCCGGCATCGAGGTGCGGCCGCTCAAGACCGTGCTCGGCAGCTCCGAGTTCGCAGAGGTGTTCCTCACCGACGTGCGCGTCCCCGTGGCGAATCGCGTGGGCGACGAGAACGACGGCTGGCGCGTCACCAACGTGACGCTGAAGTACGAACGGGGCACCGCGTTCGTGAGCGAGTTGGTCGACTCGATCCGGCTCTGCGAAGACCTCGCGCGCGGCGAGATCGTCGACCTCGATCACGGCAACATCCGCGCGGAGCTCGGGCGCAGCATCGCCGACTTCGACGCGCTGTGGGCGCTCACCAAGCGCAACGTCTCCCAGGCCACGCGCGGTACGAGCGGTGCGGGCGCGATGGTCATGAAGCTCGCATACTCCGAGGCGCGCCAACGCTTCGGCGACCTGTGCCTGAAGGCCTTGGGCCGGGACGCGCTGCACGTCGACGACAACGAGTACGTCGAGGAGCGCTTGCGCACGCTGGCCCTCACGATCGCTGCGGGCGCCTCGCAGATCCAGCGCAACATCATCGGCGAACGCATCCTCGGACTGCCCCGGGAGCCGCGGTAATGGATCTCGATCTCTCCGACGACCAGGTCGCGTTGCGCGACGGGATCGCGTCGATGTTGGCGGCGCGGGTGCCGATCGAACGCGTGCGCGAAGGCTTCGACCGCGCGCTCTTCGACGAGCTCGCGGCCGCGGGCGTGTTCTCGTTGCGGGCCGACGGGTTCTCGTGGGCCGACTGCGCAGTGGTGGTCGAGCAGCTGGGCCGCTTCTGTGTGCCCGGGCCGCTCGTCACTTCACTCCTCTTCGGCGACGGCCGGATTGCGGGGGCGGTGATGGACCGGCCGCCGATCTGGGTCGAGCACGTCGACGCGCTCGACGTGCTCCTCGTCGCCGGGCGCGGCGATCTGGAAGCTGTCGATCCCGCGACCCTCGTTGCGGAACGGTCGCCGTGGCCGCTCGATCCGTGCACCCCGGTCGCCCGGGTCGACACCCTGCCCAGAGGGAAGCCCGCGGGCGTCGACACCGCGCAATTCGAAGCCGCGGGGATCGCGCTGACCGCCGCGTTCCAGCTGGGCCTCGCCGATCGGCTCACCGAGCTCGCGGTCGACTACGCGAAGGAGCGGGTCCAGTTCGATCGTCCCATCGGCGGCTTCCAGGCGATCAAGCACCTCCTCGCCGACATGCTGACCCGCACCGAGGTCGCCCGCGCCGCCGTGTACAGCGCGGGCGCCGCCCTCGACGAGATGGTCGTCAACGAAGCCGGTACGCCCGCATCGATCGCCCGGCTCGCGCGGGGGGCCAAGGTGATGGCGGGCGACGCCGCGATCGCGAACGGCAAGGTCGCGACCCAGGTGTTCGGCGGCATGGGTTTCACCTGGGAGGTCGACGTCCACCTGTACCTGAAGCGGGCCTGGGTGCTCGACACCCAGTTCGAGAGCAGCGACCGCAACGCGGCCGCGGTATGCATCGCGGCCGGGGAACCGAACCGTTCCTGACGCTACTGTCACGTCCATGACGCGGCCGCAGACCACTGTTCTCGCAGCGCTCGCCGAGCGCCTCAGCTCGAATCCGGACGGTCCTTACCTCGACTTCTCCAACAGCGGCGAAGACGTGGTGCAGCTGACTGCACGGGAGATGGACCTCGCCTCGAATCGCCTGGCGCACGTGCTCCGGGAGATCGGCGTCGAGCACGGCGACCGGGTCGCCACCCTGCTCGAGAACCGGGCCGAACAGGTTGTCAGCTTCTTCGCCACGCTGAAGCTCGGCGCGGTGCAGGTGCCGATCAACACTGCGTACAAGGGCGAGTTCCTCCGCCACCAACTCACCGACTCCGGCGCCAAGGTGTTCATCCTCCAAGGCGACTTCGCGTCGCGCGCGGTTGAGGTCGTCGGGGAGACGACGCCGTCACTCACGCATTGCGTCATCGTCGATCCGCCCGACGCGGTGATCGACTCCCGGCCGGTGGTCTCCTGGCAGGATGCACTCGCGGCGGGCAGCGACGAGCCCGTCACCGACACCAACGTGCGGCCGGGCGACCTGGCGTGCTTCATCTACACCGCGGGGACGACCGGTCCGTCGAAGGGCTGCATGCTCCCGCACAACTACATCGTGAGCCTGGCCGACCAGATCGCGCGCGCCTGGCAGCGCACCGCCGACGACGTCGTCCTCACACCGTTGCCGCTCTTTCACTTCAATGCGATCTCGGTGTGCGTCGTCGGTTCGCTGCTCACCGGCGGTCACGCCGCGATCGAGCGCCGGTTCTCGGTCAGCAATTTCTGGCCTGAGGTGAAGCGCACCGGCGCCACGATGGTGAGCATGCTCGGCTCGCCCGCGATCCTCATCGCCAACGCCGACGACCACCCCGACCAGTTGGGCCACAAGCTGCGTCTGTGTGCGGCCGCACCGATGCCGCCCGACACCGATCGCTTGTGGCAGGAACGGTTCGGTTGCAAGACCTTCAGCGGTGGCTACGGCATGACCGAGGCGTCGCTCGTCTCGATGCTCGACGCAGGTGAGTCGAACGCGCCGGGCGCCGCCGGAAAGCCGAACCAGCACGAGTTCCAGGTTCGGCTCGTTGACGACGACGACAACGAAGTGATGGCGGGGGAGGTCGGCGAGATCGTCTGCCGGCCGACGGGCCCGAACCTCATGTTCGTGGGCTACTGGAACCGGCCCGACGCCACCGTCGAGGCGACGCGCAACCTGTGGTTCCACACCGGCGATCTCGGCCGCATCGACGACGCCGGCTACATCTACTTCGTCGACCGCAAGAAGGACGCGCTCCGGCGGCGGGGCGAGAACATCTCCAGCTTCGAGATGGAAAAGGTGTTGTTCGGCCACGCGGTGATCAAAGACGTCGCGGTGCACGCGGTCCCGAGCCCACTGGGTGAGGACGACGTGAAGGTCACCGCGGTGCTGCAGGACGACGCGCGCGTCAGCGAAGAGGAGCTGTGCCGCTGGATCGCCGACCGGGTGCCGTTCTTCGCGATTCCGCGTTACATCGAGTTCCGGACCGACCTGCCCCGCAACCCTGTCGGCCGGGTGCTGAAGTACCAGCTGCGCGACGAGGGTGCGACCGAGAACACCTGGGACCGTGAGGCCGCCGGCGTGACCTTCGAACGGCGCTGAAAGAAAGAGGCGAACGCCGCTGAGTCAACGGGCCGGCGTCGCGGACCGGAAATCGGCACTCAGCTGGCGGCCGGAATCGGCCGATAGCGGTCGATGCGCAAATGCCGCTCGTGCGGCTACCTGCTGCTCGGCGACGGGGATACCTGCGGTCGGTGCGGCGCGCCCCTTCCCGCCGCCCCTGCCCCTGCCCCTGCCCCTGCCCCTGCCCCTGCCCCTGCCCCTGCCCCCTGGCCGCCGGCGCCGGCAGGAGAGCCGCTTCCCGCCTTACGGGAGCAGTGGCAGCCCGTCGACATCGTGGCGCCTCCGGCCCCTTCGCCGAGGACGACGCGGCTCGGCATCGCCGTGCTCGCGATCGCGCTCGCGCTGGGCGGCGTACTCGCG
Organism: Acidimicrobiia bacterium; assembly: GCA_038239145.1. Taxonomy (GTDB): domain Bacteria; phylum Actinomycetota; class Acidimicrobiia; order IMCC26256; family PALSA-610; genus PALSA-610. Next base: position 89,757 of record JBBSFB010000004.1, read on the forward strand.
CTGCTGCATTTCCGCTCCGACCCGCTCCCGGCGGGCACGAGTGCGTACGTGGCCGGGGGCGGGTCGCCGTTCACCTCGCCCGACGGGAACTTCCAGGTGTTGCTGCCCGAGGCGCCGGGAGTCGACCAGCGCACCGCGACCGTGAACGGTCAGGTCGCGTCGGTCAGCACCGCCGCGGTCGGGCACCTCGACTACACCATCGCCGCGGTGAGCATCGTGTTCTCGAGCGCGCTGCAGGCGAGCCAGGTGAATCAGGTGCTCGAAGCCGCGTTGACCGGCGACGTCAGCGGTGTGAGCGGCAAGGTGGTCCACAAGGGCCTGACGATGCGGGGGACCCTTCGCGCGATCGAAGGAAAGATCCAGGGTCCGAACGGTTACCGCATACGCATGCTCGTGGTCGCTTCGGGCTCGACCCTCGTGATGCTCGTCGTCTCGTCGAAAACGGGGACCGATCGCCTCTACGGCGCGCTCGCGAACTCGCTCATCATGCGCTGAGGGCCCGTTCGGTCGAGCGCGGTCACTGCCGGCGCGCTGTCCAGATCCATTCCGCGGGCCAGCGGCGCGCCCATTTTGGCGGCGCGAAGTCGTCGAACGTGGTCGACGTTCCCGGTGGCGCGCAGAGCTCGACGACACTCTCGATCGCGAAGCCGTTGGCGCGCAGCACGCGGATCCAGTCGCTCGCGGGCAGCACCCAGTCGATCGTTCCCTCCGCGAGGGGCATGCGGCCGAGCTCCGCGTAGTCGATCTGCAGCTTGCGGGTCTGTTGCTCGCGCTCGTCATCCCACGTGAGGTACAGCAACGGGTGCGTGCAGCAGAACGCGAGCATTCCGCCGGCCCGCAGCACGCGCGCGCACTCGGGCACGCTGATCTCGGGGTCGCAGAAGCTCAGGGCGCCGTGATCGCACAGCACGACGTCGAAGGCGGCATCCGCGAGAGGGAGTTGCTCGCCGCTGGCTTGTACGAGCGGGAGCCGCGGCGCGGACCTGCGCCCGTGGGCGAGCTGGCGCTTCGACACGTCGAGTCCCACGACTCGTACGCCCAGCTCGGCCAGCGCGATCGACCACTGCGCGGCGCCGCATCCCAGCTCGAGTACGTCGCGCCCGGCCAGGTCGGCGGCCTCGCCCAACACCCGCAACTCCGCCTCCGGCACTCGGTACGCGCCCCAGGCCAGCGGCGCGCGCGCCAGCGCGCCGCCGTGCACCGCTTGGTAGTTGTCGGCGTCGGTATCCCAAAAAGCTCGGTTGTGCCGAACATGCCCACTCACGCCGTGGAACGAGACTCGCTCACGCGGTGGGCGCGACGCGTTCACGCGGTGGGCGCGAACCCGGCGAGGGTCATGGGCTCGTTGTGCTCGACCCGGCGGCCCTTGGCCACGATCGACACGTCGTGCCCGACCGCTTCGGACCGGAGCGCCCCCACCGTGCACTTCTCTCGCGGCCGGATCGCGTACGGATCGAACCGGAAGTACCGCATCGCGTTCTCGTGCGTCATCTGGTTGATCTCGTGGTCGGTCAGATCGGTGAGCTCCCACGCCTGCATCAAGCGCTCGGGCGCGTCGGGCCAGATCGCGTCGCTGTGCGGGTAGTCGGTCTCGATGCAGATGTGATCGGTGCCGATCTCGCGCGCATTGCGTGCGCCGAAGTCGTCCTCGATGAAGCACAGGATCACGTGCTCCGAGAACACCTGACTCGGGAGCTTGGCGCCGAAGTCCGCGAACGTCCACGCCTTGTGCGCCTTGTACGAATGGTCCATGCGCTCGAGGAAGTAGGGGATCCACCCGATCCCGCCTTCGGACAACGCGACCTTCACGTCGGGGAACTTGCGGAACACGGGGGAGAACGTGAGGTCGGCCGCGGCCTGCACGATGTTCATCGGCTGCAAGGTGATCATCACGTCTACGGGAGCGTCGAGCGCCGTGATCGCGAGCTGGCCCGACGAGCCGATGTGCATGTTCACGATCGTGCCGACGTCGCTGCACGCCTTCCAGAACGGGTCCCAGTGCTCGGTGTGGAGGCTGGGGAGACCGATCGGCACCGGGTTCTCCGGAAACGTGATCGCGTGACAACCTTTCTTCGCGACGCGGCGCACCTCGTCGCCACACGCCTGCGGATCCCATATGGGCGGGATCGCGAGCGGGATCAGGCGGTCGGGCGCGGCACCGCACCACTCCTCGATGTGCCAGTCGTTGTACGCGCGGCACAGCGCGAGCGCGGCATCCTTGTCGTCGAGGGCGGCGAAGAGTCGGCCCGCGAAACCCGGGAGCGACGGGAAGTTGAGCGAGCCCAACAATCCGTTGGCCGACATGTCGAGGAGGCGCTGCTGCACGTCGTACGTGCCGGGGCGAAGCTCCTCGAAGCTCGTCGGGTCCATCCCGTACTCCTCCGGTGGACGCCCGGCGACGGCGTTCAGCCCGACGTTCGGGATCTCGAAGTCGAGGAAGCGCCACTTGTCGGTGCCGTCGGGCATGTGCTCGATGCGCGGCGCGATGTCCTTGTACTTCGCGGGGACGTGGTTCTCGAACAGGTCGGGGGGCTCCACGACGTGATCGTCGACGCTGACCAGGATCATGTCTTCCATGCGCATGACCGCAATATACGACCGCTACTGAGCCTGCGGCTGGCCGGCCACTGAACCTTTCGCCCCCGGCGAGGCTTCAATGACGTAGTGGGCAATCGAGCGGTCTCGTTCACGGCGTTTTACGACGGGAACTACCCGTCGGTATGCCGCGCCCTCGCGCTGGCGTTCCGGGACTCACAGCGCGCCGAGGAGGCGGCTCAGGAGGCGTTCATCCGGGCGTACGTGTACTGGCGTCGCGTCGGTCGGATGGACCGCCCGGCGGGTTGGGTCTACGTGGTCGCGGTGCACCAGGCGGCCCGGGCCCGGCGTCGAGATGACGCAACCGTCGTCCCCGTGGCCGGTCGAAGGGGAGAGACGACCGCGATGGACATCGCCGAGGGCGTGGTGGAGCGCGAGGCGCTGCGACTCGCGATCGCGCGCCTGCCCGAGCGCCAGCGCCTCGCCATCGTGTTGCGCTACCTCGCCGACCTGCCGCTAGTCGACGTCGCCGCCGCGATGGGCTGCGCGGTCGGCACGGTGAAGTCGACGGTGCACGCCGCGCTCGTGCGCCTGGAAGCCGATCTCGGTGAAGAGATCGAAACGATCGAGGAGGTGCATCCCGATGCACGTTGACGAACTGCGTGAGGCGCTCACCGAGATGGCTGCCGAGCAGCCGGCGCCGGTTGCGGGCGCGGAGCCCGTCGTCGCGCGCGGTCAGCGCCGTCTCCGGCTCCGCCGCGTCTCAGTTGCAGTTGTCGTGCTCGCGGTCGTCAGCGCGGGCGCGGGCTTCGTAGTGAACCGTCACGTTGCGAAACGCGGCGTCGAGGTATCGCCGACACCGAAACCGGCTCTGGCCGCGGCGGCGAGACCGGCCGACGGCAACGGCGCACTCTTCACCTCGTCCAGCGAGGGATGGATCTGTGGAGATCCGTTGCTGCACACGGCCGACGGCGGCCACACGTGGCAGTCGGGCTCGTTCAGCACGGTCGCGTCGGGCACTCGCACCTGTGCGGCGGTGCCGACCGATGCGTGGGTCCTCGTGCAGGCAGCCGACGGCGGGTTGACGCTGCGCCCGGCCCAGGGCGGCCCGAACCTCGCCGTCACCCAAACCCTGCCGCCGCTGCCCGGGGGCGCGGTCGCCGAGCAGTTGACGTTCATCGACAAGAACAATGGCTGGTTGCTCGCGGTCGGCGACCACGGCGCCGCGAAGCGCGGGTTGCTGTACCGAACGACCACGGGTTCGGGCCGGATGCAGTTCGCCCTCGTGTCGACCGAAGCGCCGACCCGGGGGTTGCAGTTCGTCAACGCCACCCACGGATGGGGGATCACGCAGTCGGGAGTGTTGCGCACCACCGACGGCGGGACGACGTGGAGCTCGGTCGCCGTACCGGACCCGAGACGGACTGTGGCCGACGTCGCGGTGTCCTTTGATCATCTCGCCGTGCGCGGTGCGACGATTGTCGTCCAAGGGCGCAACCCGGTCGGCGGTTTCGACATGTCCGTCTTCCTTGTGAGCACCGACGGCGGTGCGACGTGGGCCGAACGCAACGGCCCGGCGACGCGGCTCGGTACCACGGAAGCGACGCTGCTCGCGGTTCTCGACGCGAAGCACTGGCGGCTCGGGAGCGGCTCCGACATGTGGGCCACCGACGACGGTGGACACTCGTGGGCGGTGAGCGCGCTTCCCCCACGTGCTCTGTCGATGTCGTTCCCGACGGCCGACGACGGTTGGGCGGCGACCGACGACGGTCGGGTGGAGCACACGACCGATGGGGGCCAGTCGTGGCAACCGGTCGACACACCCCCGCAGCCGGCGTGGTCGAGCACGATTGCGTCCGTGCCGACGGGATGCCCGTCCCGAGCCATCACCGCCCCGCCGCCGGGCGAGCACGAGGAGGACGAAGCGCGTCGCGCCGCCGAGGACTACGTCCGGCGCACACGCGGGTGGACCGGCGAAACGGCGGAAGCGGTGTATCCCGTGACCGAACCCGGCGGGCGGTTCGGCGCGGTGTTCTCGACGAACGTCCCGATGTTCTGCGGCGCACGCGTCGCAGACATGAGCTACGGCGTCGAACTGTTCAACCCGAGCATCACCCAGGACAGCTCGCGCAACACCGCGCTCGTCGTCGCCCACTTCGCGGACGGTTGGAAGGTGTGGGGCTTCTACAAATGAGCTGAGCCCTTTCCCTCGGCGTCGGCGCGCGAGATGATCGGCGGATGACGAGCGCCTCGATCAGGGACACGCCCATCGTCGACGGCGACGGCCACATCATGGAGGAGGTCAACGACGTCTGGACGGCCGACCGCATCGACCACGACCGCTGGGGCGACTGGGTGCCCCGCAAGGAGGTGGTCGACGAGATCTACGAGACCATCCACGTGGGTGGTCAGGTGCGCGGCGGTGGCCGCGAGCTGCAGGACCGGATGGCCGCCGCAGTCGGCATGACGCCGCGCGAATTCTTCGACCTGCTGCAAGGCCTGCGCCGGCCCGGTGGCCACGAGCCCGCGGCCCGGCTCGCCGACATGGACGCCGACGGTATCGACGCGGTCGTGCTCTACCCGAGCCTCGGCATGTTCTTCGGTCCGTGCGACGAGATTCCCGCGCTCCACGACGCCGAGTTCGTCGCCGATTGCCAGCGTGCGTACAACGACTGGCTCGCCGACTTCTGCGAGCACGAACCGGCCCGGTTGTTCGGCGTCGCCGGTGTGCCGCTCCAAGACGTCGAGCGCGCGTGCGCGGAGGTCGAGCACGCGGTGGCGCGCGGGTTGCGCGCCGTCTTCGTGCGCCCGTCGGCGTACGTCGACGAGCTGCCGTTCAACCATCACGTCTACGACGACTTCTGGTCGACGTGCGAGCGCCACGGCGTGCCTGTCGCCTTCCATCCCGCGGTGCACGTCGACACGCCGGGCGCATGCCGCAAGTTCGGGCTGGTTCAGATCAGCGACAACACGAGTGTCACGAACATGGCGATGGACGAGATCCACGGTGGGTCTGCGCTCGGTCAGGCCGTCGGGAATCCGGTCGACATGATCGTCACGATGGGCCGCGTCCTCATGGGCGGAGTCTGCGAACGCTTCCCGCAGCTCAAGCTGGTGTTCCTCGAGTCGAGCGGCGGATGGGTGCCGTCGTTGCTGGAGCGCATGGACGAGCAGGTGCAGGCGTTCCCGCTCGAGAAGCGCTGGTTGTCGTTGCTGCCGAGCGAGTACTTCGCCCGCCAGTGCTACGTGAGCGTCGAGCCCGAGGAGTGGAACGTCGCCGCGGTGGCGGAGAAGCTCGGCACCGATCGGATCCTCTGGGCCTCCGACTACCCGCACCCGGAGTACCACCTCGGCGTCGTCGACGAGCTCCGCGAGCGGATCGAACCACTCCCGCCGGCGGACCAATCCCGAATCCTCGGCACCAATGCGATCGAGTGCTACGGACTCGAGGGTGTCACCGCGCGCTAGCTTGCCGCCGTGCAGAGACCGGTGTGCATCGTCGGAGTCGGCCTCTCGGACGGGCCCGTCACCGCCGATATGAGCGCGGTGATGCTCGAGGCGCAGTCGTTCCGGCGGGCCCTCGACGACGCCGGCTTGGAGAAGGGCGACATCGACGGCCTCGCCAGCGCCGGGTACGGCGGGATGCACGAAGTCGCGCTGGCGGAGTACCTCGGGCTGACCCCGACGTGGCTCGAGTCGTCAAGCGTGGGCGGGTCGAGCTTCGAGTTCCACGCGATGCACGCGTACCGGGCGATCCAGAACGGTGACGCGGCGACGATCGCGATCGTTTACGGCAACAACCAACTCTCGGCGTCCGGACGCACGCTCGGGACCGGCGGTGGTGGTGGCGGCCGGGGCGGCATGGCGTTGCCGTTGCCGATGGCGTACGAGTTCCCGACCGGGCTCACGTTGGTCGGCGCGTACGCGATGGCCGCGCAACGGCACATGCACGAGTTCGGCACGACCGCCGAACAGCTGGCGTCGATCGCGGTGCAGACCCGTGAGCACGCCGGGCGCAATCCGCACGCGATGTACCGCGATCCGATCACCGTCGACGACGTGATCGCCTCGCGCTCGGTCGCGGCCCCGTTGCACAAGCTCGACTGTTGCGTGATCTCCGACGGCGGTTGCTGCGTGATCTTGACGACCGAGGAACGGGCGCGAGATCTGTCGCACCGTCCGGTGTTCGTCCGGGGCGCGGCCGGCGGCACCACCCACCATTCGATCGCGGCGATGGCCGACATGACCCGGACCGCCGCCGCCATGAGCGGGCCGAAGGCGTTCGCCGACGCCGGCATCACGCCTGCCGACGTCGACATGGTCGCCCTGTACGACTCGTTCACCTACACGGTGCTCGTCGTGCTCGAAGACCTCGGCTTCGCCCCGAAAGGCGAGGGCGGCGCGTTCGTGACCGACAACGGCGGCAACCTGCGGCTCGGTGGTGCGCTGCCCACGAACACCGACGGCGGCGGCCTCTCGGCGACCCATCCCGGCATGCGGGGCCTGTTCCTGCTGTGCGAAGCCACGCGCCAACTCCGGGGCGAGGCGGGCGACAGTCAGGTCGCGGGAGCCGAGATCGCGGTCGCGCACGGAAGTGGCGGCTGGCTCTCGACTCAGGGGACCGTGGTGCTCGGTACGGAGGCGAACTGATGGCACTCACCTGGGAGCCGAAGGATTGGACCGACGTCCCGAAATGGTTGACGCCGCGACCGACCGCCGAGGACCGCGAGTTCTGGGTCGGCGCGGGCCGCGGTGAGCTTCGTATCCAGCGATGCAACAACTGCGGTCGGTACCAGCACTACGCCCGCTCCCTGTGCAGCCATTGCGGCAAGCAGGGGGTCGAGTGGGTCACCGCGAGCGGGAACGGGACGATCTACTCGTACACCGTCATCGGCCAGAACGGTGTGCCGCCGTTCAACGAGCGCCTCCCGTTCGTGGTCGCGACCGTCGACCTCGACGAGGACGGCGCCCGCGTCATCGCGGCGATGCCCACTCTCGATCCGGCCGAGGTCCACATCGGTATGCGCGTGCATGCCACGTTCCGCGCCGCCGGCGACGAGTTCGGCTTCGTCGACTTCGCTTAGTGGTTGCCGTTGTTGGTCGCGTTGGCGGCGCTGCCGGGACTGACGATCGACACCACCAGTTTCGCGAGCACGCCCTCGACCTGCTCCGAGGTGCGGGGCGCACGGCGTAGGCGTTCGTACGTGGCGTACGACGTCAGCGCGCCGAGCGCGTCGGTGGCTTCGTCGACGGTCCAGTGCGACCGCATCTGACCGGCGGCGGCGAGCGCCTCGACCAGGCGCCGTAGCTGCTTTTCGTCGATGCCTTCCCCGGCCTGATCGCCGCCGGTGAGGGCGGTGAGCGTGCGCAGCCCGTTCATGCGTTCTTCGTGCTCCGACCAATGCCTGCACACCGCACCCAGTACGTCGCGGAGGGCGACGAGAGGATCGGCCGTTGCCGTGCGGGTTTCGTCCATCGTGACCGTTCGAGCGATCGACGAGGCCAGTTCGTCCAGAACCGCCCGTTTCGACCGGAAATGCTCGTAGACGGTGGCCCGGGCCACGCCGGCCTCCTTGGCCAGCACGTCCATGCTGAAGCCGCTCGCGCCCCGGTCACGGGTGAGGCGCCCGGCGGCATCGACGATGCGGGTACGGGTCGCCCGCACGAGTTCTCTACGGGTGGGGCTCATTGGGTCACTCCCGGTCGGGAACTGCATTCCAGCAGGTCAGACGTCTGCGGGCACCCGAGATCCACCCACGACGAGCTCAAGCTCCCGGGTGAATACCTTCTCGAACAGTTCGCGTCGTCTACGGGCACCCCAGAGCTCCAGCTCGGCGTCATCGGCTGCGGAAAGTCGCAGTACGACAAGGTCCTTACCCACAAACGCGTCGAGATCCTCAACTCCGCCCCGACGACCACGATCCAAGCCGTCTGCGACCCGCAAGAGAGCGGCAAGTTTGCGCAACCGGACGCGGTCCTCGGGGCCGAGCGCGGCGAACCGAGCCTCCGAGGACTTGGGGTCACCCCGGCGATGGTGACGCACGAGCGCGGCGAGGAACGCGACCTCGGACGGTTCGAACCCGCGCAGCTCGCCGTTCTCGACGAGGTATGCCGCGTGACGGTGGTGACCCTTGCGGGAGACGTGTTGGCCGACGTCGTGCAGGAGCGCGGCGAACTCGAGCATCTCCCGGTCACGCTCGCCGAGATCGTGCAGCGCGGTCGTCTGGTCGAACAACTCCAACGCGAGGCGGGCGACGTGATGGGTGTGGGTGGCGTCGGAGTTGCAGCGGCGGGCGAGGCTCGCGACGGATGCCCGCCGGATCGCGCGCGGGTCGTCGGACCAGTCGCTCGGGTCGTGGCTCCGGACGGCGTCGAGGACGATGCCTTCGCGCAGCGCCCAGTCGCTGGCCATCAGGCCGTCGGGCAGCCCGTCGACAGCGAAGAGCTCCAGTGCGGTCACGAGGAGCGTCGACCCCGCGGGGAGAAGCTCGGCGCGCCGTTGTTCCTCGAGCCCGGCCAGGCGCCTGCGCTCCGACGTCTTCGCTTCCATGATGCGGACGTGCAGGGCTTCGATGTCGGGGCGCTCGGCGCGCAGCGCATTCGTGCTGGCCGGGAGCGTCTTTTCGCCGGTGCGGAGGGCGACGGCCATGCGCACGAGGTCGTTCAGCGTCCCGCTCGTCCCGACCGCGAGCCGGGGTCGGCGCGAGTGCACCGCCGCGACCAGGGGTTCGAGACCGGCGCGTACGCGTTGATCGAGGCGCTCGCGGTCGGCTTTCGACGGCGGATCGTCGCGCACACACTCTGCGGTGAGCCGGCCGACACCGAGCGGCACGCTCACTGCCCAGCGCAGACCGGTCGCGTCGCCGATCATGATCTCGACGCTTCCGCCGCCGACGTCGATGCACAGCGCCGGTGCCGGTTCGAGGACGACGCTGGCGCGCACGGCCGCGAACACGAGGCGCGCCTCCTCGTTCCCGTTGATGACCTCGACCTCGACGCCGGTCTCCGCTTCGATGCGGTCGATCAGCTCGGGTCCGTTCGCCGCGGTCCGGATCGCGCTCGTCGCCTTGGCGATCACCTCGCTCGCGCCCAGCGCGTCGGCGAGTTGGCGCAGCCGCCGGATCGCGGCGATCGCCCGGTCCGCGATCGGCCCCGGGATCGTGCCGTGCCGGGCCACCGCGTCACCCAGGCGCAGCATCTCCTTCTCCCGGGCGACGGCCGTGAACGTGCCGTCGAGATGCACATCGGCGACGAGAAGATGGAACGAGTTCGACCCGAGGTCGAGCGCGGCGATGCGCATCGGGCACGACGCTACCCACACGCCTACTCTGGTCGAACCATCGTGTGGAGGGAACGGGAACATGAGCGCTGCCGAAGGAACTGCTGCGGACCTGGGTTTCGAGTCTCGGATGCTGATCGACGGGAAGCTGGTCGAGGCCGAGGGCGGCCGTACGTACGACAACCTGAACCCCGCGACCGAGACGGTCATCGGCCCGGTCGCCGACGCGACCGCGGCCGACATGGAACGCGCCATCGCCGCAGCCCGGCGCGCGTTCGACGAGACCACCTGGTCGACCGACCGGACGTTCCGCAAAGCGTGCCTCCAGCAGCTGAAAGAAGCGCTCGACAAGCACAAGGAAGAGCTGCGGCCCCAGCTCGTCGCCGAGGTCGGGACGCCGGTCGGGCTCACGTTCGCGATCCAGCAGGACACGTGTATCGAGGACATGCAGTGGGACATCGACCAGATCGACGACTACGAGTGGGAATCCGAGCTCGGTAACCACGAGTTCTTCGGGCTGAACTCGAATCGGATTGTGGTGCGCGAGCCCATCGGCGTGGTCGGCGCGATCACGCCGTGGAACTTCCCGTTCATGCTGAACCTCTCCAAGATCACGCCCGCGCTCGCCGCGGGTTGCACTGTCATCCTCAAGCCCGCGCCCGACACGCCGTACGCGGCGACGTGGATCGGCAAGATCGTCGCCGAGGAGACCGACATCCCCGCCGGCGTGTTCAACGTCGTCACGTCCGCCGATCCTGCGATCGTCGGTGACGTGCTCACCGGTTCGCCCGACGTCGACATGATCTCGTTCACCGGCTCCACCGCGGTCGGCAAGCACATTGCGGCTCGGGGCGCCGAGACCTTGAAGCGCGTGTTCCTCGAGCTGGGGGGCAAGTCGGCGAACATCATCCTCGACGACGCCAACTTCGAAGAGGTCCTGCCCGGCGCGGGCATGGTCTGCCTGCACTCGGGTCAGGGCTGCGCGATCACGACGCGTCTCCTGCTCCCCCGCTCGCGCTACGACGAGGGCGTCGCGTTGGTGAAGGCCGCGTTCGAGAGCTTCCCCTACGGCGACCCGACCGACTTCAACAACATGGCCGGCCCGCTGATCAACGCCCGTCAGCGGGATCGCGTGCTCGGGCTCATCGAGACGGGCAAAGCCGAGGGTTCGAAGTGCATCGTCGGCGGCGGCGCCGCGACGCAGTTCGACAAGGGCTACTTCGTGCAGCCGACGTTGTTCATCGACGTCGACCCCGACTCCACCCTGGCCCAGCAGGAGATCTTCGGGCCGGTGCTCGTCGTGATCCCGTATGACGATGACGACGACGCGGTGCGCATCGCCAACAACTCGCGCTACGGCCTTTCGGGTTCGGTCAGCTCCGGGTCACTCGACCGGGCGCTCGGCGTCGCGCGCCGGATCCGTACCGGCACGATCTCCGTCAACGGTGGCCAGTGGTTCGGTCCCGACTCGCCGTTCGGCGGATACAAGGAGAGTGGCCAGGGTCGCGAGCACGGCGTGGCCGGCTTCGAGGAATACCTCGAGACCAAGACCATCGGCGTCCCGGCCAAGTAGCGGCCGGTCCCGGCTCGGGCGCGTTACTGCCGGGAGCGCGCGAACGCGATGGTGCCCTCGAGGAAGCCGCCGACGTCGGCGGCCTTGCTCACGTAGACGCCGTTGAACCAGTCGGGGACCGACACTTCGAGCTGGTCCCGTTCGATCATGGTGAGGACGGGCTCGACGATCGCGTCGACGGGCAGCATCTCGACGCCCGTGGTGCCGAGCGGGTCGTTGTCGGGCAGGTGGAACAGCTCGGTGTCGATCACGCCGGGGTAGAGCACGTGCACCTTCACCGCCGTGTCCCGCAGATCGACCTGCAGGCATTCGGCCCACGCGGAGATGGCGGCCTTGGTGGCGGAATAGGCGGACTCGCCGGGAGGCGACAGGCGCGCCGCGACCGACGAGACGTACATCAACCGGCCGCTCCTCGCGATGATCTCGTCGAGCAACGCGAACGTGAGGCGCACCGGGGAGAAGTAGTTGATCCGCATCGTCGACTCGACGATCTCGGGGGAGAGCTCGAACACGGGTTTGCGCTTCGGGATGCCGGCGTTGTTCACCAGCACGTCGACGCCGCCGAGCTCTTCCGAGGCCCGGCGGGCGAAGCTCTCCAGCCCGTCGAGGTCGGCGAGGTCGACACTCCACGCTCGAGACTCGGGGGCGTGCACACGGCAGCGCTCCAAGACCTCGTGCAGCTGGTCGGTGCGGCGCGCACAGATCCCTACCGTCGCGCCCCGCTTCGCGAATCCCTCGGCCAGCGCCGCGCCGATGCCCGCCGACCCGCCGGTAACCAAGACATGCTTCCCAGTCAGGTTGTACGTCATGCGGGTCGACCGTAGTCGCCGGTAGCCTCCGTCGGCCATGTCTCTCACACCGTCCCGCGCGCTCTTGACCGACCGCCTCGTACTGGTCACGGGCGCGGCCCAGGGCATCGGCGCGGCCGTGGCGGGCGCGTGCGCGCGCTTCGGCGCCGACGTCGCGATCTGCGACCGCGACGAAGAGGGTTTGGCGCGTACGGCGGCCGACGTGGAGTCGGTCGGCCGCCGGGCTACGAGTGCCGTGCTCGACGTGCGCGACGGCGACGCGGTACGGGCGTGGGTAGTGACGTTCGAGCGGATCGACGTGGTCGTGAACAACGCCGGCGGCGGCTTCCGGGCCGCGTTCATCGACGTGAACGACAAGGGTCAAGACTCCCTCGTCGCGGAGAACTTCACCGCCGTCACCAACTTCATCCGGGCCGCAGTACCGCTCATGCCGGTTGACGGGCACGCGTCGATCATCAACGTCACCTCGATCGAGGGCCACCGCGCCGGGCCCGGTTTCGCGATCTACAGCGCGATGAAAGCGGCCCAGGTGAGCCTCACCAAGTCGCTCGCGCTCGAGCTGGGCGAGCGCCGCATCCGCGTGAACTGCATCGCGCCCGACGTCATCCCGACGCCGGGCATCGGCGGCGAGCTCCCGGTGAAGACGCCGCTGCCCGTCGCCGGGCACGTCGACGACGTCGCAGGCGCGGTCATCTATCTCGCGTCGGATCTCGGCCGGTTCGTCACCGGCACGACGATCCACGTCGACGGTGGGAATCTCGCGGCGGGCGGCTGGGGCCGCAGCGCCGACGGAAGCTGGACAACTGCAGGGGAAGAGGTGGGCTCGTGAAGTTCGGTATTGCCCTGGGCGCGCTCAATCCCCATTTTCATCTCGATGCGACGATGGCGGCGGAAGAGCTCGGCTACGAATCGGTATGGCTCCCGGAGCACCTGATCTTCACGCGCGCGATGTCGCGTTCGCCGCATCCGGGTCAGGAGCACCCGCCGGTGCCGCCGGACGCGCCCATCTACGACGCGTTCGCGTATCTCGGTTTCCTCGCGGGCCGGACCGAGCGCGTGCGGCTCGGCACCCACGTGTTCAACGTCGGGTTACGGCACCCGTTCACGACCGCGCGCGGTGTGCAGACGGTCGACCTGTTCTCGGGCGGTCGCTTCGAGTTCGGGATCGGCGCGTCGTGGCTCGAAGAGGAGTGGATCGCGACCCAACTCGACTTCACAACCCGCGGCCGGCGCGTGGACGAGACGGTGGAGATCTACAAGCAGCTCTGCACCGAAGACACGATCTCCTTCCACGGTGAGTTCTTCGATTTCGACGAAGTCGTGTTCGAGCCGAAGCCGGTGCAGAAGCCGTGGCCGCCGATCCTGGTCGGCGGTGAGTCGAAGCCTGCGTTGCGGCGCGCGGCTCGCTTCTGCGACGGCTGGATCGGCATGGCGCACACGTTCGAGTCGGCGACCGAGCAGATCATGACGCTGCGCACGATGCTGAAAGAGTACGGCCGCGAGGACGTGCCGTTCCAGATGGTGCTCGGCGGCCCGATCACGTGCGTCGACGACGTGCGCCGTTGGGAAGAGATCGGGGTCACCCGCATGATCGTCTCGCCGTGGAAACGTTCGCCGGAAGCACTCGAAGCGATGAAGCGCTTCGCGGACGCGTACGTCACCGAAGAGGCGCCGAACCCGGGTTGATCTTCAGGCGTTGTCGATGTCGAGGAGCTCGGGCGCGGCCGCGAAGTCGCGGATCGAACCGACGTGGCGGAACGCAACCTCGACGATGCCGGGTTGCATGGAGTGGCAGACGCCGGTCATGACGACGGGAAGTTGACTCGCGACCGGGACCCCGTCGAGGTCCATGCCCCGACCCATCCCGATGTCGCACGCCCGGCGCAGGGTGATCGCGCGCTCGGCTGCGTCCTCGGGCAGCGTCTCGTCGGCCCAGCGCATGAAGCCGCCCTTCCAGGGCGCGGCATCGAACGGTGGTTGCGCGTCGGCGATGCCTTCCCACGAGACGTGCCAGGCGAGCGACGGTTCGCCGTCGACCCACGAACGGCAATACGACGCGCCGGTGTCGGGATCGCGAAGGGGAATCTCGAGGTCGTAGACGCGTTCTTCCCGCTCCCATGCCGCGTGGGTGATCGCGTGGCACGCGGCATCGAACTGGTGCGTGCAGTTCTGCTTTGGGTCGGTCCATTTGCCCGCGGCGGTGAAGCGGCGGGACAGAGGCATTCCGGCGAGCTCCCGGAGTGGAACGGCGGCTGCGGGGCACGTCGACCAGGGCCAGCGCTCCGAGCGGGCGTCCATCGCCACGACCCTCTCGCCGTCGTGGCGGAGGGTCACGATGAAGTGGTGGAAGTCGTCCTGGAGGTCGGATTCCACGACGCCGGGCTCGAGCCTGACAATGCGGATCCGGCGTCGGTACGCGTCGGCGTCGAGATCGAAATCGGGCCGGGATGACATGAGCGTCAGGGTAGGGGAACAATGCGGGCATGGCTCTCGTCGTCGACTCCGACCAGCACATGTACGAGCCCCGGACGATGTGGCTCGATCACATCGATCCCGGCCGCCGCGACGACGCGCTGCAGATCGTCGACGACGACCTCGGCTACGCGTGGGTGACGTGGCGAGGCAAGCAGATGGCGCCGGCCGACGTGCAGCGGCCGCGTGAGACCTCCGCGCTCGGCACGTTGCACCAGCGCATCCGGGCCGGCCTCCCGCCCGAGACGCGGTACGACGACGAGTTGCCCCGCGACTACTGGGACGCAGGCGCGCGTGCGGATCGTCTCAGAGCGATGGGAGTCGACGGGGCCGTTGTGTTCCCGAACTTCGGCTTGTTGTGGGAACGCACCCTCGACGCCGACCTCGGCGCGCTCACGGCGAATATGACCGCCTGGAATCGCTGGTGCGCGACGCTCGCTACCGACGGCCGTGGTCAGGTGCACCCGGTCGCGCATCTCACGTTGCGCGACGAGTCGTGGTTGTTCGCCGAGCTCGCACGGTTGGAGCGCGTCGGTGTGCACCTGGCGATGGTCGCGCCCGCGCTCGTCGACGGTCGTCCGCTCTCGCACCCCGATCACGAGCGGATGTGGAGTGCGTTCGTCGAGCACGGTGTACGCCCGCTGTTCCACGTCGCCGATCAGCGCAAGCCGTTCGCCGACGCGTGGTACACGGATGCGCCCGATGCGTTCGTCAACACGCTCGACTCGGTGTTCATCTGGACCGCGGCCGCGCTCGCGTGCACAGACCTGATCCTGAACGGCACGCTCGACCGTCACCCGGGCCTGCGGATCGGGATCGTCGAGCTCAGCGCGGTGTGGGTGCCGATGTTCCTCATGATGCTCGACGGAGGCTCCGACTTCACCGCCCGGCTCAACGGCCGCCCGTTGGCCGAGCTGTCGATGCGGCCGAGCGACTACTTCCGCCGCCAGGTGCGGGTCTCGTCGTTCTCTTACGAGCTCCCGGCCCGGCTGATCCGCCAGACCGGCGACCTCTACATGTGCTGCTCCGACTTTCCGCATTCCGAGGGCACCGCGACGCCACTCGACGACTACACGGGCTCGGTGGTCCCGGTCGCGCCCGCCGACGCGCCCGGACTCTTCCACGACAACGTGGGCATGTTGTTGGAGCGTTAGTCAGTCGCGCTGCATCAACAGCTCGGGCGGAAGCGAGCCCTGGAACCAGAGCGTGGTTTCCACCCGCTTGGCGATCTTCCAACCCGCGTCGGTGCGCACGAACTCGTCGTCGTAGCGCGCGCCCACGAAGAAGAAGTGGGGGCCGCCTTCGCGGGTGGCCGCCCCCTGCGGGTTGGTGACCATCGTCCGACAGGTCGCCTTGTCGCCGTCGAGCGTCGCGTCGATGTTCGACATCAGGTGCTGCGTCACCGGGAAAGCGGTCATCACCTTGGCGAGCCAGCCCCGCACCTCTTTGTAAGGGCCGACCTTGCCACCGGGATTCGATGAGTAGTCGACGTGGGCGTCGTCGGTGAAGACCGAGTCGAGCAGGTCCCAATCCTTGGTGTCGATCGCCCAGCCGTAGCGGACGATGACATCGTGGATCTCGGCCCGGTCCGACAGCTCCTGGGGCGTCACGGCGCGAGCGGCTTGGGCTCGGCCGCGTCGGCCTTGCAGTTGATGGCGAGGGTGAACTTGGTGGTGACGACGGGCTTCGACGTGCGCTCGTTCGACCAGGTGGTCTCGGTCACGTAGAACTCGAGCTTGCCGCCGGCGCTCTTCTCCTTCTCGTACACGTCGGAGATGACGCCTTCACCGACGAGGACGTCGCCCGCGTGGGGCCAGTCGCCGCCGTGGTAGATGAACTCCTGCTCACCGTGCAGGATGGCGCGCCCCTTGCCCCGCAGGTTCTCGATCGGGAGTCCGGCGGCGCCGCCGACCCCCATCGAGCCCCAATAGGGCATGACGAACGGGAAGGTGGGTGGCACCGGGGCGGCGTCGCCGGTATACACCGGGTCGTCGTCCATCAGGGCCTGCGCGAAGACGCGGATCGGTCCGCGCTCGATCATCACCTTCTGAGTGCCGAGCCGGCGTCCCTTGAGCTCGGTGAGTGCCACGGCCATCGCCTCCGAAGTCGAGCTGACGTGCGTGTCAGCATCCCGGACGCGGGAGGTTACAAGCGCCTCGCTCCGCCGTGCATCTCAGCCGTCGGCGAGCTGTTCGCGCAGCTTGTGCTTCATCACCTTGCCGGTGGCGTTGCGGGGGAGTTCCTCCACGAACCAGAGGTGCCGGGGGCGCTTGTAATCGGCAAGGCGCTCCGCGCAGAACGCGAGCAGCAGCTCGTCGGTCAACGCGGTGCCGGGCTTGCATACGACGAACGCGCCGACATCCTCGCCGAGCACCCGGTGGGGCACGCCGACGACGGCCGCCTCCTGCACGTCGCCGTGCTCGAGGATGACGGCCTCGACGTCGGTGGCGTAGATGTTGTTGCCGCCGCGGATGATCATGTCCTTGATCCGCCCGGAGATGTAGACGAATCCGTCGGCGTCGAGATACGCGAGGTCGCCGGTGCGCAACCAGCCGTCGGCGGTCCACGACGACGCGTTGGCGCCGTCGTCCTTGTAGTACTCGCGCTGCTTGCCCGGGAGGCGCACGAGCAGCTCGCCGACCTCGTCGGGTGCGCGGTCGTCGTCGGTGTCGGGATCCACGACGCGCACTTCCATCGGCGCCATCGGCTTGCCGACCGAGCCGATGCGCTTGTCGGCCTCGTCCTTCGGCATCGTGATGAACGCGGGCCCGGCTTCGGTGAGCCCGTAGGAGTTCAGCACCGACGCCTGGGGCATGCGGTCCTGCATCTTCTTCAACGTCGCGGGCGCGAGCGGTGCGCTACCGATCGACACCGCGATCGGCCCCGAGAGATCGGCGTCGGCGAAGCGGGGGCTCGCGGTAATCAGTTCAGCCATCGCGGGCACGAGGAAGATCATCATCGGCTTGTCGCGCTCCACGACGTCGAACCACTTGTCGACGTCGAACTTCGCCATATAGAGGCCGCTCAGCCCCATCTTCATCGGGTTGAAGATGAAGCTCATGCCGGCGAACGTGAACAGCGGCGCGCCGTGCAACCAGCCGACGTTCGTCCATTGCGGCGCGGTGTTCGGGATCATGGCGACGTTGCGGTGCCGGACCAGCACGCCTTTCGGGAGTCCGGTCGTGCCCGAGGTGTACATGATGTCGGCGATGTCGTCGGCGTCGACGGATACCTGCACATCGGCCGGGTCGTACGCGTCGAGGTCGGACCAATCCGTCGTGGCCAGGATCGCGTTGAGCGACAGCTCGGCGTCGACGACGCGCACGTTGTCGAGCAGGCGCTCGTTGGCGATGACGACGCTCGGTTCCGCGTGCCGCAGGATCGTCAAGACCTCGTCGATCGAGAGGCGGGTGTTCACCGGCACCATGACCGCTCCGGCCTTGTGGATCCCGGCGTAGGCGACGATCCAGTGCAGGCAGTGGTCGCTGTCCATGTAGAGGGCCACGCGGTCACCCTTGGCGACGCCATGATCGGCGAGCCAGCGCGCGAGCTGGTTCGAGCGTTCGTCCCACTCGCGGAACGTGATCTTGGTCGTGGCATCGAGGTCGGCATAAGCGATCCGGTCGCCACCGGTGCGCGCCATGAAGCGCAACTGGTCGACGAGGAGGGGTCCGTCGGGCTTTTCGAGTGTGTCGTCGGCTGTCGATTGGCTCACGCGTTGGAGGCTACGGCACCACCGAAAGCGCGGGCAGGGCGACGACCTCGCCCGGAAAGATCAAGCTCGGGTTGCCGGAGCGCAGGGTCGCCCGATTCGCGGTGATCAGCGCGCGCCAGTAGGGCGCGACCTGCGCGTCGGTCGGACGGCTCCCGGATGCACGCGTCACGACGGAACGCGCGATCAGCCACAAGTTGTCGCCGGCGCGGACCACGACGTGATCGACGATCGCGGGCGCTCGTACCGCTGCGGGTGCCGAAGCCGGCTTCGGCTTCGGCTTCGGCACGGGCTTCGGCACTGCGATCGGCGCGCGCACCACGGGCTGCTCAGCGGCGCCGGGGGCACGAGTGGTCGGGGGAGTGGCGGCGCCGGCCGGGAGCGCGGGGAACGTGACGCACGCGGCGACGATCGCAACCTCGACCATCCGGCGGATCCCGGCCGGAAGTGCCGGCGTGAGTCTCCGGGCGAGCAACGGTCGGCCGATGCCGAGCGCGAGCGCGCACGCGCCGGTCACGGCGAAGAGCCACGCGCTCGCCGCGACTGCGACCGTCCAGGCGGCAGCCAGCGCAACGTCGGTGCCGTCCGACCAGGTCGCGTGCCCGAGGTGCGGGCGGGCGACGAGCAGCGCCGCAAGAGACGCGGCGGCCAGGATCGGGACGGCGAGGAACGGGGTCCGGCGGGGATGCGGTTCGTGCACGTCTCATACCTATCAAGTGCTCTGAGATTGTGTCAAACAGTGACAGCTCGGCTAAGGTCCCCTCATGGACGAGTCGGAACGCGCGGCGAATCTGGAGTTCTGGTCAGCTCGTAGCCGGGATGCCCTCACCGACGAGCCGCCCCGGCCGCACAAGCCGTACCGCCATTCGAGATTCGGCCGGCTGCGGGAGCGCCTGCCGGAGATCCGCCTGGCGAAGTTCGGGCGGCCCGAGGTGGGCTCCGGCGAGAGCGGTCGGGGACGGGCCCGGCCGGTCGCGGCGGGGCTGCTGCTCGCGGGGCTCGCCGGCGCATGGCTGCTCGCCGGGCACCAGACCCACGGCTCTACGGCCGTCACGGTCGTGCCTCCGTTCGTCGGGACCGTCTTGCCGACCGCCACTTCGACCTCGACCACCGCCACCCCTGAGGCTCCGACGCCGGCCGTGCCTGCGGACGCGATCGACGTGGCAGTGGTCGACACGCCCGCGTGTACCGGACTCTCTGCCGCTCGTCCGCACGTGCGCTGTCCGAACCAGTCCGCACGCGCAGCGGAAGAGATGGCGCTCTACACACCGGGCAGCATTGGCGAGGCTTTTCGGAAGATCGCGGGCGCACACGTGACGCCACGTTCCGGTTCGCCTGCCTGCGCGTCCGGGCATCCCGACGAGCGGTCGTGGTCGATCGCTTCGGCGCCTCAGTACGCGGTGGGTCGCTACCTCTGTCGCCTCGAATCGGGAATGGCAGCGATGTGGTGGACGCACGGCGATCGGTTGGTGCACATGCGGCTGTTCGACTCCGATCTCGCCGCGCTGTTCGCGTGGTGGTCGGCGCACCCGTCCGAATAGCGTGATCCCATGCCCGACGATGCCGAAGCCACCGCCGACCATCCGTACGGCCGCTTCTCCGACGACGTCATCGAGCTCCTTCGGGTTGCGCACTCCTCTACGCCGTTGCACCAGCTGCTCGGCCTGAACTTCGTCAGCGGTGGCGACGACGATTCGGTGACCGTCGAGATGCCCGTCGCTCCGGGCGCGTTCAACGGGTCGGGCAATCTCCACGGGGGGGCCCTCGCGACGCTGATCGACGTCGCCTCCGGATCGGCTGCCGCCCGAGCGGGCACGTTCCGGCCCGGTGAGAACACCCTTGTGACGGCTGACCTGCACGTTCGGTACCTCGGCCGACCCAAGGGGACGGTCGTGCGGGCCGTGGCCCGGGTGATGCGGGCGGGTCGTCAGCTCATCGTGGTCGAATGCCACGTCCGCGACGATCTCGGCAACCTCATCGCGTTCTCCGACTTCGCGGGCATGATCGTCCCGCTGCGCCAACCCATCGAGGGCGACGGCGAGATCGCCGGCGACGCGCACGTTCCCGACCTGTAACCCGTCGGGATCCCTGACGGGACGCCCAAAGGTTTGGTACGTTCGACCGCCCCCTCAGAACGACTCGGAGCGTGCTATGGAGATTTTCAGCAGGTTCGGTGCCGCCGGTGCCTTCCAGATTGCCCACGTGATCGTCGCGATCATGTGGATGGGCCTGCTGTGGTTCTTCAACTTCGTCCAGACACCCGCGTACGCGGAGATGGAAGCAGGCTCCCGCAACGACGCCTTGGACAAGCTCACCTGGCGGGCGCTGTGGTGGTTCCGCTGGTCGGCCGCGGCGACCGTCGTCTTCGGGCTGCTCATCATCGCGATTGCACCCAAGGGCAGCTACGGCAAGGACTTCTGGGTCCACAGCTCCGCGGGCCCGACCTTGGCGATCGGCATCCTCTTCGGCCTCGTGATGTTCCTCAACGTGTGGCTGGTCATCTGGCCCAACCAGCAGATCGTGATCGCGAACGCCCGCACCTTGAAGGCCGGGGGCGAGGCGAACCCGAATGCTGCGGGCGCGGCCCGGGCCGGCGCGATGGCGTCACGGCAGAACACGATCTTCTCGCTGCCGCTGTTGGTGTTCATGGTCGGTGCGGCCCACTTCTACGGCATCGGCCCCAAGTTCGGCGGCGGTATCAGCTCGGGCAAGTGCGTCATCTACCTGATCATCGGCATCGTGGTGCTCGTCGTCCTCGAGGCGAACGCGCTCGGCAAGATCAGTGGGCGGGGCAACACCGGCCTGAACGTGATCTACGAGACGCATAAGAACGCGATGTACACCGGCCTCGCGCTGATCCTCGGGTTCTACATCCTCGCCGAACTCTTGCTGCGGGTCTGATCTCTCATACTCCGAGCAGGTCGGCCCTCATACTCCGAGCAGGTCGGCCCTCATACTCCGAGCAGGTCGGCCCTCATACTCCGAGGAGGTCGGCAATGTGCGAGCGATGGGTGTTGCTCGACCCGAACAACGGCTCCAACGACTTGGCCCGCTTCACGTAGAGGTGCATGTCGTGCTCCCACGTGTAGCCGATGCCGCCGTGGATCTGGATGCCCTCCTTGCAGAGCATCTGCTGGCAATCACCGGCCGCGACCTTCGCCACCGACGTTGCGTTGGTACGCCGGGCGTCGTCCTCGGCGATCGTCAGCGCCGCGAAGTAGCCGGTCGCCCGCGCCCGTTCCAACAGGACGATCATGTCGGCGAACTTGTGCTTGATCGCCTGGAACGAACCGATCGGCACGCCGAACTGCTCGCGGTGTTTTGCGTAGTCGAGGGTGACGTCAAAGATCGCCTGACACACGCCGACGATCTCGAGCGCGGTCGCTACCGTTGCCTCTTCGACGGCCCGGCGCAACGCCGACGCGCTCGAGGTCTTCCCGTCACCGAGGAAGCGGTCGCGATCGATGCGGACGCCGTCGAGCTCGACGTGTGCGAACCGGAGGCTGCCGTCGAGCGAGTGCACCGGCCTGGTGCGGGTCGCAGCGACCGGCACCACGAACGCGTGCACGCCGTCGTCGCCACCCGACCCGGGCGCGCGGGCAACGACGATCAGCTCGTCGACCGCGTCGCCTTCCACGACGAAGCGCTTCTCTCCTGAGAACACCACCTCGTTGCCGTCGATGACGAAGGTCGAGGTCACCGACGCAGGATCGAACGAACCACCCCGCTCCGCGAGCGCGAGGGCGCCCGAGCGCTCGCCCGCGGCCACCGGGCCGAGGAAGTGGGTGCGCTGTGCGTCCGTGGCGGCCTCGCGGATCGCGGGAACGAACTGCGTCGCGGTCGCGAGCAGGGCACCGGGCGCTATGACCCGGCCGATCTCTTCGGCGAGGATGGCTGCTTCGATCATGCCGAGCCCGATGCCGCCGTCGGCTTCGGCGATGGTGAGTGCGGGCCAGCCGAGGCCGGTCAGCGTCGCCCAGAGCGCGTCGGGGCGGACACCGTCGTCGACGATCCGGCGGGCGAGGCCGACCGGGCTCTCCTTGGTGAGGACGGCGCGGATCGAGTCGCGCAAGTCTTCCTGATCGGCGGTGAGATCGAGCTCCATGGTCGGGTCAGGTTAGGAGCTGGGCGATCTGATCCACCAACGCCCGGCGGTCGATCTTCTCGCCGACCGTGAGCGGCAACGCGTCGACGACGTGCAGCGCGTCGGGGAGTTTGTAGGCCGCGATGCTGGGGCCCGCGAACGCCCGGAGGTCGGCCAGCGTCGGCGGTTGCGCCGGGTCCCGGGGAACGATGGCGGCGACGCCGATCTCGCCCATCACGTCGTCGGCCCGGGGCACCACGACCACCGCAGCGATGTCGGGATGGGTCGACAACACGCTCTCGATCTCGACCGGGTACACGTTGTAGCCGCCCCGCACATACATCTCCTTGCTACGCCCGACGAGCCGGAGACGGCCGCGGTCGTCGACCCAACCGAGGTCGCCGGTCCGCACGAAGCCGTCGGGCGTGAACGCAGCGCGGGTCTGTTCCTCGTCGCCCCAGTATCCCGACATGACGGCGGGCGAGCGCAGGCACACTTCGCCGATCTCTTCGCCGGCAACCGCGCCGCCATCGGCGTCGCGTAACGAGAGCTCGACGCTCGCGTGGGGCCGACCGACGCTGATGATCGCGTCCTCGTCGGGATCGTCGAACGCGGTGCCGAGTCCGATGCCGGCTTCGGTGCACGAGTAGCGGGTGGCGAGCAGTGCGCCGAAGCGTCGGCGTGCTTCTTCGGCGAGCCCGGGTGTGACCGGACCGCCGCCGGCGATGATGTATTGCACAGAGGAGAGATCGAAGCCGTCGAACTCCGGGTCGCGGAGCATGAGCGCGAGCTGGGTGGGGACGCCCGCGACCGTGGTCATGCGTTCACGGGCGAGCAGCTCCAGCGCGGGCCGCGCCCGCCAGCGCTCCATGATGAACGTCGTCCCGCCGCGCTGCAGGTTGCCGGCGAGCTTCGTCATGAAGCCGAGGTGCGCGAACGACGTACCGCTGAACGAACGGCCCCCGCCTCCCCACGCGTCACCGACATCGGTCTGGGTGATGAACGCGAGCTGGCGGTTGCAATAGAGCGCGCCTTTGGGGAGACCGGTGGTGCCCGACGTGAAGATGATCGCGACGGGACGGTCGGGGTCGACCGGGAGCTCGGGCGGAGACTCCGCGGCAACCCGATATCGGTGCATGACGGTCTCGGCCGAGTCGGCCGGAGGAGCGTCGGCGGTTACCACGAGGCGGGGTCCGGCGACGGCGAGGATCGCGTTCCGCTCGCGTTCCGACAGGCGGTCGTTGACCCCTGCGGTCACCGCGCCGAGCTTGGACACCGCCGCGTAGGTGAGGAGGTATTCCGGGCCTGCGGGCAGGACGACTCCTACGACGTCGCCGGCCCGAACCCCCCGCGCCGCGAGCCCGACCGCGACCTCGTCGGAGATGCGATCGATGTCGGTGTACGACAGCGGCCACCCGGCCGGAGTGACGTAGGCGGTACGATCCGCGAAGCGGCGGGCAGCTTCCGCGATCGTCCAGGGCAGGCCCGGGGGAGACATGGCCGAAGCGTACAAGTCGTCTCGGCGGGCGACGGGGCGTCGCGATGTCGCCGTTCCGCCCGGCACTCCGGCCGCGGCCCGCGAGCTGCGGGCCCAAGGTCGCAAGACGATGCGCAAGCTCCTCGATGCGGGGATGCGCGTGTTCGCCGAACGGGGCTTCCACGCCGCGCGCGTCGACGACATCGTCCGTGCTGCGCGCACGTCGCACGGCACCTTCTACCTGTACTTCGCGAACAAGGAAGAGCTGCTGCGCGCCCTGGCGATCCAGTGCGCGCAGGAGATGGGCGCGCTCGCGGGCGGCCTCGGCGAGGTGACCGGCGACGAGGCCGGCGCGGCCGAGCTCCGCCGGTTCCTCGAGACGTTCTTCTCCACGTACGCGCGTTTCGGCCCGGTGCTCCGCGCGTGGATGGAAGGAAACGTCGAGGACCGGGAGACGACTGAGCTCGGCGTCGTCGCGTTCACCGACATCGCGATCGCACTCGGCGTGCGGATGCGTGACGCCGGAGAGCGCGGGGACCCGGCAACGGTGGCGGCGCTGATGGCTCTGCTCGAGCGCTTCGCGTATTTCCTCGTATCGCGCCAGCTGGAGTTCGACACCGACGCGCTCTTCGACACCGTCACCGTGCTCGTGCACCGGGGGTTCTTCGGCGCGTCGATCGCGGCTTAGTTAGGCCGATTCGGAGAGTGCTTCGGCCGGGGCGTCGAGCTCCGACTCGGGGAAACGGGTCGAGAGGTAGATCGCCTTCGTCGCCCCGAGCAGCGGGATTGCGAAGAGCCCACCGACCAGGCCGCCCGCGGCCACGCCGACCAGTGCCGCGACCATCGTCGCCGGGGGCGAGAGCCGTACCGCCCGGCCGATGATCAAGGGTTGCAACACGTGGTTCTCGAGCTGCTGGTAGACGAGGAAGATCGCGAGCGCGATCACTCCGACCACTGCGCCCTGCGTCACTGCGAGCAGGACGAACACTGCGCCGCCGAGGAACCCGCCGATCTGCGGGATCGGGTTCGTGATCGCGACCCACACGGCGATCAGCGGGGCGAGGGGGACATCGAGCGCGAGCGCTCCCGTCAACATCACCACCCCCGCCAAGGCGGCGACGAGCAACGTGCCTGCGATGTATCGACCGATGACCTGGTAGACGAGACGACCCATGCGATCGGCGTCGCCTCGTCGCCGCTTGGGCACGAGCCGACGGATTCCGTCCACGATGAACTCGCCGTCGAGCAGGATCGTGATCGCGAGCAGCAGCGTGAACAACGCTGCCGCCACACCATCGGCGACCGCGCCCGCGGCGTTCTCGATGGGCTTGGAGTTGGCGCTCAGGTGCTTGGGGGCGTCGTTCAGCCACTCCTGCACCTTCTCCGACGCCTTGGCCTCCCGCAGCCGGGGCCCGACGATCGGGAGCCGCCCGAGATCCTTCACCGTCCGCGGGATCTGCTTGTTGAAGTCTCGGACCTCGTGGATGGTCGGCACAGTGATCAGCGCGGCAATCCCTCCGACGAGGACGGCGGTGACGATCATCACCACGCCGGCCGCCGTGCGGCGATGCCAGCCGGTCCGGCGTTTCAGCGCCTCGACCAGCGGGTTGAGCGCGAACGCGAACAGGGATGCGAGCGCGAGCGACGACAGCGTCCGCGGCACCGACCGTATGAACCACACCGCAATGACGAATACCGCGACGGCGATCGCGAGCGGGATCGCCGACCTCGGGTCGAGATCGAAGCCCTCGGTGGTTGCACGGTCATCCGGACCAGTTGCCGGACCAGTTGCCGGACCAGTTGCCGGACCAGTTGCCGGACCAGTTGTCGGACCAGTTGTCGGACCGGTGGTTGGGTCGGCGGTCATTCCGTCGCCCGGCCCGGCCGAGGGTCCAATGGGTTGGGACGGCACCTCGGTATCGTACGAGCCGATGGTCGATGTCGCGCGCACGCTCCGGGTGCGGCTGTCGGTTCGGTCCGCGCTGGCGCTCGTGTTCGCGCTCGGCATCACGTTCTTGTTCCTCGAGATCGCACGCGACGCCGAACGGGTGATCGCGTGGGTGCTCTCGGCCGCGGCGATCGCCGCGCTCATCTACCCGGCCGTCGACTGGCTCGCACACTTCCGGTTCGTGCCCCGCGCCGTCGCCGTGTTGCTCACCGCGCTCGTCATGCTCGGCGCCATCGGGTTCGTCGGCTACAAGATCGTCAACGATGTATCCGACGCGATGAGCAGCCTGCAGCAGGCCGCGCCGCAGCGTGCGGGCGAGCTCGAGCAGAACTCCGAGTTCTTCCGGGAGATCAAGCTCAAAGAGCGGGTCACGCACCTCGTCGACGCGATCCCGGCGCGGCTTGCGGGCGGCGACGCGCCGGCCGTCATCGAGTCGGCCGCGTCGCAGAGCGTGGCGTTCCTCGCCGGCTTCATTCTCACCATCTTCTTCGTGTTGTACGGCGGTCGGCTGATCGAAGGTGGACTCGGCCTGATCGAGGACGAGAACGTCCGGGTCCGAGCAGCGTTCGTCATACGCGACGGCTCTCGCCGTGGCCTGTTCTTCGCGCGCGTGAAGCTTTGGGAAGCACTCGTGGAAGCCACGTTGGCCTTTGCGGTCGCCCGCGCCGCCGGCGTGCCCGGCGCGGCCGCGTTGGCGGTGTGGGTCGCGTTGTGGAGTTTCCTGCCCATCGCGGGAGTGTTCGTCGGCGCGCTCCCGATCATCGTGTTCGCGGGTGCGCACACGCTCGAGCGAGCAGTGGTGGTGGCGCTCTGCTTCCTCGCGATCATGATCTGGGACTGGTCGGTGAACCGCTGGCTCGAACGGCGCAAGCTCTTCGTGGGGTCGTTCGCGATCGTGCTCGCCGCGTTCGGAGGTCTCGAGCTTTACGGCCTCAACGGCGCGCTCCTGTTCGTGCTGGGCGCGGCGCTCACGATCTCGATCCTCGGCGAAGTCGGACCCGAAGAGGTCGCCGAGGTGCTCGCCGCGACTCCCGAGTGACGCTCAGACGCCGAGGATGACCGTGCTGGCCGACGAGAACCAGCCGCCGGTCCCGTTGACGCACGCCAACTCCGCGTTCTCGACCTGGCGTCCGTGGGCCTCGCCCCGGAGTTGGCGGGTCGCTTCCACGAGCAGGAACATGCCCCGCATGCCGGGATGGCAGTGCGACAGACCGCCGCCGTCGGTGTTGGTGGGCAGGGCCCCGCCGAGCCGGAGCCTGCCGTCTTCGACGAACGGGCCACCCTCTCCGGGCTCGCAGAACCCGAGCGCCTCGAGGCTCGCGAGCACCATGTGCGTGAACGCGTCGTAGATCTGGCAGGTATCGATGTCGGAAGGCTTCACGCCCGCGCGCTCGAACGCGAGCTTGCCGCTCGCGTGGGCGGGGGAACGGGTGAAGTCGTCCCACTCGCTCATCGTGGTGTGGCTCGTCGCCTCGCCCGTGCCAAGCACCCACACGGGCTTTTGCGCGAGATCGCGAGCACGTTCCTCGGTGGTGAGCACGATCGCGCCGCCGCCGTCGCTGCGGATGCAGCAGTGCAGCTTGGTGAGCGGATCGGCCATCATCCGGCTGCTGTTGACCTCGTCGATCGTGATCGGATCGCGGTAGAAGGCCTCCGGGTTGAACGACGCGTTGTAGCGCGTGCTCACCGCGATCTCGGCGAGCTGCTCCAACGTGGTCCCGTACTCGATCATGTGGCGCCGCGTGGCCATCGCGTACTTCGAGATCAGCGTGTGCCCGAACGGCACGTCGAATTGGATCGGCCCGCGGCCCCCGAAGCCGATGTTCGCGGTGCGCCGGCGCGCCTTCAGGTCGGCGCGCGTCGTGGAGCCGTACGCGAGCACGACCACTTCGGTGTGGCCGGCGAGGATGGCCGAGGTGGCGTGCTCGACCATGAACTCCCAGGTCGAGCCGCCGACACCCGTGCCGTCGACCCACGTCGGGCGCAGGCCGAGGTACTCGGCGACCTCGATGGGCATGAGCATCCCCATGCCGCTCGAGCCGAAGCCGTCGATGTCGTCCTTGGTGAGGCCGGCGTCGGTGATGGCGCGCGACGCGGCCTGGTAGTGGAGCTCGAACGGCGTCTTGGTATCGACGCGGCCGATGTCGGACAACGCCGCGCCGACGATTGCGACTCGTTTGGTTCCCGCCATCAGCGCAGTTTCCACTCCACGCGCTTGCCGGACGCGAACATCTTCTGACCCTCCGCAATCGATTCCTGGTTCGTTCCCATCGCGACGTACGCGTAGCCGAGGCGCACTGCCTCGCGCTGCGGCATCGCCCGGGTCGACCAGATCGCGCGTACGGTGCCCTCGATCGCGAGCTTGGGCTGCGACGCGATCTTCGCCGCGAGGTCGCGCGCGTGGGCGACGAGATCGGGCCCGGGAACCACTTCACTCACCATGCCGACCTGGTACGCGCGCTGCGCCGACATGCGCTCGTAGTTGCCGAGCAGCGACAAGCGCATGATCTCGGTGAACGGGGTGATCCCGGCCATGTGGATCGGTTCGAAGGCCGCGGTCATTCCGTAGGTGACGTGCGGGTCGAAGAAGGTCGCGTGCTCGGCCGCGACGATGAATTCGACTTCGCCGAGCATGTAGAACGCGCCGCCGCACGCCATTCCGTTGACGGCCGCGATGACGGGCTTCCAGAGGTCGCACGATTTCGGGCCGAGGTTGTCGCCCGGATCGTTGAACATGAACGGCGTGCTGCCGCTGCCGACCACACTCGGATCGGTGGTCTCGTCGGCCTCGCCGCCCATCTGCTCCATGCGGTCGATGCCGGTGCAGAACGCTTTCTCTCCGGCGCCGGTAAGCACGATGCAGCGCACGTCGTCGTTGCGCCGCAGCGACCGCCACAACGAGTGCACCTCTCGTTGCATCAGCGAGTTGAACGCGTTGTGCACCTCGGGCCGGTTCAGGGTGACGACGGCAACCCCGTCGTCACCCTCGTCGTACTGAAGGGTCTCGTATTCGGGAATGCTCATGAACGCCGTTGCGCGTCGATCCCGGGGTTCTCGCTCTGGAAGACGTAGCGGTTGACGATGCGGCCGATGTCGGCCGGATCCCACTGCTTCGGCTTGCCTTCCTTGTCGGTCGAGAGGAACTGTTCGCCCATCGTCCACGGCTGGTAGTGGGCGAGGTTGTTGCCGACGAGGCGGAACACCTGGCCCGTCACGTGGAGCGCCTGATCGGAGGCGAGCCAGACCACAGCCGGTGCGGAGTTTCCCGGGTTCATGTTCTCGAACTCGGTGTAGTCCTCGGGGTTCTTCACGTCGATCTTCATCGCCTGCGCGACCATGCGCGTGGCGCCGCCGGGGCCGATGCAGTTTGCCCGCACGCCGTAGCGGCTCAGCTCGAGGCTCGCGATGATCGTCATCGCGGCGACGCCGGCCTTGGCGGCGCCGTAGTTGATCTGGCTGGCCTGGCCTTGGAGCCCGGCGCTCGAAACGGTGTTGATAATCGCGGCGCGGGGCTGGCGGCCTTCCTTCGACTCGTTGCGCCAGTACGCGGAGGCGTGGCTCATCGTGTTGAAGGCGCCGTACATGTGCACTTTGACGACCGCGTCGAAGTCCTCGGGCGACATCGAGAACATCATCTTGTCTCGCAGGATCCCGGCGTTGTTGACCAGGATGTCGAGGCGCCCGAACGCGTCGACCGCGGATCCGATGATCCCTTTGGCGCCGTCGTAGTCGGCGACGCTGTCGTAGTTGGCGACGGCTTCACCGCCGCGGCTCTTGATGACGTCGACGACGGTGTCCGCGGCCCGCTGGTCGGACCCCTCTCCGCTCACCGATCCACCGAGATCGTTCACGACCACCTTGGCGCCGTGGTCGGCGAGCATGATCGCTTCGCCGCGTCCGACACCGTTGCCCGCACCGGTGACGATGGCCACCTTGCCGTCGAGCATGCCCATTTGCGCGTTCCCCCTGCTGACCAGAAAACTGACGTTGGCGTCACCGTAGCGCGGGCTTTCCGGCCCACGCCAAGGGCGAGGGGCAGGCGGGCATGTCCGTCGATGCGAGTGTGATCGGACGGCAAACGGGAGCGTGGCGCGTCGCGCTCGAGCGCTCCGTGCTCGCGAACTTCGCGGCTTCGGTGGGTGATCGCAGTGCCGTGTACCGCGGGGACGACGCGCCGGCGCCGCCGACGTTCACGTTCGCGGCGCCGTACTGGTCGGCGCTCTCGGCCGGTGATCAGCCCGCCGATCCAACCGCCGGGGCCGGGAACCCGATGCACATCATCATGGGTGAGCTGCACGGCAAGGGTGCGCTCGTGCTGCACGGCGAGCAGGAGTTCGAGTACCACCGAACTCCCGTCGCCGGCGACGTGCTCGACGGTGTGCAGACGATCACCGACATCTACGAGAAGTCGTCGGAGAGCGCCGACATGACCTTCGTGGTCATGGAGACCCAGTGGACGGATTCCCGCGACGGCTCGCCCGTCGTGACCGAACGTTTCAACCTCATCGCCCGCCTCAGGAAATAGGGCTCTCGACAACAGAAGTAGGAGACGCGCACGTGGGACGTCTGCAGGACAAGGTCGCAATCATCACCGGAGCCGGCCAGGGCATCGGCCTCGCCTACGCGCAGCGCTTCCTCGCCGAGGGCGCGAAGGTCGTGGTGGCTGAGATCAACGAGGAGCGCGCGGCTGCGGGCATGAGCGTGCTCGAGGGCCAGGGCGACGCGCTGCTGGTGCAGACCGACGTCTCCGACGAGACGTCGGCCCAAGCCTGCGTCGACAAGGCGGTCGAGGCGTTCGGGACGGTCGACATCCTGCTCAACAACGCCGCGCTCTACTACGACATCGACAACTTCGACCGAGCCTCGACTACCTCAAGAAGGTATTCGAGGTCAACCAGTTCGGAGCGTGGCTCATGGCGCGCGCCGCCGCGCCCGTGATGGCGAAGCAGCGGTACGGGCGCATCATCAACGTGTCGTCGGGCGCGGCATACGCATATTCGTTCCCGGCGTTCGGTGACGACTTCACCGGCCTCGGCAACTACAGCTACTCGATCACGAAGTGGGGCATCGTCGGCCTGACCAAGTTCATGGCCGCCCAGCTCGGGAACTGGAACATCACGGTCAACTGCATCGCGCCCGGCGTCACGATGACGGAAGCGACGAAGAAGATCGTCCCCGACTTCTTCATCGAAGGCATGACCGCGCAGACGGCGATGAAGTCCACGCTCGAGCCCGAAGACCTCGCGGGCGCGGCCGTGTTCTTCGCGAGTGACGACGCCAAGTTCGTGACCGGCCAGACCCTGGTGGTCGACGGCGGATTGGCGATGCCCGCTTAGGGCTGAGCGATCACCCCGATCCCACCACCTTGGATCGGAACTTGGTGGTGCACCCCCAGCACGTCGACGTTCAGCGTCGGGTTCGCCTGCCAGGCCGAGTCGCCGGCGCCGAGCGTTTCCTGCTGCATCTTCATCATCACGAAGATGTACGAGGTACCTCCCGGCCCTATGGCAACGGTCCGAACCGGTACCCCGCGGTCGGGTAGACCGATGGATTGCGCGTCGGCGGCGCGGCGGAGTCCGGTGGCGACAATGGGTTGGAATCCGTTCGGAATCGAGACGCCCGTGACGGTCGCGGTCGCGTGGCCGCGGTTGTGTATCTCGGTCGTGACGACGACCTCGGAGCCGGGCTCGTATCGGCGGAACACGACACCGATCGGTGCGCTCGATTCGGCGATCGCCCGGTCCGATTCGACGATCGGCGCGGTCGAGGACCCGCCCAGGGCGTACGCCGCGAGCGGCTGATAGTGCGCCGCGAAGGCCGCGGCGAAGATCAGCGTCGGAACGAGGACGATGGTCGCGCCCGTGAGCAGCTTGCGGCGGAGGCGCCAGGCGCGGATGTAGGCGAAGCGGCGCGGCGGCGTCGGGCCGTATCCCGCGGACTCGCGCATGAGCCGGGCGTAGTGCTCGCTCTCGCCCAGGATCGAATTCGGATCGACTCCGCCCGGAAGGTTGTCGAGCCGGTTCACGAGCTCGGTCAGCAGGTGTTGGCGTTGTTGCCAGGGGACGTCGAGCAGCCGGCGGCGGACGTCGTCGAAGTACTCGACGCGTACCGGATCGCTGCGCCCCTTCAGCTTCACGATCACAACTGAAGCAGATCGGCGGGGGAACGGGAAAGAACTCCGTTCGGAATTCCCGTAGTTACGGGTGGCAGATGATCTCGCCGTGGAGGACCGCGAACCAGGCATCGGGGTTCGCGGCCCACGCTCGCCACGCCGCGGCCATTGCCTCGAGGTCGGCCCGGCCCGCAAACCTGCCCCGCTCGGCCTGCTCGGCGAGGGCGGACGTGGTGGTGCGATCGGCCCAGAGATTGCCCCACCAGGCGCGGTCTTCGTGCGTCGCGAAACACCACGCCGATGCGGTCGGTTCCACGTCGCGGAACTTGGCCGCGTGCGCCCATTCGAGGAGGTGGCGCCCGGCCTCGGGCTCGCCCCGGTTCGTCCGGGCGATCCGGTCGTACAGCGCCAACCACTCGACGAGCTTCGGGTCGTGCGGGTACCAGGTGAACGCGCTGTAGTCGCTGTCGCGCGCGGCGACGACGCCGTCGGGCTTGCAGACGCGGCGCATCTCGCGCAGGGCGCCGACGGGGTCGGGCAGGTGTTGCAGCACCTGATGCGCGTGGACGACGTCGAAGGTCGCGTCGGCGAAGGCGAGGGCGTACACGTCGCCGGTCGCGAACTCGATGTTCTCCGCGGCTGGCACATCTCCTCGCGCCTGCGCGATCACGTCGGCCGACGGATCGATCCCGGTCACTCGTCCCGGGTCGACACGGGCGGCGATGTCGACCGTGATCGTCCCCGGCCCACACCCGACGTCGAGCACGCGCGCGCCGGCAACGAGCCGGGGCACGAGGTACGCGGCCGAGTTCTCGACCGTGCGCCACCGGTGGGATCGCAACACGCTTTCGTGATGTCCGTGCGTGTACGTCATGCGGGCATGATCCCACGGGTTCGGCCTGTTGCGCGCCTACATATCGCGCATGCGCTCCCAGCCCGGAGGGGGCGGGGCGAGGGCCCAGTGCTGTTCCGGCACGTCGCCGCCGATGCGGGCGGCCAGGGCGTGATCGCGATTCAGCGGGGCGAGCTGCGAGACGTAGCACTCGATGGCCGCGCGCTTGGCCTCGACGTCGACCGTGTTCGGGACCGACATCGGTGTCGGCCACAGCTCCGACCGGAAGAGCTTGGCGATCCGCCACGCGAGCATGCCGGGGATGTGTTTGTAGCCGCTGTCTTCGTAACAGAACCACGCGACGTCGTCCCGGTGCGCGGCGAGGAGTGCGCCCGCTTCGTGGGTGACGACGTGATCGGGGTTGGCGAGGCCCATGGGCAGGAACACGGCGGTGGGTTTCACGTCGTCGATCGCCGCTTCGATCGCGCCGGCGACCTCCTTCGGCGACGCGCGCTCGTCGGGTGCGAGGTACTGGTGGTCGACGAAGTCGAGCCAGTACGGGCGCGCGCCCAGGACGGCCATCGCGGCGCGGTCTTCTTCGCGCCGAAGCGCGACCACGTCGTCGCCGCTGCGAAACCCTCCGAGCGCGTCCCACTCCGACGGCGGGTCGGGATACGCCGCCGGAGGTCCGCCGTAGACGGTCATAACCGTCGATCCGGGATGGGCGAGGAGCAGGTAGGCCGCGCCGAGCGCGGCATCGTCGAAGTGGGGCGAGCACACCAAGATGCGCTCCAGGCATCCTTGCGGTAACACACCCCACGTGGCGGTTTGATCGGGCATGCCCGGACGATAGAGGACGACGATGAACGGGCCTATCGATGTCCCGATGGATGTCCCTACGTGCGTGTCACGTCGCGGAGGTTCGCTCGGCGGGAGTGTCCTGGCTGAAGACGTTTTCCCATCGTCGGCCGCGGCGACACCAGAGCGACGTGACGAACATGGTCTCCGGCGTCGGGACACGGTCGTAGGCGAGTCTCTCCCAGTCGGCGCGGTACGACACCACGACGGCGCCATCCGACAACACCCGGAACCGAGTCTCGCTCAGTGCGGAGTGCGCAACCGTCGGGCCGTGAGCCAGTTGGCCGGCATGGTCCGTCCGATCGGCGAATCCGCTCGGATGGACGCCGAGAAAGTCGTCCGAGAGGAGCTGCGTGTCAGCATCCGCATCGCCTCGAACCAGCGCTTCGCACACTTCGGTCTCAAGACGCACGCACGCGCCGCGGTGAGCTCGTCCATCCGACCAGTCTGCCTGAGCCCGTCGCGAAAGCGGCGTGTCAGTGCTCGGGTTCCGCGATCCACTAGAGCCCAGAAGCCGGGCCGTTCGCCGGCTTGAGTTCGACGAGGCGCCGGGCGTCAATTCATCGGCGGTCATCTGTCGGATCATGAAGTCGCGATCGTCTTCACTGCCGAACCGCACGAACTCATGATGTCCGACCGGCTCATGATGTCCGACCGGGCGCGCCAACGCGCGGTCTTTGTGCGTGCGGTTTTCGGTTATCCGCCGCGGGTTCGGCCGCGGGTTCGGGCGCGGGTTCGGGCTTGTTGGGTGTGGGTTTGGCGGTGGTGGTTCCTGCAGGGGAGTTGAAGGTGTTCGAGGTTGGTGGGCGCGGGTCCACCACCAGATGTGGTGGGCTTGACAGTCGCTTGGGGGGCGGGTGCAGCCGGGGTGTTGGCAGTGCCGGTCGCAGCTCGGCTCCGACCTTGATGGTGTGGTCGGCCGTGACTTGGTCGAGGTCGTCGAGCATCACGATGCCGCTCAGGTGGGGGCGGACGCCGTGACTTTCGCCGAGCTCACCGTGCCCGGCGGCAGATGTTCGTGAGCGCGTCGACGCGGCGGGTGGCGGTGCAACGGGGGTCGCCGGGTTGGAGGTCGCGTCGCCTCTCGGCGTCGATTGCGGCGGCGGGGACCTGTCTGGTGAGTGTGTCGAAGGTGCCGCGCAGGTCGTAACGGCCGTGCAATGATTCCGACAGGTACAGAGCGCAGGCGTCGAAGTCGTTCTCGTCGGTCCCGTCGCCGCGTTTGGCCGTTGGCGAGTACTTGGACGTGACGTTGGGAGATGTCGCCGTCGAGGTACGCGGCGCAGACCTGTGGAAGCTTGGCGAGTTTGCGGGCGAGGTCGACGTAGTGGTTCGCGACACCGTGGTCCATCCGGCACGCGGCCCGGGTCGAGAGTCCAGTCGTGGGATCGGTCGTACTCGGCGACTTCGACGAGCCATTCGGCTTCGAGCGCGTCGACGGCCCGACGCTTCGCCCCGAGACGCTCGACCGTACCGAACATGTGTTCGATACTACCAGAAAAGACCCTACGAACAAGGGATAATCTCGGACAACCTCGAGGTTTCTCCGACCGGAATTACACTCGTTCGCATGACGATCGACGGGTATGTCGCGACCGAGTTCGAACCGGTGCTCGACGCGTTCGCGGAGAACTTCGACACGCGTGGCGAGGTCGGTGCGGCGGTGAGCATCTACCTCGACGGCCAGCCGGTCGTCGACCTCTGGGGTGGGCTCGCGGAGCCGACGAACGGTGTGCGGTGGCAGGAAGACACCATCGTCCTCGTGTACTCCGCGACCAAGGGTGTCACCGCGACGTGCGCCAACCTGCTCATGCAGCGCGACCTGCTCGACTCGGAAGCGACCGTCGCGTCGATCTGGCCCGAGTTCGCGGCGAACGGCAAGGGTGAGATCACGGTGGCGCAGGCGATGTCGCACCAGGCCGGCGTCCCGCTGATCGACGGCGAGTTCACGCTCGAAGAAACCCTGGAGTGGGGACCGATGGTCGATGCGCTCGCGCGCCAGGCCCCGATCTGGGCGCCGGGCACGAAACACGGCTACCACATGCGCACGTACGGCTGGCTCGTCGGCGAGCTCATCCGACGCTCCGATCCACAGCATCGCACCGTCGGGAACTTCTGGCGCGAAGAGGTCGCCGACGCGCTCGGGGTCGACTTCTGGATCGGGCTCCCGGAAGCACTGGAGCGCAAGGTCGCAGAACTCGTACCGCCCAAGCTCGACCTGCGCAAAGCGCTCGAGCCGTTCGGTGAGGATCTTCTGCTCGCGCGTGTCTTCTCCAACCCGGGCGGTCACTTCAACTACGACCAGATGTGGAACACGCGTGCGCTGCACGCGGCAGAACTTCCGTCGTCGAACGGGATCGGCAACGCCCGCGGACTCGCGCGCGCGTACGCATCGTGCATCGGGACGATCGACGGCCACCGCACGCTGAGCGCGGAAACCGTCGCCCGGGCGACGCGAGAACGGGCGTGCGGAAAGGACGAAGTGCTGATGACCGAGAGTTGTTTCGGGCTCGGTTACATGCTTGGCCGGTCGTTCGGCACCGCGAACCCACCCGACGCATTCGGCCACGCAGGCGCGGGCGGTTCGCTCGCCTTCGCCGACCCCGACACCGGGGTGTCCTTCGCGTACGTGATGAACGATCTCCGCTTCAATGTGAACGAGGGTGATCCCCGGAGCGTAGAGCTCGTACGCGCGCTCTACCGCGTGCTCGAACCGGGGAGCTGATCGAAGGGGAGCGTGCGGTCGACGCGAGGCTCTTCGGGGAGCCCGAGCATCCGTTCGCCCACGATGTTGCGTTGGATCTCGTCCGTGCCACCCCGGATCGAGATCGACGGCGCGGTGAGGAAGAGCGTCTGCCACTCGCCGTGCGGGTCCAGTGCGGCGTCGGCGCCGAGGATCCGAGTCGCGAGGGCGGTGTACGCCTTGAAGAGTGCCGCGCCCCGCGCCTTCATCCCGGATCCCTCCGGACCCGGGCGACCGGCCCGGGCCGTGTCGCGGGCTCGACGGGCGGTGTAGCCCATCACGCGCGTCTCGACGATCAAACGCGCGAGCGCGTCGCGGATCAACGGCTCCGACGAACGTCCTCGAGCCTGCGCCAGCTCCACGAGGCGACCGACGTCGAGGAGTCCGGTCGCGCCACCCGCAGTCGAGGCGCCTCGTTCGTACGAGAGGCATGTGAGCGCGACGCGCCATCCGTCACCGGGTTCGCCGATCCGATCGCCGTCGGCGACACGCGCGTCGTCGAGGAAGACCTCGGTGAAGTGTGCATCGCCGTTCATCTGACGCAACGGTCGGACCTCGACACCCGTTCCGCGCAGGTCGAGGCCGAAGGCAGTGATGCCGCGATGTTTGCGCACCGAGGCGTCGTGCCGGGCGAGGAGGAGACCGAACTGCGCGTACGCGCCTCGGCTCGTCCACACCTTCTGGCCGTTCACGAGCCAGTCGTCGTCCAGGCGTGCCGCGCGGGTCGAGAGACCGGCGAGGTCAGATCCCGCGCCGGGTTCGGAGAACAGCTGGCACCAGATTTCCGTGCCCCTCGCGATCCCCGGGAGCCAGCGTCCGCACTGCTCGGCGGTGCCGTGGGCGATCAGCGTCGGGCCGACGAGCTCCAGACCGACGAGGTAGGGGTAGAGGTCGGGGACGGCGAACGTGGCGAGTTCACCGCGCACGATGCCGACCTGGTCGGGGCTTGCACCCAGACCGCCGTAGTCGGTGGGCCAAGAAGGCACCGCCAGACCCGATCCGGCGAGCGCTTCGAGATACGCCCGTCCGGCCGACAGGTCGTCGGAGCCGGCACCCAGCACCGACGTGGTCTCGCGCCCGGAGCGGGGCGACAACCGCGCGGTCAGCTCGGCCCGGACCCACTCCCGGAACTCATCCATGGCGCAATTCTTCGCGCAACGGCGACTTCTGCACCTTGCCGCTCGCGGTACGGGGGAACGCGCTCCGGATCTCGAGTCGCTCGGGCAGCTTGAACCGGGCGAGACCGCGGTCGACGAGATGGGCGCGCACCACTTCAAGCGTCGGCGTCGCCCCTGCGCTCGCGATAACGAACGCGCACACCTTCTCGCCCATCACCGGGTCGGCCATCGCCACGCACGCGGCCTCGGAGATCGTGGCGTGGGTGACGAGCAACGCCTCGACTTCCTGGGCCGAAATGTTCTCGCCGCCGCGGATGATGATGTCGTTCAGGCGGTCGACGATCGTGAGATATTCGCCGTCGTACACGGCGAGGTCTCCGGTCCGGAACCAGCCGTCGTCGGTGAACGCGATCGCGTCGAGCGCGGGGTCGAGGTAGCCGACGAACATCTCCGGTCCGCGGGCCAGCAGCTCGCCCCCGACGCTGTGCGGTACATCGCGCAGGGTCTGCGGATCCACGATGCGCAGTTCGGCCGCGCCGATGAGTGGGCCGTCGGTGGTGGCGTCGCGTTCGGGCTCGTCGCCGGCGCGACCGGTCGTGAGAGTCGGGTACTCGGTCGAGCCGTACGTGCGCTTGCACCAACAATCGAATGCGGTCGCGCCCTCGCGCACCATCGCCGGGGCCACGCCCGCGCCGCCGAGCGAGAACATGCGCAGTGAGGTGCGGTCGGAATCGGCGAACGACGGGTGATCGATCATGGTTCGCATGAACACGGGCGTCGAGATCATGACTGCGACGGATTCCTCTTCTACGAGCGCGAGCGCGCGCCCTGCATCCCATGTGTCCATCAGCACCGTGGTGATCGCGCTCGTGACGGGAAGCAGGATCCCGTAGGTCAGGCCGGCGACATGGGTGACGGGCATCGGCAGCAGCAGTGATTCGCCCGGCTCCATCGCGTGGGCGGCCGCGATCGTGTCGGCTTCGACCCGTAGCGACTGATGGGTGTGTACGACCCCTTTGGGCTCCGACGTCGTTCCCGAAGTCCACAGGATGACCGCGGCGTCGTCGACGGTCACCGGCGGCGTGGGAGCCGCACTCGTGCGTTCCGGCAAGGGCTCGGCGCCGCGCAACGTGATCAGGTCGCCCCGGAAGCCCGTGGCGCGCACGAGCGCGGGATAGTCCGTGCCGCGGAACGACTGCGGTACCACGACGAGGGCGGCGTCGGTTCGTTCCAGGATGAACCCGACCTCGTGCGGGCCGAGCGAGGGCGTGATCGGGCTCGAGATCGCGCCGCACCGCCATACCGCCCACGCGAGGACCACCGCCTCCCACCAGTTCGGCAGCTGCCAGGCGACGACGGCTCCGGGCCCGATGCCGCCGGCCGCGAGCGCGCTCGCGACGCGCCCGGAGCACTCGCGCAGTTCGGCGACCGTCAGCCGGGTCTCGCCGTCGACGATCGCCAGTGCTCGGCTGTCGACGCGCTCGAGCCGGTCGAGCAGGGTCTCGTCGGTCCAGACGTGTTCGGCGCGCCAACGGTCCTGCACGTCGGCGGGAGCGGGATGCGCACGCCTCACTTTTTCGAACTCACGGGGCCGAACTCACTGGGCCGAACTCACTGGGCGCCGTACACCGGCGCGGGTGCGGGGGCCTGTGCGAGCAACTTCTCGACCGCGGCCCCGACCTCGGCCGGATGCCAGCGATCGGCCTTGTCGACGCTGGGGCCGTGCTGCCAGCCGTCGGCGACGGAGATCAGACCGCCTTCCACCTCGAAGACGCGTCCGGTGACACCGGCCGACTCGGTGCTGCCGAGCCACACGACGAGCGGCGAGATGTTGGCGGGGTCGTTCACGTCGAATCCCGACTCCGGCAGCTGCATCCGGTCGGCGAACACGCCTTCGGTCATGCGGGTCCGGGCCGCGGGCGCGATCGCGTTCGCGGTCACTCCGTAGCGCCCCATCTCGGCCGACTCGACGAGGGTGAGGGCCGCGATTCCGCCCTTGGCCGCGGAGTACGCGCCCTGGCCGACGCTCCCCATGAGTCCGGCACCCGACGAGGTGTTGACGATACGGGCGTCGACCGATTCGCCGGCCTTGCTCCGGGCCCTCCAGTACTCCGCCGCGTGCCGAGTCGTCGCGAAGTGACCCTTCAAGTGCACGCGGATCACCGCGTCCCACTCTTCCTCGCTGGTCGTGAACAACATGCGGTCGCGCACGAAGCCCGCGTTGTTGACGAGCACGTCGAGGCCGCCGAAGGCGTCGAGCGCGGTCTGCACCAGTTGCTGCGCGCCCGTCCAGTCGGCGATGTCGTCCGAGTTCGTCGTCGCCTCACCGCCCAGCGCATGGATCTCGTCGACGACGTCCTGGGCCGGCCCTCTGCTGGCGCCGGTCCCGTCGGGCGCGACACCGAGGTCGTTCACGACGACGCGCGCACCCTCGCGTGCGAAGGCGAGCGCGTGCTCGCGGCCGATGCCGCGCCCCGCGCCCGTGACGATGACGATGCGCCCTTCACAGATCCCGGTCACGGGCCGAACCCTACTGGCGCACAATTCCTTTGCGTGATGTGGGTCCTTCGAACGATGTGGGCGCGGCATCGGCGCCCACTGTCGGGTCGGACTCGTTCCACGCTGCCGGCCGCCCGAAGAGGAAGCCCTGGGCGAAGTCGCAATCGAGTCGTTCGAGACGGCGTGCCTGTTGCTCGGTCTCGACCCCTTCGGCCACGACCTCGAGCTCGAGCCCGTGACCCAGGTTGATGATGCCGCTCACGAGCGCCTCCGACTCGGGTCGCTCACCGAGCCCGGCCACGAAGCTGCGGTCGATCTTGAGCTGGTGGATCGGCAGCGTGCTCAGGTTTGAAAGGCTCGAATACCCCGTGCCGAAATCGTCGAGGGAGATCCGGATGCCGACGTCGTCGAGGGCGGCGAGCGTAGCCGCGGTGTTGTCGGGATCGTCGATGAGCAGGCTCTCGGTGATCTCGAGGGTGAGCGAGCCCCGAGGCAACGGCGCGACGAGTTGGGTGAGCCGGGGGACGAAGTCGGCTTCGGAGAGCTGGCGGGCCGAGACGTTGACCGCGATCACGAGGTCGGGACGGGCAACGAGTCGGCGGCGCGCGTGTTCCAGCACGCGCCACCCCAACGGGACGATGAGCCCGGTGTCCTCGGCGAGGGGGATGAAGTCGCCGGGGGGTATGAGACCCAGGTCGGGATGGTTCCAGCGCACGAGGGCTTCCAGCGCGACCGGCTTTCGGGATCGGATGTCGACGACGGGCTGGTAGTAGACGACGAGCTCGTCCCGTTCGAGCGCTCGGTGCAGGCCGGTCACCCGCGCCAAGCGGTTGTTCGCGGCGGGCGCGCCCGGCGCGGTCTGGTACTCGACGCTGCGGCGGCCGCGTTGTTTGGCCCGATACATCGCGTCGTCGGCTTCGCGGAGGAGATCGGCGGCATCGGCGTCGTCGCGGGTGACCGACACACCGATACTCGCGCTGACGAACAGCGTTTCGGAATCGACCTCGAACGGCTCGTCGAGGAGCGCTGCCACTCGCTGAACCGCGGCGTGTACCTCGAGATCGTTCTTCACGTCCTCGACTATGACGACGAACTCGTCGCCCCCGAGGCGGGCGACGGTGTCGGAGGCGCGCAGGCCGTCGAGCATCCGTTTCGCGACCTGCGACAGCAGACGGTCGCCGGCATCGTGGCCGAGGCTGTCGTTGACGAACTTGAACCGGTCGAGGTCGAGGAACAGCACCGCGACGGCTGACTCGTCGCGGTGTGAGCGTTGCAACGCGTGCGTCAGGCGGTCGTTCAACAACGCGCGATTCGGAAGCCCGGTGAGCTCGTCGTGGTACGCGCGGTACTCGAGGTCTTCGCGGACTCGAGCTTGTTCGATCGCGACGGCGGCAAGTGAGACGACGCGCTCCAGCAACGACCGGTTCCGATCGCGGTCGACGCGCGCGGTGTCGAAGAGCAGCGTGAGGGTGCCCGCGACCGCGTCACGATTGGGCAGCTCGATCGGGACGGACCAGCTGACGATCGTCTCCGTCTCGACGACCGCGACCGGGAGGTCGGCGACCTGTATGCCGGAGTAGTCGATGAAGATCTCGTCGCGTGTCTTGGCCGCGAGCCCGGACGACAGGGTGGCGTCGAGGCCGATGCTGGAGACGCGGTCGAGCGTCGCGGCGGGGAAGCCCGGCGCGGCCGCGATGCGCAGGTCGTCGCCTTCGAGCAGCCGGATCAGGCAGTATTTGGCCTCGGAATACTCGGCGGTCAACGTGGTGATCTTCTCGAGCACCGTTTCCAGCCGCTCGCCCCACGCGATCATCTCCAAGATGCGCGACTCCTCGGCGAGGAGGTCGTCGAGTGCCTTGCGATCGGTGACGTCACGGACGTTGAGGATGATCCCGGCGATCGTCGGGTCGCCGAGGCGGTTCGAGATGGACATGTCCTGCCAGTGCCAGCGCGCGTCGGCGTGGCGGACCCGCACCAACGCGCGCGTCGTCTCATTGGGGTGCCCGAGCATTCGGGTCCACGCGGTCCGGATGACGGGACCGTCGTCGGGCTTGACGAAATGGCTGACGAAATTGCCGACCAGGCTCGCTTCGCTTCGACCGGTGAGGCGCTCGTAGGAAGGGCTCACGTACTGGCAGCGGGCCTCCGCGTCCAGGATGATGATGCCGTCGGCCGCATGCTGCACGAGGGTGCGAAAGCGGGCTTCGGCGGCGGCGACGCTCGCGGCGGCTTCCCGACGTTCGGTGATGTCGTGGACGTTCACGACGATGCCTTCGATCACCGGGTCGTCGAGTTGATTCGTCAACGAGATCTGGCACCAGCGCCGCGAACCGTCGCGATGACGGATCCGGATGTCCTGCCGCAATGCTTTCGGAGCGCCGTCTTCGCCCGTGCTCGCGTTGTGGACACGCACGACATCCTCGGGCTGGACGAAGATGCTGCCGTCGCGCCGCCCGACCAGATCGTCGACCGAGTAACCGGTCAACACTTCGATGGCTTCGGTTGCGAAGACGATCATCCCACTGCGATCGAGCACGACGACGGCGTCGGCCGCGTTGACGAGCAGCCGGCGGAAACGGTCTTCGCTGTGCGCGAGGGCGTCGGTCGCAAGCTCGCGTTCGTGCGCGCTGAGCCACACGATGCGGTTGACGAAGACGAGCCCGACTCCCATCAGAATCGCGATGCCGTGACTCCGGCTCGCGCTGAGAACGCTCGGAACCCACCCGAGTTGCACCATGGTCTCCGCGCCCGCCAGGCAGACGAGGCTCCACATGGTGGCCGGGAACACCGCCGGGGATCCTTCGAGTGCCACCGCCTGCGCCGCGCAGAACACGAAGCCGACCGAGAGGACCGAACCCCAGCCCGTCGCGTAGATCACACACGTGGTGCCGAACGCCTGGAGCCCGACGCGGACGCTGATCGGCAGCCGCGCACGCGCGGGGAGTCGGTCACGATCGCGCTGATGGCGAGCGCCATAATGGTGACGCCGACGAGCACTCCGACCGGCACGGGTGCGAGGATCCCCATGGCGCGCAGCATCAGCAGGGCCGCGAGCGCGAGACCGCTCATGGCGAAAGCCTCCGCCATCGCGCGGAAGGGTGAACGTTCCATTGTCTGTCCTGTCGGATACTTCTGAGCGGAAACTGATACCCGACTCGCGGCGAACGTCCGATTTGGCCGATCGGAGGGTTACCGTGTGGCCGAAATCACCTCCGGACGGGCGAGCCGGCGTAGGCGCGAGGAGCAAGAAGTGAAGTTCGGTGTGACGATGTTCATGACCGACCAGACGATCGGCCCGGTGGAGCTCGCCCGGGAGATCGAGGCGCGCGGCCTGTATTCGCTGTACGTGCCCGAGCACACCCATATCCCGATCAGCCGGCGGACGCCGCCCGCGAACGGTGACGCCGAGCTCGCCGAGGAGTACAAGCGGACCCTCGACCCGTTCGTCGCGCTCGCGATGGCGGCCGCAGTCACCGAGCGGCTCGTCGTCGGCACCGGTATCTGCTTGGTGGCGCAGCGCGATCCGATCGTGACGGCCAAGGCCGTCGCCAGCCTTGATCAACAGTCAGGGGGACGGTTCGTGTTCGGGATCGGGTTCGGTTGGAACGCCGACGAGATCGAGGCGCACGGGGTCGGAATGAAGGAGCGGCGCGCCATCGTCCGCGAACGCATGCTCGCGATGCAGGCAATGTGGCGCGACGACGTCGCGTCCTTCGACGGCGAGTTCGTCCATCTCGCGCCGTCGTGGTCGTGGCCCAAGCCGGCAACCGGGCGGCCGCCGGTGCTCATCGGGGGCGCGGCCGGGCCGAAGCTGTTCGCGCAGGTCGCCGAGTACGCCGACGGCTGGATCCCCATCGGCGGCGCCGGGGTGCGCGCCGCGATGACGGACCTCGAACGCGCCTGCGAAGCGCGCGGTCGCGACCCGAAGACGTTGAGCATCGTGCCCTTCGGAACGATTCCCGATCCGGGGAAGCTCGAGTACTACGCGTCGATCGGCATCGAGGAGATCGTTATGCGCCTTCCGGGCGGGACGCGTGACCGCATCCTGCCCCGCCTCGACGCGCTCGCGGAGTTGGGCGGATGAGCGGACCTGTACTCATCGCGCTCGACGTCGCCGGTGACGCGGCCGAGTGGGAGTGCGCCGGATTCGCCGTCGACACCGATGGCGGTTGCCGGATCGGTCACGTGCGGATGCAGACCGGGATCGGTACGTCCGGGATATCGGGCTGGACGCTCGGCCCGGAACCCGTGGTGGAGCCGGCCGAGCACCCGAACGGCACCACGCTCCTCGACCACCTCGTGGTCTTCACCGACGATCCCGACCGGACGACGCTCGCATACGCCGACCTCGGGCTCGAGGTCCGGCGTGTGCGCGACGCCGGCAACGGAACCACCCAAACCTTCTTCCGGGCCGGCGAGGTCATCATCGAGCTCGTCGGCCCGATCCCATCCGAAGGCCCGATCGCTCCCGAAGGCCCGATCGCTCCCGAAGGCCCGATCGCTCCCGAAGGCCCGATCGCTCCCGAAGGCCCGATCGCTCCCGAAGGCCCGATCGCTCCCGAAGGCCCGATCGCTCCCGA